>CBDDOW010000006.1:1277500-2226857 GCA_965232175.1 Nitrospirales bacterium
TGCGTCCCGAGCCCACGAGAGCGACGACGGCGGAGTTGCAGGAAACGGTCAGGCAAGGCAACGCCCATATCGGGTTGGCCACCGACGGAGAGGCCGCCCGCTTCGGGGTGGTGGACCGGGACGGCAGCTTTGTCGACGCGAATATCATTTTGGCGTTGCTGGTGGATTATCTTGCGACGACCAGACGGTGGGCCGGAGACGTGGGACGCTCCGTTGCCACCACGCACCTCATCGACCGCGTAGCGAACGGGCATGGATTGGGCGTCCGGGAAACTCCCGTCGGATTCACCTATCTCGCGGACCTGCTGGCCAAGGAGGAAATCAGGATGGGAGCAGAAGAAAGCGCGGGGCTGTCGATCCAGGGGCACGTGCCGGAAAAGGATGGGATTCTGGCCTGCCTGCTGGTGACGGAGATGGTGGCCCGCACGGGGAAGACGCTCCGGGCGCTCACGGACGCGTTATTTACACGGGTGGGCGCGGTTTTTTCATCCCGCGAAGACCGGACCGTAACCGAAACGATGCAGGAAAATTTGCTCAAAATCCGGGAGTCGCCGCCTTCCGATCTTGCGGGGAAATCAATTCAACAGGTCAACACCCTCGATGGATGCAAGTTGGTGCTGGAAGACGGGACCTGGTTGCTGTTCCGTTCTTCCGGGACGGAACCGCTGGTGCGCTGTTACGCGGAAGCCTCGACCCCTCAGGAGGTGGAGGCGCTGATGGCAGCCGGACAACAACTCCTGCATCACAACCCCAAAGCGTGAACCAGGAATTGTCGGTGGCCGTGCAATTGGCGCGGCAAGCGGGCCGGGTCGTGATGGACGTGTATGCCACGGATTTTGTCGTGGCGTCCAAAGGCAAGAACGATCCCGTCACCGAGGCCGACCGGCGAGCCAACGACCTGATCGTGCGGGGCCTGAACGAGGCCTTTCCCTCGGATACCGTGATTGCCGAAGAAAGCCCGCTCCCTGACGGCATCCCCGCCTCCGGGCGCGTCTGGTACGTGGACCCGCTGGACGGGACAAAAGATTTTGTCGCCAGGAACGGAGAGTTCTCCGTGATGATCGGCTTGGCCGTGGATGGGCGTGCGCAACTTGGGGTGGTCTATCGCCCGGAGGGGAGCGTGCTGTACGCCGGCGTGGTGGGCCGGGAGGCGTGGATGGAACGGGGGGGCCTCCGCTCGCCCTTGGCGACCAGGGAACAGAATGACGAAAGACCCTTCACCATGGCGGTTTCCCGGTCGCATCGACATCCCATGGTCGAAAAGATCGGCCGGGCGCTGGGGGTGGGGAATGAAATTCCATCGGGAAGCGTCGGATTAAAAATCGGCATCATTGCCAGGGGAGAAGCCGACGTGTATCTGGAGCCCGGTCCCTATACCAAGCGCTGGGATTCCTGCGGCCCGGAAGCCATCCTGCGGGCGGCGGGTGGAACCCTGACCACGATCCTGGGCGAGCCCCTGGTCTATGGCGGGGGCCCGTCCCCGAGCGGTGGAGTCGGGGAGCAACTCGCCAACAGGCACGGGCTGCTGGCGAGCAACGGGTTCTGTCATGAACGAGTGGTTCAAGCGTTGCGGCCGGTTGTGCAGGAACTGGGGCTGCCGCCGCGGTAAGGCCGCGGCAGGCGTGAGGTCTTCCCTTCTTGTCAGACCTTACTCGAACCGCTCGGTCACCCCATAGAACGACCCGGTTACAACCGCTTGGGTCCCGCCAGTCGTGGAAAACCGGACCGAGCTGGTCCCGGCTGTCGCCCGGGGGTTGCCCGCGGTATCATTCACGTTCGAAAACCGACCGCCCCACGAACCCTCCGAAGACGTGATGGTCAGGTCGGGATTGGTGACGCGCGCGTTCCCGCCGGTAAATGTGCCATTGGGATTGATCGACACCTGCTCCAGATGGGCTTCATAGGCGGTTTGTCGGTTTGAAATCAGATAGGGGGTCCTATCGGACTTGATGCCCCCAATCATGAACAGCCTGACTTGATCAACGCGGCCGGAAATCTGATTCGTCCCAAAGTCTGCCGTCAATTGCAGACGGCCTTGATATTGACCGGCTTCATGGGATCCCGGATACGTCTGATCCGTCCCGGTGGTGGCCACATACAGGCCACCGGCCCGACCCGTATAGGTCGCGGTGCCCGTGGCCGGCAAGGTCAGAGTTGGACTCGCAAAGGCCGGGCCGTCCACAAAGGCGCCGATTTCCACGTCGTTGGTGGCGCCCTCGATATTGAGCCAATACCCGCCCGCGAGATAATCCGTCGGATCGGTATTCGACCATTCGAGGGCCGCGACGGCCACGACGATGTTCTGATCATCCACCCGACTGCCAATGCCATGGAGCGCCGGTCGATTCGTGAGGGGATTCTCTGCGGCCGTCAGTTGCTCGAGAGATCCGGTCACGGCGCCGTCCGTATCCAGCAGCAGATCGCTCCCATCGGACCGGGTGACTCGTAGCTCGAAACGGTTTTGGCTTGGCGTCAGGATGGTTTCCACGCCCGAGACACCGGCAATGCCGTTCGAATGGCGACTGTGCACGACACCGCCAAAGACGGGGGCGCTGGAGTTATTGATACGATCGACAAGGTTTTCCGTGCTGGCTGCCTGCACGAAGGTCCGTGCGGCCTGTTCCAGATTGTTCCGGAAGGCCGTCTGCGGTACGCTGGTCATGGTGCCCCCACCGCCGCCGCCACAGGCGGAAAGGACGATGCCGGCGCTGAGCGCGATCCCCCATGTGAACAAGGACTTCATCATCAACCTCCTTAAGGTAAATGAATGGCTCCGGCCAATGGATAGCGTGAAGCGAGAGATGGAAAGAGCGTAGCAGAAGGTGAAATGACAGACAAGTGACGGACGGAAGTCCGGTTTTGGGCCGTCTCGCGTTTTCGAGGGCACACGCCTGTCTCAATCCCCCTTCTGTCTTGACGGATTTTCGTTCCGGTCCCTAGAATGCCGTTCTTCCGGTTTGGAGAAGGAGAATCGACGCATGATGCGCGATGACGTGGTGGTCATAGGAGGCGGGCTGGCGGGGTCGGAAGCCGCATGGCAGGCCGCGGAGCGCGGAGCGCGGGTCACCGTGTACGAAATGCGGCCCAAGCAGGGAACCGAGGCGCACAAGACGGAGCAGTTGGCGGAAATCGTGTGCTCGAATTCGTTGGGGTCCGCGGACCCCCTCAGCGCGCCGGGCATTTTGAAGGAAGAAATGCGGCTGCTGAATTCGCTGGTCATGCGGGCGGCGGAATCGGCCCGCGTGCCCGCGGGCGCGGCGCTGGCCGTGGATCGTGACGTCTTTGCGCAGACCGTCACCCGGACGCTGGAATCCCACCCGAATATCAGGATCATTCGAGAAGAAATTCGAGAAATCCCCACGGACGCCCTGTGCATCGTGGCCACGGGTCCCCTGACCTCCGAGAGCCTGGCGCAGGCGCTGATCGCGCTCACCCACAAGACGAACCTGGCGTTTTTCGACGCGATTTCGCCGATCATCGACGCTGAGTCCATTGACATGAAGACCGTGTTCCGGGCGTCGCGGTATGACAAGGGCGGCGCGGACTACCTGAATTGTCCGATGGACGAAGCCGCGTACTCGAGCTTTTACGAGGCCCTGATGGCCGCGGACAAGGTGCGGGCAAAGGACTTTGAACGGGTTCCCTACTTTGAGGGGTGTCTCCCGATTGAGGCCATGGCGGAACGCGGGAAGCAGACGTTGGCCTTTGGTCCGATGAAACCCGTGGGGTTGGTGGACCCGCGCACCGGCCGCCAACCGCACGCGGTGCTCCAGTTGCGAGCGGAAAATCGTCATGGTTCGTGTTATAACATGGTGGGGTTTCAAACCAAGCTGACCTATCCGGAGCAAAAGCGCGTGTTTCGGATGATTCCGGGTCTGGAACGCGCGGAGTTTCTCCGTTACGGCAGCGTGCATCGGAACACTTTTGTGAATTCCCCTGCCGTGTTGCGGAAGACGTTGCAACTGAAGACGTGCGAGACAACGTGGTTGGCGGGCTGTCTCGTCGGCGTGGAAGGATACGTCGAATCCGCGGCAACCGGCGGCTTGGCGGGCATCAACGCCGGTCGGGCATTGGCCGGTCTGCCGTTGGTGACGCCTCCCCCGGCCACGGCCCATGGGGCGTTGGTGCAGTACGTGACGACGAGCGACGCCCGGCATTTCCAGCCCATGAATACCAATTTCGGCCTGTTCCCGCCCCTGCCCGTGACCGTGCGGGACAAAGACCGCAAGCGTCGAATGATCCGCGAACGGGCCGTTGAAGAGTGGCAAGCATGGAAACGGCAATCCGCAGTTTCCTGACGTATCTCGACGTGGAGCGGGGAGCGTCCAGGGAAACGCTTCGCAGTTACCAATCGGACCTGCGACAATTTGTGTCCTTTCTCAAAACCGTCACGGATGCGGTGCCGGACCCGGCCCGGATCGACGCGGCGCTGGTTCGTCGATTTCTGGTGTGGGTGGCCGGCCGGAACGATAAAAAGTCGTCGCAGGCGCGAAAGCTCGCGACGTTGCGCAGCTTCTTCAAATTTTTGCACCGCCGCGGGCAGGTGCCGGGCAATCCGGTCGCGCACGTGCGGACGCCCCGGTTGGGGCAACGCCTGCCCCGTGTCCTGACGAAAGACGAAGCGGAGCGGGTCATCGAATTGCCTGATGCCGGCGAGGGGCTGTCCGCCGCAAGGGATCAGGCCATTTTGGAAACGCTCTATTCCACGGGCGCGCGGGTCAGCGAACTGGTGGGGATGGATTGGAGCGATCTGAGTCTTGATGATGGAATGGTGCGGTTGAGAGGCAAAGGCAAAAAAGAGCGCCTCGTGCCGATCGGGCCCGTGGCGGTCGAGGCGATCCTGGACTATCTGGCGGTGGCGCCGGTGCGGGCGAGCCCCGCGGCCCGGGAGGCGGGTTCGGCCCCGACGCTCACGATGAAACCCGCGGACGGCCCGGTGTTTCGCAACAACCGGGGCGGCCGGTTGTCGGCGCGCACCGTGGAGCGGATCGTCCGGCGCTATGCCGACCGGTTGCAGGTGGGGGCCGTGACGCCGCATACCTTTCGGCATTCCTATGCCACGCATTTGCTGGATGAAGGCGCCGATCTCCGGGTCATCCAGGAAATGCTCGGGCACGCGTCTCTGGCCACCACCCAAAAGTACACCCACCTGGCCACGGACCGGTTGATGGAAGTGTATGATCAGGCCCATCCCCGCTCCGGAGACGTCAGGGCGGCCAAGTCCGCGACCCCGAGGAAATCGTCATGAGGATCCGATCCACCACGATTCTGTCCGTTCGCCGGGATGGAGCGGTGGCCATGGGGTCGGACGGCCAGGTGACGGTCGGGACGACGGTGATGAAGGCCAACGCCCGCAAAGTCCGCCGGCTCCATCACGATCAGGTGATTGCGGGCTTTGCGGGAGCCACCGCGGACGCCTTTACCCTCTTTGAAAAATTCGAGCAGAAATTGGAAGAATATCAGGGCACCCTGACCCGAGCGGCGGTCGAGTTGGCCAAAGAGTGGCGGACGGACCGGGTGCTGCGCCGCCTCGAAGCGCTGTTGGCCGTCGCGGACGCGGAGCGATCCTTTCTCATTTCCGGCACGGGGGACGTGGTGGAACCGGAAGACGGGATTCTCGCCATCGGGTCTGGCGGGCCGTATGCGCTGGCTGCGGCTCGGGCGTTGAAGGAGCAGACCGCCTTAACGTCCGCGGAAATCGTCGACCGGGCCATGCGCATCGCCGGCGGTATCGATATCTACACGAATCAGGAAATCGTGATTGAAGAACTGAAGGGATCCTCATGAATCCTGCCCCGCCGGAAGAGAAACTCGACAACCTGTCGCCTCGGGAAATCGTCGAAGTGCTCGACCGATACGTGATCGGGCAACGTGACGCGAAGCGGATGGTCGCCATTGCGTTGCGGAATCGATGGCGCCGCCAGCAGCTCAACCCGGAGTTGCGCGATGAAATTTTCCCGAAAAATATCGTCATGATCGGGCCGACGGGCGTGGGCAAGACGGAAATTTCCCGGCGATTGGCGAAGCTGGCCGACGCCCCGTTCATTAAAGTCGAAGCGTCGAAATTTACCGAAGTGGGATACGTCGGGCGCGACGTGGAATCGATCATCCGCGACCTCACCGAGCAGTCGGTCAATCTGGTGAAGAGCGCGTCCCTGAAGCGCGTCGAACGAAAGGCCGAAGACCTGGCCGAAGATCGCGTGCTGGATCTGTTGCTGCCGCCGGCTCCGTCTCATGGGGCGCGGGAAGAGGAGCCGGGACAACCGGCGCCGGGCGACAACACGCGACAAAAGCTCCGCAAACAATTGCGGGAAGGCCGGCTCGACGCCCGGACGGTGGAACTCGAAATCAAGGAGCGCGGGTTGCCGGTCGGGATCATCTCCAACGTCGGCGGCATGGACGACCTCGAAAATCATCTGCGCGACATGCTGGGCGGGTTGATGCCCGGGAAGAAAAAAAACCGGGTCATGAAAATTCCCGACGCCCTGAAATATCTCGCGCAGGAAGAAGCGCAAAAACTGATTGACATGGACGAGGTGACGCGCGACGCCGTCGAACGGGTCGAGCAATCCGGCATCGTGTTTTTGGATGAAATCGACAAAATTGCGGGCCGGGAAAAGAACATGGGACCCGACGTGTCGCGGGAAGGCGTGCAGCGGGATTTGCTGCCGATTGTCGAAGGATCGACCATCAACACCAAGCACGGCCCGGTGAAGACCGACCACATTCTGTTTATCGCCGCCGGGGCGTTTCACGTGGCCAAGCCGGCCGACCTGATTCCCGAATTGCAGGGCCGGTTCCCCATTCGCGTGGAATTGAACGCCTTGAGCAAGGCGGATCTGGTCCGTATCCTGACGGAACCCCGGAACGCCCTGGTCAAACAATATCAGGCCTTAATGGAAACCGAAGGCATCACGCTCGACTTTACCCGGGAAGGCGTTGAAGCCATTGCGGCCATTGCCGTGGAGGTCAACGATCGCACGGAAAACATCGGCGCGCGCCGGCTCTTTACGATTGTGGAGCGTTTGCTGGAGAACGTCTCCTTCGCGGCGCAGGAACTGGAAGAAAAAAAAGTGGTGATCGACGCGCCCTACGTCAACGAGCATTTGAAGGACGTCGTCAAGGACCAGGATCTGAGCCGGTACATCCTGTGAGCAAACGCCCTCTTCCCTTGAAGGAGAGGGTGAGGGGGAAGAAGACCTGGATTCCCGTGAACGATTGCGGGAATGACAAGGGGTTGTCTCATGAACAGACTGATCAGAAAAGCCGACGTCCTCGTCGAGGCGTTGCCCTACATCCGGACGTTTGCGGGAAAGACCATCGTCATCAAATACGGCGGGAAAGCCATGGTTCAGGATGAACTGAAAGACGGCTTTGCCGAGGACGTGGTGTTGATGAAATACGTCGGACTCAATCCCGTCATCGTGCACGGGGGCGGACCGCAAATCGATCAGATGCTGTCCCGCCTGGGCATGAAGCCGACGTTTAAACGAGGCGTTCGGGTCACGGATCAGGCCACCATGGACGTGGTCGAAATGGTTCTGGGCGGAAAGATCAACAAGGAAATCGTAACGCTGCTCAATCAACATGGGGGGAAAGCCGTCGGGATCACCGGCAAGGACGCGCAGTTCATGATGTGCAAACCGTTTTCCGGGAAAACCTGGGCGCAGGGGTTGAGCCATGAGCCCCCCGGTCAGGCGGAGGAAGAGTACGGCTTCGTGGGAGAGGTCGATCGAATCGAACCGCAGATCATCACGAAATTGCAGCAGGAGCATCTGATCCCGGTCATTGCCCCCATCGGCGTCGATCGCAGAGGGAAGCCGCATAACATCAACGCCGACCTCGTGGCCGGCGCCGTGGCCGGCGCGTTGCAAGCGGAAAAACTGTTGATGCTCACCGACGTGCGCGGCATTCGGGGCGCCAACAACCGGCATCTGCCCACGGTATCCAGAAAAGACGTCGAACGCATGGTGAAGAAAGGCACGATCAGTGAAGGCATGCTGCCCAAAGTGCGGGCGTGCCTGACCGGCATCGAAGCCGGCGTGCGGAAGGCCCACATCATTGACGGCCGGGTCGAACATGCCGTGTTGCTGGAGATTTTCACGGACAAGGGAATCGGCACGGAGATCGTCGCGTAAAAGACATGGGTCAATCCGGCCTCGGCCCCCTGAAACTCACGACATGAAACTCGCGAAATCGGAATCCGAACGGAAGAATCGCGCGGCCGTTCCGTTGCCGGACCGGAAGACCGTGCTGCTGTTGGTGCACTTGCAGCAGGACTTTTGTCCGGGGGGAGCCCTGCCGGTGCCTGAGGGGGATCGCGTGATCCCCGTGGCCAATGACTGGATTCGGATGTTTGCCGCGCAGGGGTACGGCATTGTCGCCACGCGGGATTGGCATCCGCCGGACCACTGTTCCTTTCAGGAACAGGGCGGATCGTGTCCGCCGCATTGCGTGCAGGGGTCATGGGGGGCTCAGTTCCATCCGGACTTGAACATGCCGCCCGGCACGTTGATCGTGTCCGTGGCCACCCATCCGAAACAAGGAAGCCGCTTCCGGGTTTGACGGGACAACGTTGGACGAGCGCCTTGAAGATCTGGAGGCGCAGACCCTGTACGTGGTCGGGCTGGCCACGGACTCTTGCGTGAAGCAGACGGTCCTGGATGCCTGCCGGCTGGGATTTCGAGTCGTAGTCCTCAGGGACGGAGTGCGCGGGATCGACAGGGAACCCGGAGATTCCGAGCGAGCCCTGGAGGCCATGCGGGAAGCCGGCGCCATCGTCGCCCATTCCGCAGACTGCGCCGTTCGGACCTGAGGCGTCTCGTTCGAGAGCCGTTTCCCGTCAACGTTCGCCCCGCGTGTTTGCCGGACCATCTCCTCGTGGTACAATAGGGTCAAGGCAGTCAATCGTGATGGTGAAGAGTACTCCTGAACAATCCGGTCCCGACGAACCGGGCGTGGACGTCTTCACGCCGACCGGGACGCGCCGGAATTTTTTCCGGTACGTCACGGCCGGCATTGCCGCGTGTATCGGCCTGGGACTCGCCGTTCCGTTAGCCGCCTATTTTATCTCGCCTGCGCTGACGCGTCGCAAATCCTCGTGGGTCTCGATCGGAAAAATCGACGACCTCCCGGTCGGGAAACCGCAGGCGCTGGATTATTCCATGACGGTCAACGATGGGTGGATGGAAAGCAAGGCGGTCAAAGCCGTATGGGCCGTGCGCGAGTCGGAACAGCAGGTCAAGGTGTTTTCGCCGGTGTGTCCCCACCTTGGGTGCGGCGTTCGGTGGAATCAACGGGACAGTCAATTTCAATGCCCGTGTCATGGGAGTGTCTACGATCGGAATGGGCAGGTGGTCGCCGGCCCGGCCCCGCGCCCGTTGGATGAACTCCCCTCGAAGATTGAAGATGGGAATCTGAAGGTGATCTACAAGACCTTCAAGGCGGGCCTGGCGACGAAAGTGGAGTTGTAAGCATGGCGTCCCGACTGTATGCGTGGCTGGACCGTCGCCTGCGGCTCAAATCGCTTGAGAAAACCCTGTTGGATGAGCCCATTCCCGGCGGGGCGAGTTGGACCTACGTGTTTGGTTCCGCCACGCTGTTCTTATTTGTGCTCCAGGCGGTGACGGGGATCTTTCTGGCGGTGTACTACGTGCCCTCCCCCGATCACGCGTATGACACCGTCCAATATATCCAACGGGACGTGTGGTTCGGCTGGTTTGTGCGCGGGCTGCACCATTGGGGAGCCTCCGCCGTGATGCTGGCGATCGGGCTGCATATGCTCCAGGTGTTTTTTGACGGGGCCTATAAGCCGCCGCGGGAAATTCTGTGGATGGTCGGGGTGGCGCTGTTTCTGATCATGATGGCGTTTGGATTCACCGGCTATCTGCTTCCGTGGGATCAGAACGCCTATTGGGCCACACAAGTCGGGATTAACATGGTCGGCACGGTTCCCGTGGTCGGCGAATTTCTGATGCGCGTGCTGCGCGGCGGCGACACGTTAGGCGCGCTGACCCTGTCGCGGTTTTTTGCCATCCACGTGTTGCTGCTGCCGTCCATCATGCTGTTCGGGATCATGGCGCACCTCTTCATCCTGCGACGCGTGGGCCCGGCGGGTCCGTGGAATGAAGAACGGGCCCGGAAGGGGAGCGAGACGTTCTATCCCCGACAGGTGTACATGGATGCCGTGGTCATGTTCGGCACGTTTCTCGCGGTCGGCCTCCTCGCCGCAACCATCGAATTTCCGCTCGTGGACAAAGCGGACCCCACGGACAATACCTTTGTCCCGATTCCCGAATGGTATTTCCTGTTTTACTACCAACTCCTCAAATACGTGCACGGACCGTTTGCCCCGCTCGCCGTGTGGGTGCTGCCGAGCCTGTTCTTTCTCGTCCTGTTTCTCCTGCCCTTTCTTGATCGCCATCCGGGCCGGCGAATTTCCAGGCGTCCGGTGACGTTGGGGGTGGGCATGATCTTTTTGCTGTGCGTGTTCGTGTTGCTCGGTCTGTCGCTTCGTGACTTGTACGCGATCCCGAAAACCGATCCGTCGGTGATCCGGGGACAGGAGCTGGTTGAGAAATATACCTGCAAGGCCTGTCACCGTATTCACGGCGAAGGCGCGGCGATCGCCCCTGATCTGTCCTATGTTGCAGACCGACGACCGGATCGGGAATGGCACCTCAGACATTTCCGGGATCCCGCGTCCGTGTCGCCGGGCTCCTTCATGCCCAAGTATGCCCTCCCCGAACGCGAACTCAATGATCTCACGAACTACATGCTGACGCTCAAAAGCGGCGCGGCGCGCTGAAGCGCAAACCCCGGCGGTACGCGACGGGGAGACGCGGGACCGGCGAACAGACAAGGCGAAACCCGCGCGCGCCGGTTGGGCCATGGCGTTGCCGCCCGGAGTCCCGTCATGAAACGCGCGCCGGCCTTACGCATCGGCAAGGTCGCACCAGGCGGGCGTATGATCGGACGGTTTTTCTTTCCCCCGGGGGTCCCTGTCCACCCCGGCGTCGACGAGCCGGTCGGCCGCCTGCGGAGAAAGCAACAGGTGGTCGATCCGTAACCCCTGATCCTTATTCCAACACCCGGCCTGGTAATCCCAAAACGTGTACACGCCCACCTGCGGGGATCGGGCGCGAATCGCATCGGTGAGGCCCAGGTAGCACAAGGTCTGAAACCGGGCGCGGGTTTCGGGGTGACAGAGCGCGTCCAGGGCAAACCCCTCGGGATCGTACACGTCGTCGTCCGTGGGACAGACGTTGTAATCACCGCCCAATACCAACGGCTCCTCATAGGCCAGCAGCGCGCGCACGTGGGCAATCAGACGATCCAGCCAGGCCAGCTTGTAGGAAAATTTATCCGTGTCGATCGGATTCCCGTTCGGCAGATACAGCGACGCGACGCGGACGGAGCCGATGACGGCTTCGAGATACCGGGCCTGCGCATCGGTCGAATCGCCGGGCAGGGCCCGCTGTTCCACGGCAATGGGGCGTTTCGCCAGAATGGCCACGCCATTGAAGGTTTTCTGTCCGACGAGCGCGACGTGATAACCCGCGTCTTCAATCCCGGCGCGCGGGAACCGCTCGTCCGTGGATTTCAATTCCTGGAGCAACAGGACGTCCGGGCTCGTCTCTCGCAGATACGCCGTGACGTGCGGCAGCCGGACGTTGATGGAGTTCACGTTCCACGTGGCAATCTTCATGCCGGGAGATTCTAAAGCGTTCGGCTGATGCGTGGCAAACGGAACGAAACAGGGATGGGCTGGCAGAAAGAAAGGTTGGAGTGGTCAGCTTGAGCCGGAGCCTTGCATTGGTGATTGATGATACGTATCCTGTTTGTATGGCGATGATGCTCTCCAAGACCTATGAGGCCCTCAGGGCCGCTGGGGCGCCTGACGACAAAGCGCGCGAGGCGGCCGAAGAAATTGCCGGGTTTGAGAACAGACTCATCAGTATTGACAATCGACTCTCCCGGTTGGAAGCCCAGTTCGCCATGCTGCAATGGATGGTGGGCATCACGATGGCTGCCACCCTCGCCGTGCTCTGGCGCGTGTTTGCGACCTGATCCTCATACCATGCTCAATGCGCTTCGCCCCATGATTGGCCCTGCCCCACGTCCACCGTCAGGGGCACCGACAGGTCAAGCGCGGGCAGGCACGCGGATTCCATAACGGTCTTCACCACCCCGGCCGTCTGATCCACGACCGCTTCGTCCACTTCAAAAAGCAGTTCATCGTGAACCGTCAACAGCATGCGGGCTCGCGTGTCGAGGCCGTGCCGCGCCAACGCCGGGGGCACGCGAATCATGGCGCGTTTCAGCACGTCCGCGGCCGTGCCCTGGATCGGGGCGTTGATCGCCGCGCGTTCGGCGAAACTGCGTCGGGCGGCATGTTTGTCGTGGATGCCCGGGACGTGGCACCGGCGCCTGAAGAGCGTTTCCACGTATCCATGCTCGCGGCAGAACTGCTTGGTCCGGGTCATGTACTCCCGGATGCCCGGATATCGTTCGAAATAGGCGTTCATGTACGCTGCGGCCTCTTCGTTGGAAATACCCAATTGGCGGCTCAGCCCGAACGCGCTGATCCCGTAGATGATGCCGAAATTAATGGCCTTGGCTTGCCGCCGCATCGCCGGGTCCACCGCGCCGGCATCGACGCCGAACATCCGGGCCGCGGTCAGGGCATGAATATCCAGGCCGTCGTGGAACGCGCGTTTCAACGCGTCGATTCCCGCCACGTGAGCCAGGAGCCGCAGTTCGATTTGGGAGTAGTCCAACGACAGCAGGGTCCGTCCGGGTTCGGCCACGAACGCATGGCGGATTTTTCGGCCGTCTTCGGTCCGGATGGGAATGTTTTGCAGGTTGGGGTTGGTGGAAGACAGGCGGCCGGTGGACGCGGCGGCCATGGCAAAGGAGGTATGCACGCGACCCGTGCGCGGGTTGATCTGTTCGACCAGGGCGTCGGTGTACGTGCTCTTGAGTTTGTCGAGCTGTCGCCATTCCAACACCGTGGCCGGCAGTTCGTGGCCCTCGGCGGCGAGCGATTCCAGCACGTCGGCGCCGGTGGCATAGGCGCCGGATTTTCCCTTGTGCCCGCCCTCCAGGCGCAGTTCGTCGAACAGCACCTCACCCAGTTGTTTCGGGGACCCCACGTTGAAGGCGTGACCGGCGAGCCGGAAAATATCCTGTTCCAGGGCGCGTTGGCGTTCCGCGAAGTCCCGGCTGAGCCGTTCCAGTTCCCCCCGGTCCACGTGGATGCCCGCGGTTTCCACGTCGGCCAGGACCGGCACAAGGGGCCGTTCCAGGGTTTCATAGGGCGTCACCAGGCGTTCGGTCAGCAGGAGGGGTTTGAGAACCCGGTGAAGCCGCAAGGTCGCGTCCGCGTTGGCCGCGGCATAGGCCAGCGCCCGGTCAGGCGGGACCAGATCAAAGGTCACGTGTGATTTGCCCGTGCCGGTCACGTCCGTGACCGCAATTGTGCGAATGTCCAAATGCAGGGCCGCCAATTCATGCAGGCTGTGGCCGTGGCTGCCTCCGTCCAGGACGTAGGACATCAGCATGGTGTCGTCCCCCGGCGAAATCCCGACGTCGTATCGTCGAAGCGCGACCATGGCGGATTTCAGGTGATGGCCGATTTTCAGGACCGAGGAATCGGCAAAGAGCGGACGCAGGAGATCGAGCGCGACGTCGAGCGGGAGTTGGTCGAGCGGTTCCCGTGGCGGAGCGGGAGTGTCCTCACCGGCCGCGGGCTCGGGAAGCCGATGCGCGAGAGGAATGTAGCACGCGTGGCCGGGGCGCGCGCACAGGGCGATGCCGACCAGGTCCGCATGGCTTCCATCCAACGACGCGGGTTCGGTCTCGATGGCCACGGCGCCGGCGTAGCGCGCCCGGGTGACCCAGTCCTGCAGGACTTCGGGGGAGCGGACCAGTTCATAGTGGGTGGCGGCCGCCTCAGCTTCGTCGGGCGCGATCACGGGCGTTCCGGATGCGGCCAGCCGGCTTTGCACTTTGGCAATCACCGATCTGAAACCCTGTTCATTGAGAAAAGCCAGCAACTGGACAGGGTCCGGGTCCTGGCGTCGTAACCGGGACACCGGCACGTCCATGGGCGCGTCATCCCGTAATCGAACCAGTTCCCGGGAAAGCCTGGCCTGCTCGGCGAAGTCGATCAGGCTTTGGCGGCGCTTCGGCTGTTTGATTTCGGACGCCCGCGCAAGGAGGGAATCCAGATCGCCGTAGGCGTGAATCAGTTGGGCTGCGGTTTTCACGCCGATGCCCGGGACGCCGGGAACGTTGTCCGTGGAGTCGCCGGCCAAGGCCTGCACGTCCACGACCCGGTCCGGACCCACACCGAATTTTTCCTCTACCTCGGCCGGGCCGATCTTCCGGTTTTTGAGGGCATCGAACAGGCTGACCCGGTCGGACACCAACTGCATCAGGTCCTTGTCCGACGACACGATCATGACCTCGAACCCGTCCGCCCTGGCCTGTCGCGCATAGGTGGCAATCAGATCGTCTGCTTCAAAGCCGGGCCGTTCGAGACATTCCACGTTGAACGCCCGCGTGGCGTCCCGGACCAACGGAAACTGAGGAATGAGTTCCTCGGGCGGGGCGGGGCGGTTGGCCTTGTAATCGGGAAAAATCTCGTTTCGAAAAGACTCGCGCGCCGAATCGAAAATCACGGCTACGTGCGTGGCGTGCAGGTCGTCCAGCAGTTTGAGCAACATGTTGGTAAACCCGAGCACGGCGTTCACGGGCGTCCCGTCGGACCGGGTCATGAACGGAAGGGCGTGGAAGGCCCGGAACAGGAACCCGGACCCGTCCACCAGACACACGCGCGGGTCGGGATCGTGTCGGCGTTGCGGCGTCGTCATCGTCAACCTTCTGTGCCGGAAGCGCTGCCACGCGCGTCCGATGGGGCGTCGCCCGGCAACGTTCAGGTCCCGGCAGGAAGCCATTCTACCAGTCAACCGATGAAGAATGCAGCCATGATGCCGTGCCCTGCAAAAACCCCATGCCCCGGGCCGGATGGCGACGTCCCGCCGAAATCCGCGGCGCCATTTTATGACTGTTCGATAAAAAATACTCTTGCATTTTTGAAACAACTGGTCCACAATCCAGACCAATTGGCTCAAAATAGAGAGCAATTGGTTCGCAGTACAGAACAATGAGCTCGCAATACATTTGTCATAGTCGGATTGAGGCGTTCGGTCAGGGTCAGGGAGATATAAGCCATGGAAGACACGCCAGGCGGCGGTTGGCGCGCGCCTCGGTTGGACAAATCGAGGCGCGCGCCACGAATCAACCCGAATCCGGAACCGGCAACCCATCCCGGTTGTAGACCACGGTCCCTGCCCCGATTGTTCGGCATGGCCTCGAAATACCCGCCCCCCTCCCGGTTCGAATGTCGGCGTGACCAACGGAACATGGCGCATAGCGGATATGCGCGCCTCTCGCGTCAGGACGCGCCTCATAGCCGGTTTGCCCGGCGCTTGGCCGTCTTCCTGTTGATGCTGGTCCTGCTGCTGCCCGCGACCGCGGCGCTGGCCGCGGTGGCGGCGCCGGCCATTGACCAGATCTTCTCCGACGGCGAAGGCTCGTTCGTGGCGGAGTTCTCCTGGACACGCGGCAGCGGCGACACCAACTGCGTGATCGATCGCTACCAGGTCCAGTATCGGAAAACAGGCACCAGCCAGTGGCCCACCGCCGGCGTAGCGAACACCGCGACAAACGGCATCTACACGATTTCAAAACAGGACAGTCCCCACGCGACCTCCGTCAGCACCTTTACGGACTCGCTGGACCTTGGCGAATACGCAAGCGGTGTGGGAACCAACGAGTCCGGCGTCAAACTGGACACCACAGGCACCTATGATGTCCAGGTGCGGGTGTGGGACGCCCGCGCCACCAGCCCGACAGGGTGCGATACGGGCACGTGGAGCGCCACGTCGCTCGGCGTGCAGCCGGCAGACGCGACGTATCTGGATATCACTCCAACGGAGATGACGCTGACCGAAGGAGGATCTGCCGGGACGATTTCGGTAAGCCTCGCATACCAGCCCAGCAAAGACGTCACGGTGAACACCGCCTGGGGCTCGGGCCCGGTGAGCCTGTCCCCCCGAACGCTGACCTTCACCCCCGCCAATTACAGCACGGCCCAGACCGTGACAGTGACGCCGAAGACGGACTTGGATTCGGGGACGGAAGCGGTGGACGTCGATTTCGGCGCGGGCGGAGCGCCGGAATACGAATACCATAGCGTTCACAAGACCGTCCGGGTCCTGGTGCTCGAGGACCACGGCGCCCGGCTGATCGCTGATCCCGGGGCCCTGACCGTGCCGGAGGGCGAGGCCAACAGTTTCCTGCTCACGCTTTCCAGGGAGCCGTCATCCTATGTCATGTTCAACGCCAGGCTGACTGACAGCCGCGACGGGGAAGACCCCTGCAAAGCCGGCGCAAAAATGGACACAGTCTCACACGATATCCTGCCATTCATCCTTCCCGATGACGAGGACGTGATCGAGAAGTTCAAGAAGGACTTCCCCGATGCGCCTAAAGAGCAAATCGACCTCATGACCTGGACTAGACCCAGGAAAATCGCCGTGCGGGCATGCCAGGATGATGACACGAACAATGAAACCGGGACCTTAATCGTTGAAGTGGTCGCCCCGCCTCAGACTGGCCGTACCCTCGACGACTTTGCACAGGAATATCTCAATCAAACGATCACGTTGCCGGTGACGGTGATCGATCAGCCCAGCAGTTTGCCCTCGCTCTACATCTCGCCGGCGTCGAATCTCGCGGTGGTGGAAGGCGATCAGATCGCGCTGTCGGTCGTCATCGAGCCGGAGAATTCAGCCGTGACCACCGTGACCATCGAAAGCGACAGCAGCGCGGCGTGGCTGAGCACGCACTCGTTGACCATCCCCGTGGGAAAGGGCGACAAGCCGGAAGAGCGCCCGATCTACCTGACCGCGTATGAGGACGCGAACTCGGACGACGAAACCGTTACCCTGACGTTCACGCCTTCGGGCGGCACTATCATCACCACGCCGCAAACCCGGACCATCACCATCAACGACGGCCCGCCGACAGTCACGTTCACGACGCCGGCCTCCGCCTCCGGCAACATCACGGCGACCTTCAGCCGGGGGGTGGGCTCCTCCTCCAGCCAGGTCACGCGCTTCACCGATTCGACCATCGACGCTCTCATCACGCTGAAGAAGACCGACAAGAACGGCGACGACATCGCCTTCGACGCCACCATCAGAGGTACCGTGGTGACTATCAACCCGACCAGCGACCTGTCCGCCGGCACCGTCTATGTCGCGATATCGGACCAGCACTGGAACGACAACCTGCAACAGGGCAGCGCAACGGACACCACCTTCGCGGTGGTCGCCGTCGGCAACTCCTCGCTGCCCGCAGGGCAGGGCTCTCCGCCCGTGCCCGATCAACCCGTGGTGGTCCGGACACCGCCCCCGGCGCTCTCCGTGGCGGATGCCCGTGTGACCGAAGGCCCCGGCGCGCAGTTGGCCTTCACCGTCAGCCTCGACCGCGCGGTGCTCGCCAGTGACGACCCCGTGTCCGTGGCCTATACCACCCGGGACGGGACCGCCACCGCCGGCGCGGACTACACCTCCGCGTCAGGCACCCTCACCTTCGCCACCGGCGAGGCCACGAAGACCGTGCATGTCAGGGTGCTGGAAGACGCGCACGGCGACGATGGGGAGACCCTGGAATTGGTCCTGTCCAACGCCACGGGCGCGACCATTACCGATGGCACGGGCACGGGAACCATTAAGAACACGGCGATGATGCCGCGGGCGTGGAGCGTTCGGTTCGGGCGGACCATCGGGACGCACGTCACGGACGCGGTGAGCGCGCGGCTGCGGAATGCCGGGGACGCCGAGTCTCACCTGACCGTGGCCGGCTGGCGTGTACCCTTAGGCTCCCGCCAAGCGCAGGACAACATAATTAGGCAGGCCTCGGCCACCGAATCGGATCAGGGGACCCGCCTGCTGACCGGCCTCGCCAGCCTCCTGGGCCTGAATGGGCCCACCGGAAGGAACCAGAACGGAACAGCCAGCCTCAACTCGCGACCCCGGCAACAGAACCCCGGCCAAGCCTTGCACCTGCCGGATCTCCGGCAGGCCCTGGTGGGCAGTGCCTTCCGGCTCAGCCTGAACCAGAGTGCGGATGGAACGAGCCCGCGGCTGACTGCCTGGGGCCGAGTCGCCCACACGCACTTTGACGGCCAGCAGGATCGAGTGGCCCTGGATGGCGACGTCCTGACCGGCCTCCTCGGCGTGGATACCCAGGGCGATCGCTGGCTGGCCGGGATCGCCATCGCCCACAGCCAGGGCGACGGCGGCTACACCGACCCCGCCCAGAGTAGTTCAGGCGATCTCGACACCACCCTGACCAGTCTCCATCCCTATCTGCGGTATGCCCTCACCGACCGGCTGACGGTCTGGGGCCTGCTGGGCTATGGCTGGGGCGAATTGACCCTGACCCCGCCTGGCGAAACCGCCACTGACACGGACACGGATTTCCTCATGGGCGCGGTCGGCAGCCGGGGCCTGCTGCTGGACCCGGCCGCCACCGGCGGCCTCCAGATAGCCACGCGCCTGGATGCCATGTTCACCCGCACCAGTACGGACGCCGTGGCAACGGCGGACATGGCCGCCACGGACGCGGATGCGCACCGGCTGCGACTGGTGCTGGAAGGGAGCCGGCGCTACGCCTGGGCCAAGGAGCGAACCCTGACCCCGACCGTGGAAGTGGGGGTGCGGCATGATTGGGGCGATGCCGAGACCGGTTTCGGGGTGGAAGTCGGCGGGCGCGTGCAGTATGCCGACCCCAGCCTGGGTTTGACGGTGGAAGGCGCGGTCCGGGGATTGGTGGCGCATGAAGCCGAGGCCTATGACGAATGGGGAGCGAGCGGCACGGTCCGGCTGGCACCGGGGGTGAACGGTCAGGGCCTGGCCCTGACGCTGCAACCGGCCTGGGGGGCCACGGCCAGTGGGGTGGAGGCCTTATGGGGCCGGCAGAGCACCGCGGGGCTGGCACCCAACATCACCCAAGCCGCTACCGGGCGATTGGCTGCGGAGGTGGGCTATGGCGTCCCGGCGTTTGATACGGGGCTGGTCATGCCCTATGCGGGCACGATGCTGGCGGAGGGCGCGGGCCGGACGTACCGGGTGGGCACGCGGCTGGTATTACCGGGCCAGGGGGCCACGGGGCTGACCATGACCCTGGAAGGCCTGCGCACGGAGCCCACCGGGTTGCAACCGCTCAATCAGGGATTCCGCCTCCAGGCCACCTGGGGGTTTTGAACGACGGGGAGAGAAGGTAGGTCGGGTTAGCCCTGAGCCTGTCGAAGGGCGTAACCCGACAAGCCACTCCGCCAACGATTTCTGCCCTTCCTGTCTGATTACGCTGCGCTAATCCGACCTACAGATCTGCGTTACAATGCGGCCGAGGTGACCGTCACGTAGGTTGGGTTAGTCGAAGGGCCCATCCGACGTTCCATCTAGAGAATCGTCTTCACGGTCTGTCCGGGCGAGAGGGTGTGGGCGTGGCCCTTGACGGACACCTGAATCGGGGCCGCGCGACCCGGACGCGAGGTGAGCTGAAATGCGTCCTGGGTGACGGTCACGTCCAGGGAATGCCCCCGATACCTCACCCGGAGGTGAAGGGCTTCCACTTTCGGCGGGAGACAGGGATTGAAACTGAGCGCCCCGTCCTTGCTTTCCCATCCCGTATAGGCGCGTTGCATGAGATCTACCGTCCCGGCCATGGCGCCCGTGTGAATGCCTTCCGCGGTGGTGCCGGCCTGCAAATCCGATACGTCCACGCCCAGGGCGTCCTTGAACAGTTCCCAGGCCAGCGCGGGGTCGGATCTGGTCTGGACCCAGGCATGCACCACGCGGCTGAGCGAAGACCCGTGGGCCGTCCTCGCCGAGTAGTACTCCACGTTGCGCGACAGGGTATCCGCGCGGAACGGATAGCCCAGCCGCTCGAACAATTCCTCAAGTTCCTCCGGTGAGAACAGGTAAAAGAGCATCAGCACGTCGGCCTGTTTGGAGAGCTTGTAGCGGTTGGCGGTATCCCCTTCGGCTTCGAGGATTCGGTCCAGCCGGTGAATGTCCCCGTATTGTTGCCGGTAGCGTTCCCATTCGAATTCCGCCAGCGCGTCGTACCCTTCAAATTGACTGATGATCCCCTCCTCGTGAAACGGGACGAACATCTTCCGGCTGATGTCTTCCCACAACGCGACTTCGGTGGAACTGACGTGCAGGCGGTCGCGGACTTCGGCGCGGCTCGATTGCTCGATCCGGTCCAGGAGTTCCAGGGCCCGGCACAGGATCCACACGACCATGAGATTGGTATAGGCGTTGTTGTTCAGTCCCGGGGTCTCGGCGTCCGGATACTCATCGTGGTATTCATCGGGTCCCATCACGCGCAGGATTTCATAGCGCCCCTTGTCGGGATTGTACGAGGTGGCGCTGGCCCAAAACCTGGCGATCTCCAGGAACATTTCCGCGCCCCGGGTTGACAGAAATTCCCAGTCGTCGGTGACGTCGGCATACTGCCAGACGTTGTAGGCGATGGCCGCGTTCACGTGCCGCTGCAGGAGACTGTTATCCGGGATCCATCGGCCGGACTTGGGATTCAGGTGCAGGATCTGGCTTTCCTCGCGGCCGTTGCTGCCGCTTTGCCAGGGATACAGGGCCCCGCTGAACCCGGCTGTCCCGGCGTTGCGCCGGGCCTGTTCGAGGCGACGATGCCGGTACATCAGCAGCGCCTTGGTGATGGCCGGGAATCGCAGGTTCAACACCGGGAAGATATAGATTTCGTCCCAGAACACGTGGCCCCGATATGCCTCGCCGTGCCATCCCCGCGCGGGCATGCCCGCGTCCAATTCAATCGTATGCGAGGAAACCGTTTGAAACAGGTGAAAGAGGTGCAACCGGAGCGTGAGTTGGGAGCCTTCCCCGCCCTGAAGGCCCAGGTCGCACTCCTGCCAGATCTGATCCCAGTGCTGGGTATGCGACCGGAGCAGGTCCTCGAACCTGCCGGCGTGCATGAGGGCATCGCGGGCTTCCTCTCCGCATTCCGAAATGCCGTGATCCCGGGAGGTATACAACGACGCGATTTTTTCAACGGTCAGGGGCTGGCCTTCCGTCATGGGCATCGTACAGTCCTGGCCGATATAATCCCGGTCCTGCGCGAGGGTCCTGGGCGGGTCCGTCCAGGCCGCATCGGGGAAGAACCCGGTGCGCGCGGCCTGGGCAATGCGGATTTTCGATTGAGTCGTTTCCGTACACAGGAAGATCTTGTCGCGGTCGAACGCGGACGTTTCCAGCGGAGAGAGGTGCTGGCTGTTCAGGGCCGCGTAGCGCGGCACGCCGGCGTTCCGTACCCGGCCGTCGAGGCCGGTATGAATCTCCAGCGGGCCGGACCAGTTGTCGGGGGTGATCACGACCTCCAGCCCGGCCAGGTGCGGCATGCCCAGGTGGACGAACCGGCGGCTGGTCACCGTGGTCTTTCGCCCTTCGCGGTCCTGATATTGATACGCGCGATGCAGGACCCCTGTCTTCAGGTCCAGGGTCTGCCGGTACGAGAGCAGATCCGCGGCTTGGACGTTGAACCACTCGTCGCCGGGATGGCGAAAGGTGAGGACCAGCCAATTCGGCAGGTTCACGAGATCTTCATTCTCGATCATCCGGCCTTCGATCCCGGTCTGCAACCGGTTGTATCCGCCGGCCAGGTACGTCCCCGGATAATGCGTGGCATCGGCGTTGGCTTCGGGCGCCGCCCCGCGGGTGGCGAAGTACCCGTTGCCCAACGTACACAGGGCTTCGCGCAGGCGTTCCTTCTCGGGATCGAATCCATCGTAGATCAGGGCCCAGTCGCTCATGGCGCGCGGCCTTCCAGTCGGCGACTCAATCGCATGAGAAAGTCTTTCACCTCTTGCGGATCCTGTAATGAATAGGACGCCGACGAAAAGCGGGAGCCGTGTTCCACCACGATCCCCACGCCGCGATCCGCCAGTTCACGAAACGCGTGCTCATCCGTGAGATCGTCCCCGATATACACGGGCTGATAGCCGCGCTCCTTCCATTTCAGCCCCTCCAGCAACCACAACAGGGCTTTCCCCTTGTCCCAGTCGATCTGCGGTTGCAGTTCAAAAACCTTTTTGCCCGCCGAACGCCGGAGATCCGGCGAATCGTCCATCACCCGGGTGACGGCCTCTTCAACCCCGGACACCTCGCCGGGATCGACCAGGCGATAATGCACCGCAATGGAAAATTTTTTCCGCTCGATCAGGGCGCCGGGAATGGGTTGGAGGAGAGGCCGGAGTCTGTTCTCCGCGTGATCGAGGGCCTGGGAAAATTGCGTGCCGACTTCATGGGACAGGGCAAAGCGTGCCGGCCCTGCGATGTCGAATCCATGGCTGCCGGCATAGATCAGCGAGTCCAGGTTCACGAGGTTCGCGACGTCCTGGCGGTCCCGGCCGCTGATGATCCCCACCGGACAGTGGCGGCTCAACGCGTCCATGACCTCGCGCACGTCCTGAGCCAGCACGGCCAGTTCGGGCCGGTCCACAATTGGGGTCAGGGTGCCGTCGTAATCGAGAAACACCACCGGGTGCGGCCCCATCCGTGCCAGCGCGTCGTCGAACCGGTCCAGCGCGGACGGCAGGGCCGCGGCGCTACGCCAGGTGATCCCGGCTTCGTCCCGGACCACGAGTTCCTCCAGATCCGGGACGACCACGTCTCCGCCGTGGTCGCGCAGGGCTTCGGCCTGGCCCACGCGGTCGAGGCCGATGACCAGGCCGAAGCCGCCGGCCCGGCCCGCTTCCACGCCGGCCAGGGCGTCTTCGCACACCACGGCCCGTTTCGGGAGGACGCCCAGATCCTCCGCGGCTCTCACAAAGGTATCGGGGTGCGGTTTCCCGCGCAGGCCCAGGGCGCGGGCGTCCCGGCCGTCCACCATGACGTCGAACAACTCCGTCACGCCCGCGGCCTGCACGATGGCCTGGCCGTTTTCACTGGCCGTGACCACGGCGGTTTGCTTGCCCAGTGACTTGAGCAGCCGCATGAGCGCAATGGTCGAGGGAAAGACCTCCACTCCGTTCTCGTCAAGGGCCTTCAGAAACTGGACGTTCTTGCGATTCCCCAGCCCGCAAATGGTTTCCTGCTCCGGCGGGTCCGAAGGATCGCCATGAGGCAGCGTGATGCCCCGTGAGGCCAGAAAGCTGGTCACGCCGTCGTACCGGGGCTTGCCATCCACGTAGGCGCAATAGTCCTTGACGGGGTCGAAGGCGTGAAACGGCTCCCCGGTCTGCTCGGCACGCTGCCGGAGATGGTCATCAAACAGGTGTTTCCACGCGGTCGCGTGAACCGCCGCGGTTCTGGTGATGACCCCGTCGAGATCAAAAATCGCGGCGTCGAACCCGCTCAACTCAAGGATGGGTTGATTCGTCATGTCGCAAACGGTCCTTTAGGCCCTCTCCCTTGTATAACCCGAATCTGCCATTCGGAGCAACGCGAAGCGCGTGAGCCTATCCTATTTCCTCCGCCATTTCCAGTGACGAATTTCCGGCGGATCGTCGCCGTCTGTGCCGGTGTTTTCCCGGCGGTTGATTCGGCGAATGGCGCCGGTTTCTTGCAAAGACGGGTGCGTCTGCGTATGCTCAATCGTGCGTCATGGTGGCGCGGGTACGGGTATGTCCGAACAACAACAAATAGACGCAGCCCGCAAGGAAATCGACCGGCTGGACGATGAGATCCTGCGGCTGCTCAATGAGCGCTCCGGTCACGTCATCACGATCGGCAAGGCGAAGCGGCAAGCGGACCCGCATGCCCTGCTGCACACGGCCGGGCGGGAGGCCTTTGTCGTGGAACGGCTGGTGCGTCAGAATGCCGGTCCCTTTCCCAACGAAGCGATTCGTCCGGTCTATCGGGAAATCATGTCCGCCTCGTTGTCGTTGGAGGGCACGCAGACCGTGGCGTACCTGGGTCCCCCCGCCACGTTTACGCATTTGGCGGCCCTGGGGAAATTCGGCGCCTCCGCCCAATACCTGCCGGTCAGCGGCATTCAGGACGTGTTTGACGCCGTGGAACGCGAGCGCGCGATCTATGGGGTCGTGCCGATTGAAAATTCGACCGAAGGCGTGGTGAATCATACCCTCGACATGTTTATCGACTCCAACCTGCTGATCTACGGGGAAGTCATGCAGGAGATTGCCCATCATCTCATGTCGAAGAGTGAGCGGATCGAGGAGGTCGAAAAGATTTATTCCCATTCGCACGCCCTGGCGCAGTGCCGGAACTGGTTGCAAACCCATATGGCGGAGGCGACGCTGGTGGAGGCCCCGAGCACCTCGCGCGCGGCCGAACAGTGTAGGGAGGAGCCGCGCGCCGCGGCCATTGCCTCCGAACTCGCAGCCAACATGTATGGCCTGCACGTGTTGAAATCCAGAATCGAGGATAACATCAACAACTGCACGCGGTTCCTGGTGTTGAGCCGGCATGGCGCCGAGCCCACGGGCAAGGATAAGACGTCCGTCATGCTGTCGGTGAAGGACCGGGCCGGCGCGCTCTATGCCCTGCTGCGGCCCTTTGCGTCCAATGGCATCAGCATGACCAAAATCGAGTCCAGGCCCTCGCGTCGCAAAGCCTGGGAATATATCTTTTTTGTCGATTTTGAAGGGCACCTGCGAGAAGACCGGATCCGCCGGACCATCGAGGAACTGAAGAGCCGGTGTTTGTTCCTGAAAGTGCTCGGGTCGTACCCCGCCCATTCCTGAGGAGAGGCGAATGCCTATCCGCATACATCCCGATATCGCCAGGCTCGTTCCGTATTCACCGGGGAAGCCCCTTGATGAATTGGAGCGGGAATTGGGCATCGGCGGAGCCGTGAAGCTGGCGTCCAATGAGAACCCGCTCGGCCCTTCCCCCAAGGCGCTTGCGGCATTGGATGAAGGCAAAGCGGCCCTGCATCTCTATCCGGACGGCGGGGCGCATCATCTCACCCGGGCCCTGGCTGACCGGTGGAAGGTGTCCGGCGATCACGTCGTTGTGGGCAACGGGTCCGATGAAATCATCAGCCTGCTGGTCAGGACGTTCATGTCTCCCGGCGAGGAAGCCGTGATGGCGGCCCACAC
Organism: Nitrospirales bacterium; assembly: GCA_965232175.1. Lineage (GTDB taxonomy): Bacteria > Nitrospirota > Nitrospiria > Nitrospirales > UBA8639 > Bin75. The sequence continues at coordinate 1,302,681 of CBDDOW010000006.1, forward strand.
CTTCGTCATGTATCAGCTCGCCGTGACCGGCGGGCACGGGGTCTGCGTGGAAATCCCCTTGAACGACTGGCGTCACGATCTCCCGGCCATGGCGCGGGCCGTGACCCATCGCACGCGATTGGTGTTCGTCTGCAATCCCAACAATCCCACGGGCACCATGGTGACGCGGGAGGAAGTCCGGCAGTTCATGGCGGCCGTTCCGGACGACGTGATCGTGGTGTTTGATGAAGCCTATTATGAATACGTCCGGGACCCGCACTATCCCGACACCCTCGACTACGTGCGACAGAACCGGCCGGTGGTGGTGCTGCGGACGTTTTCCAAGATTTACGGGCTGGCGGGTTTGCGGATCGGATACGGGATCACGACGCCGGAAATCGCCGGCTATCTGCACCGCGCGCGAAATCCCTTCAACGCCAATACCCTGGCCCAACTCGCGGCGCGGGCCGCGTTGGAAGACGAACAACACGTGGCCGCGAGCCGGGCGCTCAATGAAGCGGAAATGACGACGCTGGACAACGGGCTGCGCGCCCTGGGAATGGCGCCCCTTCCCAGCCAGGCCAATTTTCTCTATTTCGATACGCGCCGGGACGGTCGCGCCGTGTTTGACCGGCTGCTGCGCGAAGGGGTGATCGTTCGGCATATCGGCGGGTCGATGCTTCGCGTGACGATCGGGCGGCCGGAGGAAAACCGTCGATTCCTCGGGGCCCTGCGCCGGGTGATGGAGACCCGGGAAAAGGAGACTCCATGATTATCGTATTCAAGCCGACCGCCACGGAAGAGGACATCGATCACGTCACGGATCGACTTCGGGAACTGGGCCTGAAATCGCAGATGTCCCGCGGCGAGGAGCGCACCATCATCGGCGTGATCGGCGATGAACGGCTGTTGGACAACCAACCGCTCACGGTGTTCTCCGGCGTGGAAAGCGTCACGCCCATTTTGGCTCCGTGGAGGCTGGTGAGCCGGGAATTTCAAGCAGGGGATTCGGTGATCGCGGTGGATCAGGTGACGGTGGGCGGCAACCGGCTGGCGGTGATGGCCGGACCCTGCGCCGTTGAGAAACTGGAAGTGACGGTCGGGATTGCGCATGAAGTCAAAGCCGCCGGGGGCATGATGCTGCGCGGGGGCGCGTACAAACCGCGCACCTCGCCCTATTCGTTTCAGGGCCTGGGCCGGGAAGGGCTCGATTTTCTGGTGGAAGCGAAGAAGCAGACGGGGATGCCCGTGGTCAGCGAAATTCTGGATCCCCGCGACACGGACGTGTTCCTGGAAAAAGCCGACGTGATTCAGATCGGGGCCCGGAACATGCAGAACTTTGAATTGCTCAAGGAAGTCGGGGCCTATGATAAGCCGGTTCTCCTGAAACGGGGCCTGTCCGCCACGATCAAGGAGTTTTTGTTGTCGGCCGAATACATCGTCTCACGCGGCAATCGAAACGTGATGTTGTGCGAGCGCGGCATCCGCACCTTTGAAACCCACTATCGCAATACGCTGGATCTGGCCGCGGTGCCCACGTTGAAGGAACTGTCGCACTTGCCGGTGATCGTGGACCCCAGTCACGCGACGGGCAAGTGGAACCTGGTGGCGCCCATGGCCAAGGCGGCCGTGGCCGCGGGCGCCGACGGGCTCCTGATCGAAGTGCATTCGAATCCGGAATGCGCCCTCTGCGACGGAGAGGAATCCCTCAAGCCCCATCGGTTCAAGGAACTGATGGAAGAGCTGAAGGGCCTCGCGCGCGCCGTGGGCCGGGAATTGTAGCGGCGGGAATGAAACAGCCATGACCGTCCATTTCAAACAGGTGACGATCGTTGGGGTCGGGTTGATCGGGGGATCCATGGGCATGATCCTGAAAGAGCAGGGTCTGGCCGATCGGGTCGTCGGGGTGGGCCGGACGCTGAGCAACCTGGAGTTGGCCGTGCGGGTCGGGGCCATCGACGCGTATGAACGCGACCCCAGGGCGGCGATGCCGGGCGCGGAATTGGTTGTGCTCGCCACGCCCGTGGAAAGTTTCGCCGGGCATCTCAAGGAGTGGGCCCCCGTTCTCGACCCCGGCGCGATCGTGAGCGACGTGGGCAGCGTCAAGGGGGCCCTGGTGGAAGAGGTGGAATCCCTGGTTCCGCCCGGCGCGCATTTCGTGGGCGCGCATCCCATCGCCGGCAAGGAAACGTCGGGAGTCGGGGACAGTTCCGTCAATCTGTTCACCGGCGCCCTGTGCCTGCTCACGCCGACGGCAAACACCGATCCCCAGGCCCTCCTCACGGTGCAGCGCGTCTGGGAAGCCATGGGCGCCGTCGTCCGGTCGATCGATCCGTTTGCGCACGATTGGATCCTGGGCGCGGTCAGTCATCTTCCTCACGTTGCCGCGTTCGCCCTCATGAATGCCCTGATGGATCTTGAACGCCAACCCGGCGCGGAGAACGCCGGTCGTGGGTCCCTGCTGGAATATGCCGGCGGCGGCTTGCGGGATACCACGCGCATTGCGGCAAGCTCTCCGGAGATCTGGCGCACGATTTTTCTGTCGAATCGGGAAAACCTGCTGGTCATGATCGAAGCCCTGGAAACCCGCTTGCAGGGATTCAAGGCGTTAATCAACGCGAAGGACGGCCCGGGTCTGGAGCGGGAAATCGGCAGGGCCCGGGAGGCGCGGCAGCGGCTGAAATGAGTACGCTCACGATCACCCCGCGGGGCCCCCTGCGCGGGACGGTTCGGGTGCCCGGCGACAAATCCATCACCCATCGGGCTTTGCTGGCCGGCGCCCTGGCCGAAGGCGCCTCCACGATTACGGGATACTGTCGCGGAGAAGATTGCCTCAATACCCTCCGGGCGTTGCAGGCGTTGGGCGTGGCCGTCGAAGTCGACGCGGACGCGGTCCGGGTGTGGGGCAAGGGCCTGGGTGGATTGACCGAACCCGTTCAGCCGTTGGATTGCGGCAATTCCGGGACGGGCCTTCGGCTGCTGGCTGGGCTGCTGGCCGGGCAACCGTTTTTTTCAATCCTGACCGGCGACGACTCGCTGCGCCGCCGCCCCATGGGACGGATCGTCAATCCCCTGCGCATGATGGGCGCGACCATCCAGGGCCGGAAAGGGGGCGAATTGGCGCCGTTGGCCGTTCAGGGAGGGGCCTTGCGGGGCATCGAATACCAATCGCCGGTATCGAGCGCCCAGATCAAATCCGCCGTCCTCTTTGCGGGGCTTTTCGCGGAAGGCGAGACGCGGTTTTCCGAGCCCGCGCAATCCCGGGATCACACCGAGCGCATGTTCCGGTATCTGGGGATTCCGCTCGAAACCGACGGGGAACGCGTCGTCCTGCGGGGCCGTCCCGCATATGCCGCGAAAGATCTGGCGGTCCCCGGCGACCTCTCTGCCGCGGCATTCTTTCTCGTCGGCGCGTCCCTGGTTCCCGGCTCCGAAGTCCGGATCCTGAACGTCGGCCTCAATCCGGCCAGGACGGGGATCCTGGATATTCTGGGCGACATGGGGGCCGAGATCCGGATTGTCAACCAACGGGAACAGGGCGGGGAGCCGGTGGGCGACCTGGAGGTCGCCGCGGCCCCGCTTCGCGGCGTGACCATCGATGCCTCGCAGGTCCCCAGGATGATTGACGAATTCCCCATTTTTTGCGTGGCCGCGGCGCTGGCCGAAGGCCGGACCGTCGTGACCGGGGCTGAAGAGCTGCGCGTCAAGGAAACCGATCGGATTCATGCCATGGCCGCGGAACTGACCAAACTCAACGTTCCCATTGAAGAAACCCCGGACGGATTTATTCTGCGCGGCGGCGCGGCGGTCAAAGGCGCAACCTGCGCGAGTCACGGCGACCATCGGGTGGCCATGGCGTTGGCCATTGCCGCGTTGACCGGCGACGCGCCGACGACCATTCTCGACACCGGCTGTATTGCGACCTCCTTTCCGCATTTTCATGACAACCTGTTGGAATTATTGACACTTTCCCATTGAAGTCGATTATAATGGCTTTTTTCCGGGGACCGTGGAGACGTTTGCCCAAAGGCGAGGCTTGCTGATCACGATTGACGGCCCTGCCGGCGCGGGGAAAAGTACGACGGCGCGGGCCCTGGCGTCGCGGTTGGGCTACGCCTATCTTGATACCGGCGCCCTGTACCGCGCGGTCGCATGGGCGGTTCGACGAGCGGGCATTGATTGCGCCGACGCCGGGGCTATGGAGTCGCTCCTGTCCTCGATGGATTTTCGCGTGTCCATTGAAGCGGGGGTGACGCGAACCTTTATCGACGACGAGGAGGTCACCGCGGAATTGCGGTCGCCGGAGATCAGCCGATTGGCGTCCGCGGTGTCGGCGCTGCCGCGCGTTCGCAACCGGCTGTTACCGCTTCAGGCGCAATACAGCCGCGAGGGCGGGATCGTGGCGGAAGGCCGCGACATGGGCACCAGGGTGTTTCCCGACGCGGACGTGAAATTTTTTCTGGAGGCGGATCTCGAGACGCGCGCGACCCGGCGGTATCAGGAAGCAACGCGAGCCGGTCATGCCGGCACGCCGGGCGACATCCGGCGGGCCATTGAGGAACGGGACGCCAAGGATCGCTCGCGGGAGACCGCGCCGTTGAAGCCGGCTGCGGACGCGGTGGTGATTGATTCGTCGTCCCTGACGGTTGACCAGGTGGTGGAGAACATGATGGAGTGGATTCCGGGTCATTCGTGAGCGGCGTAGCGTATGGAATCCTGTGGATGCTCACGCGCGCGGTCGGCCGGGTGTTCCTGAGCTATCGCACGCGGGGCGCCGAACACGTCCCCACGACGGGCGGGGTGGTGTTGGCGGCGAACCACGCGAGTTATGCGGATATTCCCTTGTTGGGGTGCGGGGTGCGCCGGCGGCTCTTTTATCTCGGGCGGGCCAATCTGTTTCCGTATCCCGTGATCGGTCGTCTCCTTCGCGCGCTGGGGTGGATTCCGTTGAAGACCGGGCGATGGGACCGGCAGGCGTTCCGTGCGGCCGCGGAGTTGCTCAAGGCGGGCAAGGCCGTGGTCATTTTTCCCGAAGGGACGCGCACGTTGGATGGAGCGTTGCAGCCCGGGAAACCGGGCATCGGGGTGCTGGTGGCCGAAGCCCGATGTCCCGTGGTGCCGGTCTATCTCAGGGGGACGTATCAGGTGCTCCCGACGGGGGCGTCCTGGGTGACGCGGCATCCGGTGGAAGTCTCGTTCGGCGAGTCCATGGATTTTCACGAGGCCTGTCGGGAATACCAGGGAAAAGCATTGTACCAACATATCAGTCAGACAGTCATGGCGCGGATTGCCGAATTACGCGGCGTGGATCATTCGGCAGTACCGACATTATGAACCCAGGCGGGGAGCCACGAGCAACGCTCCCTGCGCGCGTCCACGCGAGGAATCATACATGAGCACAGACGTCGTTGAAGAAATGGACCGCGGGGCCCTGGAAGCCCTGTATGAGGAAACCTTTAAAAATTTTGAAGAAGGAACGATCACGGAAGGCCGGGTCGTGGTCATTCAAAAAGAACGGGTCATCGTGGACATCGGGTATAAATCCGAAGGCATCATCTCGACGAACCAGTTCATGCCCGACGAGCTGAGCGTCCTGGCGGTGGGAGACCGCATCCAGGTGTACATCGAGCAGCGTGAAGACGCGGAAGGGAATCTGCTCCTCTCCAAGGAAAAAGCGGACAAGATGAAAATCTGGGATGAGCTGGAGGTGGCGCATCAGGAGGAGCGGGAAATCCAGGGGAAAGTGGTCTCGCGCATTAAGGGCGGGATGATGGTGGATATCGGAGTGAAGGCCTTTTTGCCCGGTTCGCAAATCGATCTCACGCCCGTCCGCGATCTCGACGCCCTGGTCGGAAAAACCTTCCCGTTCAAGATCATCAAGATCAATCATCGGCGCGGCAACGTGGTGATTTCCCGTCGGGCCCTGTTGGAGGAAACCCGGGACAAACGCCGGCAAAGCACCTTATCGACCCTCGCCGAAGGACAACTGCTCGAAGGGACCGTCAAAAACATCACCGACTACGGCGCGTTTTTGGATTTGGGCGGCATAGACGGTCTGCTGCACATCACCGACATTTCCTGGGGGCGGGTCGGCCATCCCTCCGACATGTTCGCCGTGGGCGACCGGTTGGAAGTGCTGGTGCTCAAGTACGACCGCGAGACCGGCAGAATTTCCCTGGGGCTCAAGCAGAAGACGGCCGACCCCTGGACGAACATTGCCGCCAAGTACCCCGAAGGGGAGCGCGTGAGCGGCAAGGTCGTCAGCCTGACCGATTACGGCGCGTTTGTGGAACTGGAGCCGGGCGTGGAAGGGCTCGTGCACGTTTCGGAGATGTCCTGGACGCATGAAGTGCGGCATCCGTCCCGGGTGGTGGCGGTGGGAGACGTCATCGACGCGCAGGTGCTGCACGTGGACCAGCAGGGTCGCAAGATTTCGCTCGGCATGAAACAGACCGCGCCGAATCCGTGGGACGTCATTCAGGCCCGCTACCCGGTGGGCACGCACATCGAGGGCAAGGTCAAAAGCGTCACGGACTTCGGCGCGTTCGTGGGCCTGGATGAAGGCATCGACGGACTGATTCATATTTCGGACATGTCGTGGACCAGACACGTCAAGCACCCCGCGGAATTGTTCAAGAAGGGCCAACGGGTGGCCGCGGTCATTTTGCGCATCGACAAGGAAAAAGAGCGGTTGTCGCTGGGCTATAAGCAACTCACCGCGGACCCGTGGGAATCGGAGATTCCCGCGCGGTATGAGGTGGGGAGCGTGACGACCGGGACGGTGTCCAAAATCGCGGATTTCGGCGTGTTCGTCGAACTGGACGGAGAAGTGGAGGGGCTGATCCACGTCAGTGAAGTCGATACCCAGGGGACGGCCAAGCTGGAAGAGAGCTTTGCGATCGGCCGGAAGGTCACCGCGAAGATCGTCAAAGTCGATTGCGAGGAACGAAAAATCGCGTTGAGCGTGAAAGACTGTCCACAGGAACCGGAAGCCCCGGCGCCCGAAGCAGCGGGCGACCGGGAGCAGGAAGCATCGGACTCCGCGGACCCGGCGTAGCCGCGGGTCGCCGGGCAGGCGTGTATGGCGGACGATACCCTTTCAGGAAACCCCCCGTCCCGGTGGCGACGGGTTGTCTGGATCGTGGCGCTCGTGGCGGCGTCGGTCGCGGCGGGGAACGTGCTGTTGCCGGAACTCGCCATGGTCGGCGAGGAGCGCATCGCGCTCGTCAGGATCGAAGGCCCCATTCTGGATTCCCGGTTGACCGTGGATGAGTTGGAAACGTATGCCCGGGACCCGCTCGTCAAGGCCATTGTCCTGCGGATCGACTCACCGGGCGGCGGGGTCGCGGCCTCCCAGGAAATTTACAATGCGGTGAAACGGGTGCGGCGGGAGAAACAGAAAACCGTCGTGGCGTCCATGGGCACGGTGGCGGCGTCCGGCGGGTATTACGTCGCGGTGGCGTCCGATCGCATCCTGGCCAACCCCGGAACGCTCACGGGCAGTATCGGCGTGATCATGCAATTGGCCAATTTTGAAGAGCTGCTGGACAAAATCGGCGTGAAGAACGTCGTGATAAAAAGCGGACGGTATAAAGACGTGGGCTCCCCGTTTCACATGATGAGCGAAGAAGAACGGACCCTGTTGGAATCGGTCATGGAGGACGTCCATCGGCAGTTTGTCGAAGCCGTGGCCGAAGGCCGCACGCTGGACGTGGCCGACGTCGAACCCTTGGCGGACGGCCGGGTGTTGACCGGGCGACAGGCCAAAGACGAGCTGCTCATCGATGACCTGGGGGACCTGCAGGACGCCGTCAGACTGGCGGCGGAGATGACCGGGTTGAAGGGGTCTCCGCCCGTCGTCGAAACCCCCGCCGGTTTTCAATACGGGAGTGGTTGGTGGAATCGGTGTTCGGCAACACGCCGGCGTTGCCGCTTCAGACAGGCATGCCCCTCATGTACTTCATGGCATTGTAGCAGGTGAGGGGGAGTGTAGGGGCGACGCGTGCGTCGCCCATCCGGGCAACCGGCCGCCATGCCGGTCGATCAAGGAGAGCGGGGAATGACCAAGGCACATCTGATTGAAAAAGTGGCGGAGAAAGCCAAAGCCCTCAGCCGCCGTGACGCCGAAAAAGTGGTGAATGGAATTTTCGATTCCATCCGTGACGCCTTGAAGCGCGGGGAAAAGACCGAAATCCGCGGGTTCGGCAGTTTTCGGTTGCGCGTCCGGCGCACCAAGGACGGGCGCAATCCCAAAACCGGAGAGACCGTGTCCGTGCCGGAAAAACGCATGCCGTTTTTTAAGGCGGGGAAAGAAATCAAAGAACTGCTGAACGAGGAAGGGCCGACCCATGAGCAATCCTGATCCCGCGGTGACGGGGCCGGTCTGGACCCCTGACGCGCTCACGCGGCTGGAGCGCGCGCCGGTCTTTTTGCGCGGCATGGTCAGACGCCTGGCGGAAAAGAAAGCCCGCGAATTGGGAGAACCCGAGATTTCCGGGGAATTGTTGGACCGGTTCAAGCGGCAGATGATGGGGAGCATGGGGGGAGAAGCCGGGATGGCCGAGGCCGCGGACCAACTGGCGCAAGGCAAACTGCCCTGGACCGCGGAAGCGAGCAAACGGCTGGACAACGTGCCGGAGTTCATGCGGGCCATGATCCGGCAGATTACCGAAGAGGTGGCGCGGGAACGGGGCCACCTGGAAGTCAACGTGGAACTGTTCGAAAAAGTCGAAGCCATGGGGGAACAGGCCGAAGCCCGGGTGGCCCCGCTGGAATGGACCGAAGGCGCGCAGGCCATGCTCCGGGACAAGGTCAGGGATTCGCCGCCCATTGCCCTGGAGTTCGTCACGGATATGTTGAAGCAGGACGCGGAAGACCTGGCGCGGGAAGCGGGGATCGCCACGATTGATGAAGAGACGCTGGCCAGGGTCTGGGACGCGCCGAAGGAAAACGTGGCGTGGACGGACGACGCCTGGAAACGGTTGCTCACGTCCCCGGATTTCGTGCGGAGCGGGATCCGCAAAGCCGCGGAGCGGCGGGCCAGAAAACTCGGGCTGCGGGAAATCGACTCCGAACACCTGACCGGATTTCGGAACGAAGCCATGATGAAAGCCGTCAAGCGGATCAGAAGTTTCGGGTACAAGGAATTGACCTTCGACGCCTTTGACGATGCGCTGGTGAAAGTCAAACGCCTGAAAGGCAACAGTCAGGCCGAACAACGCCTGGAAGAAATCCGGGAATTCATGACAAAAGAGAAACCGGAAGTCGGCGTGCTCGGCGAAGAGCTCATGGACCGGTTTCGCAAGTACCTCAAAGGCGAAGGCAAACTGTAGGGCCACGGCAAACGGTAAGGCCACGGCAAACGGTAAGGCCACGGCAAACGGTAAGGCCACGGCAAACGGTAAGACGAAGGCAAACTATAAGGCCAAGGCAAGCGGTCGCCGGCCGTTCCAAGCGTCGCCGGTGTCATTCCGAGCGAAGCGAGGAATCTGCATTTTTCTTTCTTCGTCATCCCTGACTTGATCAGGGATCCAGCGTCTTTGTTTTGGTATTTGTAGCCGCGCCATCCCGGGTCAAAGCCCGGGACATGCCTCATGGCGCTTCTTCGCTTGGCCACATTGTAGGCAAGTAGGTCGGGTTAGCCCTGAGCCTGTCGAAGGGCGTAACCCGACAATCACTCCGTCAATGATTCCTGCCTTTCTGTCGGATTACGCTCCGCTAATCCGACCTACAAATCCGTAGGAACACCCACACCAGAATGGTCATTCCGAACGAAGTGAGGAATCTGCCCCTGTCATCCAAGGGCCTTGTTTTTCGCCGGGCGGATGGAGCATAATGAATATTCATATGTGGATGCCTCAATGTAAGAACTCGCTGATGACGAACAATCAAACAGGACACACCCTGCGCCGACGCCCAAAAATCATAAGTAATTCTACCCCCCCCCCCCCCCCCCCCCGAATTTTCTGAGGGCGCGAAACCGCTTTCTTGCACCCGTTGTCTAGCGCCGTCTGACCGCTCCTGTTCTCTCTTCCGAACTAGAGATTCCCGCCGCGCCCGATCCGGGCGTTCCCTGTTCCTGTCGGTTGTCTTCGTACTCGCCATGCTGGCGGGCTTCATTGCCGCTGCTCCGGCCCATGCGGACATAGGCACTATCACGCTGTCCCGGACCGGGGTCAACACGTACGGTCTCAGCGTGTCCAATAATCGGACCGGGACCAACCGATACTATACATGGATGAACTACGAACTCGTCGATTCGTCCTCCTCCGATTGCACCAGTCTCTATTACTCGACCCCTACAAACGCGAGTTTCTCGCAAGCGGACAGCACCTACACGAGGACCATTACCGGCAACTCCGGCAAGTACGTTTGCGTAACCGGGCACCACCTCAACCCAACCGTGCAGGACACCAGCACCCCTCAAGGCCCCCTGACCTACGCCGGCCCGACACTCACCCTCAACAGCGCGGGCGCCGACAACGAATACGCCACGGGCGACCACATCGGGGTCACCGCCGCGTTCGGCTACAACGTCACCGTCACGACCACGAACGGCTCGCCGAGCATCGGGCTCACCATCGGCAGCAACACCCGCTATGCCACCTACCACAGCGGCTCCGGCACCGGGAACCTCGTGTTCCGCTACACCGTGGTCGCGGCGGACGTGGACAGCGACGGCCTGAGCATCGCGGCCAACGCGCTGGCGCTCAACTCCGGCACCATTCAGGACAGCAGCAATACCAACGCCGTCATCACCCATGCGGCGCTCGCGGCCAGCAGCAACCACAAGGTCAATCCGCCGGTGAACCCGCCGGACCCGCCCGTGAACACCGACGGACCAACCGTCACCATCACCCCTTCGGCCTATTCGGTTATCAATGACATCACAAAGAGCGTCACGCTGTTGTTCAGCGAAAAGGTCTACAAGAACACCCAGAAGCAGACATTCACCGCCTCCGACATCAAGGGCATCATCACGCTGAAGCGCGGAGGCCCGGACGGCACCGCCATCGCCTATACGGTCATCCCGGGCACCGGCACGAACGCCAACCGGTCCTACACACTGAATCCGTCTTCCGATTTCACCACGTGGGATTCGATCTACGTCGCGGTCAGCCACGTCTATTACGACGAGGACGGCAATCAGGGCAACGCCCACACGAGCCAGTTCAAGGTGGACGCCCTCGCGCCGAGCCCGCAGTTCAAACCGGCCACTGATGCCGAGGCCCAGACCTTGACCGTGAAGGCCTGGGAGAACATCGCCCTCTACTTCGTGCAGGGCACCGATGCGGACCTGGAATGGGGCGTGTTCAGCGACAATCAGCAGACCCCCTTCACCCCCGACACCGCCCAGTCGCTGCTCACGCTCAAGGAGACCGACGAAGACGGCGACGACATCGCCTTCACCGTCAAGGTGCACGGCAATCAGTGGTTCATCGATCCCGTGAATGACCTGCCCGAGGGCGACGTGTACGTGGCGATCACCAATGGCTATTACGACGAGCCCGGCAATCAGGGCGCCGCGGGCAACGCCACCTTTACTGTGGCGGACTCGTCAACCGACGCGACGCTGGCGTTCACAGGCAAGCCGGTCACGGTGAGCCATACGGCCGGTAACACCACGGGCTGCCTGGATGTCAGCGAGAACAAGGCCTATGTGGGCACGGCCGTGGTCGGCTACCTCGTGGAGACGGCGGCCTGCGACAACAGCGCGGCGCAGACCTGGCGGGTTGAGCGGCGCACGCAGGGGCCGCAGGCGGGCACCTATACGCTGGTGTCGGGTGTCACCTCCCATGGGGGCCGCTACAACTACTGCCTGGACAATTGGGGGACCTTCCGCGTCACTTCCACCATGGCTGTCGGACTGTGCCGCCCGGACGCGCATCCCGAGGTGGCCCGCCAGGCGCTCAGCCTGACGTCGAGCGGCACGGGCTATGTGCTGACCTTCACCGGCGGCTCCGCCCGCACCATTGTGTGGGCAGGGCGCGACAGCGGCAGCGCGCAGGGCCCGGTCTCGCAGCAAGCGGCCTCCTCAGGCGGCGGCCGCAAGATCTGGCAGATTGTCGAGACGAACCCGGTGCAAGGCTCGTCCCTGCCGCCAGACCCGGATGAGCCGCAACAATCTGACGCGCCGGATCAGCCCGTGGTGGTCTCCATTCCGCCCCCGGCGTTCTCCGTGGCGGATGCCACGGTGATCGAAGGCGCGGGCGCGCAGTTGGCCTTTACCGTGAGCCTCGATCGCGCGGTGCTGGCCAGTGACGGGCTCGTGTCCGTGGCCTATGCCACCCGGGACGGGACCGCGATCGCAGGCGCGGATTACACCGCCACGTCGGGTACCCTGACGTTTGCCCTGGACGAGCAGACCAAGACCGTGAATGTGACCGTGTTGGACGACGCGCACCCCGACGACGGGGAGACCCTGGACCTGGTGTTGTCCAACGCCACGGGCGCGACCATTGCCGACAGCACGGGCACCGGCACCATTGAGAACGTGGCGACGATCCCGCGAGCGTGGTCGGCGCGATTCGGGCGGACCGTGGGGACGCATATCACGGATGCGGTGAGCGCGCGCCTGCGGGATACGGGCGCAGCCGCGTCCCACCTGACCGTGGCCGGCTGGCGTATGCCCCTGGGCTCGCGGGAGAAGCAGGCCTCGGCCTCGGCGACCACGAACGGGCAGACCGGCACCCTCTTGACCGGCCTCGCCGGTCTGCTGGGCCTGAATGGGCAACCCGGAGGGGCACAGGGCCTGACACCCGGCAATAGCCAGACCGGACCCGTCGGGGGCGTCCTCAACGGGACGCCGTGGCTCAACGGCTCACCCCGGCAAGGACAGAACCCCGGCCAGGCCCTCAACCTGCCGGATCTCCGGCAAGCCCTGGTGGGCAGCGCCTTCCGGCTCAATCTGAACCAGAACGCGGACGGGACGAGCCCGCGGCTGACTGCCTGGGGCCGGGTCGCTCACACGCAATTTGACGGCCAGGAGGGTCGGCTCGCCCTGAATGGCGACGTGACCACCGGCACCCTCGGCGTCGATACCCAGGGCGACCGCTGGCTGGCCGGGATTGCCGTGTCCCACAGCCGGGGCGACGGCGGCTACACCATCCCCGACCAGGCCAATCCGGGTGATCTGGACACCACCCTGACCAGTCTTCACCCCTATCTGCGGTATGCCCTCACCGACCGGCTGACGGTCTGGGGCCTGGTGGGCTACGGCTGGGGCGATCTCACCCTGACTCAGACGGACGGGACCGCCATCGACACGGACACGGATTTCCTCATGGGCGCGGTGGGGAGTCGGGGCCTGCTGCTGGACCCGGCCACCACCGGCGGGCTTCAACTCGCCACCCGTCTGGATGCCATGTTTACCCGCACCAGTACCGAGGCCGCGGCGGACATGGCGGCGACGGACGCGGATGCGCACCGGCTGCGGCTGGTGCTGGAAGGGAGCCGTCGCTACGCCTGGGCCGAAGGCCGGCACCTGACCCCGACCGTGGAAGTGGGGCTCCGGCATGACTGGGGCGATGCCGAGACCGGCTTCGGGGTGGAAGTCGGCGGCCGCGTGCAATATGCCGACCCAAGGCTGGGCTTAACCGTGGAAGGCGCGGTGCGGGGGTTGGTGGCGCATGAAGCCGAGGCGTATGACGAATGGGGGGCGAGCGGCACGGTCCGGCTGGCGCCGGGCGTGGGCGGTCAGGGGTTGGCCCTGACGCTGCAACCGGCCTGGGGAGCCACGGCCAGTGGGGTGGAGGCCTTATGGGGCCGGCAGAGCACCGCGGGGCTGGCGCCCCGCGCCAATCAGGCCGCTACCGGCAGCCTCGCGGCGGAGGTGGGGTATGGAGTCCCGGCGTTTGACACGGGATTGGTAACGCCCTATGCGGGCACGATGCTGGCGGAGGGCGCGAGCCGAACGTACCGGGTGGGCACGCGGCTGCTGGTGCCGGGTCAGGGCGCTACGGGGCTGACCATGACCTTGGAAGGCCTGCGCACGGAGCCCACCGGATTGCAACCGCTCAATCAGGGCCTCCGCCTCCAGGCCACCTGGGGGTTTTGAGGGGGGGCTGTCGGGATAACCCCCTGAATCCCCCTTGTCAGGGGGACAGGAGCGGGCCTCTTCGCCCCCCTGATAAGGGGGGGGCGAATTCCCGAAGAGGGAATGAGCGAGGGGGTTTGGGAGGGCAGGGGGCTGTCGGATTACGCTGCGCTCATCCGATCACCAGATCCGCCTCCTTCCGTCATCCCTGACTTGATCGAGGATCCGGCGTCTTTGTTTTTGCCTTTGTAGCTGCGCCATCACGGGTCAAAGCCCGGAACACGCCGTCAGGCGCGTCCCCTGCCGGTCGTTGTGGATTGCGCGGCTTCCTTCGCCAGTCGATCCACCAGCTCGTTATACGTGGCGCCGGAGTGGGCCTGCACTTTCCGCCACGTGAGGGTCATGCCCAGGGCCCGGACCCGTTCCGCGTACTCCCGGGTAAAGGACGTCCTGGTCTTCCACGTGCCTTCCACCCAACTGGCTAATCCCGCGTAGTCGAAATGGATCGTGGCCGCGGTAATGCCGCGTTCCCGGCAATGCTCCAGCGCCTGCAGGACCGCCTGAATTTCTCCGGCCACGTTTCGATGCCGGCGCGCCTCAACCGGCACGTCATGTCCGCTTGCCCGGTGGAGTTCCCGTTCGCCATCGAGGATGACGTAGGCCCAGCCGAAGCGCAGGCGGCCGCTCCCGTGCTGGAGGCAGGACCCATCAACCCAAATGTGGATGGTGCCGGTTGTGGGCGGGGAGGTTGTTGGGGGAAGCGAGGTCGCCGGGGGCGGGACGGTCGCCCCGGCAAGACCGTCGCCCACGAAGGCCAGGGCTTGGGCTTTGGTGGGGAAGGCTTTGTAGAGGGCTCCGGGAAATCCCCTGACCTGCTCGTCACACGCGGGCCACGTTGTATAGACCCCGGGCCGGCGCCCTTTGCGCACCGCGTAGAATTTCACGGCGCTTATTCACCCTTCAACTGTTTCACGCGTTCCAGAACGAACCTGATGCGCTGGATTTCCCTGGGAATCCCTTCGACCAGGGCGAGATACGTTTCGTATTCTTCGATCGCCCGGCGGGTATCGGTCTGCTCCAGGCTCTTTGCCAGATTGAACCGCGCTTCGGCGAAGTTCGGACGCAGGACGAGCGCCCGTTTGAAGAGTTCGATGGCGCGGGCCGGCTGGTGTTGTTCGTCCAGGACCCGGCCGAGATTGCTGATGATCGCCGGAGCATTGGGGCGAAGCGAAAGGGCCTGCTCCAATTCGCGTTGCGCGTCGGCCAGTTGGCCTTGATCCCGAAGCGCCAGGCCCAGTCGATGATGGGCTTCGGCCAAGCGGGCTTCGTCCTTGAGCCCGTATTGAATGGATTGCCGGTAGGCTTGAATGGCCAGCGCCGGCCGGGCGGTTCCGCAGGACCCGAACAGCGCGGCTTCCCCTCGCGCGAATTGCTGAAGGCCCAGGAAATCGTCGCCTTGGTCCGCCTCGGGCGAGGAGTCTTCGGACGTCGCGGACCGGCTTCGATTGAGACCCGGGAGAAAGGTTTCACGATAACTCGACAGAAGCTGCTCGTACGGATCGATTGCCATGGACGCCACGAGCAACGTCGGGTCGCCGTCGCTCTCCAGCACCAGGTATTGAGTCGTGCTGGTGTAATCTCCGGTCCGGTACAGCACCGCGGACCGCGCGCCCTCTTCCGAGAGGAGTTGCGTGGGATCGATGTAAAACGTGGACGACGGGATGAGTTCGGACAGGGTTTCCCGCAGCACGGGATACGGCTTTAAGGAAAGCCCCTGTTGATAGCGAAACACGGCGCCGACCAGACGCCGTTCATCATTGAAAAAGTAAAACCGGTCGTGATCGGGCTGACCGCCTTGCGCCAACCGTTGCAGTTGTTCTCCTGTTCCCCAGGGCACCCGTTGATAGCGGACGTCCCGCCAGCGTTGGACAATGGTTTCCTCGGCGTCGCAGAGGCGAGCTGTCCCCAACAATTCAAGATCGCTTGCCGATGGGGGAAGCATGGGGTCGCGAGGCGGCGACGACGGCGTCCCGCACGCCGCGAGCATCGCCAGCCCCAGGACACAGCCCCATTGTCCCACGCGGCGCGTGGCCGGCTTGCGCGCGGCGGGGGGAGGGTTCCACGGCCCCGGCGGGTTCACGGCTGAGGGGGTGGGGGAGGACTTCAAGCTCGACCTGCGTTGTCCGGTGAAGGATGGTGAAATGGTGGGCGATACTGGTATCGAACCAGTGGCCTCTTCCGTGTGAGGGAAGCGCTCTCCCACTGAGCTAATCGCCCACAAAACGAGTCTAGCATAGCCTGCCGATTGCTGACAATGAAACGGACTCGTCCCTGCCTTCTGTCAACGAATGCGCGAGCATCCGGGCTCGTGAAAAAGAGGTGGCCCCCGTTCCCGAATATTTGTCACAATACCCGTCCGATGAATCATGGTGAGAGATACCCGGACGTGACTCCGCGTCCGGGAGGCGATGTTCCGGCGAGCGGCGTTCCGTCGTGGCTGCGCCTGGTTCAGGACGGGTTTCTCGCGTGGGTCCTGCTCGGAGCCGCCTGGGGCTGGTTTATGCCGGGTTCCGCGGCCTCCGGGAAAATCTGGATTCCCGAAGCGTTGGCCGTTGTGATGCTGGGGATGGGACTCACGCTCACGCCCCGGGACGTCCTCGACCTGCGCCATGGAGGCCGGACGTTGCTGCTGGGCGTGGTCTTGCAGTACGTGGTGATGCCGCTGAGCGCCTGGGGCCTTGCGACGGTTCTGGGCCTGCCGAAATTGCTGGCGCTGGGCGTCATTCTGGTCGGGGCGTGTCCCGGAGGAACCGCCTCGAACGTGGTGGCCTACCTGGCGCGGGGCGACGTGGCGTTGTCCGTGGGCATGACCACGGTCTCGACGGTGCTCAGTCCGCTCGTGACGCCCCTGTGGATCTGGCTTCTCGCCTCCGCGTGGCTGGCGATTGATCCGCTCCCGCTCTTCTGGACGGTCGCCAGAATTGTGTTGTTGCCGGTGGCCGCGGGCGTGTTGCTGCGCCGCGTCTGGCAACCGGGTCCCTGGTTGTTGGAAGGCGCGCTGCCGCTCCTGTCGATGGTCGTCATCGCGTGGATCGTCGGCGTGATCGTCGGGTTGAATCATGATCACGGTGGCGTGGCCGGTCCGGTCGTGCTGGCCGTCGTTCTCCATAACGCCGCGGGCCTGACCCTCGGATATTGGGGGTCCCGGCTGCGGAAGCTCCCGCTTCGCCGTTGCCGGACTGTGGCCCTCGAAGTCGGCATGCAGAATTCCGGGCTGGCGGTGGCCCTGGCCGTGGCTCATTTCGGTCCGGTCGCGGCCGTGCCCGGCGCGATCTTCAGTATCTGGCACAATGTCACCGGTCCCCTGTTGGCGAGCGTCTGGCGCCGGGTCAAAACGGACGGGACCTAGCTGACCCGCGATTGGCGCGGCGGCGCCCGGCTCTTGACGGAATCGGGGCAACTTGCGTACTGATAGGTATTCATCCGGGTCGTCGTCACGCAGTGCGTCATTGGGTTCGCGCATGGGCACACGCTCTCAACTCCAGCCGCCACCGGTCGTCGCCGGCTCCTTCTCGTCCGCTTGTCCATCCCCGGTTCAGTCGATGGCGCGGCGCGCGCGACGAACGCGTCCGGGGGGCTTTTTTCAATGCATGCCGGTCGGGGAGGCCCGGGAAGATTCCTCCGGGGCTATCATCCGGGTCAGGGACGTGGCGGCTCTTCTGGTTATCGGCGCGTGGCTGCTGGTGACGGTATCGGCATGTGAACATTCGAAACGCGCCCACGGCACGGGGGTCGAGGAGAGGCGCGCGCAGATGCAACAAGCGGCTGAGCCCGATGCGATGGCGGAGCAGGAAATCGCGCAAACCCGGGAGCCCGAAGTTGCCCGGCTTGCCCCGTTCGATTTCATTCCGGAGAGGCCTCCTCAGCCGCGCCTGCCTGAGGAGCCGGTCGCGGCGGTTGCGCTGCCCGCAGCGCCCGCGCCGCCCGCGGAAGAGGCCGGATTAGCCGACGTCTTTTTTGATTTTGACCGATATGCGATCCGTTCCGATGCCGTCCCCGTCCTTGAACGGAACGCCGAACTCCTCAAGCAGGCCGGTCACAATGCCGGCGTGCTGCTCGAAGGACATTGCGACGAACTGGGGAGCGTGCAATATAATCTGGAACTGGGGAAACGCCGGGCTCAAGCCGTGAAGGATTATTTGGTTGACCTGGGAGTCGAAGCGTCCGGCATTCACATTGTCAGCTACGGAAAGGAACGGCCGTTTTGCGCGGAATCCACCCGGCGTTGCCGGCAGCGCAATCGGCGGGTCCATTTTGTCCGGTAGGTCCACGCACATGCGAACACTGGAAACCCTGAACTTCGACAACACGTATGCCCGGCTGCCCGAGGTCTTCTTTGAACGGGTGATGCCCACGGGCTTTGCCCCCTCGCATCTGGTCGGGTTCAATCCTTCGGCCGCGGCGTTGATCGACCTGAACCCGGATGAAGCCAAGCGCCCGGAGTTCCATGAGGCCATGGGCGGCAACCTGCTGCTGCCGGGGAGCGAGCCCCTTGCCCAGCTCTATGCGGGGCATCAGTTCGGGCACTACGTGTCGCCGCTCGGGGACGGGCGCGCGATTCTGTTGGGCGAAGTGCGCAACTCCCGCGGCGAGAAGTGGGACCTGCATCTGAAGGGGGCCGGGATGACCCGCTTTTCCCGGGACGGCGACGGCCGGGCGGTGCTTCGTTCGACGATCCGGGAATACCTGTGTGGCGAGGCCATGCACGGATTGGGCATCCCGACGACCCGCTCCCTGTGTCTGATCGGCAGCGAGGAAGCCGTGCTTCGGGACAGCGTGGAGACCGGCGCGATGCTCGTGCGCCTGGCCCCGAGCCACGTCCGGTTCGGGACGTTTGAAATCTTTTTTTATCGCCGTCAGTACGAGCATCTCAAGACCCTGGCGGATTACGTGCTGGCCGGGCATTTCCCCCATCTCGCCGGGCAGCCGGATGCTTACGCGCACCTGCTGCGCGAGGTGGCCGAACGGACGGGCCGGCTGATTGCCCGATGGCAGGCCGTGGGCTGGGCGCACGGGGTCATGAATACCGACAACATGTCGATCCTCGGGCTGACCCTCGATTATGGGCCGTATGGGTTCATGGATGATTTCAACCCCGGGTTTATTCCCAATCATTCCGACCGGTACGGCCGGTACTCGTTTCAGAACCAGCCCGATATCGGGTATTGGAACGTGCGCGCGATTGCCCGGGCCCTTTCCCCCCTGGTGGGAGAAGCCGACGTCCTTGAAGCCCCCGAACGCTATGAAACCACTATGCAACGAACCTATGCGGATCTGATGCAGGCCAAGTTGGGGCTGCAAGACGTCCGCGAAGGCGACGACAAACTCCGGCGCGACGTGCTCGCGCTCATGCACAGCAACGGCGTGGACTACACGAATTTCTTTCGGGCGCTCGGGTCCTTCAATCAGGACGACCCCGCGGCGAACGAACCTCTGCGGGACCGGTTCCCCGACCGGGACGGATTCGACTGGTGGGCGGACCGGTATTGCGCGCGACTCAAGGCCGAGCGCAGCGCGGACGCCGAACGCAAGGCGCGCATGGACGCCTGCAATCCCAAATACGTGTTGAGAAATTATCTGGCGCACGTGGCGATTGACCGGGCGATCCAACACCGGGATTACTCCGAGATCGATCGCCTGCGGGAACTGCTGTGCCGCCCGTTCGACGACCAACCCGAGATGAACGAGTATGCCGCTCCGCCGCCGGATTGGGGCAAGCGGATCGTGGTGAGTTGCGCCTCGTAGCCGCGGAACCCACGGCGACGTCTATCCCCGGTAGTGTTCACAAAAGAAAAATTGGTATCCTTGAGCAGCCCGGGAGGTCTGTGCATCACCATGATACGAGGCGTTCTTCTGTTGCTGCTGATCCTGGCCGTGTTGGTCGGACCGCAGGTGTGGACCAAATGGGTCTTCAACAAACATCGCGGGCGTCGCGAGGATTACGCGGGAACGGGCGGCGAGTTGGCCCGGCATTTGCTCGATCGTTTTGAAATGGCGCACGTGCGGGTCGAGACCACGGAACTCGGCGACCACTATGACCCGCAGGCCAAAGCGGTCCGGTTGCTCCCGGATCACTATCACGGCAAGTCGTTGACCGCGGTGACGGTCGCGGCGCACGAGGTGGGCCACGCCATTCAGGATCGAACCGGATACGGGCCGTTGCGGGAACGCACGAAACTCGTCCGGTGGGCGCAAGGCGCGGAAAAAGCCGGGTCCTTCGTCATGCTCGGGATTCCCATCGTCGCCGGGCTGACCCGTTCGCCGGCCGGCGGGCTGCTGGTGTTGCTGGCGGGGCTTGCCGTGATGTCGATGGGAGCGTTGGTGCATCTGGTGACCCTGCCCGTGGAATGGGATGCCAGCTTTCGCCGGGCCCTTCCGATTCTCGAGCAAGGCCGGTATGTTCCGCCGCAGGACATGGACGGCGCGCGAACCATTCTGACGGCCGCGGCGCTGACGTACGTTGCGGCGTCACTGGGCGGGTTGCTGAACGTCTGGCGATGGATCATGCTCCTGCGCCGGTGAGACTTGAAGAAGGAAATCGCGAAACTTGCAGTCCAGGCCAGGTGGCTTATGAAGCAACACCGCCCTTTGGGCTATTTTCGCCGATTCCTTCCTGCATATAATCGACAACAATTCTGACAAGCTGTTTAATCGTATCGTTGCACCTATGGTATGTAATGTTTTCTAGAGCTTTGTCTCCATATTGTCGAATCGCGTCACTAACCAGTGCATGAATAAACGACTGCGTTGTTGCATCAACACCGTCGAAATTCAATATAACCTTTTGATTTTGCGCCAGTGCTGGAAAAAGTTCGTTACGTCGGATATCCCTTGCGATGTCTTTGTTCTCTGCAAAAGATCCTGCTTTCGCAAAAATATTAATTCGTCTCATGATGTGAACCTCGGTTTTTTGTATCGTGCCTTCCTGCGTTCTCGTATTTCTTTGCCATATGTTTCTCGGATTAAATCCAAAAGATTCGAGAATTCTCGTGTCCTATCGAGCGCGATATTTACGCCAACAACTGTGCCCTTCCAATATGGGTATGTTTCATCCTTTGAGTGCTTATCTTCAAACGGATCGGCGGCTAAAACGGTGCGGCTTGTCGTTGGTTTTCGGAGTAATTTATACAATGCCTTCCCGCTGTAGATGATAAAGAAATCTCTATTTACACTCGCAATCGATTTGGTAAAAAACAATCCAGCTCCAGCGTTTTCCGGCGTCCCCCCCTCTCGTTTGGTTGTACCAGTAATCCCGGGCTGTAAGGCAAGCCGAATTGCGTCCATGTCAGTCAAGGCTGGATATGATTGATTTATGGCTTTCTTAATGCCAATCCCCGTATCAGCAATCCCAATCCCGACCGAATTGCTCTTTTTGTAATATTGGGCACATATAATTGCGCCATGTTCTGCCTGCGCATGTTCGATTACGTTTCTGACTAATTCGCTGGCGATATAACGCAGGGTTTGGGCTTGGGCTGGCCGATCTTGAAGATGCAGCAATGGGATCATGTTTGTAATAAATTGTGTGGCTTCGTCTGAGTTTTGAATCCTCGACAAGGGGATAAACCGACCGGAGGGGTCATGTTCTAGAACCGTATCCTCTGCTGGGTCAAGCCCCAAAAAATCCAGGAGCCCCATGCGAATGATGTAATTTTTCGACTTTGACGCGAATTTAATGCATTGAATATGTCGGG
The DNA here is from genome assembly GCA_965232175.1 of Nitrospirales bacterium. Taxonomy (GTDB): domain Bacteria; phylum Nitrospirota; class Nitrospiria; order Nitrospirales; family UBA8639; genus Bin75. The sequence goes on from CBDDOW010000006.1 coordinate 1,324,449, forward strand.
TTTCGACCGTTGAGCCAAGTGCCGCAATCATCGCTAAAACCACTGGATGTACAGCCATCCACTTCTCATTTGCTCTTATTTGAAGTTCCCCCGGCGAGGCTGGGTCAAAATTTCTCAGAAAATGGTTAATATTACCCAGGAAGGCGCTATTTGGTATATAAATCTTCATGCTTGAAATTTACCGGGAATCCAGGTATTTTGTCAAATACCTGGATTCCCGGTAAACTTACTTGAAAATTCTTAACGGCTCACACGTAATATCTTCATGAATAGGCTCAATAAGGAGCAACGCGCACAAGAGGTATCTGCCTTAGCTGTGTAGGTGGATTAGCGTAGCGTAATCCAACAATTGCCATTCCGCGGTCCGATGATCGAACAGGTCGAGAAAAGTTCCAAGCTTTGCACGCGCCGGAACGTTATCCTTTTAGAACACACACTAATGCATGAGGCAGAACATGAGCGCAATTGTTGGTGATGACGGATCAGGCCGGTATGTCGATCTGGTTGCGAAGTACTATGGGGACCCGGAATTTCGGGCACGGATGGATGCGGACCCGGCCGGAACGTTGAAGGCTGAGGGCTTCGAGATCCCCGAGGGCGCGGAGGTGCGAATCGTGGTGGATTCCGGCAACGCCGTGAACATCGTGCTGCCGCCCTCACCCGGGGACTCAGCCGGATAACCGTCCCGCCCTGGGCGAGGCCAGGCGCCGCCCGATTGAGCCTGAATCGAGGAGGGATTCACCCATGCAAACGATTGATGAAATGCGAAAACAGTTGATTGCCAAGTCCACGGACGACCTGGCCTTCCGGAGCCGGTTGTTGGCGGAGCCCCGGGCCGTGGTCGAGGAGGAGTTCGATATCACGGTGCCGGAGGGCATGGACGTGCGGGTCCTGGAGGACAGCCCCCAGGCGGTGCACCTGGTGCTGCCGCCCGAGCCCAAACTCAACATGCAGGATATGCGGCAGACGACTGGCGGGACGGGCATGCCCAGTGGCTGCTCGGGTGGCAGCATGAATCTCTACGAGTGATGATGGCCCGCGGCTTTTCCGGCGTTGTCGTCGCGCCTCCCTGTCCCGAACGGGGCCGGTTGTGACCGGCAACGTTGCGTCTGCGCCGCAGGGCGTGCGGCATGTGACCGCGGCCGACAAGGGGCTGGTGACCGTTCCGATGCTGGCGCCGCACCTCCGGTTCGACGTCGTGAACTCGGACCGGGTGCTGTTGGTGGCGGAGGGTGTTGCCGTTGAACTGAATGGGCGGTGCTTTGGGAGCCTGCTGCCGTTGCTCGATGGCAGTCGCACGCGGCGGCAGGTGCTTGCCGAGCTTGAGAACGGGCATTCGCCGGTTGAGGTGCAGACGGCGTTGGTCCGGTTGGCTTCTTCCGGCTTCGTGGTGTCGGCGGAGTTCAATATGGCGCCGGAGCTGGCGGCGTTCTGGAGCGCGCTCGGCGCCTCTCCGTCTCGGGCGCAGGAATGCCTTGGCGCGACCCCGGTCGAGGTCCGCGGGGACGATGGCGCGCTTGCGACGTATCTTGCCGGTCTCGGCGCAGTCGTCGGCGCGGACGCGCCGGGGCTTCGCCTCGTTGTCACCGACGACTATCTGTCGCAACGGCACGAGGCGTTTCATGCGGCCGGCGGGAACGGCCGGCCATGGTTGCTGGTCAAGCCGACGGACGCGCGAGCCCTGTTTGGCCCGGTCTTCGGTCGGGACGCCGCGTGCTGGCGCTGTTTTTCACGGCGCCTGTCCGCCACGAGTCAACTGGAGTCCTTCCTGCGCGGGAAATCCGCCCGGCCCGGCTCGTCGCCGCTCGCGGCGGCGGCCTACGCCCTGGCGGCGGTGGAAATCGCCAAATGGATCGTCTTCGGAGAGGAGGCGCCGCTCCATGATCGCGCGATGTCCGTTGATGCCGCCACCGGAACCGGCTTTCACCATGCGCCGCGCTGGCCGCAATGTCCCGACTGCGGCGTGAACGCGGACCCTGCGCCTGTGCCGCCGCAGTTGGGCGCGAGCGCGAATACGCTGCGCAACAGCGGCGGGACGAGATCGATTCACCCCGAGGAGACGCTGAGACGTCTTCGCCATCTGGTCGATCCGGTGACCGGTATCGTCACGGACCTCCGGCGGATCGGGGACCCGTCCGATCCGTGGTTCTTTGTCTATCTGGCCAGCTTTGCCCCGACCGTCCTGGCTTCGAGCTATGCGGAGTTACGCTTCGGGATTGTCCGCGGGTCCAGCGCCGGCAAGGGCAGCACGCCCGCCCAGGCGGAAGCCAGCGCGCTCTGCGAGGCGATCGAACGGTATTCGGGTATCCTCCAGGGCGGGGAGGTCGTGCTGCGGCGCAGGATGGATGAATTCCCCGATGGCGCGGCGTTGCCGCCCAATGCAATCGAACGGTTCAGCGACGTCCAGTTTGAACAGCCGCCCGACGTGGCGCGTCTCCGGTCAAGGCCGGTGCCGTTCGACGCCTCGCAGGCGCTCGACTGGACGCCGGTCTGGTCATTGACCGCGGAGGCCTGGCGGTACATCCCCACCCGGCTGCTCTACTATGCCTCGCCGGTGGAGGGGGAAGCCAACCAGTTCCTCGCCAATTCCAATGGCTGCGCATCCGGCAACACGTTCGAGGAGGCGATTCTCCAGGGCTTTTTCGAGCTTGTCGAGCGCGACGCGTTTGCCTGCTGGTGGTACAACCAGATCCGGGTACCGGCGGTGGACCTGGCGAGCTTCGACAACCAGTATCTGGCCGAAGCCCCGGCGCGCTACGAACGGGCCGGCCGGGAGATGTGGATGCTCGACGTCACCCACGATCTCGGCATTCCGGTGTTCGTCGCGTTGTCCCGCTGCGACTCGGGCGGCGAGGATCGCATCCTCTACGGGGTCGGGTGCCATTTCGACCCGCTTGTGGCCGCGTCGCGCGCGGTCTGCGAACTCAATCAGATCCATCTGGCGGGGACGCTCCCGCAGAAACAGGACAGCGCTCGCGCCGACGAATGGCTGCGCACGGCGAGGATAGCCGACAAACCCTATCTTGCGCCGGACCCTGCCACGTCGCTCCGCAAGGCGCCGCCTTCCCGCGCGCCCGGCACGGGCGACCACCGCGACGATATCGCGCTCTGCCGCCGGATCGTGGAGGATGCGGGCATGGAATTCCTGGTGCTCGACCAGACCCGGGCTGACATTGGTCTGCCGGTCGCGCGGGTGATTGTTCCGGGACTCAGGCATTTCTGGCCGAGGTTCGGATCCGGCCGGCTCTACGACGTCCCCGTTGCCATGGGCTGGCGCGCTGCGCCGCTGGCCGAAGCCGAATTCAACCCCGATGAGCCGGTGTTCTGATGCTGATACCCGGAAGCGCGCGGTCAGCTCAGGCAAACGCAAGCCCGGGACGCGGGATTGAAAAAAATCTTCCCGGAATGCCAAGGAATCCGCTCCGGCTGACGTTTACTATTAATATAAATGACAGAGGCGTCACGTAACTTGGCAAAGGAGGTATGTCAATGCAAACGATGGACGAGATGCGGGCGCAATTGCTGACAAAATCCACGGACGACCTGGCCTTTCGGAGCCGGTTGCTCGCGGAGCCCCGGGCCGTGATCGAGGAGGAGTTCGGGATCACGGTGCCGGCGAGCGTGGACGTCCGGGTCATGGAGGACAGCCCCCAGGCGGTACACCTGGTGCTGCCGCCCGAACCCAATCTCAGCCTGGATCAGTTGGATCAGGCGTCCGGCGGCGGATTTTCTTACACGGCGGAAGATTGGGATCCGCAGGATCAGGGTAGTCATGGCATGTCCGGAACCGAATGATGCCGGCGCGCGTTGGCCATGACTCATTGTGAGGTCTGTCGTCGGCTGCCCTGCTGCCGCGGGCCGGGACGGGGGATCGAACAAATGTCCCCGGAGGAATCTTCACGGGCTGGTGCCTTTATGATAAGGTCGTGATCTTACGGACTTGAGTTCGATGGTGTTTTTTTGCTTATGCAATCGGACGAAATCTTGGCTCAGCGAGTCGTGGCAGGCGATGCCGACGCCTTTGTCGAGTTGCTCGATCGGCATTACGGCCGGATCTATCGGATTGGTTTCCACGCGCTGGGCGATGCCGAAGCCGCGGCTGATTTGGCGCAGGACATTTGTGTGGCCCTGCCCGCCAAGCTCTCTCAGTTTCGCGGTGATCACGGGTTCTCCAGTTGGCTCTACCGGGTGGTCGTCAACGCGGCAAGCGATGCGCGACGGCGCAGATCTTCGCGGCAACGCAACGAGGCCCTCTATGCCGAGGCGGAAGCCCTGAGGCGGGCCGGCGAGGTTGCGCGCGCGGAAGAGTTGATGTGGTTGCGGCAGGCGCTGGATTGCCTTCCCGAGAATCTGCTGGCCACCGCGATTCTCGTCGTGGACCAGGGGCTGCGGCATGCCGACGCGGGCGAGATTCTGGGTGTGTCTGAAGTGACCGTGTCATGGCGGATGCACCAGATACGAAAGTGCTTGCGCGCCATGGCAGCGAGTGAGGATATGGCATGACCGATCCACTTGAAAGATTGAAAGCTGCATTCCGCGCCACTGTGCCGGGCGTTGCCGAGGCAGCGCGGAAACGGGCGATTGAGGCTGCGCTGACGGCCTTTGGTCGCCATCGACCGGGGAAGACCCGGTCGGCGAACACAACGCACAACAACAAAGGAAAGGATGTGCAGATGCAAACGATTGATGAAATGCGAAAACAGTTGATTGCCAAGTCCACGGATGATCAGGCCTTCCGGGGCCGGTTGTTCGCGGAGCCCAGGGCCGTGATTGAGGAGGAATTCGGGATCACGGTGCCGGCGAGGGTGGACGTGCGGATCATGGAGGACAGCCCCCAGGCGGTGCATCTGGTGCTGCCGCCCGAACCCAAGCTCGACATGAAGGAGTTACAGCAGGCCTCGGGAGGCTTTTGCGCCGAGACCTGTTCTGCGGAGGAGTTGTATGAATGATAGCGGAAGCTGGTCGGACGCCCTTGCCGGCGGATGAATCGCGGTGTGAAGGCCCGGGGCACGTTGCAGAGGCGTGGCAGCCTGTGCGGTGCTTCCTGCCGGAGACGCTGGTGGACGAAGCGGGCTGGGGCGGCCTTCTCTCCCTGGTGGCCGGGCTGCCGCGTCTGGCCATGAACAGCGTGTTCGGGTTCGAAAGCCGGCTTGGGGAACCCCGTCTCGCCGCGGATTTCCATCTGCTTGTGCAATTGGCCACGCCTCTGGCTGATTGGTTTCGGCGTTTCCGCGGCGCGGCTGCCGCGGGGCGGCTTCTGAAACGGCTGGGGGACCGCGAGTTCCCCCTGGCGGACCGGGTCCGCAATATCATTCTCGAATACGATCTCGTAGACGCGTCTCCGGCCGGTCCCCCGCCTGAACCCGGCCTGTTCCTGACCAGGCTCGACATGAAGCCGTCCGTCGCCGACACCGACACGCTCCTCCGGGCCGTTCTGGACAGCGTTGAATGGCCGGAGGACGAAACAGAGTGCCGGGCGGTCCGGAAGACCGTAGACACGATCCCACAGAGCGGACGTCTTGCCCATCTCGCGGTCCTGCCCGAACGGCGCCCTCGCGCTATCCGTCTTGGCGCCAAGGTCGGCTTGGAGGAACTGCCGGTTTTTCTTCGGGAGGTCGGCTGGCGTGGCGCGACCCCGGCCACGTGCCTGGCGATGGGGGATTTGCCGGGGATCAGGTCCGAATGCACGATCGCCTTCGACATTGTGGGAGGCAGGATTTCGCCGCGACTTTCGTTGGAATTTTTCCATGAGCAGCGAATACCCTCCACGCCGCCGGGAGCCTGGCGGGGATTCATCGACCGTCTGGTGGACGAGGGACTGTGCCTGCCGGACAAGGCGCGCGGGTTGCATGCGTCGTTCATGCCCTGTCAGGGGTTCGACGGGAACGGCTTCTGGACCGTGCGGGGAGGAATCCATCATTTCAAGCTTGCGGTCGAGGCGGACGGCGCGGTCTCGGCCAAGGGGTATCTGGTCGTGTTCTACCTGCGTTGCTAGGGGTGGGGTCCTCCCGAACGCTGGTTCAACGCGACGCGCACGGTCATGCAGGCGTCGGGGAGCCTGAAGCATCCACAAACAGGAGACAGCGTTGAAGTCCCTGGGATTCTGTCGGCGTCATGACCGGGAGCCGGGCGGCAGTGGACCGGCCGGGTCGGGCGTACACAGGGTGCCATGAGTTTTTTCGATCTGCCCCGCACGCCGGGGATCCATTGCCGATTGCGCCGGGGGCACGATCTCTCCCGTTCCCGGGACGGCGGGTCCTTCACGCTGCGGCGGCCGGGCGGCGAATCCGAGCCGTTCGTATCGTATGAGGAAGCGTTCGCTGCCGCGCTCGACCGTCTGTCCGCGGGCGCGCATGCCTCCGAGCTGAGAAACCTTGCGCTCGGGGCCGGCGGACCGGCGCGGGCGGCCGCTTTCATGATGTTGCTCCGGCGGCTGGCGGCTGCCGGTCTGGTCGAGTTTCCTCTTCTCGACGAGGCGGGAGAGCGGGCTGTGCTGTTGCCGCAGATTGCCACGTTCGAGCCTGCGCTCGCGGAGGAGCCGGCGCCGGACATCAGCCTCGACCGGTTCGCCTTCATCCGACGCGACGACCGGGGCTGGCTCCTGGAGTCGCCGCTGGTGGGGGCGCGGCTGTCGTTTTCCGATTCGGCGGCGCTGGACTCGCCTGTTGTGCGCCGCGCGCTCGCCGCGGCCGGGTTTCTTGAACAACGCGATGACGATCCCCGGCATCGGGAAGCGCTCGATTTGTGGGAGTTCCACGATCTCGCTTTCTACCGTCATCATCGCGGGGGCTGGCATCAGGATCCCATGGGCGGGATCTATCCCCATCTGGGAAGGATCGAGTCGCCGCCGGCGATCCGTTCGCCCTGGCCCGGGACACGCATCACGCTCCCCGTGGCCGTCGACCGGCCAAGCGCGGCCCTTGCCGACGTGCTGGAGCGGCGCGCTTCGATTCGGGCCTACGATCAGCGTCACCCTATTACGCTCAACGACGTCGGCGCGCTGTTCGACCGCGCTGTCCGCATCCGTGGCGACCTTGTCGTCTCCGGTACGTTCGGAGGCGGACCGGTCCGCACCGGGGCGCCGAGGCGGCCGTATCCCACCGGAGGCGGGTGCGGCGAGCTGGAGATTTACCTGGCCATCGACCGGGCCGCGGATATCGAGACAGGGCTCTATCACTACGATGCCGCGGACCACGCACTCGTGCGGCTCTGCGACCGAACGCCCGCGGTCGCGGCGCTGCTCGCCGAAGCCCGGGATTCTGCCGGCGGCATCGACGAGACGCAGGCGCTCGTCATCGTGGCCGCGCGGTTTGCCCGGGTCATGTGGAAGTACAGCGCCATTGCCTATGCGCTCATCCTGCGCGATACCGGTGTTCTTTACCAGACGCTCTATCTGGCCGCGACCGACCTCGGACTCGCTCCGTGCGCGCTCGGCAACGGCAACGCCGCGGCCTTTGCCGAGGCCACGGGCCTGGACCCGTTGATCGAGGGCAGCGTCGGGGAATTCCTTCTGGGCGGCCGGCCGACCGGCCCGGCGATGGCCGCGGCCGAGCAGCGGGCCGGCCGGGACGCATGACGGCTGTCCGCGCCTTGCCGGGCGGATCGAGCGCCGGGACGCGCCCGGCGGCGTTCAGCGCACCCGGCCGTTGCTGATGGGGAACGGTGCCTGATTCAGTCGCCGCAAGCCGGCGGGTTCCCCAACGTTCTCAGCGCCGCCTCCGCCGGGGTTTCCAGTTTTTTCCTGCGGTTACATTCCAGACATGCCGGGACGGTGTTGCCCTTGGTCGATTTTCCGCCGCGGGCCAGGGGCACGACGTGGTCCATGGACAGTTGGTCCGGTTGAAACAGCTTGCCACAGTAGTGGCAGCGCCCGTTGTGGAGTTGCCGCTTCCACCAGGGCGTGCGTTTGAGGGCGCGGGCTTTTTCCCGCTCTTTGCGAATCCGTGTGGCGGTTTCGGGATCGGGGTCGATTTCAAAGTAACGTTCGGGCGGCATTCCCGTGAGCTTAAAGAAGTTTTCTGAATTTTTCACGTCGTTGGTCCACTGCCGGCCCATACGAGGCGCAGACCGCCTCTCTCCATCGTGACGCGGGGCGCGACACATTCCGCTGGCGACGGTTCCGGGCTGATGGTATACTGCCGTCATGGACCGGCGAACACGGGCACTCGGGGTGACAGGCGGCCTGGCGGCCGCTCTTTTTTTGACGGGCGGGCTGAGCGGGGCCGCGATCGATCACGGCGTGTTCGAGGGCTTCATCCACCATATCGCCCGGCAGATTACCCGGGACAAAGTCGATTTTGCGGTCGCGGAGTCCTGTACGTCGTGGTTTTATGAGCAATTGAAACCGTCTCCCGGAATGCGGCCTGACGTGAAACGCCTGTCCTTTGTCGCGGACGCCGATCCCGACCCCGATTTCCACGCCTGTGCCGGTCGCTACCCCGGCATCGAGGAAGCGCGTCAGGCCTTTGCGCATACCCAATCCACCCTCTCGTTGAGCCTGACGTTTTATCAATTGGCCCTGATTGCCGACCGGGATGATGACGAACGCTATGACGCGAGCGAACTCCGGGATATATTGGCTTCCCTGAACGTGACGCCGTTGCCGGGAGAGTATCCCGGTCAGCTCCTTGCCACGCTGACGGGAAAATTCGACGACGTTCGTGAGGCGGTCGAGTTCACGATTCTGACCGATGGCATGCAGGCGCTGTACAGCAAGGGGTATCGCTTTACCAGCGCGGATCAGGCTGCGCTGGGCCGCGTGACGGGCGAGTCCTGATTCCTCAAGAACCCTCTAGTTTATTTATTGTGATAGCGGGATGCAGGGCAAGGCGTCCCGGAGCGAAATCCGAGGCTTATCAAACGAGATAGGCGAGGGTTGAGCGAGGACACAACGCCGCCATGCGCCCGCTATCGCAATAAACCCTACCCTATTCGTTCGACGGCTTCTCGTGATCTGCTCCGCACCGTCTGATCCCAATCCTCCTTCATCGTATATTCCAATTTGGCCTTGGCTTCCGTGGCGCGCATGCGTCCCAGGGCCAGCGCCGCGGAGCCCCGCACGTATGCGTGATCGTCTTCCAATGCCTTGATCAACAGGGGAATGCTTTCCCGGTGTTGCACGACGCCCAGGTAACTGGCGGCCATGCCCCGGACCCGGTGCTGCTTGTCGCCCAGGGAGCGTTTGAAGGTGTACACGAACACCTCGGCCATGTCCGGAGCCACGCTTTCCAGTCCTTCCAGTTGATAGTCGTTGAGTTCAATGAGTTGGCTGGCGAGATCGAACCGCTTTCGCGGCGCCTTTTCGCCGGAAAATTTTTTGAGGAGCGCGGCGCGCCGGGTTTTTTGGTTTTTCGCGCGCTTGATCTTGCGCACGTTCACCCACGTGATGAGCGTGAGCGCGACGGCCAGGAACAGGACGGGGACGACTTCATCGACGATAAAGTCCTGGGTGTCGAAATCCAAATGATTCCAAATCCAGATCCCGCCGACGACAATGATGACCAGGGCCAGGGCCGTGGTGAGGGTGGCGTGTCCCCGCTGGTTGTCGAGATGCGATGACGGCGCGTCGATGGCCATGATGCCCAAGGAACGGTTCCGCGCGCGGCCAGTGAACGCGCGGGCGGGGTTCCCGGTTTTCAAGCGTTACCCGATTGCCCGGCGGAAGGCCTTGGCCCCGCCGTACAGACACACGGCATCGAAAACGGCGAGGATCACGAAGGCCAGGGCCACCCGGGGAATGGCGGCGTCCCACCCCGTGATAATGAGCGGGCGCACGGCGTCGATAACCCAGGTCATCGGATTCACCAGGGCCACCGCCTGCATCCATCCCGGCATGGCGGAGAGGGGCACGAGCGCCGAGCTGAGAAAAATCATGGGCAGGGACAGAAAGCCCAGCAGGGAGAAAAAGTCGCCGTGGCTTTTGACGGAAAACGCAATGCCCATGGAGATGGCGGTCAGCCCCACGCCGAACAGCATGCCGATCGCCAGGATCACGGCGATGCCCGGCAGCCCCGTTTCGGGGCGCACGCCGAAGAGGAACGCGATGCTCAGAATGACCAGAATCTGCATGCCGGTAATGGCCATCACGAAGAGGTAGCGGCTGAGGATCACGGAGGACCGGTGAATGGGCGTGGACATCATGCGTTCCAGGAACCCGTTCTCTTTGTCGAACAGCAGATCCACGCCTCCGGCCAGTCCGTTGTTGAGGACCGTCATGATGACCACCCCGCCCGCCAGGAAACTCATATAATTCGGGGCCTGGAGAATTGTGACGTTGGCGGCGTGCTGAAAGAGGCTGCCGAAGAAGATCAGCCAGAACAGCATGGGTTGGACCAGGGTAAACAGCATGCTGAATTTTTCCCGGCTGAGCCGGCGAACCCACCGCATCGTGAGGGCGAGCACTTCCTGTCTGTAGTGTTGGATGGTCATCTGTGATCTTCTGCTATTCCTCCGCCGCGTCCGGAGTGCCTCCCCGCAATCCGTGCCCGGTATGGGCGACAAACACGTCGTCGAGCCGGGGCCGGTGATACTCGATCCCATCGAGACTGCAATCAAGGCGTTGGGCGACTTCCATCACCGCGGGGAGAGATTTCTCGGGCGATTCCACGAGCACGTCCAGTCCGGTTGGTTTGAGGCGCACGTCGCGGACGAAGGGCAGGGTGAGGACGCCTTCGCGCAGGCGGGAGAGTTTGTCTGTTTCGTGCTCCTTGACCGTGACGGACAGGCTGTCGCCGCCCAGTCCGGTCTTCAACTCCAGCGGCGAGCCGATGATCCGAATGGTTCCGCCCTCGATGATCGCGAGTCGATCGCACAGTTGGTCGGCCTCTTCCAGGTAATTGGTCGTCATGACGATGGTGATCCCGTTCTCACGGAGTTGGCGGATGTAGTCCCAGATCCGCAACCGGCTTTGGACGTCCAATCCCAGCGTGGGTTCGTCCAAAAACACGATTTGGGGGCGAGGCAGCAACCCGCAGGCAATATCCAGTTTGCGTTTCATGCCCCCGGAGTAGGTTTTGACCACGCGGTCCGCGTGCTCTTCGAGATTCACGAGCTTCAGCAATTCGGGGATCCGTTCCTGCATGTCCGCCGGGGAAAGATGGTAGAGCCCGCCCAGCAACTCGAGGTGTTCCCGACCGGTCAGGAACCGGTCCACGGCGCGTTCCTGCGGCACGTACCCGATCAGGCTTCTGACGGTATCCGCCTCCGTCACGACGTCGTGCCCCAGCACCGTCGCCGTTCCGTGGGACGGGGGCAGCACGGTGATCAGCATCCGCAGGGTCGTGCTTTTCCCCGCGCCATTGGGGCCCAGGAGTCCGAAAATTTCACCGGCGTGAACCGTGAACGACAGATCCTCGACGGCCGTCACCGGACCGAAGGTTTTCCCCAAACGGGCGGCTTCGATCACGACCGCGGCATGCATCATCCCCACCCTGACAATTGGGGTTCCCCGTCGAGTTTGAACTTCAGGAGGTCGATCAGGCGGCGGGTTTGTTGAAGCAGGCTTTCGGCTTCGAGCAGGAACTGTTTTTCCAACGGCGTGAAGTCCAGACACGAGGACAGCCCATTCACCAGCACGCGGTCCGTCATGGCGTCATCGCTCACAAGCTGGCAGAGGGTCTCGGCGTTTCGTGACTCCAGGTAGCGCGTCGCCAACGCCGTGAGGGTTGAGCGCGCGGCCCCTTCGGTAATCGTTTGAAACGGTTCGCTCGGCTCCAACGCGATTTTGGCCTTGCGATACCGGGCATCAAAGAATTCCTCCCGGATCGTATACCGGGAGAGGCCTTGCAGGATCAGGTTCGACCGGCCATCCTGTAGCGGCTCGATATGGGTCATTCGTCCCACGCATCCCACGGCAAAGACGGGCGGATTGCCGTGATACCGGTCTTCCCAGCCTTGCTTGAACAACGCCATGCCGATGCAGGCGCCTTCCCGGCTGGCATCGGCGACCATTTCCCGATACCGGGGCTCGAAAATATGAAGCGGCAGGTACGTGTCGGGAAACAGCACCACGTTGGGAAGCGGAAAAATCGGAATGATCTCCGGGACGGGAAAGGCCTTCGAAGAAGACGTGTCATTTACTGCGGGCATGCTGTACGATAGCCGACGCTCAAAATGCCTGTCAACGTGGTGGTTCGTTGGCCTGTGTTGACTCATGTGTTGATGGAACGAGGGGCTCGCCGCGTCGGCGTTGTCATTCCCAAACGAGCGCAACCTGGAGGGTGAAACGTCATGTCGGGACTCCGTCATGGGGTCATAGGTCTCTGCTGCGTCCTGTCGATTGCTTTCCCTCTTTCCCTGGAAGAGGGCCGGGGCGAGGGTGTGCTTCCCGCTTCATCCGGAAGCCTCGCGAGGGCCGACCCTGCCTCCGTCCCGTCGCAGGACCTGATTCCGGCACGGCCCGGATACGTGTATGCCTTTCCCCGGGATCACGGGTCTCACGACAACTACGGCCTGGAGTGGTGGTACTTCACCGGTCACGTTGCTGACCGGTCGGCGCGACGGTTCGGCTATGAAGTCGCGTTTTTCCGCAAGGCCGTGGATGATGCGCGCGTCCGCGATCACCAATCCCGCTGGGCGTTGCGGCAATTGTATTTCGCGCATTTGGCCGTTACCGACGTCGAGGCGGCGGCGTTTCGCTTTTCAGAAAAGTTGAGTCGCGCGGCCTTTGGAAAAGCCGGGGCCGACTCCGGCCGGATGAAGGTCTGGATCGACCGCTGGGTCCTGGAGCCCGTGACCGGGGAGCATCGCCGGTTGCATCTCACGGCGAAAGATTCCGGATTCGGCGTCGATCTGACGTTCACGCTGAGCAAACCTCCTGTGATCCATGGACGGGACGGGATCAGCCGCAAGGGCGCCGGCCCGGGTCAGGCGTCGCATTATTATTCCCTCACTCGTCTGGGGACTCAGGGCACCATCTGGGTAGGCGGCGAACCGTTTGCCGTCACCGGGACCGGGTGGATGGATCATGAGTTCGGGTCCGGCGCATTGGGCCGGGATCAGGTCGGGTGGGATTGGTTCAGCGTGCAATTTGACTCGAACGTGGAACTCATGCTCTATCTGCTGCGTAAGCGGGATGGGTCCCATGATCCGGCGTCGAGCGGGACGTTGATCTTTCCCGACGGCACGAGCCGGCATCTGGACCGCTCGGATTTCGTGGTGCGTACGCACGAGCGATGGACCAGCCCGCACAGCCGCGCGCAGTACCCGGCCCAATGGACGTTGGAAATTCCGTCGGTTCCGCTTCGCGTGACGGTGACGCCGGTGCTGCCGGATCAGGAACTGCGGACCGAGCGCAGGACCCGGGTGACGTATTGGGAAGGAGCGGTGGACGCGCGCGGTCATTATCAGAATGTTCCCGTGGCCGGGAAGGGCTACGTCGAACTCACCGGATATGCAACCCCCCTGGACCTGGACCGTGGCTCCCGCCAGCCCGGCCTGAACCGATGAAGCGCGTCTTTCGACATGCCGTCGTCCTTTTGATGATGGTGTCCCTGCTGCCGGGATGCACGCAGCGGAGCGATCGCGTGGTGGCGGTGGTGGTGCATCCCGTCAAGCCGAAGCTGATCTACGTGGCCACCGAAGAAGCCGTGTACAAGACCCGTGACGGCGGACTGGCCTGGAAGCGGCTTTCCGAAGGGTTGAGCCGCGTTCGGGTGATGAATCTGACGATTGATCCGCAGCTTCCGGCCAATGTGTTTGCCGGCACGCTTGCGGACGGGGTGTACCAGAGTCCGGACGGGGGGCGGCGGTGGCTCCCGCGTAATGCCGGCATTCAAAAAGGAACGATCTCGGCCAACGTGAATCAACTGGTCTTCGATCCGGCCGACTCGCAGATCCTGTACGCGGCGACGACCGTGGGGGTGTTCTGGACGAAGGACGCCGGCCGGTCCTGGGCCGAGCGCATGCGAGGCATGAACGAGATCAATTTTATCGTGGCGTTGGCCGTGGACCCGATCCGCCCCAATATCCTCTACGCGGGGACAAGCGGGGGAATCTATCGCAGTGTTGACGGCGCGGACCATTGGACCAAGACCAATAACGGGCTCGTGCCCGATGACGCCAAACTGGCATCCATGGCCCTGGGCGTGAATCGGTTGCTGATCGATCCCGCTGATCCGGACGTGGTCTACGCGGGCACCACGCAAGGGGTGTTCAAAACGCTCAACAGAGGCGAGACGTGGGTGAGACTGGCGGCTGATCTCGGAGAACTCTACGTGAGCAGTCTCGCGCTGGAACCGGGAAACGGGCGGCATCTCTACATGGGGACCAGCCGGGGCATCTTTCAAAGCCGGGACGGCGGGCACACGTGGAACGCCACCAATGACGGGTTGGCCAACCTGAATATTCGAGCCATCGCCATGGACCCGAGCGATTCACGGGTGCTGTACGCGGGCACGAACGGCAGCGGCCTCTTTCGCAGTCGGGACGGCGGAGCGTCCTGGACCCACATCCCGCTGGTGCCAAAGGCATCGGCTGATGGAGGCCTGCCCTGAATCTGTTACCGGCAGTAGAGGATGGCCCCTGTGCCGTCCTGCTTCGATGGGCAACGACCAATTCCACGGTGTGCTACCAATTGGAAACGTGCTGGAGCATTCTGCATCGTTCAGAAAATAAATTACTCTCTATTTTCAATAGGTTGCGAAGATATTGCAACAACGCTCGTGATGGCGCGAAAATTGCTATAGAAATAGAGAAAACCAGCCGGCATTGATTCGGGTGGATACATGAGGCAGTCGCGTGGCAGAGAAGTGGCTTCTGCCGTAAATCGCGTCCATATTCTACCCGCCGGCAGCATGCTGTCGGCTCAAGGGCCGTCCTTCGGGGTGGCCCTTGCTTTTTTGGAAACGGTGCATGCGAACCCGCGTCTATGTCGATGGCTTCAATCTCTACTACGGAGCCCTCAAAGGCACATCGTTTAAGTGGCTCAATCTCGTCGCTCTTTCCTATCGGGTGCTACCGTTCGGACATACCATCGAAAAGTTGAAATACTTTACAGCCAAGGTTTCCGGAGCATCGGATCCCTATGCACCGGCTAGGCAGCAAATTTATCTCAATGCGCTTAGGACGTTGCCCGAGGTGGAGATTTGTTTCGGTAGCTTCCTTGCCAAGACAGTCTGGCGACCACTCGTCAATCTGCCGATTGCCGAAAGACGGATCGATGCACCGGTGCCCGTGACCCTGCCGGCTGGAACCTTTGGCGTTTCTAGTCCGGATCAACAGACCCAGACATTGCCCGTGGGAAGCTACGCGTCGCGGAATAGGATAGTGAACAAGCAGCACAAGACCACCAGGCCTTCGCCCGACGCGGTGATTGCGGAAGTTCATACCATGGAGGAAAAGGGTTCAGATGTGAGCCTCGCCGTGCATCTCCTGAATGATGCTTGGAAAGACCTTTTCGATGTCGCCGTGGTTGTCTCGAACGACACCGATCTCGTTACCCCTATTCGTATGGTGACAATGGAAAGGGGAAAGGTGGTATATGTCGTTTGCCCGGGGCGTTGGTCGGTGGCACCGAAGCTGCAGAATGTCGCCAGTCACATCCGGCACATACGGCGGTCTATGTTGCGGGACGCGCAGTTTCCCCATCGTGTGCCGGGCACGAATATAGCAAAACCAGCATCTTGGTAACGACGGAGCTATGAAATGCCTATGCGCATCTGGACCGTAATATGAGTCATAGAGGGAAACCATCTACACCGTCGCAGTCCTGAATCTGTTACCGACAGGGGGACTTATATACCTGGAAGCGCAAGCCGTGTGAAGTTTCGGTAACATCCCGCCCTCGGCATCACCACTATACACTATAGCCACTTCCATCCGCACTATTTACTCCGCTGATTCACCCGCGCTACACTTCGGCTATTCCGCTCTACTAAGGCTGCCCCTTGTCGGGTCGCCTGCTCAATACAAGAGCCTTGCACCAGTTGAGGTGGGTCGCTCTCACCTCGACGGGTGCCGTTGTTCACAGGTAAATACGCAGGATCTCCAAGTCGCCTTGGTAGGGTAGAACCGGCCCGACCTTTGTTTGGTCGGGATTCCGATTCACCGCTCATTAAGGAGGCAACACATGAAATCCGTGCTGATGTTGTTGGCTCTGAGCCTCATCGGGCTAGGATTATTCGGCCTGATTCGTCCAGGGAACCAATGGTGGCGGGCATCCCGACAACGAAGCGCTCTGCTAATCGTGATCGGGGTCTTTATCGTTCCTGTTTCTACTTTCTTTGTCGGGTTTGGACAAGGGCTTAATGACGGCGGTCATCGTGTGACCGATGCATTGGATCGGCTGAGTGCCGAAGTGACAGAGCCGCAATCGCTACCGCCCATCCCCGACAAAGCGGCGATCGTTGAAGAACTGCGATGCAAAGGCGAGTGCGACGACCCGCTCAAAGACGAGTTGCCGCCCATTCCTGGCACAGAGGCGGTCAGCACCAGAAATACGGAGGCCATTTTGTCCGCAGATTTGTCAGGCGTGTGGATTGTGGAAAATCCCTCTGATCCGGACTACGCCTACGTATGGATGTACCCGGACCATCGGTATATTATCCGGGCATCTGGCTGCACGATTACGTCGCAAGGGACGTGGAAGTACTCAGGAATAACGCTGGAATTTACGACACAGGACGGAGAGAAAAGCTCATTGACTGTGTCGCAAGTACCACGAACGTGGTCATATAACGACCTGTTGGTGTTTAATGTCCATAAAATAATTTGGAAGTTTACAGGAAGGGATACTGAATTGCCGTGCTGACCATCACAGCTAATAGGTCCTGGACAAGAACGGCTTTTCAGACTGTCATTCGTCGGATTCAGAAGGGATGTAAACCGTTTTGTTGAGTTCGTCCTCAGACGGCTCGTGATCAAGTGCTTGGATGACGTATCATTTCAGCAATCCATCAATGCTGACGTTGAACATCGCTTCAAGGAACGCTTTGGTCTTGGGCTGGTTATCCAGGGAGGCACGGACAAGCTGTGTGGTAAAGAGTCCGGCTTTGGGCTTCCATTTGGCTTGGTCCCGTGTGACGGTCGCAGCCCACTTCACCGGAGCGACGTATTCGCTGTGTATCTGTTTACCATGTAAACGGTAATCGAGCAGCCACTTCCTTTTGATGATCACGTCGCTGATCGGTTTGGCATGGTCAGTGACTGTTCCAACTCCCACAAATCCGCGTCCTTTGAGATAAGCGGCAACCACATCACCGGGCTTGAATCGAAGTATGGCTGCAAGCCACCGGCCACGGTTGCTCGCTGAAATAAAGCCGATGGTTCGGAAGTCGTCCCAATTTCGGCTTGTTGGATCTTCGCCGACGTTGTAGTAATAGAGTCCTGGCTCGTAGTCGAAGCCAGGCAAGTCACGGTGAAGCTTATTATGGGGTCTGAATTTCTTGGCATAGTGGCCTGATGCGACGTTGGACAGGCGGTCTCCGAGCTTCCACAAGAGGGTCTTTTCGACCAGAAAGGCGTCGTATTCGGAGAGGTTGCGGGCAATGACCCGGACTATCGGATTGAGGCCGTCTTTGCGAATGGCGCGAATGCGGCGGGCTTTGGTGGAATCGGAGACATCAGACAAATGCGAGTCTTTGCGCGCCCCTTTGCCTTTGCCAATATAGAACTCCTCGAAGTTTCGAGGATCGATATAGACATACACGTAAAAGTCGTTGGAAAGGACTCGTCTAGCCATGCAACACCGTGCCCGACCAGACAAGGTTGGGCCGTGTTCGCTCCACCAAGGGATACTTGGAGGCCCGCTTATTTACCTGTAGTGAAACAGCACTTCCCGATGAAGGAGCGACCCTCATCCGGATGGTGCAAGGCTCTTGTATTGGGCGGCGACCCGATCAAGATAGCCCCCAGTGGAGCGAACGGGTCGAGTATAGCGTGAGCGGTGAACAGAGTAAATAGTGCGGGTGGGATAGGCTATAGTGTGTATATTGGTGGTGCCGAGGACCGGAATCGAACCGAGTCGCTTATTTGAACGTTACCAAAACTTCACATTTGCTTGCGCCTCTAGGTATATAATTCCCCCGACAGGTAACAAGTTAGGCGGTGGTTCCTGTGCCATCCTGTTTCGACAGCATGCGACCCGTTTCCCTTCTTTTGGCTGCATTGGCTCACCGGCCTCTGAAAACTCTCCTTTGTTGTCTTCCCAAATTGGTATTATGTCAAATTACAGGGGCTTTTGGGTAACGGTGAATAGGACAAATGGGTCACTATTGATGCTTGTGTTACGATAACTAAACGTCTCAAAACATCCTTGCCCTGAACGATATTTCTTTGAAGATCACAACCTATTGTTTTTATTGATATAAAATTGAAAATCTGAAAAATGTCACAAGTGGCCTGCGTCATGCATGGGCTTTTTTATCCCGTTGGGTTCATCCCGGGACTGCCATGCTACCAATTGGAAACACGAGCGATGACCAGGCAGGGTCTTGAAAATATTTTCCCTTTAATTTCAATATGTTGCAAAAACTGTTTGAAACGTTCATGTTGGCTCGAAAATTGCTTAAAAAATGGGGAGGTTACAGGAAACCAGCCGGTATTCAAGGCGGATGATGAACAGCATGATGAAACAGGAGTCAGGAAAGGAGGTGGTAAGCGTTCCGTTTTCCCCGAGAGGGGGTTTTTCAATTCATCCATTCCACGTTAGGCCAATCGGCCTTTACACGAGGAGGTTTTGCAATGTTTCTTTCTAGACGTCAATTTTTAAAAGTGACGACCGGAACGGTGGCGGCAGTGGCGCTGGCGGACAAAGCCTTGGCCCTGACTGCGCTGCAACCGGTTGTCGAAGTGGGCAATCCGCTGGGCGAGTATCCTGATCGCGCCTGGGAGCGGGTGTACCACGATCAGTATCGGTATGATTCGTCGTTTACGTGGGTTTGCTCCCCGAACGACACTCACGCCTGCCGCGTGCGTTCCTTCGTGCGGAACGGTGTGGTGATGCGGGTCGAGCAAAACTACGACCACCAAACCTACGAAGACCTCTACGGCAATCGCGGGACGTTCGCTCACAATCCGCGGATGTGCTTGAAGGGGTACACGATGCATCGCCGGGTGTACGGGCCCTATCGGTTGAAAGGCCCCTTGATGCGCCGTGGTTGGAAAGCCTGGATGGATGCCGGAAGCCCGGAATTCACTCCGGACGTCATGAACAAATACAAATTCACGTCCCGCTATCTGGATGACATGCTGCGGGTGAGCTGGGATACGGCGTTTACGTACCTGGCCAAAGCCATGGTCATCATCTCGGAGCGGTACAGCGGCGAAGCCGGCGCCCGTCGTTTGCGGGAGCAAGGCTATCCGCCGGAAATGATCGAGATGACCAAGGGTTCCGGCGTGCGGTGCATGAAGTTCCGCGCGGGGATGCCCATCCTGGGCGTGATCGGCAAGATGGCCGTCACCCGGATGAACGGTGGCTGCGGCGCGTTGCTCGACCACTGGATCCGGAAAGTGAAGCCAGCCCAGGCCCAAGGCGGCCGGTACTGGTCGAACTACACCTGGCACGGGGACCAAAACCCGGCGCATCCGTTCTGGTCCGGGGTGCAAACCTCTGACAACGACCTGAGCGACATGCGGTTCGCAAAGTTGAACACAAGCTGGGGCAAGAACTTCGTCGAAAACAAAATGCCGGAAGCGCACTGGAAACTCGAAAGTATCGAGCGCGGGGCGCGGGTGGTCGTGATCACGCCGGAGTACAACCCGACGGCGTATCGGGCCGACTACTGGATTCCGGTTCGGCCGGAGACGGACGCGGCGTTGTTCCTGGGCGCCTGTAAGATCATGTTCGACGAGAACATGCATGACCATGATTTCTGCTCGGCCTATACGGACATGCCGATTCTGGTCCGTACGGACACGCTGCAATATCTTGATCCGCGCGACGTGATCAAGGGCTATTCATTGCCGGACTTCTCCAAGACCTATTCGGGGAAAGTGCAAACCCTGAATCCGGCGAAGATTGCGCGTCTCGGCGGTTTCATGGTGTGGGACACCAATAAGAACCAAGCCGTGCCGATTCACCGCGAATTGGTGGGATGGCACTACAGGAACAGCGGGATCGAAGCAGCGTTTACCGGGACCTACCGGGTGAAGTTGCTGAACGGCCGGGAAGTTGACGTGGCACCGATCTTCCAGTTGTATCAGGTCCACTTGCAGGACTATGACCTGGATACGGTCCACCAGATCAACCGGTCCCCGAAGGACCTGATCGTCCGCTGGGCCAGAGATTCAGGCACCATCAAACCGGCGACGATTCACAACGGGGAAGGCACGAACCACTACTTCCACCAAACCATCATTGCGCGTGGCGCGGCGATGGTGTTGATTATCGCCGGGAACGTCGGGAAGTTCGGGACCGGGCAACATACCTGGGCCGGGAACTACAAAGCGGGGATCTGGAACAGCACCCCGTGGTCCGGCGGTGGGTTGGGCACGCACACCGCGGAGAATCCGTTCAAGATCACGACGGATCCGAACGCACACGGTAAGGAAGTGCACGTGCGTGGCTACTACTATGGTGAAGAGGTGGCTTACTGGAACCATGGGGATACGGCGTTGATCGTGAACACGCCGAAGTATGGGCGCCGGGTGTTTACCGGAAAGACGCACATGCCGACCCCGACCAAGTTCCGGTGGGTGGCGAACGTGAACGTGTTGAACAACGCCAAACACCACTATGACATGGTCAAGAACGTGGACCCGCACATCGAATGTATCGTCACCCAGGATATCGAGATGACCTCGGACGTGAACCATGCCGACGTTGCGATGGGTGTGAATACATGGATGGAGTTCACGTATCCCGAACATACGGCGACGGTGTCGAATCCGTGGTTCCAGGTGTGGAAAGGGGGCATCCGGCCCTTGTATGACACCAGAAACGACCTGGATACGACCGCCGGCGTGGCCTCCAAATTGACCGACATGACGGGCGATGGGCGGTTCCGGGATTACTTCAAGTTCGTCTACGACAACCGGGTGGACGTGTACGTGCAACGGTTGTTGGATGCCAGTTGTACGGGGTACGGGTACAGCGTTGACACCATGCTCAAGTCCGAGAAGGGCTGGATGGTGCTGTGCCGGACGTATCCACGGCAACCGTTCTGGGAAGAGACGAACGAATCGAAGCCGCAATGGACGCGGACCGGACGGTATGAAAACTACCGGACGGAGCCGGAAGCCATTGAGTACGGTGAAAACTTCATTTCGCACCGGGAAGGGACGGAAGCCACTCCATACCTGCCGAACGCGATTATGACGACGAACCCGTACGTACGGCCGGATGACTACGGTATTCCTATCACGGCGCAGCACCATGACGACAAGACGGTGCGGAACATTGCGTTGCCGTGGCAGGAAATCAAACGGTACTCCAACCCGCTGTGGGAGAAGGGGTATCAATTCTACTGCGTGACGCCGAAGACGCGGCATCGTGTACACAGCCAATGGTCAGTGAACGACTGGGTGCAGATGTATGAATCGAACTTCGGTGACGCGTATCGGATGGACAAACGGACACCGGGTGTGGGTGAGCATCAATTACACATGAACCCACAATCGGCGAAAGACCGGGGCATCAACGACGGTGACTATGTGTACGTTGACGGCAATCCGGTTGATCGGCCGTACCGAGGATGGAAGCCGAGTGACCCGTACTACAAAGTGGCTCGGTTGATGATTCGGGCGAAGTACAACCCGGCGTTCCCGTACCACGTGACCATGGCGAAGCACGCGCCGTACGTCGCAACCGCGAAATCCGTGAAGGGCCATGAAACCCGACCGGACGGACGGGCCATCGCAATGGATACGGGGTATCAATCCAACTTCCGGTATGGGGCGCAACAGTCCTTCACCCGTGACTGGTTGATGCCGATGCACCAAACCGACTCACTGCCGGGCAAACACGCAGTGGGCTGGAAGTTCAAATTCGGGTATCAGGTGGACAACCATGCGGTCAACACCACTCCGAAAGAATGTCTGATGCGGATCACCAAAGCAGAGGACGGTGGTATCGGCGGCAGGGGTCCATGGGAACCAGTCCGGACCGGGTTTACGCCTGGGCAGGAAAATGAGTTCATGATCAAGTGGCTCAAAGGCGACCACATTAAGATCAAGGTGTAAACATCGAACCAAGATCGAATGTGGAATTTTAGAAATTGAACTGACACACGTTCAAAGAAACGGAGGAAACCATGCCAGAAGTTTATAATTGGCAATTAGGGCGGAAGATGCTGTATCCCTACGAGGAACGGCATCCAAAGTGGCAATTCGCCTTTGTGTTCAACATCAATCGCTGCTTGGCCTGTCAAACCTGTTCCATGGCGGATAAATCCACCTGGCTGTTTTCGAAAGGTCAGGAGTACATGTGGTGGAACAACGTGGAAACGAAGCCGTACGGCGGATATCCACAGTTCTACGACGTGAAAATCACGCAGTTGATTGAACAAGTCAACCCAGGCGGACAGGTGTGGAACGTGCGGGTCGGCCGCAAACACCATGCGCCGTATGGGGTGTTCGAAGGAATGACCATTTTCGATGCCGGGGCGAAAGTCGGCCAGGCGGCGATCGGGTACATTCCGACGGACCAGGAATGGCGGTTTGTCAACATTTATGAAGACACGGCCACGTCAATGCGCGCCATTGTGGAAGGCATTGATAAGACCGGGTTTACCAAGGAAGAACCATGGCGGATGACCGGCAGCAGCTTGCCGGAACATGAAACCTACTTCTTCTATCTTCAACGCATTTGTAACCATTGCACGTATCCGGGTTGTTTGGCTGCCTGTCCGCGGAAGGCCATCTACAAGAGGCCGGAGGATGGGATCGTGCTGATCGACCAGAACCGGTGCC
This sequence comes from Nitrospirales bacterium, assembly GCA_965232175.1. Classification (GTDB taxonomy): domain Bacteria; phylum Nitrospirota; class Nitrospiria; order Nitrospirales; family UBA8639; genus Bin75. Next base: position 1,347,294 of record CBDDOW010000006.1, read on the forward strand.
GTGGGTACAAGAAGTGCGTGGAGCAATGTCCATACAAAAAGCCCATGTATCGGGGAACGACTCGGGTGACCGAGAAGTGCATCGCCTGCTATCCGCGGGTCGAGGGGAAAGATCCTCTCACCGGTGGCGAGCCGATGGAAACCCGGTGTATGGCGGCCTGCGTGGGTAAGATTCGCTTGCAGAACCTCGTCAAGGTTGGCGAGGATGGACTGTGGGCGGAAGATCGGTGGAACCCCCTGTATTACACCATCCGGGTGGAACAGGTGGCGTTGCCGCTGTACCCGCAATGGGGCACGGAGCCGAACGGGTATTACATTCCCCCGCGGCAATCGCCCCGTGGCTACATCCGGCAGATGTTCGGGCCGGGCGTGGACAATGCGATCGAGAAGTACCTGGTGCCGAGCCGGGAACTGTTGGCCGTCCTCCAGCTCTGGAGAGCGAGCCAGCAGATCGTTTTCCGGTACGACATCATTCCCGGACCGAAAGTGTTCGAAACCCAAATTCACGGTCGGAAGTTCGAGATGTACAACGACACCGTGTTAGGGTTCAACAAGTCCGGGAAGGAAGCCGTGCGGCAGCAGGTGGAAGAGCCGATTTACATTCGGCCAGCCGAACGCGCTACCTGGCTGTAAGAAGCCGGTAGGGTTTGAAAAAAAGCCGGAGGTTTTCGGACCTCCGGCTTTTTTTTGGGGAAACCCCCGGTATCGGGAAGAAATCACAAAAAATTTACTGAGATTCCTTCTCGAAATGGTGTATTCTAGAAAGACGTGTTGGCTGTTCTCCAAAGACCGTAAGGAAGACGCGACCCCGACGCCATGAGTCTCTCTCCGCCAGACCCCGTTCCTGTTTCAGCGCAGGCCATTCCCTTTTGGGAACTCCTCGAAGCCGGAACGGTGCCCGATGAATATCTCGAGACGGAGTACGTGACTCAACAATTTGTCGAACGGTTGGTGCATTACGTATTGAGTATCCCTTCCAAATCCATTTCCATTCCCCAGCTTTCGGCCGTACTCGAACAAATTGACGCCCGTCAGCAGATTCTCTTTTTCAAACGGTTAAAGGAAACGAGTCCTCACAGTCTCAAGGAGTTTGCCCCGTTGTATTACGGGTTTATGGCGGAATTTCACCCGTTATTGTTTACCTGACTCTTTTCCGGAGCCCCGTTTTGCAGGAGGAACAATGAACTCAACTTTACATCGAGCGATTTCAAGTTTTTATAACCTGATCTATGAAGCCCAGGCGTTTTCCACGACCATGGCTCGCATCGATTCGGCCGACCATGAGCGGTATTTGGGACGAGTGGAAGGGCTCAATTGGGTCTTGGATCGGTGCCAGGAATTTGAAGACGTGGACCAGAACCTCACCACGCCGTCCCTTCACAAATTGTTGGGCGACGTCAAATCGGATCTGGATCATGAATTGTCCGTGCAACGACGGGAAAAAGGCAGGCGGGCTGACGGAAGAGAAGAAGCGCTGATCTTCGTGACCGACTATCTCACGAGTCTGATTACGGCCACGGAAATTGAATCGGCCAAAAGCCCGGTCTGACGAAGCGACGTCGAAGGGTGCCGTCCTGACAGAGCATGTTTGCCGCTGATAAATTCAAATCCCGATGGGTAAGAGAATGGATTATTTTCGCCGTCTGCCTCGGCCTGGGCGGGCATATCGCCTTGGGTCTCCTGCTGCACGCTCCGGAACAATGGCCTGCCAGGACCTTATGGCTGCATGGCCTGTTACTCGCGCTCTCCGTCTACGTGTGCATCCAGTTGCTTCGCTCGATGTGGTGGTGGTGGAAAGGTGAGCGAGCCTCCGAGTCACAGGAACACGTCTGACTTACAGAATACCGTCGGTCGGGATCCCTTCCTCAATGAGCATGATCGGAATCATTTCCCTGATCGGGTAGGCGATTTTTTTATCGCTTCGGATCAACCCGCCGTCGAGCGGCTCTTTCACCGGGTTCCCGGCCGTATTCTGCAATTCCCCATTCGCAATTTTTCGGTTCAGCACGTCGAGGGAGGCCACATCCAGGATCGTCATCGGCTGTTTGGTCTCCGGGCAACATAAGATATCCAGAAGCGAGGGATCGATCGGCATCGCCTGGGCGGAATTGCTGTCGGAACTCATGGCGTCTCAACCGGTTATCGGAGATCCGGTTTCCGTTGGTGGAGTTGTGTTCTCACGGCCGTCTTTCATACACTAGTCAATGCGTCGATGGATTGCAAGGCAACGTAGAATCATTCTCAGACGCGATCAGACACGACGGATTTGCGCATGCAACTCTTTGCCACGCTTTACAAGTTGACGACTGCGGGGAAGTACAGTCGGCTGTCTCAACTCAAACGATATTTCATCGCGGGATTATTGATCGTCGTCCCGGCGTGGGGCACCTACCTGATTCTATCCACCCTGTTCGTGACGCTGGATGGTCTGTGGGCGGATCTGCTGGGACCCGTGATGACGTTTGAAATTCCGGGCGCGGGGATCGCGCTGTTATTTCTGCTGATTCTGGGGTCGGGGATGTTGGGCACCCGTCTCGTGGGGCAACGTCTCGTCAAACGAATGGAGGATCTGTTCGAGCGGATCCCCTTGGTGAGAAGTATCTATTACACCCTCAAGGGGATGACCGACGTGTTTCAATTCCGGGAACGATTCGGCCAAAGTACCGTGGTCGTGTTTCCGTTTCCCCGCACCGGCCTCTGGGCGATCGGATTTCTGATGGGCACCGCGCCCGGGATGCTTCAGATTTCCAAAGACGATGCACTGGTCATGGTGTTCGTGCCGACGGCCATTCACCCCTTTACGGGGTATTTGGCGTTCGTGGGAGAGTCGACGATCCACCGCGTCAAACTGCGTCCCGAAGAGGCCATGAAACTGGAATTTTCCGCGGGGCTGTATCAACCGCCCCAAGGGTGGCTGGCACTCGAACCTCGCCGAATGAGCTTGTCCTGATCCTTCGACTCCTCTTCCGTTCGTTCTGAGCCCTTCGACAGGCTCAGGACCTTCGAGTCAGGCTCAGGGCACAGGCGTAGCGAAGCGAAGTCGAAGGAAGCGTAAGGCGCAACGCGCCTGAAGTCGAAGATGGTATCGTCGCTCAAACCATGAACCATGCAGACTTCCATATCCGGTTGGCCGAACCCCGGGATCTCGAGTCCCTGGTCACGTTTAACCTGGCGCTCGCCCGGGAAACAGAGGGCAGGCAATTGGACCGGACCCGCCTCAAGTCCGGCGTGGAAGCGGTCCTGGCCGACTCCGCCAAAGGATTCTACGTGGTCATGGAGCACGCGCCCACCGGGGAGACCATCGGACAGGTGTTGATCACCTTTGAATGGAGCGATTGGCGGAACGCGGTATTTTGGTGGCTGCAAAGCGTGTACGTCCAAAAGGAATGGAGACGGCACGGCGTGTTCAAACAGTTGTACGACTACGTGTTGCAGGAAGCAAAACGCCTGGGGAACGTGGCCGGCATCCGGTTGTACGTGGAACAGGACAACGCCGTGGCCCAGGGGGCGTATGCGCGCGTCGGCTTGGCTTTGTCACCCTACAAAATGTTTGAAACCGATTTCATCCTGCCGTCCGGACCGGGCGAACAAACCTGAACCGCCTCAACCCGGCGACCACTCTGCTTGATACGAAAAAAGCCTCTTCCTTCCGTCATCCCCGACTTGATCGGGGATCCCGTGTCTTTGCTTTCTTCGTGCGGGGTTTCGCCCCCGCACGACGAGGTCCTTTTGTTTCGGCAAAAGGACCCAAAACCATTGGCGCCCGGGCGTGGCCCCAGGGGTGCCTTTGCCCCAGTCCCGCTTGCGTGGGCTGCGGAACTCGCTTCGCTCAGACAGTCCTCGCCCCCAAATAGAATTTTCGGGACTGCGGCGCAGCCACGCCCGAAGGCGCCGGGAGGTGGCGCGTTCTTCCAAGTGGCCATTCCGAGTCAGGGTAGGTCGGGTTAGCGCAGCGTAACCCGGCAACGAGGCTAAAGAGGTGTTGGTCTGCGGTGTCAAGTCCGGTTTGAGCAAACACGTCCGGATCTGACGGAAAATTACAGGGATGACAGATGGGAAGGGAGGGAAGGGTCAGCGAATGAATGTGCGTCTTTACACGGACGACACCTTAGAGCAGTTTGACGAGCGCAACAATCAGCGTGCTTTGGGCAATCATCGCCATCACAATCCATTTCAGCAGGTCCACTTTGGAGGATTCAATTTTGGCTACCATGTTCGACCTGACCACCTCAATTTTGGCTTCAAGCTCGGTCTTGACCGTTTCAATTTTGGCTTCAAGCTCGGCCTTGACCGTTTCAATTTTGGCTTCAAGCTCGGCCTTGACCGTCTCAAGGTTCGCCTTAACCGTTTCAAGATCCGCCTTGATCGCTTGAATATCGACCTTGGTGGCCAGGTTGCTGTTGAGCAGTTGGACCTGTTCCTTTGCAAGGGCCTCGGCCTGTTGTTCCGTAAAGCCGCTTTCGGTCAGATTCTTGACAAATCGATGGGTATCAAAGGCGATCGCTTCATTCATGCCATGATTCTAGTCCGCGACATGAGCAAATGCAATGCCTCCATCCCTTGTGGTCCCTGGAATGGGTTCGTAAAGGAGGCGCGGAACGTTCCCTGTCCTTCGGGGAAGGCGGTCAACGTCAATCGGCATGATGCGACGCGAGGGACGCGCACATGTTGGCCAAATGCCGGCGGAGTTTGGCGGGCCGCTCGACGGTGACGCTTTCCCCCCACGTGATCAGGTGCCAGCACATCTCGTTGATGCCGCCCGCCTTGAACCGCACGGTCAGTGATTGGTCCTTGTTCTTGACGGTGGTCTGGTTGGGATGGAAGAGGAACGTCCCGGCATCCGGCGCCGCACCGGCGTCGAAGCGCAGGACGACGTTCAAGGCTTCTTCCTGGAAAACGCCGAACGAACGCCTCGCATACGCGCGGAGATCGAAATCCTGGTCGCGGGTGAATGTCTCATCGGTCATCTCCGGTTGGCTCATGTTCGAGAGACGCCAGAGCCGCATATCGTGGCCGCGATCGGTTCGGCCCACCAGGAACGCGCGGTTCCCGTAGAGCAGGCCGTAAGGCTGGACGCGCCGGGGACTTTGCCGGCCCGTGGATTGTGCGCGATAGCGGAACGTCACCACGCGGCAGGCCTTGAGGGCCTCGCGCAGGAGCGCCAGCAGGCCCTCGGCAAGTCGGGGGCGTGGTCCCGGACGCATGGCCAGGCCCTCGGCCTCCATGAGCGCTTCCCAATCGGTCTCAAGCTTGCGCAGCGATTGGTCGGACAACGTGGCCCGAAACTTGGCGGCCAGGTCGCGCAACAGGGTTGCCCGCTCCCCCAGGCCCGCGCGTTCCAACGTCTCGGCCGCGGATGACAGTTCCGTCAAGTCCTCGGGTGACACGGATACGAACCGCTGCAACGCGGGGGACTGCAACCGCCAATACCGTTTCCGTTCGTCCCTGTTCTCCACCGGGGTCAGCGGTCCGAAGGCTTCATCCACCGCGTCGCGCAGGCGCTCCGCCGTTCGCCGGCTGATGGCGAATTCTGTCCGGATATCGTCGAGGGTCATGCCGCCCTTTGAGCCTTGCAGGCGCATGGCTAATCGCACAATGTCTTTTGCGCGTTCGAAGCGCATTGCGGTATCTCCTCTTGCGGGTCCCCTTCGACTTCGCTTCGCTACGCCTGTCCTGAGCCTGTCGAAGGGCTCAGGATGAACGGGTGCTTCTCCGGTCACCCTGAGCGTAAGGCGCCACGCGCCTGGAGTCGAAGGGCGCTCAGGACAAGCAGGACAAACAGGACGGACAGGACAGGCTTTAGCAGATGCGCCGGGGGGATGCAACGCCATGGAGGATGTCGCCATTTTGCACTTTCTTTCCCCCGCCGGTTCGCCTGTGGGCTGCGCCCCCTGCTTTCGCAGGGGCAGGCTCTTGGCTCACCGACTCTCCCTCAAGGAGGGAGTGATGGGTCAGGCCAGAAAGCCGCTCTTTCTGGCCTGATCGGGTTTGGCCTCGCACTCGGTGCGCAGCAGGCCGACGAGGGCCTGCGTCTCCTGTGCAAGGTCCAGCGCCTCGACGGCCCTGCGGACGACGGCGAAATCGCCGGGCGTCAGGACCGTGAGACCCTCGAGTTCCTTGGGGGGCGTACAGTTGAAGAACGCGCGGAACATGGCCGCCGCCTGCTCGGTCGAGAGGTAGCCGAGCTTGATCTTGAACGTAAAGCGGCGCAAGGTGGCCGGGTCGAGTTTCTCGACGAGGTTGGTCGTGCAGGCAAAAGGTAGCCGGTGGCTTTCCATCCAGGTCAACATCTCGTTGACCTGACTGATCTCCCAGCCTCTCCGGGCCATACGCCGGTCGGCGAGCAACGAATCGGCTTCGTCAAACACGAGGAACGCCTCCTGGCTGCGTGCCTCGGCAAAAGTTCCGGCAATGTTCTTTTCCGTGCCCCCAACCCACATGGAAAGCAGATCGGATGCCCGTTTCTGCATGATTTCCAAACCCAGGCGTTCGGCAAGATAGCGGACGAACGCGCTTTTGCCTGTGCCCGGCGGTCCCTGCAAGCAGAGCGAGAATCGTCGCTCGTCCTTTTTCACGAGCCGGTCGGCGAGACGGACCAGGTCTTGATCCGCTTGGATGAAGGCCGGGTCGAATCGTTCCGGCGGTCTTTGGGATGGCTTCTCACACGAAAGAACCCGCGACAGATTGCGTACGCCGTGGCGCACCGTATCCAGACCGCCACCGCCAAGCTTTGCCGCGGCCGTGGCTCCGGCCGCCACGCCCGGCGTGGCGTCGAACTCCGTGGCCAGGGAGAGCGCGTCGGTTGCATCCGCCTCGATGCCGTGACGCGAAAGTTGCCTGGTCCAGATCCGCGCCCTGACCCTGGGCGGCGGCATGCGCAGTTCCATGGCAAACATCATGCGGCGGAGGATACTGGAATCGATCTCGCCGGTGAGGTTCGTGGTCCACAGAGTGGGTGCGGCGTTCTCTTCGAGCAGCCGGTTCATGAACACTTTTGATTCGCCGTGACGGTGTCCGGGAGAACACCCCAAAAGGAACCCCAACCCGCCTGCGCGTGAGTCCGAAAGCAAGTCATCCATCTCGTCAAAGAGAAGCATTGACTTCCGGTCACGGCCAACCAGGCATTGGGCCAATTTCAACTCGTTCAGCCGCTCATCCCGGCTCGGTTCTTTTTTATCTTCGTCGGATTCGCCAATGCTGTAGAGCGTGGCTCCAAGCCTGTTGGCCAGCACCTTGCAGAACTCGGTTTTGCCGGTCCCGGGAGGGCCGTACAAGAGCACGTTGACCCCTGCGGCACCGGCCAGAATGGCGCCTCTCAGCAACCCTTCGACGTGATCCCGGTCGCGTGCAAGGTGATCGAAATCCGGCCAATCAAGGTCGCTCGGGGTTGTGGCGCCCAGCAACAGACGTGTCGGATCAAGGCCGGCATCGCCTGAGGTCACGGCCAGCCGGTGCAACCGGTCCATGAGGTTGACGTCTCCGTCACTATCGATGGAGAGCAGTCCCGACCGAAGGAGCGGTCCGTCGGGCTTGAAGCGGCTGCGGATCGAATCGACTGATCTGTCGAGGAGATAACGCAGAAAGATCCCCTTGACGTTGAGCTTTGCCATCTTCCGCCGGCTCCTCATGTCGAACACGTCGTCGATCAGCGACTCGATGACCGGCTGTGTCTCGCAACGGAGCATGAAATTGAGAATATCCATGTCCATTGAAGAGAGCCCCGTCGTCTTTCCAAGACTCCGGATTCGCCGGGCCGTCACATCTTCAGGCGCGTTTTTTGTTGTGGATCGCTTGCCTTGGAGGATCCTGAGGAATGCCTGCCACTCCTGTTTGGACGGACCCGCTTTGCGCTCGTCCCTGAACGATCGGCGGCCTCGCAATGGGACCATGCCGTCGAGGTTCAGTTCGTCGGCGTTGCCGGCCACCCACTCGATGAGTTTCTCCGCCTCCTTGCTGGTGTGATGTAAGCGCGCGGCGGCATTCGCCAAATAGCCGTACATGAGATGTTGTTCGTAGGGGGTCGATGCGGGTATCAGCATGTCGCGTCCTTTCGTTCAGGTTTTTCGTGAGACGTTGCCACCCTACCACGTGCCTGCGTCAGATTCGGACGCAGTGAAAACCGTCCGGGCGGGGAGCGCCGATCGGTGTGCCCCGCGATCCGGGCGTTTCCGGTGGACAATCGTGCGAACCCGCTGTTAGACTTCCGGAACCTCTGCTTTGTTGCGCTATCGGGCGCATGGCGGCGTTGTGTCCTCGCTCAACCCTCGCCTATCTAGGTTGATAAGCCTCGGGTTTCGCTGCGGGACGTCTTGCCCTGCATCCCGCTACCACAAAAATCAGAGGTTCCTCTTGATTCTTAGGTATCCCATGCAATTCCATGTAGCCATAGCGCGTGAGTCGGGCGCAGACCAGGCGGCGCAGGCGTTGATCGCATCCGTCCGGGAGGCGTTCGGCCGGGTTTCTCCCGATCTGGTCTGTCTGTTTTTTTCGCCGCATTATGCGAATGCCTCGGGCGAATTGGTCGAGACGCTCCAGCGGGAACTGGCCCCTCGCGTGATGGTCGGCTGCATGGGCGAAAGCGTGATCGGGTCGTCCGAGGAATACGAACATGCCTCGGTGGTGACCTTATGGGCGGCACAGTTGCCCGGGGTCCGGGTGGTCCCCCTTCATTTGACGTTCCATGAAAAGGAACCCGCTTCTGCTGTTTCCGGGTCACAGCCCGGGACAGGCCTTGAGGGATGGCCGCAGGAATTGGACTCGCTGTCGGACCGGCCGACGTTCCTGGTGTTTGCCGATCCCTTTTCGACGCCGATCGAAGACGTGTTTGAGCTAATGGAGGAACGCTGCCCGGGCGCCCCTGCGATCGGGGGCATTGCGAGCGGAGGGACGGATCTGGGTGAAAACCGGTTGGTCCTCAATGGCAGGATCGTGGAGCACGGCCTCGTTGGGGTCGCGTTGTGGGGACCGGTGTGGATTCGGACCCTGGTGTCCCAGGGCTGCCAACCCATCGGGGAACGTTACGTCGTGACCAAGGCCGAACGAAACATCATGTATGAGTTGGGCGGCGTGCCGACCCTGGAACGTCTTCAGGAGACGCTCCAACGCCTGGGCCCGGAACGGGGGAAACAGGTTGCCATGTCGGTGCAGGTCGGCGTGGCGTTTGATGAGCAACGCGAGCGGTTTGATCGGGGAGATTTTCTCATTCGCGGGTTGCTGGGGGCGGACCAACGATCCGGGGGCGTGGCGATTTCCGATATTGTGCGGGAAGGACAGACGGTTCAATTTCACGTGAGGGACCCGATGGCCGCCAGTGAAGAGTTCAATCTGTTGCTGGCTCAGGATCGCCGGAATCATCCGAATGCTCCATTCAAGGGGGCTTTGTTGTTCAGTTGCAACGGCCGTGGCCGGCGATTCTTCGCCGAACCGAACCATGATATTTCGGCCCTCCGGCGGCAGGCCGACGGGATTCCGGTCGCGGGGTTTTTTGCCGCCGGAGAAATCGGGCCGGTGGGCGGGAAAAATTTTATTCACGGGTATACCGCGAGCGTGGCGTTATTTGCCGAGCCGTTCTCAGAAACATAGATTCTCCCCAAAGGCCGTAGAGATGAGCTGGTTCCCAACCTGAACGAGGCTTTGGGACCAGGCTGCGACTTCGCGCGATCCTCAGCGAAACGAAAGGAACGAAAGCCAATGCCGTTCAAAAATCTCAGAACATGGGTATGGGTCGTCGTGACGGGCGGATTGTTTGTTCTGCAAGGACCGGGCGCGGTTCTCGGAGCCGAACCGGAACCCACCACGACGTCGTCCGGGCTGCAATACGTGGACCTGGTGACGGGCGATGGTCGAGAGGCTCACGTGGGAGAGACCGCGTTCGTCCATTATACGGGGTGGCTGGAAGATGGAACGAAATTTGACAGTTCGGTGGATCGCGGGGAGCCGTTTTCTTTCCGGTTGGGCGCCGGTCGCGTCATCAAAGGCTGGGATGAAGGGGTCGTGGGCATGCGAATCGGAACGAAACGCAAGTTGATCATTCCGCCTCAGCTCGGATACGGCAGTCGCGGCGCGGGGCGCATCATTCCGCCGAACGCCACGCTGATTTTTGAAGTGGAGCTGCTGGATCTCCGGTAAACATGATGAAACAGACTCCCCTGCATGAAGCCCACGTGGCCCGGAAGGCCAAAATCGTGGATTTTGCCGGCTGGGCCATGCCCCTTCAGTATTCCGGCGTCCTCGATGAGTATCATGCGGTCCGCGCCGCGGCGGGCCTGTTTGACGTGAGTCACATGGGGCGCCTGCACGTCGAGGGCCCCGGAGCCCTGCCGTTCCTTCAGCGCGTGACCACCAACGACGTGCAACGAGTCGAGCCGATGGGGGCTCAGTACTCGATGGTGTGCAATCCCGACGGGGGCGTCAAAGATGATATTTTCCTGTACCGGTTGGGCGCGGAGGAATTTCTCCTGTGCGTGAATGCATCGAATCTCGACAAGATCAGGGATTGGCTGTTCCAACAGCAGGGCGAAGAACCGGAGCGGCTTCGCCTCAACGATCAATCGGAAGAGCTGGCCCAACTGGCCCTGCAGGGGCCTGCCTCAAAGTCGGTGTTGCAGGCGCACGTGGCATCATCGCTCGATGGGCTGAAGCCGCGACGCTGTCTGCGAGAGACGGTCGGCGACGTCGAATGTCTGATTACGCGGACCGGCTATACCGGAGAACTCGGGTATGAATTGTACGTGCCGGCGACGCAGGTTGCCCGCGTGTGGGATCGGTTGCTGCAAGCCGGGGAGGCATGCGGCGTGCAGCCCGTGGGATTGGGCGCGCGGGATCTGTTGCGGCTCGACATGGGGTATTTGTTGTACGGCAACGACCTGACCGAAACGATCACGCCTATTGAGGCCAGCGCCAAATGGGTCGTGAGTTTGACCAAGGGCGCCTTCATCGGCGAGCCCGTTCTCAAACGACAACTGGAAGAGGGGCCGTCACGACGCCTGGCGGCCTTCGAATTATTGGAAAAAGCCGTGCCCCGTCACGATATGCGATTGCTCGTTCAGGATAAACCAATCGGCACGGTGACCAGCGGAAACCTGTCGCCCATCCTGCAGAAAGGCATAGGCCTGGGATACGTGGACCCCGCCTGTGCCGAGGCCGGTACGGCCTTCGACGTCGAGATTCGAGGCCGGCGCGTGCCCGCCCGGGTGGTGGCGCTTCCCTTTTATAAAAAGCCCAAGCCGCCGGCGTGAGCGCCCTCTGTGCCCCATGAATGCGGGGCGTGGTTCACGATGAAGACCCCGATCTATAAGGGAAAAATCATCGATCTGTCCGTGGAGACGGTGACGCTGCCGAACGGGGCCACGGCTGACCTTGAGGTCATCACCCATCCCGGAGCCGCGGCGGTCGTGCCGATGAAAGACGACCGGACGGTAATCATGGTCCGGCAATATCGTTATGCCGTGGGCGGCTTCATCCATGAAATTCCCGCGGGCAAGCTGCATCCCGGCGAGGACCCCGGGGATTGCGCGATTCGGGAAGTGGAAGAAGAGACCGGCTACAAGGTGGGGCGGTTGGAGCCGCTCCTGAGCTTCTTGACCACGCCGGGTTTTACCAACGAGATCATTCACATTTTCGTGGGGACGGACCTTTCTCCGGGCACGCAAAACCTGGGCGCGGAGAATCATCGTCGAAATGCCGCTTGCCCAAGCCGTCGGGCATATTGACGGCGCAATCAAAGACGCCAAGACCATCATCGGCCTCCAGGCGGTGTGGCTCAAGATGAAAAATTAAGCTGATTTTTCATGCGCGCACGGAGGCATCCATCGTTGACCGCGAAGGATGGCCCTTGTAAACTGAACATGTCTTATCGCGAACGCATCACGATAGAACCGGGGAAACGAGGGGGGAAACCTTGTATTCGAGGCTTCCGGATCACCGTCTATGACGTACTCGAATATCTTGCCGCCGGCATGACAGAGCAACAAATTCTCGCTGATTTTCCTGATCTTGAGCCTGAAGATATCAAGGCCTGCCTGGCCTTTGCTGCCGACCGAGAACGGAAATTCGTGTCGGTGCCTTCCGAGTGAAGTTCCTCTTTGACGAAAATCTCTCACCGCGTCTTGTTGGTCTTCTTGCGACCATGTTTCTGGCTCCACTCATGTTCGCACGTGGGTCTGGCTCAAGCTGACGATGACGCGGTCTGGTCTTATGCCAAAGACCATGGATTTGTCATCGTATCCAAAGATGCGGATTTTCGCCAAATGAGTTTTATGTCAGGATTTCCTCCTAAAGTGATTTGGATCCAACGAGGGAATTGCACCACTATGGATGTCATGATCCTCCTTCAAAGTCATCATTCTGATCTTCATGATTTCGAAGACAATGCAGCAGCCTTTCTTGAATTGAGGTAAAGCCTCTTTGCAGGCTTTGGCAAGCTCGACCTTCGCTTACTGAGAGAGCGTCTTCCCCGTGCGTCGACGCGTATCGCATCTGACACTCTAAAAAATCCCTACCCCAACAGAAACCCGTCCTTTAATGGATCGTCCGGATCGATCATGAATTCGTGACGACCCGTGAGGTAGGCGCGACCCTCGACTTCCGGAATAATCGCCGGGTAGGAGCCCAGTTGCGTTTCCTCCACAATGGTCCCTCCGAACGACGTGCCCACAAGGCTTTCAACCCGTATGGGTTGTCCCAATCCCAGATCTCCTTTGGCATGGAGCAGCGCCAGATGCGCGCTGACGCCCGTGCCCGTCGGCGAGCGATCCAGGGCGCCGTTGGCAAAGACACACGCATGCCGCAGGTCTCCTGCCCGCGGAGCGCCGACAAAGATCGTGCCGTAGAGATAGCCGAGTTCGGGCTCCACGGGATGGGCAATGGGGCGTTCGGCCATGATGGCCTGTTTGATGGCGAGCCCCAAGGCCTGGAGTCGGGGCGCCTGTTCCGGCTCGAGGGCGAGCCCCAGCGCGTCCGCGCGGCAAAAGGCATAGAATGCCCCGCCAAAGGCCAGATCATAGGTCACCGGGCCGATGCCCGGCACCCGGACCGTCTGCTCCACGTCAAGCACAAAGGAGGGCACGTTGAGAAACGCGACGCTCCGCACCCGGCCTTCATGAATCGAGGCCGTGGCCGTCACCAGGCCGCTGGGGGTGTCGAACCGGATTGTGGTGGACGGCGCGGCAAGCCGAAACAATCCCTGTTCCAGCATGACGGTGGCGAGCCCGATGATGCCGTGCCCGCACATCGTGCTGTAGCCGTCATTATGAAAAAACAGCACGCCGGTATCGGCCTGCGGGTGTGCGGGGGCCACCAGCAGGCATCCGTACATGTCGTGGTGGCCTCGCGGTTCCCACACGAGCGCCGTGCGAAGATGATCCAGGTGTGTCCGGCAATACCGGCGTTTTTCCAGGATGGTGGAACCGGCGGGCTCGGGAAATCCCGACGTCACCACGCGAAGCGCTTCGCCGGCAACGTGACAGTCAAGGGTGGTGAGAATGCGCATGGAGAACGTGACTGCCGTGACGAGGAGCCGTCCCGGAAAACCAATCAGCCCTCGTCAGGTGAAGTGTTCCGTCATGAACCAACCGGCGATCGAAAGCCGTTTGTGGTCGCCCGCCAGCGCGTCCACCCGGCACACGCGATGGAACCGGGGCACGGCAAAGAGGGCGAGCGATCCCGGTTGCGGGGCGATGCATTGCGCCACGTCCAGGACCCGGTTTCCGCGTGAGTCCTTCCCGGCATGATAGAGGATCAGTTCGCCGCCCCAATCGGTGTTCCATTCGGAATGCACGTAGGTCGCCAGGGCCAGCCGCCGGAGTGGCGGCGGGCGGTCACGGTTGGCGGCGTAGGCTTCATCCGTATCGTCATGCGTCGGCAGGCAGTCTCCGGCGCCGTAGGAATAGTAATTGAAATTCACGTGCCGTCGCCGGATATTGGGAAAGGATTCGACGTATTCCGCGATGCACGGCAGCGACAGTTTCTCAAGAAACAGTTGCCGCTCGCGGGCGCCGATTTCAGCCTTCAGCCAATTGCCCGACCCGGGGAAGGCCCGGGACACCGCGGGCATGTCCCGCAGGCCCGTCCAGCTCGAATGCGTCATCGCCTCCCGAAAGATTTCCATTTCCCGTTCGGTCCAAAAATTGTCCAGCACCAACACCGGGTCTTTGCGAAAAGAGAATTTTCTGGGATTGAATTGATGGAACGACACGTGCATGAACGGACCTCGCGCCGGCGTGACGACCTTCCCCCTCCCGCAGTCGTCATCCGGTGGCGTTGATCGAAGGGTAAGGGAACGGGAGGGGGAGGGTCAAGAAGGCTCGGGACCCGGTTGAGCCAGGCGTTTGGCTAAGCGACGCGCCACCCGGGTCATGGCGGTGGAGCGGTCCTTGGGGTCGAGGATCACATTGAGGACGTGCAGGTGTTCGGAATCCGCCATGGCCGCATCCATGGCCTGCACAAAGGCCCCGAACGTCTCGACCCGGTGCCCGATGCCGCCGCCGAGCAACGTGCAGATTTCGTCATACTGCCATTCATGCACGTCATTGAACGGCCCTTCCAGAATTTCCCGTTCGGTGGAATAGCCGCGGTTGTTGAGGATGAGGACGATGGGCGTTTGCCCGTGCCGGAGACAGGTGGCGAGTTCGGTGCCGGTCATCTGAAACGCGCCATCGCCGACCAGAACCAGGGGTCTCAGGGACGGGTCGGCGAATCCCGCGCCAAGCGCCGCGGGGACGCTGAACCCCATGGACGTATAATAGGCAGGGGAAAGAAACTCGGCGCTTTTTCGCACGCGCAGATCCGCGGAGGCGAAGAGCGATTCGCCCACGTCGGCAATCACCACGGTGTGTTCGTTCAGCAGCCCGTCCATGTAGCCGACCATGTTGCGAAGGGTGACGGGCGCGGCCGGCGCCGGCGCGTCAAACGCGCCGAAATCCCCGGTGGGCAGGGGGCGCGGCAGAAACGAAGGAAGCGGGGCTGCGGAAAGCGCCCGGATGAAGTCCTCGAATTGCACGCCTTCATAGCGGTGGTGTTTGATGGCAATCGAATCAGCCGTGGCATGGATCGTCCGTCCGGCGGCCAGGAGCGTGGAATGGATCTTGACGTCTTCCACGTCGGTCAGGAGCGTGCCCAACGTCAGCAGGCAATCGGCCTGATCCACGAATTGCAGGATTTCCTCGCGACCCACGAGCCCGCCGTACACGCCGATGTATAAGGGATGGTCCTCCCGAATCACCGATTTGCCGAGCAACGTGGTTGCCACGGGGACGCCCATGCGTTCGACCAGTGTCGTGAGTTCATGCTGGAGGCCGAACCGGTAAATTTCCGCGCCGGCCAGGATCACCGGGCGTTCCGCGGCCGACAGAATCGTGCGCACTTCGTCGACGGCTTCCTTTAACGCGATGGGATTGCTCTCGCCGGTTGTCGTCGGAGGGGTGGGGGAAGACACCCGGACGGGCGCGAAGACCATGTCACGGGGAATTTCCAGATAAATGGGTCGTTTGTATTGCAGTAAGGCGGCCAGGGCACGATCAATCTCCCGTTCGGCCGTGAGGGGGTCGTCGAGGATCACGGACGCCACGGTGATTTTTTCGAACACGTCGCGTTGGGTCAAAAAATCCCGAACCATGTGATGAAGAAAGGGCGTGGTCAGCCGTTCCGCCAATCCCGGCGAGCCCGACAGCAGCACGACCGGCGACCGTTCCGCATACGCGCAGGCAATGGCGTTGACGATGTTCAGCCCGCCGACGCAATAGGTGACGCACGCCCCGCCGATGCCGCGGAGCCGGGCATAGGCGTCGGCGGCAAATCCGGCGCAATCTTCGCGCGTGGTCCCGACGTGCTCGATGGGCGATTCTTCGATCAGTTGAAAGAGCGAGAGGACGTAGTCGCCCGGAATGCCGAACAGATGCTTCAGCCCGAGCCGGTGCAACCGGTCGAGCACCAGGGATCCTATGGTATGAGACGCGCGCATGAGGTGTGCCGTATCGATTATAACATGGGAAAACGCAGTCCGGTGTGCTACACTCCCGCTCGTATCATCGGTGAAGCGAGTTCTGATCTTTCAGCAAGGAGGAAAACCAATGCGCACGGATCCTGCACGTGTTGTCCTGTCTCACAAACCGGCGTGGCTGCCGGGCGTACGGCGTTGTTCGAAGGCGGCGAAGGTCGTATGGGCCGTGCTTGCCGTGATGCTCGTCTCCGTCGGCTCGGGTGCCTCCGCGGCCGAAGGGCCTTACGTCGCGATCGGGGGCGGGGTCAACATGCTGAATAATTCCGACGTCACGGCACAGTACAACGATCCCGTGTTCTCCCCGCTCAACGCCACAACCAGGACCGATACCGGGTATAAGGTGAAGGGCGCGCTCGGTTGGGCCTTTGCCAATGGCTTTCGCGTCGAAGGCGAGGTCAGTTACCGGAGACACAATCTGGATGATATGAATGTCAGCAGTGCGGGCGCTTTTGTCCTTGACGCGTATGACCAATGGGCACGAGCCAATAATCAGCCTGAGGGTCTCGCGGCCTACCGTGCGGCCGCCCAAGCACGCCCAGCCCTGAAAACTGCTCTTGAACAGGGAACGATCGCCGCAAGCCCCCACTCCCTCACCGGCAATTTTCAGGCCATGACTTTCAAGGCCAATGTTTTTTATGATATTGATCTGGGTTTCGCGTGGAAACCGTACGTCGGTGGCGGCATTGGATTGACGAGGGTTTCTGTGAAGGGGAACTCGGGAACCACGGGCAATTTGCTTGTTGACGATCATGACACCGTGTTTTCTTATCAGGTGGGTGGTGGCGTCGGATACGAGTTCCCCTTGCCGGAGGACCACTCAATCACCGTCAGCCTGGACTACCGGTATTTCGATGCCGGTGAACCCACCTTCACGGGGGCCACAAGCCAACAGGATTTCGACGCCAGCATAGCTGGAAATTATGTGGGTGTCGGGCTCCGGTACGGGTTTTAGGCCGACCAAGGACCGGGTTCGGCGCGCGGCGCGGTTACGCGCCGTTGTTGCGTCTCTGCTCCAACCTGTCGATGACCGCGGACCCTGCCGCGTCTCCCCAGACGTTGACCGTGGTGCGGCAGCGGTCCAGGAACCAGTCGATCACCAGAATAAGGGCAATGCCTTCGATCGGCAGGTTCACGGACTTGAGCACGATCACCATGGTGACGAGCCCCGCTTCGGGGATACCGGCCGCGCCGACCGCGGCCAGAGTCGCCGTCAGCACGATAATCACCGTCTGCGCGAACCCGAGTTCGATTCCATAAGATTGCGCAATGAACACGGCAGCCACGGCCTCATAGAGGGCCGTGCCGTCCATGTTGATCGTGGCGCCCAAGGGGAGCACGAAGCGCGCGGTTCGCGGCGAAACCCGGTTTTCCTCGATGACGGCTTCCATGGTCAGCGGAAGCGTGGCCGCACTCGAACTGGTGGAGAACGCCGTGGTCAGGGCGGTCCCGATGTTGCGCGCGTACGCGAAGACGTTCTGTTTCCCGATGAAGTGGAGGAGCAGGGGAATCACGATCAGGCCGTGGATCAACAGGCCCAGGATGACGGTGCCGGCATAGGCGCCCAACTGCGCCAATTGCGGCCAAAAGCCGCCGAACCCGCCGGCCTCACCCAGGCGGCCGGCAATCAAGGCCCCGATACCCACCGGCGCGGCCCACATCAGCAAATGGACCATGGCCATGATGGCTTCGTTCACGCCTTCAACGACGTGAATCACGAGCGCGCCCCGTTCTCCCACCGTCGTCAGGATGCCGCCGAATACCAATGAAAAAATAATCAGCGGCAGCACGTCGGCGTTGGCCATGGCTGAAAACAGATTTTTCGGGATGAGTCCGGTCAGGATGGTTCGGAGCAGCTCGGGGACGCTGGCGGGTTTGTCCACCAATCGTTCGGAAACGGTCGTCATGTCTCCTGCGGCGGATTCCGCCGACCCCGGGATTCCCGGCTGAATCAGGAGAACCAGGACCAGGCCGATGACGACGGCGATCCCCGTGGTCGTCATGAAATACAGGACCGCCCGGCCTCCCAGGGGGCCGAGTCGCCGCACGTCGCCGAGGCTGGTGACCCCGACGATGATGGAACTCATGACCAGGGGGACCACGAGCACGAACAAGGCTTTGAGAAACAATTCTCCAAGGAACGCAATGGAATGTCCTGCTTCCGGCCAAGTTCCCCCAAGGATCGTTCCGGCGACAATTCCCGACACGATAGCGAACAGCAGCGTGTTTGGTGATTTCGTTTTCATGGCGCCTTCAATTG
Organism: Nitrospirales bacterium; assembly: GCA_965232175.1. Classification (GTDB taxonomy): domain Bacteria; phylum Nitrospirota; class Nitrospiria; order Nitrospirales; family UBA8639; genus Bin75. The sequence goes on from CBDDOW010000006.1 coordinate 1,365,547, forward strand.
AACCCCGTCACCAGGGCGTTCGGAGGTTACTGATAATGCTCGACGGACGGGCACGTGCAGACGACGTTGCGGTCTCCATAGGCGCTGTCGATGCGTGAAACGGCCGGCCAGAATTTCAGATCCCGGAGCCAGGGCAGAGGGAACGCCGCCTGCTCCCGGCTATAGGGCCGATTCCAGTTCGGGTTCGTGACGTCCTCCATCGTATGCGGGGCATGTTTCAGGGGATTGTCGTCTCGCGGCAGTCGCCCCTCTTCAATGTCCGCAATCTCTTTTCGAATTGCCAGCAGCGCCTCGCAATACTGATCGAGTTCCGACTTGGATTCGCTCTCCGTGGGTTCAATCATCATCGTGCCGGCCACGGGCCAGGAAATGGTCGGAGCGTGGAATCCGAAATCCATGAGGCGTTTGGCAACGTCTTCCACTTCAACCCCGGCGGATTTCTTGAACGGTCGCAAATCCACAATGAATTCATGGGCGCACAAGCCGCCCTTTCCGGTGTACAGAATGGGAAAGTCCCGCTCCAATCGCTTGGCCATGTAATTGGCGTTCAGAATAGCGACGCCGGTGGCCCGGGTCAATCCGCGCGCGCCCATGAGCGCGATAAACGCCCAGGAAATCGGCAGGATGCTCGGGCTTCCCTGTGGCGCCGAGGAGACCGGCCCGATACCGCGCGCTCCGCCCGTGTCGCGGAGCGGATGTCCGGGCAGAAACGGGGCCAGGTGCCCGGCTGCGGCAATCGGTCCCATCCCGGGGCCTCCCCCGCCGTGGGGAATGCAAAAGGTCTTGTGCAGGTTGAGGTGACAGACGTCGGCGCCGACGTCGGCCGGCCGGCAGACCCCGACCATCGCGTTCATGTTGGCGCCGTCCATATAGACCTGGCCGCCGTGCTCGTGCACGATCCGGCAGATGTCCTGAATCGTTTCTTCAAAGACCCCGTGCGTCGACGGATACGTCACCATGAGCGCGGCCAGCGTTTCGCGGTGCCGGTCGGCCTGGGCGCGCAGATCCGCGAGATCGATGTTCCCGCGTTCGTCGCAAGCCACGGGAACGACGCGCAGGCCGGCAATCGCCGCGCTCGCGGGGTTAGTCCCATGAGCCGACGCCGGGATCAGACACGTGGTCCGGTGTCCCTGCCCCCGGCTTTCATGATACGCCCGAATGACCAGCAGTCCGGCATATTCCCCCTGGGAGCCGGCATTGGGTTGGAGCGAGACCGCGGGATACCCCGTGATTTCCGAGAGCCAGGTTTCCAATTCCCGGAACAGGTGGGCGTACCCTTCCGTTTGGTCCGCAGGGGCAAACGGATGAAGGCGACTGAATTCCGGCCACGTCACGGGAAGCATCTCCACCGTGGCGTTGAGTTTCATGGTGCAGGAGCCCAGGGGAATCATGGAATGAACCAGCGAGAGGTCCCGCGACTGGAGGCGGTGCATGTAGCGCAACAGCTCGTGTTCGGAATGATACCGGTGAAAGACTTCGTGCGTCAGGAAGGGGGTCGCGCGGGCAAAGGGCGCCGGGATCGAGACGGCGCGCGTTGCCGCGAGTTCATGGGCTGTAAATTCCACCCGGCCGTCTTCGGCAAACGTCTTCCACAGGGTTTCCACGTCATCCGTGGTTGTGGTTTCATCCAAGGCGATGCCGAAGGAGCCGTCCGAGAATTCCCGAAGGTTGAGCCGATGCCGGTTCGCCCGGTCGCGGATCCGTTCCGCTGGCAGCGCCCCGGCGGACACCCGCAACGTATCGAAGAAGAGTGCGTCCGGCACGCGGCACCCAAGGCGGGTCAGGCCCTCGGCGAGGACAAGGGTCAGACCGCGCACGCGTTCGGCCATGCGTTTCAGCCCGTCGGGTCCGTGATACACGGCGTACATGCCGGCAATATTGGCCAACAGCACTTGAGCGGTACAGATGTTGCTCGTGGCCCGGTCGCGACGAATATGTTGCTCCCGGGTCTGCAAGGCCAGCCGGTACGCCGTTCGCCCCTGACTGTCTTTGGAGACGCCGACGATCCGTCCGGGTATTTGGCGTTTGTAGTCTTCGCGCGTGGCCAGGAACGCGGCGTGCGGCCCGCCGAATCCCAGGGGAACCCCAAAGCGCTGGCTGGATCCCACGGCGATATCCGCATCGAATTCACCCGGCGATTTGAAGAGGGTCAGGGCGAGCAGGTCCGTGGCCACGACGACCTGGGTGCCCGCGTCATGGGCTTGTCGGACCAGGTCGTGGTGGTGGTGAAGCGTCCCGTCCGTGGCGGGATATTGCAGGAGGATCCCGCCATACGACGCCCGTTTCCAGTCGATTTCATCAACCGGGCCGACGTCCAACTCCAGCCCGAGCGACGCGGCGCGCGTCCGGACCACGGCCAGCGTTTGCGGGTGACAGTGGTGCGACGCGAAAAACGCCTGCCGGCCGGTGAGGGCTTTGCACATGGCCATGCCTTCCGCGGCCGCGGTGCCTTCATCCAGGAGCGACGCATTGGCCAGCGGGAGGCCCGTGAGATCAGCCACCATCGTTTGAAAATTGAGCAGGGCTTCCAGGCGTCCTTGGGCAATTTCCGCCTGGTAGGGAGTATATTGGGTGTACCACGCGGGATTTTCCAGGATGTTCCGGAGAATGACCGGGGGCGTGTGACAATCGGAATACCCCATCCCGATAAACGACCGGAACACCTGATTTTGGGCGGCCACGCGCCGGAGGTCGGTCAGGACTTCCTGTTCGCTCCGGGGGGGCGGCAAGTTAAGCGGCTTCTGAAGGCGAATGTCCTCGGGGACCGTGGCGTTGACCAACGTTTCCAGCGACGGGAACCCGAGAACGTCCAGCATGTCCCGGCTCTCGGCTTCCGTCGGCCCGATGTGTCGATCGGGAAACGTCTTCTCGGGCAGCAACCAATGTGGGGAGGCGCGTTCAGTCATGAAACGAGGAAACGGCGATAGTCAGCATGAATAAAGCGGTTCATGGCGGTCTTTTGAATGTAAAGCAGCAAACAGGCAGTGTCAGACGGCACATGCGACCGCGTTCAACGACGTTAAGGAGAAGCCTAGCATGGGCCCATAAAGCCTGCCAAGGTATCCGCCGTTTTCAGGGCTTCTTCCGCGGCGCGTGAAGGCGGCGGGAATCCGGGCGACCTTCTCCGATTCTGTGTCAACCCGGGATGGGTTCCCGGACTTGCGCGGCTTGAGAAATGTTGAGCGTTCCGGTACACAGGAAACCGACCGCGCCAGGTGACACGATGATTATTTTCTCCAACATCCGGAAATTATATGACGGCACCTCAGGCACCGATGCCGCCGTTCATGAAGGAGTGGACGTGTGGGTGGAAGAGGGCCGGATCGAAGCGGTGAAACCGCATCAGGCCGAACCCGCTTCCGGCCAGAACGTTCACCGCGTGGATTGTTCTTCGCTCACCGCGACCCCCGGGCTCGTCGATTGCCATAGCCACGTGACCGTGTTGGGCATTCGCGACGAAGACATGGCCGCCATGAACGGGCCGGCCGCGCTGCTCTATACCGAGCGGATTCTCTACGCCACGTTGGTCCACGGCGGCGTCACGACCGTTCGTGACGTGGGCGGCGCCACCCACGTGGTGAAACGATTGGTGGAGGAAGGGCTGATCATCGGGCCCCGTTTGAAGATTGCGATTTGCATGCTGTCCACGACCGGCGGGCATGCGGATTTTCGAAGCACAGACCGGTGCCATGACACGGTTTCCCGGTTATGGCCTCCGGGTCCCGGTCGTCCCTCCAGCATTGTGGACGGGCCCTGGGATTGTCGAAAGCGCGTGCGTGAGATCGCCGCGTGCGGCGGGGATCTGGTGAAAATCTGTACGAGTCCCGGGGTCGTGTCTCCTTCGGATAAATTGGAGAACCGGGATTTCACGCAAGCGGAAATCGAAGCGATTTGTGACGAAGCCGCGGGTCGCGGCATGATGGTGGCGGCCCATGCCCACAGCCGCCGCGGGATCGAATTGGCCATTGATTGCGGGGTCCATGATATTCAGCATATCTCGTTTCTGAATGAACCCCTGGCGGAAAAAGCCTATGCCAAGGGGTGTACGGTGACCCCGACGTCATGGATCAGTTATGAGTTGCCCAAGGTGGACGATCTCTCGCCTTTTATTGCCGAGAAAGTGCGTCAGGTGACGCAAGCGCATGCCGACGCGGTCAGAATCGCCCATGCGAGCGGTCTCAACATGATCACGGGGACCGATCCCATCCTGCCCCGCATGCATGGCCGGAATTATATGGAGATGGTCTCGCTGATCAGGGACGGGTTGTCTCCGTTGGCCGCGTGGCATAGCGGGACGGGGCTCGCTGCCGAGCGCATCGGACAGGACGATACCGGGAAATTGGCGCCGGGGTATCGGGCCGACGTCCTGTTCAGCCGAAGCGACGTCATTGCCCGGCCGCACGAGTTCGATGAAGGGGCGTTGGTGGAGGTGGTCAAAGACGGGATCGGCTATCGCGGCTACCTGACCGGCATTCCGCAGAAAACCTTTCGTTCCGTGGCGGACGATCTGCTGGGGCGATAAACAGCCTGGTCATTGAACGAATCTCCGATTTCCGAACCTCTGATTTCCGAACCTCTGATTTCTTGTGATAGCGGGATGCAGGGCAAGGCGTCCCGGAGCGATACCCGAGACATATCAAAGAGAGATAGTCGAGGGTTGAGCGAGGACACAACGCCGCCATGCGCCGCTAGCGCGATAAATCAGGGGTTCGGGTTAGGAGGGTTGGATTTCCGGTTTGGAAAAATCCTGCTTCGCCGGGTCGTCCTGCAAGTCCACGACAAGCTCCCCCTTCGGCGAGAAAAAGCCCTGCCCGTCGATTTGGACAATGCCGTTACAGTTGTCCTGGAAGAATTCCAGGATCCACCCGTTGAAATCATAGCCTTCCTCGGTGATGTCGTTCTGGAGGATTCGAGTCGCAAGAATGAAGTGGGCTCGCACGACGAACTCTCGCGCCAGATCGGCTTCCACGTCGCCGAAGGCGGACAGTTGCCCGGAAAATCCCTGCTGTTCCCGTTCAAAAACGTCCTGATAGGTGCCTTCGTTGCGAATGCAAAACAGTTGAATCGGTTTTTTTTCACGGTGGTACCCGAGAGCCACCTGGACCCATGAATACTCATCGAGGATCTCCGGGTCCATTTGGGGGATGAGGGGCACCTGATTTTTCGACTTCAGAAAATCCAGCAGCAAGCGAAGCGCAGGCGGATCTTTGCGTTGGCAAAAGACCCGCGAATAGAGAAACTCGTTTCCCTTGTCATCGGATTTTGTCAGTGAAATGACGGATAATTCTCTTCCCATGGTCGTTCCCTTTCTCTTGAATCACTCGGATGACGCCACTGTACCGTGGCCGGAGTGTACGCTTCAAGGAACCGCCGAACCGCCGGATTGTTCCGGTTGCCACGGAGCGTTGTTCGCATCGTCACGTCACAGGGTTTTGTGGTTGACAGGGTATGATGCTTTCTGTAGACTCGCTTCCATCCTCGTGGAGTCTTGTATTTTCAGAGGTCGTTGCTCTTTTTTCATCTCTTGCAATTGAATTAATCCGATTGCGCACGTGCTCTATATTCCTACAGACACGGTTCTTATACGAAGGGGAGGTCTCCCATGGCCAAAGCTATGACAAAGTCTCAGATCGTTGATCAGTTGGCGACAAAGTCCGGCGTGACCAAAAAAATCACGAGTGAAATTCTCGACAACCTGGCTGCCTTGGCGTACAAGGAAGCGAAAAACTCCTTTACCGTGCCCGGACTTGGAAAGTTGGTCCTGTCTCATCGAAAGGCTCGAACCGGAAGAAACCCCCAAACCGGTGAACCGATCAAAATCCCAGCCAAAAAAGTGGTGAAATTCCGGATTGCCAAAGTCGCGAAGGATTCCATTTTATCAGGTAAAAAATAGTTTCTCGGGTGAGAAAAAGAGGTGAGCGCAGGGAAGCGTCACTTGCCCAACTGCCTCTCCGATCGTGTCTTTCCGCAAGATGGGGAACGTTCGTTTCAGTAAAACGAAGGCCCCAGCCCTTTCGTACTCATTCCATCGTGAGCCACGAGGCTGATTTCGTCTCCATCGTGCACGGAGGTGTCTTCGCTCGCCACCCGTCGATTGATCGTCACCATCACCCTGTTTTCCCGTAACAGCCTGGTCACCTGTCGAAGTTTGCGTCCCTGCTGTTTAATCAGTTGCTTCACCGAAAGGGGATCGTCCAGTTCGCAGGCCAAGCTTCGTTCGCCGTCGGATGTTTCCAAATCGCCCATCAGGGTAATGGTCACCATCAACCACCTCTCTCCTGTTCAACAAGGTGACGAATTCCGGCTCTTTTCATGCCGGTGATTCCATGCGCCATCCTAGCAGGATTAAAATTCATCCGGCAATTGGGCGGCGGCGAGGAGAGCTGTGCGGGAGGCCCGGGCATTGGCCCGGGGACAAGAAACCAGTATACTGACGGGCGATCCCCCATAACGGCAATCTCCCGCGGGCTTCGAACATGTGGCGTCTCATTGTCATCCTGATTCTTCTGATCATTCTGTTTTTGATGGTCCGGAAATCCATTCGCGATTTTCGAGGCCGCAACGCGCCCGATCCGTCCCTGCCCTCGAAGGATATGATGGTGCAGGACCCCGTCTGCAAAATGTATATCACGGCGGGCTCGGCGGTGGTTGAAAAAATCGGAGGCCAGCGCTACCACTTTTGCAGTAATGAATGCGCCCATAAGTTCAAGAGCTATATGTCCGGATAAGGTCTTGGAGACAGCGGGCGGGCGGGGGCTCAGGTCAGCGCCCCGCCGCAGGACGAGCCCGCGCCGGCCGTGCATCCGTAACAATGCTGGCCGATGACGATCGAACGCCGGGCCAGGGGCTCGCGATCAAATTCCGCGATCGTTTGCGGCGCGTTGCAGTCCACGGGCAAATCGAGCATCTGATTAAAATCGCAATCGTACAGTCGTCCGTCCCATCCCACGCTGAGCAGGCCCCGGCACATGACGTGTTCAACCGAGCGCGGGTTGAAATGCTCGATAAGCAGGCTCATGTACGCTTCATAGTCGCCTTGGGCGTACAGGTCGTTCAGAAAACGGTTAATGGGCATATTGGTGATGGTCTGGAGTTGATTGAATCTGATGCCGAACCGCGAGAGCAGTTGCTCCTTGTAGGCTTGCTCCAATTCCCGCTGATCAGGAGGCAGGTGGGGACCCAGCGGGTTGTAGACGAGATTCAACACCAGGCCCGTGTCATGGGTTCCATACCCCAACGCGTTCAATGTCCGCAGGGCGTCCAGGCTTCGGAGAAAGACCCCTTTCCCCCGTTGCTGATCCACGTTCTCCTCAAGATAACAGGGCAGGGAGGCGACGATCTCCACTTGGTGCTCAGCCAGAAAGCGGGGAAGGTGTGATTTGCCTTTGACGGAAAAGACCGTCAGATTGCAGCGGTCGATCACGGTTTTCCCGAGGGTCCGGGATTCTGAAACGAGAAATTCAAAGTGCGGATTCATTTCCGGGGCCCCGCCGGTCACGTCCACGGTGGTGATCTCCGGTTGGCGTCGAAGGACCTGAACAATGCGCTCCATCGTCTCTCGACTCATCATTTCGGTCCGGGAGGGTCCGGCGTCAACGTGACAATGATGACAGGTTTGGTTGCAGAGCTTCCCGACGTTCACCTGTAGCGTGTGGATGGTCTTCGCGCGGAGCGGAAACGCCCCGTGTTCCCTCAGGGTTCGTGAAAAGATGGGAACCGGTGTCATCCTGGCGCGCGTATCAGTGAGAGGGAAAGAACGCATCACGGCAGTTCTAACAATGCCGCAGGCCATTGAGCAAGGGGAGGGCCAAGCAGCCGCAATCCATTGTACCACGGGGTTGGCAAAAACCCGCGGCGCGTCCGTTTCCTGAACGCGGTCACGGGCGGACTATGGCGGCAGGAAGGTCAGCCCGCCGCCGGCCTCCTCGTCCACCAGCCACGTCAACGTTCCGGCCCGGGGTCCGATGATTTGAGCGGGGAGGACGTCGGGTTGAAAAGGCCCTTCGAGCACAGAACGGAGCGTTTCGGCTTTTGCGCGGCCACAGATGAGAAACGTGACCTGCCGGGCGTGATTGAGAAGAACCGGGGTGAAGGTGATCCGGGACGTCTGCAAGTGTTCGACCCAGGGGGCGGTCACGAGCCGGTCCGTTTCATGAACGGCCCGGATGCCCGGAAACAGGGAAGCGGTATGCCCGTCCGGTCCCATCCCCAACAGGACGAAATCGAACCGGGGGATTTCCGGTCCGGAGACAGCGAATTGCTTGCGCAGCACGGCTTCATATTGGTCGGCAGCGGCGCGGGCATCGGGGAGTTCGCTCGGCACGCGATGAACCTGCGCCATGGAAAGGGGCACCCGGCTCAGGAGCGCTTCATGGGCCATTCGATAATTGCTGTCCGCGTGATCCGGCGGGACGTGACGTTCATCTCCCCAGAAGATCCGGACTTTCGTCCAATCGAGTTGACTCCGGAACGGCTCGTCGGCCAGTTTCGCATAGAGGTCTTTCGGGGTTGAGCCTCCGGCCAGGGCGAGCGTAAACGCGCCCCGTGCCGAAATGGCCTGACGCGCATGGTCGAGGAGGTGCCGCGCCGCGGCGTCCACTAACGCGTGCGGAGTCGGGTAGACGTGTATGTTCCGGTGAGGCATGCGAGAAGTCGGAAAGGTGAACCCATGGTTCTGCGTCAGCAGCCGGAAAAGCCGGAATCCGCGAGGGCGCGTTGACGTCCTGTCCGGCAAAATCGTAACCCTGACGCACGGTCCAGTCAAATGAAGAAATCACTGACAACGCGCAAGACGTTTGTCAACGCGTGACGGGCTCAATTACAATACGCGCGTGTGAAGACGGGCCGGGGTTGAAAGCCTGTGGTCCATCGACGGCCCTGTGATTGAGAAGACGGTCTGCCAACGCGATGAGGGAGGAAGCCGATGAAAATCTATCTGGATACCGGCAACGTCAAGGAAATTGCCGAAGCCGCTCGACTGGGGATTCTGGACGGGGTGACGACCAACCCGTCATTGGTCTCCAAAGAGGGGCGGGATTTCAAGGATCTGATCCGGGAAATCTGTCAACTCGTGGATGGTCCGGTCAGCGCGGAGGTCGTGAGCGTGGAAGCCGAGGCCATGGTCAAGGAAGGGCGGGACCTGGCCCGCATTCATCCCAACGTGGTGGTCAAGTGCCCCCTGATTCCTGAAGGGCTGGCTGCGACCAAACGCCTGGCCGATGAGGGGATTCGCGTGAACGTCACGTTGTGTTTTTCCCCGACCCAAGCCCTGCTCGCCGCCAAAGCGGGCGCGTGGTGCGTGTCGCCGTTTATCGGCCGGTTGGACGACGTCAGCAGTGACGGTATGGACCTCATCCAGCGGATCGTGACCATTTTTCGCAATTACGATTTCCCCACCCTGGTGCTGGTGGCAAGCGTGAGACATCCGCAGCACGTGGTGGAAGCCGCGCTGGCGGGCGGCGATATTTGCACCCTGCCCTATGCGGTCTTTCAGCAGTTGATCAAGCATCCGCTTACGGACATCGGCCTGAAGAAATTCCTGGACGATTGGGAAGCCCGAAACGCGCCGAAAGGGTAAGCCCGTCAGGGCAGCCCGTCCACCAACTGCCGGGCGCGTTGAAAGACGCGATGAAACATGGGGCGGGTGAGTGTTCCGGTGAAGGTGTTTTGTTGGCTGGGGTGGTAGGAGCCCAGCAGGGTGACGCCCCAGGCCGTGGCATAGCTGGTGTCATGCCCGAATCTGGGTTTGCCGGTGAGCCGTCCCGGCGGTCCGGCGGCGGTCACGTATTCGTCGAAGGCGATTTTCCCCAAGGCCACGACCACGGCGATGCGCGTCAACAAACGGAGTTCTTCGCGGACGTACGGCCGGCATGTTGCAAATTCCTCTTTCGAGGGTTTGTTTCCCGGTGGCGCGCAGCGCACGGCCGCGCCCACGTAACAATCCGTCAACCGCAACCCATCGTCCCGGTGCGCGGACTCGGCCTGATTGGCGAATCCGAATCGAAACAGGGCCTCATAGAGCCAGTCCCCGCTGCGGTCCCCGGTGAACACGCGACCGGTTCGATTCCCGCCATGCGCCGCCGGAGCCAACCCAATGACGTAGAGTCTCGCGCGGGGATCTCCAAACCCGGGAACGGGCCGTCCCCAGTATTCCCAGTGCTGAAACCGCTTCACCTTCGTGACGGCGACTTCCCGGCGGTAGGCGGTCAAGCGCGGACACTGCGTGCAATCGGCAATGGTCTGCTGTAACACCCTGAGGCTGCGCATCAGGGGAATCGTACCATAACGAACGAGGCGGGAAACACATGCCAATCCGTATCGATTGCCCAGACAGAAACGCCCGAACGATGTTCAGGCAACTGTTTCTCGCGGGGCTGGATGCCGCTGATCCCGAGTCGGCGATCCGGGGCGCCGTCCGGATCAGGAACAACAGGCTCACCGTGGGCGCGCGGGAGTACGATCTCACCCGATTTTCGCGCATCGTGTGCGTCGGGGCGGGAAAAGCCTCGGGTGCCATGGCGGCCGCGTTGGAACGCCAATTCGGAGCGAGGTTGGAAGGCGGCCTGGTGGCGGTCAACGAGGGCCGGGCCGGGCAAACGAAGCGGGTGCGCCTGCTCGAGGCGCGGCATCCGGTCCCGGATCATCGAAGTGAAAACGCCGCGCGCAGGATGGTTCGTCTGCTTGAGTCCCTGACGGATCGCGACCTGGTTCTGATGGCGCTGTCCGGCGGCGCCTCAAGTCTGTTGGCAGCCCCGGCCGCCGGCCTGACCCTGAAGGAAAAACAACTCACCACCCGTTTGTTGCTGCGAAGCGGCGCGCCCATTCAGGATGTCAACACGGTGCGCAAGCACATATCCGCGATCAAGGGCGGGCGCCTGGCGGGCGCCACGCCGGCCACGGTCATTGCGCTCGTCCTGTCGGACGTGCCGGGCGATGATCCGGCGATCGTCGGGTCGGGTCCCATGGCCCCTGATCCCTCGACATTTGCAGATGCGAAACGGGTGCTCGACACGTTCGACGTCCGGCACCGAATCCCCCCGGCCGTTCGACGACACGTGGACCGCGGAATCCGGGGACGCATTCCCGAGACGCCCAAACCCGGTGAGGCGCGGTTTTCCCGGATCCAGCATCACGTGATCGGCAATAACCGCGCGGCAATCGAACGGATGGCTCAACAAGCCAGGACGTTGGGGCTCCGGCCCCTGATCCTGACCACGACCCTGTGCGGGGAAGCGCGTGAGATCGGCAGGCTCTTCGGGCATCTCGCCAGGGAAATGCGCGTTTCCGGAAACCCCGTCCGGCCTCCGGCCTGTCTGCTGGCCGGCGGCGAACTCACCGTGGCTGTGAAAGGGAAGGGGATGGGAGGGCGCGCCCAGGAATTTGCCTTGGCGGCCGCGCCCTCACTCGAAGGGCTGTCTCGGGTATTTGTGGCCGGATTCGGCACCGACGGGACCGATGGGCCAACGCCGGCGGCGGGCGCGATCGCGGACGGGAGAACCGTCAGCCGGGCCGGGCAAAAGGGGATGAACCTTGACGCGGCGCTTGTCGAGAACGACAGCTATCGGTTTTTTCACCGGACGGGCGGCCACGTCGTGACCGGCCCGACGGGCACAAACGTGAACGACGTCTATATGATTCTGGCGTTGTAAACAGGACTCGATGAAAGGACGGAGTATGGACGACACGCAAAAAATGGTTCGGGAATTCCACCGGCAGTTCGACATCCACGTCGCGGAGAGCCCCAGCGTGCCGGATTCAAAGACCACGGCGTTGCGCGAACGGCTCATTCAGGAAGAGTTTGACGAATTGAAGGAAGCCATGCACGCGGGCAATCTTCCCGGCATTGCCAAAGAACTCGCCGACCTTCTCTACGTGGTGTACGGCACGGCGGTTTCCTGTGGGATCGACATGGACCCGGTGTTCCGGGAAGTACAGCGTTCAAACATGAGCAAGGTGGGCGGGTATAAACGGGACGACGGGAAGTGGATCAAGCCGCCGACCTATTCACCGGCCAGGATTGAACCGCTTCTCGACCGCCAGCGGAGACAGTCCGGTCGGACCGGGTGAGCCATGGGCCGTCACCCATCATGACGGCAACGTTCGGGTCAGGAACGGTGATGGCTCTCGTGCGTCAGCAGGGCTTCTTTAATGGAGAGCCCGCCGCCGTAGCCGACGAGTTTCCCGTTGCTGCCGATGACGCGATGACAGGGGACGAGGATCGAAACGGGGTTCTGTCCGTTGGCCGCTCCCACGGCGCGGCCGGCCCTGGGCATGCCGATCGCGGTGGCGATTTGTCCGTATGATTGCGTTCGTCCATAGGGGATGGTCCGCAGGGCCTGCCAGACGCGTTGTTGAAACGGGGTTCCCTGGGGCGCCAAGTTGATCGTGAACGTTTTCCGTTTCCCGGAAAAATATTCGTTGAGTTCCCGGATGGGTCGTTGAAAGGGCTGTTCGGCATAGGTCCACCGGGGGTCCGGAGTGATCGGATGCCGGCCGTCCTGAAACGAAAGGTGCGTCAGGGCGCGGGCGGTCCCTGCCAGGAGGAGCCTGCCGACGGGACTCCGGATGATACAATAGAACACGGCATCGACGCGACGCGCGGCAGGCAACGCTTTCTGACGGGGGCTGGCTGAAGGCATGTTGCGCATAACCTCAAAGTCGTCATCCTGAGCCTGTCCTGAGCAACGCGAAGGACCTGGCGAAAGAATGACAGACGGGTTGGGCAGAGGTCATTGTAGCATAGGCGCGCCGGGCCACCAACAAGGGGCGCGCAAGGAATTTTCTGCCGTTGCAGAAACCGCGGGGATATGAAACGGTCGATCGTGTGAGCGCGCTTGCGGAAGCAGGGGAAACGTGTTGTCGCTCGAGTCATTCGCATTGAATCAGATTCTGAAGGTTGCCGGGCTGGCCCTCCTTGGGGCGGCAGCGACGGGATTCGCATCCGGACACGCCTTCCCGATTTCCATGATGAACGGTCAGGGAACGTGGCAAGCGGTGCCCCTGTTGACGATTGGAGACCGGTTGCCTTCCCGTGATCCCCGTTTGAGGGATCAGGGGTATCAACCCGTGGGCGCGCCGGACGGTCTCGGCGCCTACCGGCTGGATGAAGAGACCGTCCGGGTGCTGGTGAATCATGAGTTGGCGGGCAGGGCGGGCTCTCCGTACCGGCTCGACAACGGCGCGACGTTGACCGGGGCGCGCATCAGCTTTCTGGATATCGATCGCAGGACGTTGCGGATTCTCAACAGTGGACTGGCGTATCGGGCCATTCGTGACCGCCGCGGCCGGCTCGTCGAAACGGGATTGCAGATCAATGAAATCTCCCGTACCGAACGCGGGCTGTCGCGCCTGTGTTCGAGTCAATTGATCGACAGGGGCGCCTTCAATTTTGTCGACAGGATCTACCTCGCCCCGGAAGAGCTTTCGGACCCCCTGGACCATCCGTATGGCGGAACGGTCTGGGCGTTGGACGTGGAACGCGGAACCCTGCACGCGGTGCCGGCGATGGGACGCATGGCCGGAGAAAATACCGCGCCGCTGTCCGGCCCGTCCGGTGCCGTGGCCCTCCTGATCGCAGACGATACGATCCCGCAAACCGACGAGGCCGCTTCCTTCGGACACAGGGCCGGCCGGACCACGTCGCCGGATCATCTCGTCATGGCGCCGCTCTGGTTGTACGTGGGGCAAAAACAGGCCTCGACCGGGCCGCGTGCTCCCGGCGTTGATCCGGCCAACGCGGCGTTCCTGAACCGGAACGGATTACTCGTGGGGCAATTGTATTATTTTGTGGCGGAACAGGGCGTGCGGACGGTGGCGCAATTTAACGGGACCGGCTCCATCCTCGCCGGCGCCTGGAAAAAGATTGAGGTCCTGGACAGGGCGAAGGCCGGCAAACAGGGGTATGACGCATTGGGCTATAAAGCGGGATTGACGCTCAGACAGGAGGCGAAAGCCGGCGGCGCCTTTCAATTTCCCAGGCCGGAGGACGTGAGCACGCATCCGTCCATCGGCACGAGAGCGGTCCTGGCCTCGACGGGATGGGATACGGTGTTTCCCGACCATGATGCGTGGGGGACTCTGTATCAGATCGACGTCGATCTGGAACGCATGACGGCCAGGCTCACCATTGTCTACGACGGCGATGACGCCGGCGGGGCCGGATTGGCACACCCCGACGCGGGCATTCGCAACCCGGATAATCTGGATTGGGCGGATGACGGATGGATCTATATCCAGGAAGACAATGCGAAACAACGCGATCCGCTGTTCGGCAGTCATTCCGGGCAGGAAGCGTCGCTGTGGCGTCTGGACCCGCTCACGGGCGAGGCGCAACGGATTGCCCGGATCGATCGATCCGTCGTGTTGCCCGAGGGCAGCACCGATGAACGCCCAGGGACGATTGGAGCATGGGAGTCGTCCGGGATTCTCGACGTCACGCATCTCTTCGGATCCCGCGTTGGGGAACGGGTGCTGCTGGCCACGGTCCAGGCTCACACGATCCGCGACGGCATGATCGCGCAACGGCAGTTGGGCGAAGGCGGGCAACTCATCCTGCTCAGGCATCCGCCGGCCGCAGGGCCCGAACGGGTCGGCCCATGAGCGACCGGATCGCTTCATCGACCGGGGCGTTCTCCTCGAATGCCTCGAACGCGCTGAGGCGCGTGACCGGAATGGTGGTCCTTGTCTGCTGTGTCACGGGCCTGGAAAGCGCGGCGTCGGAACGCAATGCGCCGGCTCCGCCGCCGGCGTTGGAGCGGCATCTGGCGGCCATTGCCGGGTTATCCCAATCGTCTCCGACGGTGACGATTCCGCCGGGGTGGTTTCTCATGGGGACCGTGCGGAAGGATGATGATCCGTTTGGGTTGGAGACGCAGTATGACGACACGGAGTTTCCACAACGCCGGATCTGGCTGGACGCCTATGCCCTCGACCGCGACGAAGTGAGTCTGGCCGAGTACCTGGCGTTTCTGAACCGGCACGGCCTGCCGGTTCCGCCCAAACTGCGTCATCTGATTTGGCATCTGATCGACGTCCACGTGCTTCCCGATTACGTGATGGCGCGGTGGCCGGCCCTGTACGTCTCGTGGGCCGAAGCGGACCGGTTTTGTCGAACGCGCGGCAAACGATTGCCCACCGAGGCCGAATGGGAAAAGGCCGCCCGTGGGACCGAAGGCCGGGTGTTTCCCTGGGGCGCGGCTCCGCCTGACCCGGATTTGGCGGTGTTCGGGTTGTATCACGTTCACCAGATCCCATTGGTCGCGGCCGTGGATAGTTTTGAAGAGGGACGGAGCCCGTACGGGCTGCATCACATGGCCGGCAATATCCGGGAATGGGTGGATGATTGGTTCGGGCCGGACTCGTATCCCCTGATGTCCGAACGGAATCCCCGGGGCCCTGAAACCGGGCGGTATAAAAGCGTGCGCGGCGGGTCGTGGCGCAGCCGGCCGCAGCTCCTGCGAACGGCCACGCGCAACGGCGCGACGCCGGCCACGCGCTCGCCCACGATCGGGTTCCGGTGCGCCGGGGACGCCCCCGCGTTATCGGCGAACCCGGACGAGAAGATTGTCGAGGAAGCGAACGCCGCCGATCCTGATCGCTCCGAGTAAGACGACCGTTCCCCGAAGACGCGAAACCGGTTCAAGGGTCCGGGCGTCGCAACAGGCCAGATAGTCGACAACGAGCCCGCGTCCCGCGTCGAGGCGTTGCGCCATGGTTTTTTCGATCAGGTCTGCGCGGCGCGTCCCGCGCGCAATGGCCGCCTTTCCCGCGGCCAGGGCCTGAGAGAGGGCCAGTGCCCGTTGGCGTTGCGCTGCCGTCACGTAGCCGTTTCGTGAACTCAGGGCGAACCCGTCGGCGTCGCGAATCGTCGGGCACAGGATAACCCGCGTGTCGAGGTCGAGGTCCTTCGCCAATTGCCGGATGACGCAAAATTGCTGATAGTCTTTCTGCCCGAAGAAGGCGCGCGCCGGACGGACCAGGTTCAACAGCTTGGTCACGACCGTGGTCACGCCCTGAAAATGCGCGGGGCGATGGGCGCCCTCCCATCGTTGCGCCAGCGCGCCGACGGCGACGGTCGTTTGAAAATCCCGAGGGTACAGGGTTGCCGCGTCCGGCATAAAGACGCAATCGACGCGCTCGTCGCGACAGCGCGCGAGATCCTGCGCCAGGTCTCTCGGATAGCGGCGGTAATCCTCGTCCGGGCTGAACTGGAGCGGGTTCACGAACAGGCTGACCACGACCGTGTGGCACGCGCGACGTGCGCGTTGCATCAACGATCGATGGCCCGCGTGCAACGCGCCCATGGTCGGGACCAGCCCGATCGAGGTTCCAAGCGGGTCCTGCCGGCGTCGCCACGTTCGCAGGGCCTGAGTCGTTCGGATGATACGCATTCAGTCAGCCGCAGGATGGCCGGATGGCGAAACGGGAACCGGGAATCACGTCAAGCTTGCGCACGCGATGCGTATCCGTCAGCCGGTCGAGCAGCGCTTGCACGGTTTGATCGAATTGCGGATGGGTCCACTCCGGAGCGAGTTCGGTCATCGGCATCAGGACGAATCGCCGCTGATGGAGACGGGGATGCGGAATCGTCAGCCGCGGGGTCTCGATGATCCGTTGCCCGTAAAACAGAATGTCCAGGTCGATGGGCCGGGAGACGTTTCGGGCGTCGGAATCGCGACCGAGGCCGCGTTCCGTTTCCCGGCAGATGGCCAACAGGTGCTCGGGTTGGAGGCCCGTCTCAAGACGAACGACCCCGTTATAAAACCACGCGTCGTCGTGTCCGGGAGCCATGTCGATGGGTTCGGTTTCGTAATACGAAGAGACGCCCGTCAGGGTGGAATTGGGCAGCAGCCCCATCAGGGCCACGGCCCGGTCACAGAAGTCCCGCCGGTCTCCCTGGTTCGATCCGAAGGCGATATAGACGGTTTCGACGCTCACTTCCGCACCGTTCCGGTTCCCGCGTGGTCATGCCGGGCAAGGCGATACGCGGCTCCTCGCCGTGGACGGGACGTGGGCGCATGCCCGTGGAGACCGGTCCGGGCGCCGGCCGGCCCCGCTACCACCCGATGCGGGTGAGCCGGTCCACGGCTTCGGCCAGGCGCTCTGCGGTCGTGGTGAGGGCCATGCGGATGTAGCCTTCGCCCGGAGCCCCGAACCCGTTTCCCGGCGTGGTCACGATCCCCGCCTTTTCCAACAGGTGCGCCGTAAAGGACGCGGAGGTATAGCCCTTGGGCACCTCGATCCAAACGTAGAACGTGGCCGAGGGCGTTTCAAACTCCAGCCCGAGGTTTTTCAAGCCCGCGACCAACACGTCCCGGCGTTCCTGGTAAATGGCCCGGAGCCCGGCGGTGAGTCGATCGTCGGACTCCAAGGCCGTGATCCCGGCTTCCTGAACGGCCTGAAATTGGCCCGAATCCAAATTGCTTTTGATCTGGCTCAATCCCGCAATCACTTCGGCGCGGCCCACGGCAAACCCCAGGCGCCAGCCCGTCATGTTGAACGTCTTGGACAACGAATGAAACTCGATGCCCACGTCCATGGCCCCGTCCGCTTCCAGAAAGCTCGACGGGCGAAGGCCGTCATAATAAATTTCCGAATACGCCGCGTCGTGACACACGATGACGTGATGTTCCTTCGCAAACGCAATCACGCGGCTGAAAAACGCCTTGTCCGCAATCACCGACGTGGGATTGTTCGGCGAATTCAAAAACATCAGTTTCGCGTGTCGGGCCACGTCCGGGGGAATCGCATCCAGGTCGGGAAGAAACCCGTTCTGCTTCAACAGGGGCATCTCATGAGCGATGCCGCCGGCAAACCCGGCGGCCACCGGATACACGGGATACCCGGGGCTCGGAACCAGCACCACGTCGCCCGGATCGATAAAGGCCATGGGCACGTGGCCGATGCCCTCCTTGGACCCGATCAGGGTGACCACCTCGGACTGGGGATCCACCGTCACGGTGAAGCGTCGCTGGTACCAGCCGGCGACCGCGGCGCGAAACGACACCATCCCGCTTGAGGAAGGATATTGATGATGCCGTGGATCGGTTACGGCCTGGCGCATGCGCTCCAGAATAGGATCGGGCGTGGGCAGGTCGGGATCGCCGATGCCCAGGTTGATGATATCGACCCCGCGGGCCACGGCCTGTTGCTTCATCTCGTCAATGGCCGCAAACAGATACGGGGGTAACGTTTTGATGCGTTCGGCATAGGTGATGGGCACACCACTCATTCCTGCCACTCCTTGTTCACGATGGATCGAATGTGTTCAGTCTCTCGTTTTCACGACGCGGAGGGTCCACGTTACTTCACCGGCCAGGCGAGAATCAAGGCGCGACAGGTCAGGTGCCGCCGGCGAGCAGGGGGAGCTCCCGGAGCGCGGGAATTTGAGAGAGGTGGTTTTCGTTGAATCTGAATCCGTGCCGTTAGTGTATCCAGTGTTCAACGGGCGTTGACAGAAACTTCTCGAGGGAAACGCCGCCCTGGCGCAAGACAAAATCCACTTCATGATTGTTTTCGCGCCGATAGAACAATTTTGTTCAATATAGAGAACAAAATTGTTCAGTATATTGAACGCATCATCATTTCACGCGGTCACCGACGGCGATGATGGCATCGAGGTTATGGAATCGATCAGGTCGTCAGGTGGGCGATCAGGCGGTCGGCGAGCCGGTGGCATTCGGGCAGCACGTTCGCTGCCGCTGCCAGTACGGCCTCGGTGGTAGTGTGGGCCCGGCGCACGTCACCGGAGCATTCGCGGCAGAGGGCTTCGACGCCGTCCATCTCCAATTCCACGTGAAACAGAAGGCCGTAGGCGCGGTCTCCGTACCGGAACGCTTGAACCGGATAGAACTCGGACGAGGCCAGCAGGCAGGCTCCCGGTGGCAGGGTCAGCCCTTCGCCGTGCCATTGAAAGACTGTGAATCCGCGGGGAAGCGCGCCAAAGACCGCGTCAGCGCCGGCGTCGACGACGCGCGTGACCGGAACAGGCCCGATTTCCAGGCGAGGACCGGGGCGCACCTCCCCGCCCAGGGCCGTTGTCATGAATTGAGAGCCCAGGCAGACGCCCAACACCGGAATGCCCGCGTCGATCGCGCGTCGAATGAACCGCCGTTCGCGTTCGATCCAGGGCTCCGGGTCATTGACCGACATGGGGCCGCCCATGACCAACAGCAAATCCGGGAGCGCGGCGGGCAGGTCCTCTTGAGGGACGAGCCGTGTTGCGAGCTGATAGTGACGTTTCGCCAGGGCCTGCCGGAACGCGCCCGGGCCTTCAAAGGGCACGTGTTGGAGGCACAGGGCCTGCTTCATGGGGACGACGGGGTGAGAAAGGGATCAGAGGCCGTGGTGATTACGAACGGGCATTGCCGTTCTTGGCATTCACGCATTCCACCAGATGCCAATATTGGAAGGGATCCATCTTTTCCTGTTTCGCGACCTCGAGGGGCGTCCCTTCGAGCACGTGATCCAGGGACAAATCCGTGCGGAACCCGATCCGCTGGCAGATGGGGGAAATCAGTTTTTCCATGGCGGCGATGAATTTATTCCCGTTGCTGAAGTGGTTCAGCATGACGATGCGGCCGCCGGGGCGGCAGACGCGAATCATCTCCGACACGACCTGCCGGTAATCCGGCACCGCGGTCACGACGTAGGCCGCCATGACCAGGTCGAAGGTATCGTCGGGGAACGCCATGCGGCCCGCGTCCATGCGCTGGAGCGTGACGTGATCGAGTCCATGCTTGGCCACGCATTCCTCGGCTTTTTTCAGCATGCCTTCCGAGAGGTCGATGCCCGTGATTCGACAATGGGATGGATACAACGGCAACGCGATGCCCGTGCCGACGCCGACTTCCAGCACGTGATCATCGGGTGAGACGTGCAGGCCTTTGACCACCGATTCCCGGGATTCATTAAAGGCCTTGCCGAAGGTCTGGTCATAGACCGACGAGTAATTCGTATAGACCCGCTCGAGACTTTCGAGGTTCATTGTCTGTTCCTGTTGGTCCATTCCATTTCCCATGAAACACCCGTTGCGTATTTGAGGAATCCGTTCAGTTGGGGCTACAATAACTCTCTCTCAGGAGGCATGAAATCGGGCGTGACCCCGTTGCGCCCAAGGCCGGGGAAGGCCTGCGTGGAACAGGCATGACAGGGACGGGAATGTAACACTACGTCCCCCGGTGAGTCAACCGTCATGACGCGGCCCGAGGGGGCAATCCGGCGGGCGTTGAAAAGCGGCAACGAGGTTTCTTACAATCCGGCTGAGCAGTCCGTCGTTGTTGATCCCGTTGTTATCCATGCCGGCCTAAACGAAAAAGGAGAGATCGCATGAGCTCATCTGGACGATACCACCAACGGAAAACCGGGCTCGGGCTCATGCTGCTGTTCGTGTTGGGAGGGATGGGGTCCCCGGCGTTGGCCATCGACGTGGAGTTGACCCTGGAGCATGCCCAGCAGATCATGGCCGCGGCCCGCGGCCCCATGGAGCAGGCGGCGTCCAATGAAGAAATGTTCGGCATCATCAAAGCCGCGGACCAGAGTTCCCGCATCGGCGATGATCCGGCAACCAAGCCCTGTGGAAGCAGCGCGATCCTGCGAACGAAAACCTATTGGTTCGAATATTTCGGACGCGAAGAAGGCCGTCGGTCCAAGGTCGCGCAACGGGAAGTCCGGATGCCGGAAGCCAAGATCCAGGAAATTCTGGCTATGCCCAACCTTGAAATGGAGATCGGGCTGTGCGGGCAGGAAGAGTTTTTTGCCGAAGGGGCCGACGTGGCGCTGCAACAGGGATCCACGAACGTCATGGCCGTGGACAAAGGCAAGCCCAGCCGCGGCCGGAAAATTCCCGGCTCCGGGATGGACTACGTCTCCCGGTTTTCCGCCCGATTCGCGTATCAGGACTTTGACCCGCAGGCCCGGACGAATATCGTCGTGTTTTTTCCCGATGGGAAATTGGTGACGATCGAAGCGGATTTTTCCACAATCAAGTAGGGACCGGCGAGCGTGAATCCGGCGATTCCACCCTCACGGGGCGGACGCCGGCGTTTCCAATTCCCCCAGCGTGTACAAGTGGCGATACAGGCCGTCGCGCTGCATGAGGGCCGCGTGCGGGCCTTCCTCAACGACCCTGCCTTTATTCAGAACAACAATCCGGTCGGCGTCCTGAATGGTCGTGAGGCGATGGGCGATCACCACGGTCGTCCGTCCCGTCATGAGTCGCTGCAACGCGTGTTGCACCAGCATCTCGGATTCGGAATCCAGCGCCGAGGTCGCTTCGTCCAGAATCAGAAGCCGGGGATTCTTGAGGATGGCCCGGGCAATGGCAATGCGTTGCCGTTGCCCACCCGACAGGTTGACGCCCTTTTCCCCGACCAGCGTGGCATACCCGTCCGGCAGCGCGGCGATGAAGTCATGGGCATGGGCCGCCCGGCTCGCGTCCAGCGTGTCCTGGTCCGACGCGTCTTTCCGGCCGTATCGGATGTTTTCCATGATCGTGTCCCCGAACAGAACGGTTTCCTGAGGCACGATCGCGAGTTGTTGATACAAGCCGGTCAGTTGCACGTCCCGCAGGTCCTGATCGTCGATCATCACGGACCCCTCCGTGGGGTCATAAAACCGGTGCAACAGGTTCGCGACCGTACTTTTCCCCGACCCGGTCGGCCCCACCAACGCTACGATTTCACCGGGGCGGACTTCAAACGAGAGATCGGTGAGGATCGGGTGCTGCGGGTCATACGCAAAACTCACGCGTGAAAATTTGACGTGGCCGTGCATGTCGCGCAAGGGGCGGGCGTGCGGGGCGTCCGTCACCTCCGGCGCGGTGTCGAGCAATTCGAAGACCCGTTCCAGGGCGCCCTGTCCCTCCTTCATTTGGGAAAAAAGCCGGGCCGCGGCGCCGAACGGACCGATCAGGATCCCCGCAAACAACACGAAGGCCAGCAGGTCCCCGGGGGTCATGGTCCCGTCGATGACTTGCGAGCCGCCGTACCACAGGACGCCCCCGGCCATGATCAGCGTCAGCAGGGTGATGACGGGGATAAACACGGAAAGGATTTTGGCGCGGCTGAGCGTCCGGGCCACCAGCGCGTCGACCGCGTCGCCGAAGCGTCCTTCCTCCCGGTCCGTGCGGACAAAGGATTTCACGACGCGAATGCCGGAAATCACCTCTTCAATCAGCGTGGTCAGCGCGGCGGTCTGATCCTGGATCTGCGTGGAAAAGGCTTTCAACCGTTTGCCGAACAGCCGGGCCACCAGGGCCAGGAAGGGGAGCAACAGGACGATCAGCAGGCAGAGTTTCCAATTCATGAACAGCAGGAACGCGATGCCGCCCACCAGCGTCACCAGTTGTTTGACGGAATCGATGGGCGTTTCGGTCACCAGTTTCTGAATCACGCCCACGTCGTTCATGAGCCGGGAAAGAATTTCCCCCGTGCGCCGTTTGGCAAAAAAACTGAGCGACAGGGTTTGCAGGTGACGAAACAGGTGGGTGCGGAAATCCGCGATGATCCGTTGAGACAGGCGCGTGGACAGGTAGCTCTGCCCCATGCTCAGGACGCTTTGGACGATGGCGATGACCAGGAACAGCAGGATCGTCTGCGTCATGCGTTCCACGTCCCGTTGAACCGTAATGAGGTCCCACAGCGTCCCGCCGAGTTTCAGCAACGTCAGGTTGAGGCCCGCCACGCCCATGATCAGGACACCGGCGATGGCCATGTGCGAAACATACGGACGAAGAAACGGGGACAGGCGGGAGAAGTGACTCATGGCAGGGGCGAGGCGTCAGGCGTGAAAGGGGAAACGAAACAGGGGGCCATAGACCGTCGTCAGGTTGCAACCAAACGGAATGAGTATGCCGTCTGTTCCCCTCCTTTGCCTGCCCTGAGCGAAGTTGAAGGGTCAGGAGGGGCGAGGCGGCGGGGGCGATCCCCGCGAAGCCATTCACTGTCTGTTCCCCTCCTTTGTAAGGAGGGGCAAGGGGAGGTAGAGCTAGAAAGTCTTTCCCCGGTAGAGAGTCTTTCCCCGGCCCGCCTGCCGCCGGAATGGGCAATCTCAGTTCCGCCGACGGGCGAATTTCATGCGTCGGCGCAGTTTTTTATGCTTATGCTTCCGCATTTTTTTTCGTCGTTTTTTGACTACACTCGCCATTCACACTCCTTCGGTTCTTCCTCAGGCGGACGCGGGAACCGTGTCGCCGGTCCGGACCGCACTGACGGCCCGGAG
Organism: Nitrospirales bacterium; assembly: GCA_965232175.1. Lineage (GTDB taxonomy): Bacteria > Nitrospirota > Nitrospiria > Nitrospirales > UBA8639 > Bin75. The sequence goes on from CBDDOW010000006.1 coordinate 1,388,764, forward strand.
ACACATCATCAGAACGGACACGTAAGGATGCAGAGGTAACACAGCGTCCCGAGAAGTGTCAAGAAACGGCGCGGCGCGGTCCCCGTGAGCCGGCCTTGCAATGGATGGTCATCGCCAGACTTCTTATTTATGGTTACTATGTAGTCTTGACCATAGTCACAGAATGGTCCATGCTATCGTTCAGGTGAATCAACGGGAGGTTTTTCATGGAATTTGCCCTGCGTCAGGCCAAAGCCCGTCTTTCCGAACTTGTCGCCGCCGCCCAGGGTGGTGAGCGCGTTGTGATCACGAAGCATGGAGAGCCGGCGGTCGAACTCGTGCGCTTCCGCAGAGTTGGCGGGATTGACTTCGACAAGTTGAACGAAGCCCGTCATCGTCTCGGCGTCAAAGACGACGCGAGGGAGTGGCCCGAGCAATTTGATGATCCGGCGTTCAGCCGCAAGGTGCTCGGGCTCGAATAGGCTGGATGATGCGGATTCTGCTTGACACGTCCTATCTCTATCGCTTGACGACGCAACCCGCGCGTTTCTCCGATGCCGAGCGGCTCATTCTCACAAACCAGGCGATACAGCTCTATGTGAGCGCGGTGTCGATCTGGGAGATGCGGCTGAAATTTCAGAGCCGTGACAGGTCGGGCAGACGCAAGAGTTTCTTTGATCCGAACGTGGTGATCGATATGCTTGAAGACCAGCACGTCATCTTCCTGCCGATGACCCCGAGTCACGCAGCTCGGTCGCTGGAGAGTCCCGTCACCCACAAAGATCCGTTTGACGAACTCCTGCTCGTTCAGGCCCAGGAAGAGGGACTCAAACTCCTGACCATCGATCGGCACCTTATCGGACATCCATTGGCAGTCAGAGCATAGATTTGTCGGTCGGACAGGCGCAGCGTCATCCGACGGGAAAGGCATGAATCGTTGGCGGATGGGATGTCGGGTTACGCCCTTCGACCCTTCGACAGGCTCAGGGCTCATCCGACCTGCATAACTGAATACAGACACGGCTAACAGCTTTTGAGGTTTTGTGACGCTCCCGCTATAATGGCCCCATGAATCGAGTGCCGCTTGCCCTGATCAGCCTGCTGCTGATTCTCGTTGTGACCACGGCGGGGTGTCAGTTTTTCTCCGACGACAAAAAAGTTTCCGCGGACCACGAGCGATTTGAGCGAATCGTGCAGGCGGTGGAAGCCTTGCGCGTGGCGTATGAGACACGCAATTTCGACGCGATCCGAAAACTGACGTTGCCGTTAAAGGGATTCCAGCAATTCGAAATTCAGATACAACGGGACTTCGACGCATATCCGACGATTTCCTTGAACGTCACGATTGAACGAATCCACATTCAGGGAGACCGGATCAGGGTCAACGTGCGATGGGAGGGCGCATGGGAACGCTCGCCCGAAGAAACGCCGGTGACGGACCGTGGCCACGGCGTGTGGGTCTGGAAAGGCACGAAGGACATTTTGTTGGCGAGCGTGGAAGGCGCCACGCCGTTCGGAAAATCCGGCCGGTAATCCCGTCGTCCGTGCTTCCTGCGGCCGCAATGAGACCCTGGACCACCCCCCGTTTGTGAGGGGCCTGATGGCGCCGGCGGGCCTCGACCTTCCATCCATCTTCCTTCCATGAAAAAAAGCGTGACACCGTATCGTTGGGGGCCGGACGCCGACTTCCTGGTAATCGGGAGCGGCATCGCGGGCTTGCGTGCGGCGATCGAGTTGGCCGAATACGGCCGGGTGTTGATCGTGACCAAAGGCAGTCGCCTGGAAAGCAATTCGATGTACGCGCAGGGCGGAGTCGCCGTGGCCCTGAACGCCGAAGACGACGTGAACCTGCATTTCTCCGATACGATCAGGGCGGGGCATCAGCTTGGCCGGGAAGATGCGGCGCGGGTCCTGGTGGAGGAAGGGCCGACCCGAATCCAGGAACTCATCACCTGGGGCACGCAGTTCGATAAAATCGGCGGAAAATTCGCCTTTGCCAAGGAAGGGGCCCACAGCCGGAACCGTGTGCTGCGCGCCCGTGGCGACGCGACGGGCAATGAAATGATCCGGGTTCTGCTGGAACGGGCCCGGCAGCATTCGAACATTCAGTGGTTCGACCGGCATTTTACCAGGGACCTGTTGGTCGTGGATGGCCGATGCTGTGGCGCGGTCTCGGTGAATGAAGCCACGGGGGACGTCAAACTGCTCCCGGCCGCGGCCGTGATCCTGACCACCGGCGGCGCGGGGCAGATTTATGCGAGAACCACCAATACGGGCAATGCCACGGGCGACGGCATGGCAATGGCCTATCGGGCGGGGGTCGTGCTGGAAGACATGGAGTTTGTCCAATTTCATCCCACGGCGTTGTACCTGCCCTCCAGCCCGCCGTTTCTGTTGTCCGAAGCCATGCGGGGCGAAGGCGGGGTGCTCCGGAATCGGAAGGGCGAGTGGTTCCTGCCGCGGTATCATCCGGCTGCGGAAATGGCCTCCCGGGACATCGTTGCCCGCGCCATCTGGTCGGAAATGGCCGCGTCCCGGTCGCGCCACGTGTATTTGGACGTCACCCATTTGGGCAAACACTTCATCAAACAACGGTTCCCGACGATTTATCAGACCTGCCTGCGGTTCGACATCGACATCACCGAGGAATGGATTCCGGTTTCCCCGAGCGCCCATTATTTCATGGGCGGCCTGAAAGCGGGGATCGACGGAGAGACCACCTTGCCCGGCCTGCTGGCCGCCGGGGAAACGGCCTGCAACGGAGTGCACGGGGCCAACCGGTTGGCCAGCAATTCCTTGTTGGAGGGGCTGGTCTTCGGCTACCGGGCCGCCATGTCCGCGGCGTCCCTCCCCGCGGGCCCCAAGCGGGCGCACCTGAAAAGTCTGGCGGCGCGGTTGGCCGCGGAACCGGCCGGCGCGTTGGAAGATAGCGAAAAGCTGCGGAATTCCTTGCGGCGGCTCATGTGGACCAAGGTCGGGTTGGTCAGGACCGGCGATTCCCTGATCCAGGCGCTCACGCAGCTTTCCCGATGGGACCCGCAGATTCAGGCCTCCCTGCCAACGCGGTCCGATCTGGAAGTCAAAAACATGATTCAAGTGGCGCGGTGTGTGACCGAGGCCGCGTTGTGGCGGGAAAACAGCCTGGGCACGCATTACCGGGAGGATTTTCCGGGTTGCCGGGGCGCGGCGTGGAAGACGCACAGTCAGGTGGGTCTGGACGAATCTCCGGACTCTTCGCCCAAAACCAAGCGACGCGCCGGGTAGATGGAATGTCGGGTTACGCCCTTCGACAGGCTCAGGGCCAACCCAACCTACAGGACGACAAAGACCAAGGCAAAGACCCTGGATCCCCGATCAAGCCGGGGATGACGGGAGAAAGAACAATGCAGATTCCTCGCTTCGCTCGGAATGACCATTCTGGTGTGGGTGTCCCTACGGGATGACGGAGAGAAGGGGCAGGGATATGCCTTATCGCCCCTGGGCTTTGAGCAGATGATCGTAGCGGGTTTGAATGGCGGCCACCCAGGACCGGGACGTTTGTTTGGGAAAGGGACGTCCGTCGATGGCCCGGACCGGGAGAATGCCGATCCCGCTGCCGGTCAGAAAACATTCATCCGCTTCATACAGGAATGCCGGGCGGTAGCGGCCCTCCCTGGGTTGCAGGCCCAGGGCCGGGGCCATGTCGAGCACGATCTCCCGGGTGATGCCGGGCAGGACGCCGCATGCCAGTGACGGCGTGTACAACGTCCGGTTCCTGATAAAGAACAGGTTGCTCATCGAGCATTCGGCCACGTACCCGCCCGTTGTCGTCATCAACCCTTCGAACGCGCCCCGCTCCGCAGCCTCCCGTTTGGCCAGCAGGTTGTTCAGATAGTTCAGGGTTTTGGCGTGCGTCGGCGCCGCGGCCGGTGACGGCCTGCGAATCGTGGCGAGGGTGAGCATGACCCCCCTGCGGCGCTGTGAGGGCGTCAGGCGCGGGAGGGGGCGCGGAAACAGCACGATGGTTGGGGACTCGCCCTCCTCGCCCCGGCCCCCGGATCGCGTTCGGGGCGGGTGCGCTCCCTCTTTCTCGTTGAAGGCGGAAAGGAGAGCGGGGAACATGGTGCCGCGGGAGAGCGTCAGCCGGATCAACGCATGGTCCACGCGATTCCTGTCGATGACCTTCCGGATGATCCCGCGCCAGGGTTTGTCGGGCAACGGCAGCCGGATCTCCCCGCAGGAGCGGGCGAGCCGCGCGAGATGACGGTCCGGCCAGACCGGTCGTCCGTCATGGACCCGAATGGTTTCGAAGACGCCGTCGCCATACAAAAACCCGTGATCGAAGACGGAGACCCGCGCCCGTTCCGCCTGCACGATCCGGTCATTCAGATACACCCACATGGCAGACCACACGGCGTCTTATTGCAACGCTTCGAACAGGGCTTGGGCTTTGTACAGGGTTTCCTGGTATTCGCGACGGGGATCGGAATCCGCGACAATGCCGGCGCCCACTTGCAGATAGGCCCGTTGCCCCGTCAGGACCATGGTGCGAATCAGAATATTGAAGTCCGCGTCGCCGGTCCAACTGACGTACCCCAGGGAGCCGGTATAGGGTCCGCGCCGAACGGGTTCCAGTTCTTCGATGATTTCCATACAACGGATCTTGGGCGCGCCGGTGATCGTGCCGCCCGGGAACACGGACCGGATGAGGTCCAGGGTGGAACAGGCGGGCCTCAGGGTGCCCCCGACCTCGGACACCAGATGGGCCACGTGCGAATATTGCTCGATCGTCATGAATTCCTCAACGCGGACGGACCCGTACTCGCAGACCCGGCCCAGGTCATTGCGGGCCAGGTCCACCAGCATGAGGTGTTCCGCGCGTTCTTTCGCGTCGGTCCGCAGGTTGTCCATGAAGACGTGATCTTCCCCCGCGGTGCGGCCCCGCGGTCGGGTGCCGGCAATGGGACGGGCGGACACCCGGTTTCCGGCGACCCGGACCAGGCGTTCGGGCGAGGATGAAACCAGCGCGAGGTTCCCGGTCACGAACAGCCCGGCAAACGGCGACGGGTTCACCGCGCGCAGGCGGTGATACAGGGTTTGTCCGACCAGGTGCAGCGACGCATCCTCCGCCGGATTGAAGGCGACGGAAAAGCGTTGCGCGAGATTGGCCTGATAAATGTCTCCGGCGCCGATGTACGCCTGGCATTGTCGGACGCGCTCGACGTACGCCGGTTCGGAATGCGTGCTGTCTATGGTCGAGGCCACAATCGGCGAACCCGATGGGTTCACCAAAGGGGCGCCGGAGGAGCTCAGGCGGCGGTCCAGTTCGTCCATCCGGGCCGTCCCCTCCCGCTGCAGGGTCTCGTGGGATTCGGACAGCAGCCGGTCGGGGGGCGGGGTGAACACGATATGGAGCGACCGGTTGTGATGATCGATCACCACCACGAGATCGAAAAACAGAAATTCCAGATCGGGCAGGGGAAGATCCCGGCGAGCCAGCGACGGGAGGGCTTCGTAGTGCCGGACGGCATCATACCCCACGTACCCGACGGCGCCGCCGATAAACGGCGGCAGCGCGGGCGAACGGGGAATAAGGCAGGGGTCCAGGAGTTCGAATAACGCGCGAAGCGGGTCGCCCTGATGCGACGTGGTGCCGCGTGCCGTTTCCAGGGTGTAGCGCCCCGGACTCCCGGAGAACACCAGATACGGATCGGCGGCCACAAAGGAATAGCGGGCCAACCCGGACGGCGGGTTCCCGCTTTCCAGGAGCACGGCAGGCTGGTGCGGCGCGGCGATTCGCCGGTAGACGTCCCAGGGACCGGCTTCAACAAAGGGCCGGGTCCGGATCAGCGGGAACCGCCCGGTGTCGGGGCGCGTGGACGAACCTGAAGAGAGAACGGGCTGGCTCATGGGTTCAGAACGGGTTCGGGTGACATGGGGTATCATAGCGGGAGTGGGCGGGAAAGAGAAAGCCTTTCGATGAGAAACGTGGTCCGGGCTGCTGGCCTGCGCGAAGAATGCCGCGGGCAGCGGCGCGGATTTCGGCCGGGAAGACCGGGGTGGCCGGAGCACGGACACTCCGCCGGGACGTGGCGGAGCCATACGGGGGTTGGCATTTGATGAGTGGAATGTCACAATCCCGCACCGCCGGCGGAAAAGCACGCCGGCCCCTCTCATCCATCGTGAAAAGGATCATGCTTATGAGTCCCCGGTTCTGTCTGAGGCGCGCCGCGTCCGCCGTCTTCCTGTGTGTGTGCGTCATGGCTGTCCCGTGGCCGGCTGCCGCCGCCGCGGGTCAATCCGACGAGATCGCAATGGCCAGGCCCCTGCGCATCGTCAACCTGAACCCCTTTCATCTCCCCTACGGCGTCCCCGCGGCCTTTGGCACGCGAACGGTGCGGCCGGGGGCGTCGGAATTTACCGTCGCCTTCGACACCGCGTCGTATCTGAGTCCCGCGGCGTCAGGCTCCGAGCGGCTGTTGCTCGATGGAGAGACGTACCGCAGCAGTCTCCTGCTGCGCCGCGGGTTCCGGCCCCGTTGGGAATATTTCCTGGAACTGTCCGCTGTGGGGCACCATGGCGGGCTGTTCGACAGCTTCATCGAGAATTGGCATGATACCTTCGGCCTGCCTCAAGGCGGACGGGATCAGGCGCCGCGTAATCGCTTGGCCCTCATCTACGGAGACCGGGCCGGCACCCGCATCAATATCCGGCGGGATACCTTTTCGCTCGGCGATCTGGTGCTCGGCGTCGGGTATGCGGTGCCGGATTGGCCGGTTCAGAATGACGGCCTGACGGTCCGGGGCACCGTGAAGATTCCGACCGGGAACGCCGGGGCGTTCGCGGGTTCCGGCCGTATGGCGTCGTCGCTCTGGGCGGAAACGTCAGGTGCCCTGCCCTGGTCGGCCGCGTCCCGCGAATGGTTGTATGCGGCAACGCTGGGCGTCGTGGTCGCCGAGCCGCCCAAGAGACTCTCGACCGTGGCCGACCCGTTCATTGTGTTCGGACGGGTGGGCGTGACCTGGCGCGCCCTGTCCCGCTTGGATCTGGTCGTGCAGGTTGACGTCCATTCCTCGCCCTATCGTGACTCGACGCTCGACGTGCTCGCCGACCCGGTCGTTATCCTTGGGTTCGGCGGATTCGTGCGCGTGACCGAGAGCGCGACGCTTGAAATCGCCGTCACCGAAGATGACGGCATGCACCGCGCCGCGCCCGATATCGGTCTGCATACGGCGTTGCGCTGGCGGCTCTAGCGCGACCTTCGACCCGCCGCGCCTGTCTCCACAAAGCCCGTTGCTTGACAGCCGAAAGGGGATTTTGTTTGAATGGCCTGCCCGGATTTGAGAGGGCGGGCCTATGCCTTCGTCACCAGATCCATTATTTGCGGGGTTGGGGCAAGCCGTGCGGATCAGCACGAATCTGCTTGCGACCCTGATGGTGGGCGGAGGATTGGGGTGGAGTCTCGACTCCTACGTGTTACCCACTGAACCGTGGGGTTTGGTGGGCGGTCTGGTCCTCGGGCTGATTGCCGGTATTCGAAACGCCTACCGTACCGCCCAACGCCTGTCCTGAGCGTAAGGCGCAACGCGCCTGGAGTCGAAGGACCGGGATCAATCGTAGCCGTTTCCCCAAAGCGTTGCCGATAAGACGAACACGAGGTTCCCTTGGAAGATCCCCTGCATTCTTTTGAGCTTCATACGATTGTGCCGTTGTCCCTGTTCGGCCTGGACGTGTCCATCAACAAGGCCGTGATCATGATGTTTGTGGTGGTGGGCCTGGTCACCCTGTTGTTGATGCGGGCGCGTTCGTCCGGCTCCCTGGTGCCCACGAAATTGCAGAGTGTGGCCGAACTGCTGGTGGAGTTCATCCGCGGGATGATCCACGAGACCATGGGACCCGAGGGGATGCGGTTTTTCCCCCTGATCGCCACCCTGTTTCTGTTTATTCTGTTTTGTAATCTGCTGGGGCTCATGCCCGGCGCGTATACGGTCACCAGCCAGCTCGTGGTCACGGGCGTGTTTGCCGTGGGCGTCTATGCGCTGAGTCTCCTGGTCGGGCTCAAATTGCACGGACTGAAGTTTCTGGGGATCCTCGTGCCGTCGGGCACGCCGGGGTGGCTGTTGCCGCTCATGATTCCCATTGAACTCATCAGTCAACTGGCCCGTCCGGTTTCATTGTCCGTCCGGTTGTTTGCCAACATGACCGCCGGACACGTCATTCTCGGGGTGCTTTTCGGGTTGTCGATCAGCGGCGGGCTGCTGATCGGGTGGCTGCCGTTTTCCTTTACGATCGCGCTCTATGGATTGGAAGTCGGGATCGCCTTTATTCAGGCCTACATCTTCACGATTTTGACGTGTGTCTATATGGGAGACGCCTTTCATCTCCATTAAGCGGGTCTCCGCGACGTATTGTTATTAACGATTTTACCAGGGAGAACAACAGACCATGGATTCTGCAGCGTCAGCGTTATTGGGAATGGGGCTTGCGGCCGCGGGGTTTGCCGGCGCCGGGGTGGGCATCGGGTATATTTTCGGCAAGATGATCGAGGCCGTGGCCCGTCAACCGGAGGCGGAGGGACGGGTCGGCAAGTATATGTGGATCGGCTTCGCGCTGGTGGAAGCGATTGCCCTCTACGGGTTGGTGATCGCCTTTATCATCATGGGCTTGCGGAAATAGGACGCGCGCGCCATGCCTCAATTTGACGTCCATTTCTTTTCATCCCTGATTTTCTGGGAAGTCGTCTCGTTCGGCATCCTGCTGTGGGTCCTGTACAAATTTGCGTTCCCGCCGATTCTGGAAGCCCTGGAAACACGTGAACGGAAAATCCGCGACAGCCTCGAGCAGGCGGAGCAGAACCGGGTCACGGCCGAGCAACGCCTGGCGGAATACGAGGCGAAGCTGAGCGCCGCGGCGCGGGAAGCCGATGCGATCGTGGTTGAAGCCAAAGCCAAGGCGCAACGGTTGCTGGAGGAGAACGAGCAGCGGCTGCGCGCCGAGTCGGAGCGGATCCGGGCCGAGACGACGCGGGAAATTGAACGGGAGCGACGCAAAGCCCTGCAGGACATTCGCCACGAAGCCGCGGACCTGGCGGTGACGGTGGCGGAACGCGTCCTGGAGCGGAGCCTGTCGGATGAGGACCATCGTCGCCTTGCCCGGCAAGCCGTGCAAGCCGTGGCCGGCGGCGAATCGCAACCGTAAGCTTCAATAGTCGGTTGAGCGATCCCATGTTGCTCCTCCTGTTGTCGCGTGGGGCGAAAACCGGCTGACCTCTGGAATCTGCGTCGTCCGTCCTTTCCTTCTCCTGAGAAGCTCATGTTGTGCAAATTTCATAAACAACATGAATCCCAATTCTCACGTTTTGTGACAACTCACCAGAGTGCAATGCGGTGATAGGAGCTACCTTTGTCTGACAATGACAAAAAATACCTAAAGATTGTGTTGGACCCCATTCGAGTATCCGCTGAGTACAAACCGAAGTTCGGTCAAGGGAGCAAAGGCGGAGGGGTGTCTCTGAAAAAATTCCAAAGCCTTTATCAGAGGGACCCTTTCTACTGCTGGTTTGGTCTTGATAACCCGCTGATGTACACTGCCCATAAGGCATCTGGTGGCATGACAAGTGTGTATAGACAGATTGGAATTGGCTGTGAGAAGCTTTTTCGTACCATCTTGCAGGATTGTCTTGGCCTTTCTGTGGAGGACTCTAGCTGGTCGTATGAAGTACACACGGCTGAAGGGAGGGTTAGAAAACTGCACCTTGATGGGAGAGTGCCCTTGGACAAAATCAAAGACAAGTCCGCTCGCAGGCGCTTTCGTCAATGGATGAAGGGTTCGGCAAATCTTATACAGGTCGATTCTGATGTATTCTCAACTTTGAGGGGTGCGGTTTTTGAAGTTCGTCAAGGCTACAAGAGCAAAGATTCCAAGCGGCAGAATGCCGATATTGCGAATGCTGCAACGGCCTATACAAAAGCTTATTTGCCCTGCGCAGTTATCCTTTCCACACAGATCGACTCAGACATTTTGCTGCGCTACCGGGCAGAAAAATGGGTGGTCATCACTGGCGTAATCGGAACCTCAGAGCCGTTGTTATCGACTTACGACTTCCTGAAAGATGTCGTCGGCTATGACTTGGGGGCGTTTTTCAACCGAAATCAGGAGGTACTGAAGAGGGAAGTCGATTCCGTACTTAGAAGGCTTTTGGAGCCATAGGAATGACCGAGACACTCCGACGTTCACTGACCCAAAGAGCGGACTACACGCAGACGCATAATGCCAAATTCGGACGTTACGGCTGGCTTCGTCTAACTCCTGCCTATTCGCTCAAGATCGTGAACGAAATTCTTGCTACTTACGAGGATCTCTCAGAGGTCAACGTTCTCGACCCTTTCTGCGGGACTGGGACAACGGCTCTTTGTGCGGCTTACCACGGTCAAACTGCGGTCACGACAGACATCAATCCTTTTCTGGTTTGGTTCAGTCGCACTAAAATCGACTTTTATTCCTCACGGTTGATTGCTGATCTGAGGCAGGTCGGCCATGCGATATGCGACGACATTCGCTGTGAAAGAATACCCAAGGTTCCAGCCCCACATATACACAATATCGAGCGGTGGTGGAGCCCCGTCGACCGGGATTTTCTTTGTGCATTAAAGGGAGCCATAGATGCCAGATTTTCCAATAACGACAAGCGACGTTCTTTGTTCTTGATTGCGTTTTGTCGGACGCTGCTTGACCTTTCCAATGCCGCTTTTAATCACCAATCAATGTCTTTCCAATCAAATTCCCAAACCACTTTTGATTTCGACGCTGACCTAAAAAGAGTATTTCTCAGATATTTGGACATCATTCTTGATGGAGCAGCACAGAACCCGACGGGTCAGGCAAGGGTCGTACTCGCTGATGCCCGTTGGCTTTTGAAGAAAGACATTGGGTTGGTTGATTGCGTCATTACCTCTCCGCCGTATGTGAACCGAATGTCATACATTCGCGAACTTCGCCCCTATATGTACTGGCTTGGCTATATCACGAATGGCCGCGATGCGGGAGAAATGGACTGGGAAGCGATTGGCGGAACATGGGGTGTTGCTACCAGCAGATTAAATGAGTGGCAGCCCAAGGCAACCAGCTTCAAATCGAAGATTCTACAAAAAACGGCAAAGATAATCAGAGACGATGAAAATAAGAATGGGCGCCTTCTGGCAAACTACGTGTTGAAATACTTCGATGACATGTGGAGCCATTTTCAATCCCTAATCGGTGTACTCAACGATGGCGCAAAGCTTCACTATATCGTCGGCAACTCCACGTTCTACAACGTTCTCGTCCCTGTGGAGCGGGTGTATGCGGAGATGTTGTCTCAACTCGGATTTTCCGACGTGGAATGTATCCCTCTTAGAAAAAGGAATTCTAAGAAAGAGTTGATCGAGTTCGATGTAAGAGCGCGTTGGAGGTAGCAGGGGATGTAACGGAGCAGCATACCACGACACCACAAAAAGCAGTATAACTGACATAGAGGTGCGAATTGGCTCAATTGGATCTACAATCTCGGCGGGTACCAAGTCTTCAAGAAATAGCTCTCCTGTCGCGAGCGCACCATCCTCGACCGGGCGCTGCGCCCTGACGAAGTACAATACTTCACCGCTGCCAGGCGGGTTGCGGCGATTTTGACGGTCTCCCGTAGAAAACTCACTGAAGACTGGCCTTGAATCTTGGACCATTGCTTACACAATGCTGGACCATGAAAGAATCGCGATGCAGATAGACGAAACGAACTTTCGCATTACGCGTAAAGCTCAGGCGCACTTGGCGCTGCTGCCGAGTCCAGAAGTTTTGCGCGAATTAAGCCGGCAAGTGCTGGGCATTTGCAGACGAAATGCAGATTCCGAAGAGGTAATTCTATTGGTGAACAAAATGCTATGTCACATTGAAAAGCCTGGTGCTAAGGCGGTGCCCTACCGAACAGTATCTCGTGCAAGTATTGCGAACCCAAAAGACATGTGGCTGTATCGTGCGCGAAAGGGTTTGATTACGGAGGGTGTGTCAGGTTGCTGGGCGCCGCCAAGACCTTTGTCGAAGCCCAACAGAATGAATCGGGCTGGCGAACAAGTGTTGTACGCAGCGACTAACCCGGCGACAGCGTCCGGCGAGATAGGAGTGCTGACAAGCGGCAATAGCGAGCAATATTCACTGATAGTATATAATATTTCGAATGATATGACGCTGTCGAGGATAGGGAAACCGGCATTCCCACCAAGGTTAGAAGGTGAGATGCTCGAAAAATGGGAAGGTATCCTGAAAGAAATGGGCCGGAAACGCAGACGCGAGGAATATAGTAGCAAGGAAGATATCGAAAAAGTCAAAATATTGAACGATTTTTTGCTTGAAGTGTTCTCCGGACCTGCGGAATGGTATCCGATAAGCCAACATCTTTGTAGATATTTCTTTCCGCTACCGCATGGATTTGACGGATGGTTATATCCATGCGTGGGAATAAGCCAGGAGGATCAAAATGTATGTCTACTGGATGCACACGCACGATCAAAGCTGGAAATCCTCGAAGTCTTGACTCTTGAAAAGAAGAAAAACAAAGAGAAACCAAGATTCAATTTTGCGCGTCGTCCGAACGGAAATAATCTGGAAAGAATATCCAAGTCTAAGACGATGGGAAAAGTGTTATCGGATGAGCCTCAATGGGGATTCTGGAATGAAGCCGGATTAGATTATGTGGAAGAAGACCAGATCCAATGGCCAACGCAATAGAGCTTCAAAAATTGCGACGCTAAAATGAATGAAACAGCGCACTTCGCGAGATAGTTATGTATTTTCTTGCATTCATTTCATTGCGTTGGCGATGATTTTGTAAATTTTTTCTGTCGTTTCGGCAAGGTGAGCATCGTATGCGGTGGTTCAGTATCCGAGCAGCTTGTCGATCAGTGGCAAAGCTAAATTTTTGCCCGACATGACTGGCAGCGGTGTGGTGAAGGTCATGCATACGCAGCGGGCCGTATGCTTGGCATCGGCGCATATCACCTGCCAGCATGCGATGAGGCTATATTGCCCCCGACTCTCGGCGTATCGCGGAAACAAGAAGGCATCTGGGCTGCGCCTTCCGGGCAGGACGTCGATATACGCCCGCGTCGCCTTGCCCAGCAAGCCGTTCAAGCCGTAGTCGACGGCGAGTCGCAGCCGTAAGCCTTAATAGTCGATTGAACGATCCCATCTTGCTCCTCCTCTGGGTGGCCTTAAGAAACGACTCTCCTACCATAAGAGTGATACTCTTCGGCTGTTTTCACACGAGGAAGTCCAGTGCTTTGCTGATGCTGTGAGTAGTATACAGGAATGGCGTTAGCGACAGCATCGGCAATTTCGTGATGATGATTTCAACTTCCTTCCGGTGATGCCGCGCACGCTTTGACAAGTGTTTTGCCGAGCGCCGTGATGCTGACTCTTCTGATTCCTACCAAACTATCCCAAGTGCCGGCGGATTCAATACATCCAAGTCTCATCAAATTCCATAAGCCAATCTGGACTGGTTCTGATGGCAAGCCTGGATCCTCTTCCTCTTCTCCAGGTTCGAGATATTCGCTTGGTAACCCTTTGGTCGGAACGCTATCTTTCATTGGTGGCGCTATCACTCTCCCGTCCAGATCGAGAGGTCCGGGGCCCCCTTTTGTCAGAATCTCCTCCTTCATTGGCGGAGCATCATGTATTGCCTGCAATAGCCGTGCTTCCATTTGACTGAAATCCTGGAGAATGCTTACCAAGCCTCGCTTCACCTGAATGCCACTATTGGCGTCGGCTGAGTTTACCAGCAGCCTGGCCCAGAGATCCTGAAGATCATCGTCTTCTTCCAACGATGCCGCTTCAAAAATCGGAATTGCGACGTTCAAGGGTACTGGTCTGAGTTGCATTCGAGATCCATGCTCGGCCATGAAATCATTGGCACGATTCATAAATCTAACCTGCCGTTCCCATCGCAGGTATTTCAATTTGTCCTCTATTATCCCGAATCCCTGCTCCAAAGAACCGCCTATGAACCGGGATACAAACGCACCAAAATCTTTCACAATTTCCAATCCTTGACCTGTGGCTTTGGCAATTTCTTTTGCAGCCTTCAAAGCCTCAGTACCTATGTCGTTCGGATCCATCGTAATTGTCCTCATTACCTCATCTAAGGGAATTATATCGAGCTACACTCTTTCGCTGTGACCCAAGAGTGAGAAATCTGGGTTAAGTTCCGCCGCCGGGGCGGTAGCCTTCCGGGTCCACCGTGACCCTGTGAAACCCGAGGGCATTCAGCCCACGGGTGATGCGGTCGCGCCGAACGGGATCGAGCGCCTCGGGGAGGTCGTCGCGATCCACCTCAATGCGCGCCAGGCCGTCATGATCGCGGACGCGTACCTGCCTGAACCCTTCTTCCTTCAACACCCGTTCAGCCCGTTCCACGCGCAATAATTGCTGCGCGGTAATCCTCGTTCCCCGCGGAATCCGGGAAGACAGGCAGGCTGCCGCGGGTTTGTCCCAGTTGGACAGGCCCAGGGCATGGGCCAGGGCGCGCACGTCGGGCTTCCGAAACCCGGCTTCCACCAGGGGGCTGCGAACGCCGAATTCCCGGGCCGCTTGCATGCCGGGGCGGTCATCGCTCAGGTCGTCCACGTGGGCGCCGTCGACGATGGTGGCCATGCCCGTGTCCCGTTGGATGGGGGCCAGCAGCCGGTACAGATCGGTTTTGCAATGGTAGCATCGCCTCGCGTCGTTCCGAACGAACGCCTCGATGGCCAGTTGATTCGTGGGCGCCACGATCAGCCGCGCCCCGATTTCCCGGCTCAGGTGCCGGACGGCGTCCAACTCTTCGCGCGGCAGGGTCGGCGAGGCCGCGGTGACAGCGGTCGCCCTGGGGCCCAAAACCTCCACGGCGATTTTGAGCACGAGGGTGCTGTCCACGCCGCCGGAAAACGCGACCAGCGTGCCGTCCAGTCCGTGAAAGCAGGCACGCAGCGTCGCCGCTTTGCGTTGAAGGTCCCGGGAAAGGGGAAGCCGGCGAGGGGCGCGCATCAGGTTCCTGTCGGAAGAGGTGCCGGAGCCGGTCGCGCGGGCAGGGTGCCCAGTTGCCCGCAGGCTCCCCACACGTCGCGTCCGCGATTCTGTCTGATGAACACGTCATACCCCTTGTGCCGCAGGATGGTCTGGAACGCCGCGATGACAGCGTCCGCGGGCCGGCGGAACGGGCTGTTCGGAAATTCATTGAACGGAATGAGATTGATTTTGCACCGAATGCCGCGAAGCAACCGGCTCAGGCGGACGGCGTCTTCCGCGGAATCGTTTTCCCCGCTCAGCAGGACGTACTCGAACGTCAGGTGACGGTTCGCCGGCACGGGATACGCGCGGCAGGCCGCGAGCAGATCGGGCAGGGGATGCAAACGGTTCATCATCGGCATGAGCCGGCCTCGCTGCTCGGGCGTCGAGGCGTTCAACGATACCGCCAGATTGACCCCGAGCCCGGCGACGTCGCGCAGTCGTGGCGAAAACCCGGCCGTGGAAATCGTGATGCGTCGTTTGGGAAAGCCCACCCCCCAATCGGGATCGGTCAGCCGGGTGAGCGCCTCCGACAGCTCGTCGAAATTAGCCAGGGGTTCGCCCATGCCCATGAACACCAGGGACGTGATCCGGTGTCCGGGTTGGAGTCGATCCTGGGCCGTCAAAATCTGATCCACGATTTCATGGGCCTTCAGGTTCCGTTTGAGTCCCATCTGTCCGGTGACGCAAAATCCGCAGTCCAGGGTGCAGCCGACCTGGGTTGACACGCATTGGGTCAACCGGTCCCCGTCAGGGATGAGCACGCTTTCAACCGCCAGTCCGTCTTCCAGAGAAAACACAAATTTCCGGGTCCCGTCCGCGCTTTGGAACAGCGCGGGAGCCGCCAACCGTTCAATCACGGCTTCATGCCCGAGCGTCTGCCGGTCCTGCTGCGAAAGGGTGCTCATCCCGGCGACGTCGCGCACCCGGTGCCGGTAAATCCACCGGAGGATTTGCCCGGTCCGATAGGATGGCCAACCCAACCGCGTCACCAGGGACGCCATGTTCGCAAAATCGAGCGCAACGAGATTGGTTGGGGAAGAGGGGGCCATGGCAAGGATGAGGGAAGAATTGGAAAAAACCCTAGCACAGGCGGGAAAGACACGACAACGCACCGGAAACAGGCTGACATTTCCCATGAGATACCCGATTGCCCTTTCCGTCATTCCTGCAAGTTTTTAGCAGGAATCCAGTGTCTTTCTCTTCGCGAACAAAGGAAAAAGCCAAGACGCTGGATCCTATAATCGCCTGGATCCCCGATCAGGGTCGAGGATGACGGACAAAGCAGGACAAAGCAGCAGATAGTCACACTTGATTTTGTAGATAGGTTTAAATCCGCACCAGATATAGGCTTAGAAATATTGCATGACAGCAAGAGATTGCAGCAGAAAGCTAATGAAAATCGAAAACAGTGAATTCATCAAAATCATTTATTATTGACTTGCTTTTTTCATTATGCTAAAAGCAAGTCAAGATAAAGCTTGCTTGCGAAAATGGAAGACATCAAGAATGAACTCAAGGATATTATTGTCGGCTTGGAACAACGCATTACTGCGTATGAGACCAAGCTCAAAGACTTCAAGAAAAAAAGGGAGCGGCTCAATGAAGAAATTGCGACCATTGAGAAATACTTGGAGTTGGCAAAGACGTTATATCGAGTTGAGGCAGACAAAGCGAAATTGGCCAGTCTCTCCAGCCAAATCATTTCGGATGAACGGGGCGCCCCACCATTACCGGTCACGGACGTCACGGATCAATCCAAAGAGATCCTGCTGGGCCGCAGCAAGTACGTCGGGATGAGCGTCCCGGATGCCGCGTCCATCATTTTTCAGGAAACGCGAAGACCGATCCATGCCAAAGATTTGTGCCAGCGTCTCATCGAGGGGGGCATTCAGATCAGAGGAAAAACGCCGGTGACGTCGATTGCCACCTCCCTCAAACGCGACCCCCGTTTCCGAAAAGTGGGACCGAATACCTTTGAGCACGTGGAGTCAACCGAGAAGATCGTGAACGCGTCCGGATAACGTGAGCCCTTCCGGACACAGGTGAGTCGATGCACGAACGCGTAGTCAATACTCATTGCCGCAACGCTGGAAGGAGGTGAGACTTTTGGCAACAGCAAAGAAGAAGGCGCCGGCCAAGAAGGCCGCAAAGAAGAAAGCACCCGCCAAGAAGGCCGCGAAAAAGAAAGCGCCGGCCAAAAAGGCTGCGAAGAAAAAAGCTCCCGCCAAGAAGGCTGCAAAAAAGAAAGCTCCCGCCAAAAAGAAAAAGTAGTAACGCTGTTCTCTGCTTCACGACACTGCTGGGAGTAGACCCGGTCTACTCCCAGCCAGCCTTCACGCTCAGGTTGGCACGACGGAAACGCCTGCGCTCTTTCCGGTGATGAGGAACGCGCGAATGCGTCATGAAGAAAAAGGGATTGAAAAAAGAGTTCAAGGAGAGTAAGAAGCACGCAGGGTGTCCGCTTCGCTGTAACGAAAGACGTAGTCTCGGAGAGAACCCGAAAGGAGGTGAGACTATTGGCAACAGCAAAGAAGAAGGCGCCGGCTAAGAAGGCGGCAAAGAAGAAAGCCCCGGCCAAAAAGGCTGCAAAGAAAAAAGCTCCGGCCAAGAAGGCGGCGAAAAAGAAAGCCCCGGCCAAGAAAAAGAGATAGATTCTTGCCCATGTGGAACACGCGGCGGAAGAAGGATTCCTTCTTCCGCCGTTTTTTTTGCGGGGGCGAATTCCCGCCTGACAGCGTCCGCGGTTTTGCGTCCCGGAGCGGAGCGGGCGTAAGATCGTCAAGTGATGGATCCTGCCTCCTTACGCTCGTTGCCGAACCGGCCGGGCTCCCGTCCCGGGCGCCATGGCGTGATCCTCTCGATTCCGTTGATCGGCTACGAAGCGGCCCGTCAATTGCAATGGCGTCTTCACGAGGAACGACTGGCGGACCGCCGGCCGGATACGTTGATGTTGTTGGAACACGAGCCGGTGATGACGCTTGGCCGGACCACGAAAGACGCGCATTGGCAGGGGCTGCGCGCGACCGCGCGGGGGCTTCGGGTCATTGAAAGCGAACGCGGCGGGTCCGTGACCTATCACGGCCCCGGGCAGATCGTGGGGTATCCGATTGTGAGACTCCGGCAGTATTGCGCCGGCCCGAAGGCGTACGTGCGGCTGTTGGAAGAGACGCTCATTCGAGTGTTGGCGGAATGGGGGATCAACGGCTACCGCACGGAGACGTTCGTCGGCGTCTGGGTCGACAATCCGGACGACCCGGACGGGCCGCCGGCCAAAATCGCGTCGATCGGCGTGAAGATCGCGCGCGGCGTAACCCTGCACGGCTTCGCGTTGAACGCGACGGTGGATCTTGAGCCGTTTGCCGGGATCGTCCCGTGCGGCATTGAAGGCTGCCGCGTCACGTCGATGGCGGAGGTCCTGCGACGGGAGGTGGCGCCCGACCGGGTCCGTCAGCAGATTGCCCGGTGTTTCGGGGACGTGTTCGGGGTGGAATGGCGGGATTCGCCGCTACAGGCCCCACCCGCCGCTGACGTGAATGTTCGTGCCCGTCACGTATCGGGCCTCGTCGGATAGCAGATACCGCACGGCCGAGACCGTATCGCTGACGTCGCCGATGGACCCGGCCGGAATTTTTTTGACCATCCCCTCGAGTTCTCCCGGCGGCGCGCTTCCTGAATCGATAAAGCCCGGTGAAATCGCATTGACCGTAATCCCGTGCGGGGCCAGCAGTTTGGCCAGGGTCCGCGTCAGGATCAGAATACCCGCCTTGGCGATGTAATGCGCCGTGACCATGGGCTGCGCTTCCATTTTGTCCGCGTTCGCCATGCCGAACGAAATGATGCGGCCGTGGTTTCGCGCTTTCATGCCGGGCGCCACCGCTTGGGCCAAATAGAAAACCGGGTGCAGGTTATTGGTGAGCATGTCCGCCCAGCCTTCCGGTGTTTCGTCGAACAGGTTGATCCGGTGATACGGTCCCGCCCCGTTCACCAGGACGTCGATTTTTCCCCAGCGTTCCTCGACCTGGCCGACCAGATCCCGGCAGGCCGCGGGATCGGAGACGTCGCAACGAACGGCAAACCCGTGGCCGCCTCGTTCGTCGATGGCCTGGGTGGTGGCGTGCGCCTCCCGGTCGCTGGTCCGATAGCAAATGGCCACGGACCAGCCTTCCGTGGCCAGATCGAGAGCGATCCCTTTGCCGATGCCGCGTGCGCCACCGGTAATCAGCGCGACTTTCGGGTCCATAGACGTGCCTCCTTCAATGAACGGGTTGCAGTGAACATGCTCTTTCTCTTTAGCGGAGAGGCCGTTCTCGGGACAACCACACCAGAATGGTCATTCCGAGCGAAGCGAGGAATCTGCATTGTTCTTTCTCCGTCATCCCCGGACTTGATCGGGGATCCAGGGGGTTATAGGATCCAGCGTCGTTGCTTTTGTCTTTGTATTTCTCCGTCATCCTCGACATTTTTAATCGAGGATCCAGCGTCTTTGTTTTTTCTTTTTGTCTTCGTAGCTGCGTCATCTCATGACGCGGTTTTTACCGGCCTCTCCGGGCGCGATAAGATCGCGCAGCTACAACTGCGGAGAGGCCGCCCTGTCGCATAACCACATCGCCTCTTACACGGGCGGCGCGCTCCCATGCCGTTGAATCAACGTGTGCAGGACGTTGCCCGTCCGGGTGGACAACGACGGTCTGCCCGTTCCGGTGTCTTCGCGCAGGAAGGCCCGCACGTCGTCGAACGTATCGAGATCGCGTTCAGGGTCCAGCAGCCCGACGACCAGCCCCGCCTGTTCAGCGCGGGCCAGGCTGTGAGCGAGCACGTCGCCGGTCGACCAGGGGATTCCGGCAAAGAGCGCGGGCGCGGGGCGTGTCGTGCCCACCAGATAATAGCCGCCGTCTTCCGTGGGACCCAACACGACGTCCGCGTTGTGCAGGATCGCCTTCGCGCGCTGATAGTGGCCGGCGGCCAGATTCGGAATATCCGTGCCGACCAGCAGGGCATGCGCGTACCCGCGGGTGAACGCGGCGGTCAGCGCGTGATCCATGCGCTGTCCAAGGTCCTCACCCACCTGGTCGCACAAACGGAGGCGATGCCGGGCCGCCAGCGTTTGAAAAAACGGGTGGTCCATTCCCGGCGAGCAGGCCAGGAACACATCGAATCCCCGAAGCGACCGGGTGCGTTCCACGGCATCCATGACCAGGCTCCCGTGCAGGCTCGCCGCCTCATCGGGTGTCAGGGGCGGGCACATGCGCGTCTTCACGTCCCCGGGCACCGGCGCCTTGGCAAAAATAATGATCGCGCCCGTCGGCCCGCCCGGGGCCGGCGCGTCGGCGGGTTGCGAACCGCGGGGGGCCGCAGATGGGCCGTCTCTCCGTGTGCGGCGATGACGACGAGACGGGGCGGGGTTATCTGATCGGGGCATAAAACCGCTGCAACAGTTGGGGAGAGACGCCGAGCCAGTACAAGAAGCGGAGGAGCCACATGCGCAGGATGGTCCGGAGGGCGCCCTGTTGCTCCCATCGCCGGAACGACGTGGTGACCGTGGCGCGCAGGGCGGCCAGGGACCCCGCGCGCTTGAGCCGGCGCGACAACTCGAGATCTTCCATCAGGGACACGTCGGCGAACCCGCCCAGGTCGTCGAACACGGAGCGACGGACGAACATCGCCTGATCGCCCGTGGCGAGACCCGACCAGCGCGAACGCCAATTCATCAGCCGGCTGACGAGCCAGGCCCACCCGCGATCGTCATCGAACCGGACGTCGAACCGGCCGCCCACGCACGCGGGATGCTTCAGGACCCGCTCGATCTCGGCGCGCGTCTCCGGCGGAAGTCGCGTGTCGGCATGCAAAAACAACAGGACCTCGGATCGCGTGGCCCGGGCGCCGGCGTTCATTTGCCGGGCGCGTCCCTGGTCCGCGACCATCACCTGCGCGGGTTGCAGGCTGAGCCCCGGCACCTGGCCCTGCGCAATGGACACCGTCTGATCCCGGCTGCCGCCGTCCACCAGGACGACTTCGTCAAAGCGAAGCTGTCGCACCGTGAGGAGCGTCCGGGACAGCACACGTTCCTCGTTCAGGGTGGGAATCACAACGGCGATCGAGACGGGCATAGGCAATCGGGGCTCCAGCACGTCCGCCAGCTTACCGCGGGACGATTTCCCATTCCACGTGCACGGTACAAGCAGCAAGCTTGATCTGCTTGACCGTAATCTTCGCATCGGATCGGTCCAGGGACACGCGAGCCGCGACATCATGTCCCCCATAGGAACAGTCGATGGTCGGCCCATCAGTCTTGAACGACGCCAGGGGAGCATTCTGCAAAGATTGGAACATTCCGCTCGGTATTTCGACAAGCTGATACTCGGATGGGATACCCTGTTCCTTGCGGAACGCCCGCAGCAGCATAATGGAATCCACCGCACTCATGTATTCCCGGAACAGGGCCAGAGTCCGTTCCCGGCGTTGTTTCGCCGTCCGCATATCCTGAATCCAGGCTGCCTCGGTCAGTTTCGAAATATGGACCGAGGTGCGGGAAAGCCGCTGTGCAGCCGTCGATTTCAACGACAGCTTCCGTTCAGAAAAGCCACCCCGCGTGATGCGAAGATCCAGAAATCTTTGCGTTTCCGAACCCGGCTTCTCCGCAGCCCAGCCAACGGACTCGCAGGCGTTACGGAAGACCGTTTCAAAGCCCTTTTGCTCCAACGGTTGCGTTGTCGTTCCATGATGCACGGATAGGGCGAGACCAAAATACTCGATCCAGTCGGCGGGCAGCCACGTCTTCGGGTTGTTGACTCTCGCCTGCGGAGGCGTAGACAGCGATTCCACCATGCGAGCGACGAAGCGGATTCCTGTCGGTGAAAGCGTATCCAGCCGCTTTTTCAGTTCGGCAGATGTCACCGATTTTCAAGCCTGCGTTGCATCAGATCAATGAAGGCCGGCTTCAATTCAATGCCGACCCATCGCCTTCCCAGGCATTGCGCGGCCACCAGTGTCGTGCCGGAGCCGGCATAGGGATCAAGGATGAAGTCACCCGGCCGGCTTGTCACCCGGACGCAGCGTTGTGCAAGCGTCGTCGGCATGACGGCCGGATGATCGTCCGATACGCCATTGTCCGGTTTCCGGGGTTCCGTCGGAATCTCCCAGGTCGTCCGAAGACGGCGGCCATTCGGTCCACGGACGGCATCGACGTCATAATAGTAGTCCTGATTTTTCGACAGGAGAAACACCGTTTCATGCGCCTTCGTCGGGCGATCCCGAACGGATTCGGGGTGGGCGTTCGGTTTGCTCCAGATGATTTCGGACCGGAGCCACCACCCGGCGTCCTGTAGCGCGAACGCCAGCCTCCAAGGCAGTCCGATCAGATCCTTTGCCTTGAGTCCGTCCGGCGTAATGGGCCGCATGGCCATCGCGCGCGCGCGGTTTTTCTTGTCCGGCGCACGATACCGGCGGTTTCCCGAGGTGTAGGCGTCGCCGACGTTCAACCAGATCGTGCCGTCCGCTCGAAGAACCCGCCGCACCTTGTCGAAGGTCTTCACGATGCCGGCGAGGTAGTCTGCAAGAGATTCATCGCATCCGGTCTGCTGGTCGACGTCGTAATCCCTCAGGGACCAGTACGGTGGAGAGGTCACCACGGTCTGAATGCTGTTTTCGGGCAGCAGGTCCAGCGCATCGAGGGCGTGTCCTTGAATGAGCAGGGATTGCGCAAGCGAATCGACTGGTGTGTCGGTCACCGCAATCGACACAAAACCGTTCGTGGGCGGAGAGGCCGCTCGACGGTCACGACGAAGACGAACGTTTGCGCTATCGTTGTTGAAGACGAAAAGTTGTTCGATGGGAGAAACGGACATGACACGAAAGCTCCAGGAGATCAAGACGACGGGTTGGAGGGTTTCTTGGGGGTCTGGAACATGAAGTAGACCACCATGGCAATGGTGCCCCAGTAAATGACGTATTTGTGCCAGAAGAGCACTTCGCCGATGTTGATGAAGGCCATGACGCAGAAGAGAGACAAGGCGATCACCGTGTACCGGACCGCGGGAATCCTGACGGACGAATACGCCCACAGGGCCAGGCCGGAAAAGTACAGGATCATGGGAAAGATGGAAATCTCCGCGCCGGTGCTGGCGGACATGAACACCTGAATGAATCCGATGAAGACCATGGCGGAGCCCACCATCTTCATGGCCACTTTCATTTGGAGGGCTTCGTGCGTTTCCGGGTCCACGTCCGAATCCGCGCTGGGCGGACCCACGGGGATTCCGGGCACCTGCCGCCTGGGCGGGTCGGACTGCTCGGGAACGCGGGAAGGGTCAGGCTGTTCCGTCTCGGGTGTCATGGGCTACCATTTGAAATGTTTGCTGAGCGTGAGTCCCTGTTGATGATAACTGGACCCGAGGGCGGACCCGTACAGGCGTTCCGGCAGGTCCAACATGTGTTCGTACACGACCTTGAAAAACGTCTGGCCGTCGTGAATCAGAAACGGCACGTCATGCGGTCTGACTTCCAGCACGACCTGCGTGCCCTTGCGCGGTCCGTGTCCGGCGCCGAAACCCGGATCGAAGAACCCGGCGTAGTGGGTGCGCAATTCCCCGAAGGCCGCTTCATAGGCCACCATTTCAGCCGCGTACCCCGCGGGCACCTTGATGCGCTCGTGGGACGCCAGGATATAAAACTCCTCGGGCTCGAGCAACAGCGTATTCTTGGGTTGCCGGTAGAGGGGCTCCCAGAAGTCCAGCGCCGAATAATGGCCGGTCTTCGACAGGTCCACCACGTGACTGTTTTTTTTCGCCCGGTAGCCCACGATCTCGCGGTCCGTGCCGGACCCCCGCAAGTCGATTCGCAGGAACAAGCCGTGATCCACCCGGATCTCCTGCGTGGAGAGGGGGCGGGCGTCCGCCGCGTCGTCGTCATTGTGGTACAGCAGTTTGGCCGACCGGTGCAGGGCGCGCAGCGGCGAATCGGAAACCGTGGGCCGGCCGGTCAGGAGCCGGAGCTGGTTTAACGCCAACCCGGTCTGCACGCGAATGGTAAACGACCGGGGAACAATCTCCAGGTACAACGGCCCCTGGTATCCGGCGGGGATCTCGTCGAATCCCGCGTTCAGGTCCGTGATGAGCCGCGTGAAAATATCCAGGCGACCGGTGGAACTCTTGGGATTGGCCCGGCCGCGCACGTCTTTGGGCAGGGCGACGCGCTCCAGCAACGGCACCAGATAGACGTGCCCCTTTTCCAGGATGGCGCCCTGAGTGAGATCGATTTCATACATGACCAATTCGGACTGATACAGGTCCAGCACGTTCAGGCGCGCGCTGATCTCCGAACGCTCCGGGAGGAAGCTGCTGATGAGCCGGTAGGCTTTGGTGCCCAGCCGGAGGTCCAAACTCGCGGGCTGAATTTGCCCATCGTCGAGAGGACGGTCCGCGCAAATGGCTCCTTCGGCAATCAGCCCTTTCAGGTGGTGATCAGGCAGAATCCCTTCTCGCTTGCGCCTCGCGCCCATCGTCACTCGTCCATGGTTGTCAGACCGCAGAGCCCCCCGTTGGCGGACGTGCCCACCATGGGCAGTTCCCGCAGGCGGCCCGCGGCGGGCTGCGGGTAATGGTAGGTCTTGTTTTCGTAGTTTTTCAGCATCGCGCCGTCTTCATCCAGGCCCAGCAGATAGTCCGGGGGCAGGAGCGGGATTTTTCCGCCGCCGCCCGGAGCATCGATCACGAAATGGGGCACGGCCATGCCGCTGGTATGTCCCTGAAGCGCCTGGATAATGGACAGGCCCGTTTCCACGGTCGTGCGGAAGTGGTTGGTCCCTTTGGTCAGGTCGGCCTGATACAGATAATACGGCTTCACGCGGGCCAGCAGGAGTTGCTGCATGAGCCGCTTCATCACGTCCGGATCATCGTTCACGCCCTTCAGCAACACCGTTTGCGCGCCCAGCGGCACCCCGGCGTCGGCCAGACGGCCGCAGGCCGCTTTGACCTCAGGGGTGAGTTCATCGGGATGATTGAAATGCAGGTTCATATAGATCGGATGATACGGTTTCACGATCTCGCACAGTTCCGGGGTGATGCGCTGGGGCAGGGTGCCGGGCACGCGGGTCCCGAACCGGATGAGTTCGAGATGCGGGATGGTCCGAAGCGCCTTCAGAATGCGTTCGATCAGGTGATCGGGCAACAACAGGGGATCGCCGCCCGAGAGGATCACGTCCCGGATTTCCGGATGCTCGCGGAGATAGGCAATGGCCTGATCCAATTCCCCCTTCTTCAGAAATCCGGGTTTGCCGACCAGCCGTTTGCGCGTGCAGAACCGGCAATAGATCGGACATTGATTCGTGACCATTAACAGCACGCGGTCGGGATAGCGATGGACCAGGTGCGGCACGGGGCTGTCGGTGTCTTCTTCCAGGGGATCGTCGGGCGCGTCAAAGTCCTCCATCTCGACGGGGTCCGGCACCACCTGTTTCCAGATCGCGTCGCCGGGTTCTTTGATCGTGGCGAGCACCGTGGGCGTGATCCGCATGGGATACGGGCCGACAATCGCCTCCACCTCGTGGGGATCCACGCCGAGCCGTTTCGCCAGATCCTTGGGTTTGGTGATGCTGTCGGCCAGGACACGTTTCCAATCATCCATCGGCATGCCTCGTAACCAGGGGTGAAAATGCGGGTGCGATTCGGCAGGGAGCAACCAGGGGGATTCCCTGCGCGGACGCCAGGTTGTCAAAGAAGGCCGGCATGTCCGGCGTTTCCATCAGGACGGTGTCTTCATCAACCAGGACGGGGCTCTTGAACCGTTGAAACCATAACACGTTTATCCGCGATCTCCAAGCAGGAGAGGCGACGCATCCGTCATCCATTCTGGCACGGCGCCAGGATGGCGTCGCGCATGCCGTGCAGCAATTTCTTGTCCTTGGGGCAGACCGTCGCCAGAATCCCGCCAAGAGTCACCTCGTCGCCGGACACAAAATAATACGGGGACAGCCGGGCCCGTCCCTCCATGGAGGCCAGTTGCCCCGCGCGCTCGTCCCAATACGTCATCTCGTACTGCCGGCCCTTGTGGAACGCCTGGAACACGTAGGGCGTCGAGGAAAAGGCCTCCAGCGCGTGCTCTATTTTCGCCGCCCAGGCAGACTGCGGGATATCATGCCCCACAACCACCCCGCGGCTGCCCCAGGCCAATTCCGAAAACCCCGACGGCTTCAACACGCACTGCCGCTGCTTCTGCGTGGCCCTGGTGAACTGTCGCCAATCGGACACGGCCTGTCCGTCAAGCGTCAGGTCCGGGATGATTGCGGACGGCGGCACGGGACGGGGGTCCACCACCCAGGTTTTGGGCATGACTTGCAGGAGATGCCCGAACACGTCCGGCCCCAACTCGCCGGCCCAGAACCCTTCCAGCATCGGGTGATGCAGGAGCGCGAAGGCCAGCTTCTCTTCCATCCAGGGCTTATACGGCGGCGTCACGCGCACCCGGCCCTTTTTGACACTATACATGAGCAATTCAGACTTGGGAATGTTTTCTAGATCGAACAGTTCAAAAAACCGGTAGACGTGCGAAACGAGTCGTTCCCCGGCGGGAGTGGACGCGACCAACGTCGGGACCAACGAGCGTTGATCCTCCGTATACCGCAGGTCCCGGGGATGCACGCAACAGGCGTCCAGCCCCGCGGCCCGGAGCCGGCGCGCCACCCAGTCCATTTCGGCCCGGTAATCCTCGGCCTCATCGGACACGACGATGGCGACGCATCCCGCGTCGTCCTGTGCCGAAGCCCCCCCCCTCCGTTCGCCCTGAGCGTAGCGGAGCGAAGTCGAAGGGTCCCCCTCCCGTTCGTCCCCTGCCGAAGGATCCCCGGACCGGAACAGCCTGGCGAATCCATCGATCATGCCGTCGGCCCCGCCGATGGGCGCGTCGCCCAGCGCGGCGTAGGCCGCGGACAAACTGTCCGTGATGCCGATCCCGCCGGGCACCGAATCCAATTCCGTGATCATCATGCCCGTCTCGGTCGGGATCACGTCGGGCCGGATCACCTGCGGAATCGCTTCACGAAACCGCTTCATGCGCGCAAACTCCAGCAGCGCGGGCGGCTTGCCCTGGTCCAGATACTGATGCACCCAGAACGGCTGCCGGCCCTTGAGGCTGTCCAGATACAACCGGTTGAGCGCCCTGGAGAACGCCAGGAGTTGGGGTCCCAGGGTTTCAAAAAACGCCACGTCGCGGTCGGTCAACGGAAACGGAACGGGTGAGACGCGCCACGCGGGCGTGGACTCGAACAGCCCCGCCGTCTGAAGCGCATGGTGCACGGACAGGCAGCGCTCGCCCTCTGCGCACAGAGAAGGCGCGGGAGAGAAGGTGGAAGGGACCGCCGCCGGAACGTGGGACATGAGAACGTGAAACCTCGATGATTCGCAATAATGGAGTGATGAAGAATGGACGTTGGTGGAGTTTCGCAGGGTTGCAGTAGAGTACCCAACGAAATATGAGGATAGCACGACCCGCTTCGGATAGACAAGCAAGGGCCGCCGGAGTTGACGATGGGACGGAAGTGGGCTACCTTGCACCGTCGGATGAGGCTATCACATCTTGTCATGTGCCGGACAATTCATGACACCGGAGGAGGACCCCTGATGCAACGATACCGATTGCTCACAGTTGCGGGTCTCGTGCTGACCCTGAGCGGCTGCTTTGGGAACAACATCATGCCTGAGGAACTGCCGCCCCCCGACCTCGACACGGCGTTGGCCGAGTTGCAAGCGGTGTCGAGCATCTCGGATTCATTGCTGGTCAGCGATCTCGTGTTTACGCCGTCGGGCGAGACTGAGCGGACCCACGGCGCGACGTCCTGTGGCCGGACGCGATGTCGGACCACCGTGTCGGGCCGCCCGTTTCTCCTGTACGGGCTGGCCGAACCCGGCGACCCCGATTTTGAAGGGGTGTCCTATGATGACGAGGTAGAGGGGTTTCGGCTGGAGCGGTACCGGGGCGTGCCCTTGGGCGTGTTTCGCGAACGGTCCCACCAACGGGAAGAGACCGATGAATACAAGATCGAAGTCGACACGGATATCCTGTCATATGAAGGCTGGATGCAGTACAGTAAATTTGCCGCGGAAATCAATATCATCACCCACGGCCTCGTCGAAGCGGGACCCTATCGGCGAGTGCTGACGGGGCAGCGGTATGGCGTAGGCGTCTCGATAGGTCAGTTAAGTGGGACGAATCCGGTCGACGGCAACGCCACGTGGGAGGGCGTCATGATAGGTGGGAGAATCGGCGAGACGGCCGATTTCGGGGACCCCCTGCGCGGCGATGCCACGCTCACCTATGATTTCGGCAACGCGGACATGGACGTGGCCTTTACCAACATCCGTAGCATCCGTGCCGTGGAAGTGCCGGCGACGTATCCCAATATGACGTGGCAGAACCTGCCGGTCAGAGACGGCCGGTTCGGTGGGGGCTTTGACGACCCGACGATCGAAGGCCGGTTCTACGGGCCCAACCACGAAGAAGTCGGCGGCATCTTTCAACGGAACCGGATCGTCGGGGCCTTCGGCGGGAAACGCTAGCCCCCTATGGGGGAAGGAATGTAGAGCGCGCGTGAAAGGCCACGAAATCGACATCGAGCAATACCGGATCACCGAAGAGCCGTTCTATGAGGAGATCAACGGCGAGATCGGGCTGGCTGACGTGGCGGCGCAACAGCAGTTGCCCGTGATGCTCAAAGGCCCGACGGGCTGCGGCAAAACCCGGTTCGTGCAACACCTGGCCTACCGGTTGCAGCGGCCCCTGATTACGGTGGCCTGTCATGAGGATCTGACCGCGTCGGACCTGGTGGGCCGGTATCTCCTCAAGGGCGAAGAAACCGTGTGGATGGACGGCCCCCTGACCCTCGGGGTCAAGCACGGGGCCATCGTCTACTTGGATGAAATCGTCGAAGCCCGAAAAGACACCACGGTGGTCGTGCATCCGCTCGGCGACGACCGCCGCTTTCTGCCGATCGAAAAACGCGGGCAGGTCATCGAAGCGGTCGATGACTTCATGCTCGTGATTTCCTACAACCCCGGCTACCAGAGCGTGCTCAAGGAACTCAAGCAAAGCACCAAGCAGCGGTTCATGGCCATCGAATTGACGTATCCGCCCGCGGACGTTGAAACGCGAATCATCGAGCATGAAGCCGGCGTGGCCGGGGACGTGGCCCAACGGCTCGTCAAACTCGGGGGCAAGGTGCGGAACCTGCGCAACCACGGGCTCGAAGAAGGCGTGAGCACGCGACTGCTCATCTACGCCGGCACCCTCATGCGGCAGGGCGTGGCCCCGGACCGGGCGTGTGACGCCGCGGTGATCCGGCCCATCACGGACGAC
Source organism: Nitrospirales bacterium (assembly GCA_965232175.1). GTDB lineage: Bacteria > Nitrospirota > Nitrospiria > Nitrospirales > UBA8639 > Bin75. The sequence continues at coordinate 1,418,143 of CBDDOW010000006.1, forward strand.
GCGGACATGTCCCGCAGCATCCAGGAACTGGTGAAAGCGATTTTTTAAGCCACGTCGCCGGCGACCCGTTCCTCCGTCTCTAAACAGATTTCCCACATGGGTGGAATTATCTGGAATACTTGACAGATGAATGGCAATGTGTCGAATTAAGAGCCCTATAGCTAATTGACAAGCGGGTTTCATGGTGCGTTAGGAAACTCGCGTTACCGTGCGCCGAAACCGAAAAAGCATCCATTTTCTTTCTGTGGGCATAGGGTATAAAAATGATCCGAAAAGGAACATGCAAAGACAGCCACAGATACTCATGATTGCATGGAGGTGGAGGAACAGGTCCCCTCTCAATATCAGATGATCAGATCACTCGATATAGAAAACTTCCGTTGCTTTGCCAGTGTCCACTTGGACAACATTCGCCGCTTTACTATTGTTACTGGTCAGAATGGAAGTGGAAAGACAGCTCTTTTGGAATCTCTCTTTGTTTCCGCTGGCGGGAGTCCAGAAATATACATAAGAACAGGAACATGGCGTGGGAATGTTCTAATTGATCCGGGAGCGCGGCCTTCTCCTATCTCAATGTTTGAAGATTTTTTCTATAAATTTAATGTAGGAACTGGACTCAAGATATCATTTGAAGATAACCGCAGAATCAGACGAGAAGTACAGATCATTGCAGATATGGAAGACGTGGTAAGTATTCCATATGACTCTAAATTTTCGGGCTCGCCTGTTATATCAGCGGGATTAAAATTTTTATGGAAGACACCAGAAGGGGATTTTGAATCAGAAATAGAAGTGACATCCAAAGAAATACGCTTTTCGAAATTAGTAAATCCGTATCCAATGATCTTGCTCAATCATCTTACTTTTCAATCCTCTATAGAGAATGCACAACGGTATTCAGATCTATCGACGAAAAACCAAGAAAAGACTGTTATTGAAGCCCTTCAAGGATTATTCCCTCAGGTCGAGGATTTAAGCATTCAGGTAAAGGGAAATTCCCCCACACTGTTTGCCAAAGTTAAAGGTGTTGATCGCAAAATGCCGATTGGGTTGCTTTCGGCAGGGATCCATAAGTTCTTGGCAATTCTTTTGGCTATTGCCTCTGCTCCTCATGGGGTGGTTCTAATTGATGAAGTCGAAAATGGGTTATATTACAAACTCCTGACGCCTATGTGGCGGGTGCTCATGAACCACTGTAAAGAGAATAAATGCCAACTGATTGTGACAACTCACAGCAAGGAATTTTTGGATTCCATCGCCCCATTTGTTTCCGCGAATGAAGAAGATTTTAGTTTGTTACGAACCGAATTGCAGAGCGGTGAAGCAACGATATCGAGTTTTAGCGGAAAAGAATTCGCGGCAGCAATCGAGAATGGATTTGAAGTTCGATAGTGACCATGGATAGATTCGACGAGGAGAATAGGAGTGAATTGACAAAGCCGAATTTGATCGTCTGTGAAGGAAAGGGCGATGCGGCGTTTTTTCGACACATCCTTGATGCTAATGAGATTTCAGGTTTTCAGGTAGGATTTCCGAGCGGTGAAACGGCAGGCGGAAAGTTTGGTTCTACTGGATTTGGGAAATACCTTGGGGGACTCAGGGCAAGAAGTGGATATGAAACATTAAGGCATATTGTCATTGCAAGAGATTCTGATTTAGACCCCTCAAATTCTTTTGATGAAGTATGCGATCAAATACAGAATGTCGGGGGATACGAGGTCCCGGAGGAACCGCTTGCCCGAACCGAAGGCGGGGATCCGACTATGTCGGTATTGCTAATTCCTCATAGCGAAAAACCTGGCAATCTTGAAACACTATTACTTGATGCTGTGACTTTAGACGAGCAAGATAAGGATTGTTTTGAGACATACTTTGAGTGCTTGAAATTAGACGCATTCGATATAACGGTATCATCGAAGAAAAAATTGACAACCATAATTGCCGCCAAGAATCACAAAAACCCAAGCTGTAGCCTGGCCTACGTCTGGAGTACAGAGCAGAAGCAATACAACCCAATCAACATAAAGCATTCAACGATATCCCGCATCGTTGAATTTCTTCAATCATTCTGAAGTACCGGGCCGCTTCCACTCCAGTCGACATGAGAACAACGTGATCTAGTGGAAGTTAACCGCCCTCCAGTTAGGCTGCGTTTTCACATTCTTGCATGTCCCAACTCCAAAACATCATCGCCGTCGTCTACGACTTTGATCACACCCTGAGCCCGCAGTACATGCAGGATCAGACGATCCTGCCTCACGCCGGGATCGACCCGCAGGCCTTTTGGCAAAGCTGCACCGCGCTCATCAAAGACAAAGGCTACGACCAGGAACTCGCCTATATGAAGCGGATGCTGGAACGTGACGCGATCCGGTCCCTGTCGAACAAGGACCTTCAAGGCATGGGTGCGCAACTCACGTTTTTCCCCGGCGTGCCGGACTGTTTCGACGAATTGAACGCCGTTATCCAACAACCCAAATACCAGGAATGGGACATTCACCTGGAACACTACGTGGTCAGTTCGGGATTGGAGGCGATCCTGGCGGGCAGCGAGATTGCCCGGTGGACTAGGGCCATCTGGGGATGCCAGTTCGACGAAGAGGACGGGCACATCAGTTTCCCCAAGCGCACCATCAGCCACACGCAGAAAACGCAATACCTGTTCCGGGTCAACAAGAACCTCCTGGACCCGGCCCAGGACGTGAACGACCATATGCCTGAAGAAGCCCGGCGCGTGCCGTTTCGCCACATGATCTACGTGGGCGACGGCCCGACCGACGTGCCGTGTTTTACCGTCATCAAAAAGAACGGGGGGCTGGCCGTGGCCGTGTACAATCCGGACGACCCCACGCGCCGCTCCTTCAAGAAATGTTACGACCTCACGTACCACGCCGACCGCGTGCATTTCATGGCCCCCGCCGATTACCGAAGCGGGAGCCAGTTGCGCCTGATTCTGGAACAACACCTCACCGAAATCGCCGACGGGATCGTCGAACGTCGCCGTCGCGCCATCGAAGACACGCGCGTCGCCGCCCCCCCGCCGTGACAGAGAAGAAGCGTCATGAGATGACGCAGCGACAAAGGCAAAGACAAAGACAAAGACAAAGACAAAGACAAAGACAAAGACACTGGATCCTATAATTGCCTGGATCCCCGATTAAGAACGTCGGGGACAAGCGTCGAGGATGACGGATAAAGAAGGAAGAAGCGTCGTGAGATGTCGCAGCGACGAATCCCGGAGGTTGCCCGGCAGACACTGTGCCACGGCTGGCGTACGATTGCGAAAACGCCGCGAGAGGGGTACAGTACGGGCAGAGTGGTTTCAGGCCGAGGTTCCAGGCCGAGGGAGGTGGATCATGACAACGCAAGTATCCTCTGCAGCGCACGGGCATCGGGCCGGCCGTTCCCGCAACGTCCTCATAGGCGCCCTCCTCCTGCTCACCCTTGCGCTGCCCGGGATCGTGATGGGGCAGGGCACCGGCTTGGCCCCCAAGTCCGCCATCATAGAGAGTGAGGGCAGCGTCACCACGACGACCGAACTGATGGCGCTGAACCAGGACGATTGGCAGCGCCCGCAATCGGCCTTCAAATGGATCGCCATGGCCCGGGACATCAAAGTGCCCTGGGACACCTTCGGCCGGCAAGGATGGATGACCGACGACGCCTACGTGGAGCCGGTGGACCCCGGCGTGTCGGAATTTTCGCCGGACACGGAAATTTTCTATCTCGTCTTCGCGGTCTCGGCCCTGGACGCGCCCTCGCAGTATCGCGCGGCGTGGTTTCACATGCCCGATGGCAAAACCCCGTCCAAGGAATTGACCGGCACCGATGCCCTGACCATGGAAATGAACGAAAAGGCGGGGTATCTGGAAATCTATCGACCGGACGAGGGGTGGCAACAAGGGAAGTATCTCGTCAAGCTCTATTTTGAAAGTCCCGGCCAGGATCTGTACGACCCCAACGTGATCGGCACCATGGAGTTTACGATCACGAAGTAACGCCCGCCGGCCGCATCGTGCCCCTGGCCACGGACCCGTAGAGGACGACCGACACCAGACGTTCCCTATAGCATGCCTGAGTCGCGGTCACGACCTTGGTCAACAATTCGTCAAAGACGGCCTGCATGGAGACCTCGTGTAGGGTGGCCCGGCGAACACCGCCTGGATACGCGGTATCTTCTCTCAGGGTATCGGCTGATCGCAAGTCGGGGATAGAGGCGCAAAAACGACGACCCTGGATCCCCGATTGCCCTTTCCGTCATTCCTGCGAAAGCAGGAATCCAGTGTCTTTCTCTTCGCGAACAAAGGAAAGGCAAAGACGCTGGATCCTATAATTGCCTGGATCCCCGATTAAGAACGTCGGGGACAAGCGTCGAGGATGACGGAGAGGGAGGAAGAAGCGGCATAAGGCATGTCCCGGGCTTTGACCCGGGATGCCGCAGCTACGAAGGCAAAAGAAAGAAAAGGCAAAAACAAAGGCAACCCGGCTGCTCGGTCGGTGTGGAACGGGAAAACGGCTTACGACGCGCGTTGGCGCGCCGACGGGCGGGAACGCAGCAGTTCCTCCAGGGTCAGCAGGGCGTCCCGGCCGGAGTTGCCCTCGATCCCCTTGGACAGGCTCTGATCCGCGTAGGTGTGGCCGTGGTCCTGCGTGGCGCTTTGGCTCAGACTGCCGGACCAGGACCGCGGGTCGCGGCTCCCGTGCTTCCGGTTCCAGGCCGTCAGACACGCCTTCGCAATCAGGGTGTTCAGCGGCGCGGGATTGTACAGCAATTTCCGGATATTCCACGGCGTCAGGCTGAGCGGGTTGTAGCCCGCGGACAGATAGCCCTCCGACAACAACCGCTGCTCCAGGTCCGTATTCGGCTGAATCCCCAGAAAGAACATCAGGGGGAACACGCGATCCTCCCCGAGAATCGACGCCACCACCTTATACGACTCGATACTCTGCAACAGTGTCTCCTCGGTTTCCTCCGGCGAGTTCAGCGAATAATTCAGAATCACGCGGCCCGCAAACCCCGCCTCCTTCAGATACCGGCAGCCGTCGTACAGGTGCTCCAGCTTGAAGCCCATGTGCAGGCTGTTCAACACCTGCTGCGATCCCGCGGTGATCGCCACTTCCAGGTCGCCCACGCCGGACCGCACCATCAGCTTCGCGAGGTCCGCGGAAATCAGCGACGTGCGCACGTACCCCGACCACTCGATATCAAGGCCCTCGCGAATAATCCGCTCCAGAATCTCCGTGCATTGCGGATACGCATCCTTGCCCGTAATGAACTGCGCATCCGTAAACCAGAACCGCCGCGCCCCCCACTGATGATAATACTGCGCAAGATCATGCACCACGTGGCGCGGGGGCCGGTAGCGCACGCGCTTCCCCTCGATATACGGGTACAGGCAGAACGCGCAATCATACGGGCAGCCCCGTTTCGTCTGCACCCCGATGCACTCGTTCACGTACGCCGGGTACTGGGGAAAAATCGACGTCAGATACGGCAGATCCACCGTCAGCGAATCCAGCAGGGCCGGCGTATGTTTCGTCCCTTTGCGCACGAGGCCATGCTCCCGGACGATAAACCGTTCATCCGTCAGCGGCTCGTCGTTCAGGACCTTGAGCACGGCATCCTCGCCCTCGCCCAGAATGCCCAGCGTGCCCTCGGGAAGCCGGTCGATCAACTGATCCGCGAACGCGGTAAACGCGCCGCCGCCGATCATCAGCCGCGCGTCCGGACATTCCCGGTGCGCCAGCCACGGATACGACAGGTTCCGGCGAATATCCTGATAATACCGGTACAGATTGCGCACGCCCTGAACCGACGCCACCACGCGCTTCAGGGGATTGCCGGCATAATAAAAATTGAACGCCTGCTCCAGCGACGCGTCGCCTTCGTGCGGGGAAAAAATCTGAATGTCGCGCCACGAAAAACACACCAGCTCCGGCCGGAACCGGCGCATCGTCTCCCGCAGCGCGCGCGACCGCTCCGCCGGGGGAAACAGCGACAGATCCAGAATCTGCTGGCGGACCTCCGGCCGGCGCCGGTGAATAAAATCCGCGAGATACGTAATACCGGTGGGATACACCTTCTTACACGGCAGGAACACATAGAGAACAGAATCCATCACGCCTCATCCCTCTTCGGCTGCGCGCAGGGCAGGCACGGGGGTCTGCCCCTACACGTCATCCCCGACTCGATCGGGGATCCAGGGTCTTTTCTTTGTAGCTGCGGCATCTCATGCCGCGGTTTTTATCGGCCTCTCCGGGCCGCATAAGATGCGGCGGCTACAATGACGGAGAGGCCGGTTTGTCTTTACCTTTTTTGTCTGTCATTCTTGTCGGTGTTCAATCATCCCTCTTCGGCTGCGCGCAGGGCAGGTTTCACCGCCACGTGCAGGGCTACGATCCCGCCGGTCAGGTTCTGATACTCCACCCGGGCGAACCCGGTCTCACGCAGCATGGCGGCCAGGCGCTCCTGATCGGGAAACGTGCGAATGGATTCGGGCAGATAGCGGTACACGTCCGTGGAATCCCCGGCCACCCAGGTCCCGATGGCGGGCAGCAGATGAAACGAATACCAGTCATAGGCGCGCCGCAGCCACGCCGCCACCGGCCGCGAAAATTCCAGACACACAAAACGGCCGCCCGGTTTCAGCACGCGATGAATCTCCCGAAACGCCTGCGGCCGGTCGCCCACGTTGCGGATGCAGAACCCCGTGGTCACCGCGTCGAACGTGGCATCCGGAAACGCCAGCCGTTCCGCGTTCCCGCGCAAACAGGCAATGCGGGACGCCAGACCGCGTCGATCGATTTTCGACGCGCCGACGCGCAGCATGGCAAAATTCAAATCCATTGCCACCACCCGGCCCTGCGGCCCCATGCGGCCGTCCAGCAACAGAGCCAGATCGCCCGTGCCCGCGCCCAGATCCAGGGCGCGCCCGTGCGTCTGCGCCGGGACCAGGCCGGCGGCCAAGGTTTTCCATCGGTGATGAAGCCCGAAGCTGAGCAGGGAATTATTAAGATCGTACCGGCCGGCAATCGCCGTAAACATGCGCTGGACGGCCTGTTCACGGGGCGCGCCCGACCACTGCGAGACGGTCTGGCCCGTGGCCGCGTCGGTTGCCGGGACGATCCGGTGTGTGCGCCCTTCCATGGATGGCATCATGCAATCAGGGACGGCCCTTGAGCCCCGACCCTTAGCACCGGCCCGCCGGACTTGTCAAGACAAGTCGTCGGGGCGGACGCCCGCGCCGTCTCTACACGTCATCCCTTCTCCGTCATCCTGTAGGGACAACCCCCTGTGGTTGTCCTGTATGGGGCGGGCAGGCACGGGGGCCTGCCCCTACAATCGTCATCCTCGATCCTCTCCCGTCATCCTCGACTCGATCGAGGATCCAGCGTCTTTTCTTTTTTTTGCCCCACTCCGTCATCCTCGACTCGATCGAGGATCCAGCGTCTTTTTCTTTTCCTTCTTTTGCATGTGTAGCCGCGGCATCCCGGGTCAAAGCCCGGGATATGCCTCATGGCGCGGGAACTGGGCAACGAGGAAGAGCGGGCTGGTTCAGGAAAGGGATCGTGGTTAGAACAGCTTAAGCAGAGCGACGATCAGGCTCACCGTTCCAACGTTGACGCCAACGACCCACTTAATGAGCTCGACCTTCGCGGCTTCGATGTCGGCCTTGGTCTCCTGGCGTAAAACTTCGATGGAAGCTTTGGTGGCTTCGATGTCGGCCTTGGTCTCCTGGCGTAAAACTTCGATGGAAGCTTTGGTGGCTTCGATGTCGGCCTTGGTCTCCTGGCGTAAAACTTCGATGGAAGCTTGGGTGGTTTCGATGGAAGCTTTGGCGGCTTCGATGTCGGCCCTGGTGGCAAGATTGTGTTCGAGCAGCCGTACTTGCTGACGCACGACGGTCTCAGCCTGGCGTTCGGGCATGCCGGCGCTTACCAATTCGTTGACCGCCGCATGCGTATCAAGGATCAATTGTGTCATGGTGGAGGGGTGAACCTATGTGTTCGTCCTCAAGTTGCAGGCTATCGCCCGCACACGTGAGGTGGCGGGCGGCACAAGCTTCGGGTGCAAGTATACCATCAAGATCATGCCACAATCCAGAAGGTGGGCCAGTCCAAATGAGTGCGAGGATCCAGCGTCGTTGTCTTTTCCTTACATTCGGAAATGGCGTCATACGATCACGCAGTGACGATGAACAAATGAGAAGCGTGCCAATTGACCGGATGTACCATTTTTGATACAGTCGTGGATGGCTTCGGCAATGAAACGCCTGCCCGCATATTTCTATCGCTCTGATAGCGGGCGGGAACCGGTGCGGGAGTGGCTGAAGAGGCTCAAGCCTGCCGACCGCAAGCGCATCGGCGAAGACATCAAGGACGTCGAATATTCCTGGCCGCTTGGCATGCCGTTGGTGCGTCCCCTCGGCCATGATCTCTGGGAAGTCCGCAGTCATCTCAGTGGGGGCCGGATCGCGCGGGTTATCGTCTGCGTGGATGAAGAAAGGCTGGTGTTGCTGCACGGCTTCATCAAGAAAAGTCAGAAAACTCCCAAGCAAGAGATGGACCTGGCGCGGCGGCGCAAGAAGGGGGAAGGCCGATGAAGAGAAAGCACGTGGGAACATCCTTCGATAGCTGGTTGGACGAAGAAGGCATCCGGCAGGAAGTCACGACCGGTGCCATCAAACGGGTGTTGGCGCGTCAGGTCGTTGCGGCGATGGTCCAAGAGGGGCTCACCAGGACGGAGATGGCGCGGCGCATGCAGACCAGCCGCAGTGCGCTGAACCGGCTGCTGGACGGCGCGAACGCATCGGTCACGCTGGCGACGTTGCAGAAAGCGGCGACGGCCATCGGACGCGAGGTTCGGGTGGAACTGGTATAGAAACGCACGACTTTCGCCATCCTCGATCCCCCTCCGTCCTCCCGCAGGGACACCCACACCAGAATGGTCATTCCGAACGAAGTGAGGAATCTCCACTCCGTCATCCTCGACATTTGTAATCGAGGATCCAGCGTCTTTTCCTTACTCCATCATCCTGTGGTCATTCCGAACGAAGTGAGGAATCTGCACTCCGTCATCCTCGACTCGATCGAGGATCCAGCGTCTTTTCTTTCCCCTCTTTTGCATGTGTAGCTGCGGCATCCCGGGTCAAAGCCCGGGACATGCCTCATGCCGCGTCCGCTTGACCGTCCCGGGGTAAGACGGTATCTTACCTGTTATGAATACGGTCATGTCATCAAAAGGGCAAATCATCATCCCAGCCAAGTTTCGCCGCGAGGACAACATCGAAGCCGGTCAGGCATTTGATGTGGAACGGGTGGAGAAAGGCACCTATCGTCTGATAGCCACGGCTCCCCCGAAGAATCACGGATTGGTGGACGCATTGCTCGCCTGCCCGGTGAAGGGCTGGTTCGTGCCGATTGAATCCGAGTCCACCGACTCGCTGGACGGGCCATCGTGACGTGTCTGGTCGATGCCAATGTGCTGTGCGAAGCGTCCAAGCCGAGTCCGGACCCGCGGGTCATCGAATGGCTGAAGCGTCATGAACGTGAACTGGTCGTCAACCCGGTGGTCCTTGGGGAAGTGCGTTTCGGGATCCTGCTGCTTCCATCCGGACGGCGGCGGAGAAAACTGGAAAGCTGGTTCGATGAGGTCACGCGCCGCATTCACTGCGTACCCTGGGACGCGGAGACGGGATGGCGTTGGGCAGAACTCCTGGCGCATCTCCGGACGCGCGGTAGACCGATGCCGATTAAAGACAGTCTCATTGCCGCCACTGCCCTCACGCATGGATTGTCCCTGGCGACCCGAAACCGGCGTGATTTTGAAGCCTGTGGGGTAGAGCTTGTGGACCCGTTTGTTTGAGGCCCCCGCGACAACGGCCTTGGGAATGCGGCCAAGGCGGCGGCGGCCATCGGACGCGAGGTTCGGGTGGAACTGGTGTAGAAACGCACGACTTTCGTCATCCTCGATCCCCCTCCGTCATCCCCGATCCCTCTTCGTCATCCCTGACTTGATCAGGAATCCAGCGTCGTTGTCTTTTCCTTCTTTTGCATGTGTAGCTGCGGCATCCCGGGTCAAAGCCCGGGACATGCCTCATGCCGCCGTCTTTTACTGGCCTCTCCGGGCCGCATTCCGGGCCGCGTCGCGCGGGTTCCCATGATCGCGTTGCGGCTCGCCCGCGTCGGCGCTATCATGCGACACGTCAGGCACTGTCGCCACCACCGCATGGGATGGAAGGAGACCGGGGATGGAACGCATTACCGTGAATCCGAGAATACTCGGGGGCAAACCCATTATTGAGGGAACGCGGATCTCCGTGGAATGGATTCTGGAGTTACTCGCGTCCGACGTGAGCGAAGAAGCCATTTTGGCGGATTATCCACACTTGAACCGGGAAGACATTCGCGCCTGCCTGAGGTATACCGAAAGGGGCCGTCCCAACACCGTGTGCGCGGAGCCGCGATGATGCCTGATCCGGTCCTCCGGGAATTCCTTGAAACGATCGCCCCGCTCCGGAAGCACATCACGCGGGTGATCCTGTTCGGGTCACGCGCACGCGGTGATGATCGCCCGGATTCGGATTACGACCTGCTCATCGTCGTGCCCCGGAAAGACGACCATCTGCTCGACGGCTTATATGAGGGCGTGCTGGACGTGCTGCTCGCCCATGGCCGGCTGATTTCCCTGAAAATTTTTCCCGAACAGGAATTTGAGCGGTTGACGCAGTTGCAGACGCCCTTCATGCAACGGGTCAAGGCCGAAGGGGTACCCCTTGGATAAGGTGCAGCAAGACCTGATCGCCAGCTATCTGGCAAAGGCGCGCGCGAAGCTCCGCGTGGCGCGGGAACTGGGCACGCAGCGCGAGTGGGATGACGTGGTCTCACGAGCCTACTATGCGGTGTTTCACGCGGCGCAAGCCGTGTTGCTGGCGGAAGGGCACCAGGCGGAGACCCACCGGGGTCTGCTGACGTTGTTCAGCCTGGTGTTGGTCAAGACCGGCAAGTTCGAGAAAAAATGGGGAAAGTTCCTGGCAAACCTGAAGGACGACCGCGAAGCCGGAGACTATGAAGCCCTGTCGTACCTCGATGAACAGACGGCGGGCCGCGCGCTGGCCGAAGCCGAGGAATTTGTGGAAAAGGTTGCGGACTTTCTCGGGCAACGAAGCGAGTAGGGACCTCCACACCAGAAACACCAGAATGGTCATTCCGAACGAAGTGAGGAATCTCCCCTCCGTCATCCTCGACCCCTCTTCGTCATCCTTGACTTGATCGAGGATCCAGCGTCTTGGTTTTTTCTTTTGTCCGTGAAGAGCAAGACACTGGGTTCCTGCTTTCGCAGGAACGACGCAGAGGGGAATGGGAAGCCAGCGCCGTTTCTTCTCCTTCTTTTGCATGTGTAGCGGCGGCGACAACTGCTTTACCATGCGGCCAAGGCCCACGCGACAACCGGCCCTGTAGAAGTTCAGAAACCGTTGGCACTCCTCGAAGCAGGTGAGGACCCATGCCGACCCTTGATTTTCGTCGTTGCCGGGGGTAGTCTACGCGCAATACCCCCTGCGGTTTCGATCGCAGGGCGCGGGGCCTCTTCGGAGGCCCTTGCTTTTTTGGGGAGTTATGGATTGAACTTGACAAGCGTTGCTAGAGAATTCCCCGCCGCTGTCTATCCTTGACAGTTCGCTCGACCCTTTGGCACAATCTCGTCTCGCACCCACTGTCAGAAGACGCCACCCACAAAATGAAGACGGGTCTATGCTTCGACTTGACTCTCAAGGAGGGGTATGGTTCGTTTAAATTAGAGGCTAACTCATGGAATTTATAATGAATAATCTTATGGCGGTAGCCTTTATTTGTGTCACGGTGGTGAGTGTGATGGGAGCGACCATTGGCCTTGTTTGGAAAATTGCGACATGGAAAACGGATACCGATGCCAGGGTGGGCCATTTTTCCAGGTTTGTGGAAGAAGTACGGGACGACATCAAAAAAATCCTGTGGGCATTAAATCCAGAGACGCGGCCTATCGAAAAAAAGAGTCCATTGCGTTTGACAGAATATGGGATGAAGATGGCCCAAGAGATGAAGGCCGATGAGATTCTGCTTCCTTATATTGCTCGGCTCATTGATGCCACCAAGGAGAAAACCGTGTATGGCATACAGGAGGAGTGTTTGCGATTTGCGAGACATGACCTCATGGGAGATCTGCACACCAAAAATAAACAACAGGCTGACTCCATCGAAATCTATGCGTTTCAAAAAGGAATCAGCCTCTATGAAGCACTGGAAGTGCTTGGGGTCGCGTTAAGAGATAAGGTGTTTGCTGGCCTGAATCTTCCGTTAGAAGAGTGAGGTGCGAAGCCTTCCCCGTCAAACCCACGCAGGTGAGTGGCATTCCCGATCCCCACTCTGTCCTCCCGCAGGGACAACCCACACCAGAATGGTCATTCCGAGCGAAGTGAGGAATCTCCACTCCGTCATCCTCGACGCTTGTCCCCGACGTTCTTAATCGGGGATCCAGGCAATTATAGGATCCAGCGTCTTGGTTTTTTCTTTTGTCCGTGAAGAGCAAGACACTGGGTTCCTGCTTTCGCAGGAACGACGCAGAGGGGAATGAGGATCCAGCGTCTTTTCCTTACTCCATCATCCTGTGGTCATTCCGAACGAAGTGAGGAATCTGCATTTGCCTTTCTCCGTCATCCCTGACTTGATCAGGGATCCAGCGTCTTTTCTTTCCCTTCTTTTGCCCCCCTCCGTCATCCTCGACATTTGTAATCGAGGATCCAGCGTCTTGGTTTTTTCTTTTGTCCGTGAAGAGCAAGACACTGGGTTCCTGCTTTCGCAGGAACGACGCAGAGGGGAATGAGGATCCAGCGTCTTTCCCCCCCGTTCGTCCTGAGCGTAGCGAAGCGAAGTCGAAGGAGCCAATCCTTCCCCCCCAATCCCCCCCAATCCCCCCCGCGCCAACGACCGGCAGGCCGGGCAGCCCGCAAAACACAGGAAAAGGCTTGAAAAGGCTTGACAGACTCACCGGCCAAACGTAGAATCCCCGTAGTCTTTCGGTTCGGCTCTTTCCTACGTGCAATAATTCAAAAAGCAATGCAGCGGAGCGGCAGGCTTGACTTCTCAAGTTGCCGAACGTAGAATCCGCAAAACTCGCAAAGTAATACTCGCATACAGTACGTTTGACCGGCTCTCTCTCACTCATCATTCAAAGGAGACAAGACAACATGGACATGAAACGATTCTTCTTGTATGCAATCGTAATTGCCGCCTTGGCGCTGGCCGGATGCGGCGGCAACGGTGGGACAGCAATGGTGGAGCCTCCTCCGACGTGTCCCTCTGGTCAAACGGGGACGCCCCCGAACTGTGTGACGCCGGGGCCGTCTGTGGAGGACCTGTTCACGACGGCGCAGACCGCGCGCGACAACGCGACTGGCGCTGTGACAGCGGCGGAGAATGCCGTGAAGGCTGCCATGGAGAACTCGGGCAAGCTTGGTGTGTTGGCTGTGATGGGTGACTCCAGTATGGCCAAAGCAAACGCCCAGGCAGTGCTGGATGCCCAAACCGCGGCGAACACCGCGGTCACGACGGCCGAGACGCAGGTGACAAACCTGAATACAGCGGACACGAATGCTGACACGTACAACAACGCCACGTTGGATAAGGCGATTGCTGATGCGCTAAAGGTTGCGCAACAGGCGGTTAAGGACGCCAAGGCGGAGCGCGATGGCGACATGCTCAAGGGGTATGTCGCAATGGTCACCGGTACGGACAAGGACGACGTGAAGACCCCCACCGATACTCAAAAGACCGTGGCGATGCAGATCAGCGGTGCGCTCGCGCCTAAAGTCGGTAGTGTCCAGGAAGCCGCGAGGGTTATGCATTATGCCAGTGCGGCTGCAGATCAGGCTGTAGTGAAAATGGCTCGGGATGACGAGGACTTAACAGTAGACCTGGACGATCATCAGGGCATGACCTGGGAGCAGATCGTCGGTTCAGGTGTCGTGGATAAGCGGATCGCCAGCGATGGCGCGACGAAGGCTGTGCGGGCGATGTCGGTTTCCGGCATGACCGTCACTAGTACCGCAGTCGTGACCGTTGGGGACGCTGTGACTGATAATGGCACACAAGTTGTTACCGATACTGCGAGCGAGAATGCGTACAAAGGTATTCCCGGCACGTATTTCTGTCAGGGCAGCGATTGTGCTGTGAAAGCCGTGACAGGCAAAGCCGCCATGAGGGAGCTGGTCGGCAGTTGGTACTTCACGCCGGCGAACCCGGAGACATGGTATCTCGCGACGGATACGACTGGGACGTCGTATACACCGGAAATGACGTTCGTACGTTTTGGTCACTGGCTGAGCACCAACTCCGAGAATGCTAATAATACTGACATCAACACCTTTGCATACACTAGTGCCCGGACGGGAGTTTCGGCCTACGATCTCAACACAGTAAACACGGCGACAGGGGCAATCCTGACGGATACATCGGCGACGTATGCGGGTAAAGCGGCAGGCATGTCGCACCGCCAGACGTTCGGTACTGATGGTGTAGTGGTGGCGGGGAGCCGTCAATCCGGTGCATTCACCGCCGATGTCAGCCTGACGGCGACCTTCGGACCTGAAGCAGATAATGCGGTGACACTTGGCGGTACCATCAATAATTTCATGAGTGACAACGCAGATGCGGTCGATTCGACCTGGTCGGTGCAATTGCAGTCGAGGGGCTTCCAGGGTGGGAACTTCGGCGATGGGGCCGGAAGAACCGTTGCCAGCGGTCAGGACGGTACATGGTCGGCACAGGCCTATGGTAGTGGAACAATGACCAAGGTTGACGGCGAAGGCGTTCCCAATACGACGACCGGTATCGACACCCTCAGCGTGCGTCCGACGGGTATCTTCGGCGGCTTCAATGCCAACTTCTCGAACGGTGCCGCAGCCGGGGCGTACGCCACCCGGAAGCAGTAAATTTAAGTTGTCAGCAAAGGGTGCGTCACCCATGTGTCTCAAAGGGGGCGGCTCACGAGCCGCCCCTTTTTTTTGCCCACGCCGGACATCATGTAGGCTGCCGGGTGGGGTAGCTTTTTGTCCCTCCCCTATGTAAGTGGGCGCATTTCCGAAGAGGGAATGCGGGTGGGGTAGAGTCCTCTCGTCGGTTGCCACAGTCTCTACCTCCCAACTTTTCCCTCTTCGGAAAAAGTTCCCCTCCTTACAAAGGAGGGGAAGGGATGAGTTCACCACCAGTTTGCTCCTATGTCCATCAGTTCTTTCCTCTCTACCCTCGCCGCCGTTGTCTTTTTGTGCCTCTGCACCCCTGTTTGGGGCCAGGAGGCCGCGCCGGTCCCGCCAGCCCCGCCGGTGCCCGCGGCACCCGCGGGCGAGTCTGACGCGGGCCGCATCGCCGAGGCCGAGGCTCTGATCCAAAAGGGTCGGTTCAACGAAGCCCTGATCCTGTTGCAGCCGTTGGCGGAGCGCGGTGCGATCGAACAAAAGACGCTCTTTCTCATTGGTCTCGCGTCGAGCTTCGCCGCGCAGCAGTCCGGCGTGCCCGAGGAGAACCGGGAGATCCTGCTGGACGGGGCCATCGCCGCGTTCCGGTCCATCCTGATTCACGACCCCAGTCTGGTGCGGGTGCGCCTGGAACTGGGCCTGGCCTTCTTTTTGAAGGAGGAGGATGGCCTGGCGCGCGAGCATTTCGAGCGGGTGCTGGTCGGTCAGCCGCCGGCCCCCGTGGTCGCCAATGTCAACAGGTTTTTGTCCATCATGCGGGCCCGGCGCCGCTGGACCGGGTATTTCGGCTTTTCCCTGGCCCCGGATACCAATATCAACGCTGCGTCGGATGCCGCCATCATCTATATCAACGGCCTGCCGTTCCGCCGGGGGCAGGCCGGTCGAGTCAGTTCCGATATCGGCGTGGTGGGCTGGGGCGGCGCGGAATATCAGTATCCCCTGCTGGCCCGCGTGCGGTTGCGCACGGGGTTTGACGTGAATCACCGGGAATATCAGGGCGGCCAGTTCGACCAGACGTTCCTTGGCGGCTACGCCGGCCCGCGCTGGCTGATCACGCCGAATACCGAGGTGAGCCTGTTGGCGACGGCGAGTCAGCGCTGGTTCGGCGGCTCCAGCTTCAATTACGATGTCGGCACGCGCCTGGAAGTGGAACACCGGCTGCTGCCGGGCCTGTGGACGAATGCCCGGGCGAGTTGGCAGGATCGGTTCTATCAGCAGCAACGGGGCCTGGAGGGGCCGCTGATGGTGTTTTCGCTGGGCGCGGCCTATGTCCTGTTGCCCACGGTGCGGGTCAACGCGCAGGTCGGCTTTTCGCAACAGGATGCCGTGGCGCGCCACTGGGACAGCCTGGGTTACTGGACCCGGGTGGGGACGAACGTGGCCTTGCCGTGGGGCTTTACCGTGGGCGCGAGCGCGGAATTTCGGTGGGATGAGTACGAGAGCGGGTGGGCCCCGTTCGTGCCCGATAACTCCGCGCGCAAGGACCAGACCCGCATCCTGCAAGCCACGTTGCTGAACCGGGCGATTACGGTGTTCGGGTTCAGCCCCCAGGTGGCCTATTCCAACCAGGTGCGCGAGTCCAACGCGCAACTGTGGGACTTCAAACGCGACCTCGTGGAAATGCGCTGGGTCCGCCAGTTTTAACGAGCTTCTTGACAAACCCATGCGGGCATGAATAATGAAGGCGACACGAACGGTTCTACGGAGGAAGTCATGCGTACCAGGAACTCTGTCAGAAAACCCACCGTGAGCAAGCGCGCCGCACTTGAAGAAAACGCGAAGCCCTCTCGTTTCGTGGATGCCCCCGAAGATGGTATTGATTCAGCAATCGCCACCACGCGGTTACGCGAAATCAATGAAGATCCCGAGAATCTTGTTTCGGGAGAGCAGTTGACTGCCGCCCTTGACCGCCTCGTTCAGTGAAGCGGTCCATTTACGCAGCCGTCTTAGCGAGAGCCGGATTGCCCGGGTCATCTTTGGGGTCATTCCGAGCTTGTCCTGCCTGTCCTGAGCGCCCTTCGACTCCAGGCGCGTGGCGCCTTACGCTCAGGGTGACCGGGGGGGCAGGCGAGGAATCTGCATGTGCCTTTCGCCGTCATCCCTGTAGGGACAACCCCCTGTGGTTGTCCGTTATGGGGAGGGCAGGCACCCTTCGACTTCGCTCAGGGCAGGCACGGGGGCCTGCCCCTACAATCGTCATCCTCGATCCTCTCTCCGTCATCCCTGACTTGATCAGGGATCCAGCGTCTTTTGCTCTAACTTTTCTTTGTTTTTGTATTTCTCCGTCATCCTCGACGTTTGTAATCGAGGATCCAGCGTCTTTGTATTTTATTCGTGAGGAGCAAGACACTGGATTCCTGCTAAAAACTTGCAGGAATGACCGCAAGAGGATGATGCCGCCGCGACAACGGCCTTGGGAATGCGGCCACGACCTCTTTATAGGTTAACGCCTTTCCCAATTTCTACGAAACCGGTTGTGGCTCAGGGCGCGATGCGGCTTTGATCCGAGGAACTCGCATGCTTCCTACCCGATACACCGTTTGTTGAGACTCGATACGGTTCAAGAACCGGTTTTTTAACGCCTCGGATTTTAATCGCGCATGGAGTTCAAAATAGTGCGGTTCGGCCGGAATGAATATATGATCGATCGTCTGATGATGGTCTCTGGCATATGTGACTTGCGCAATGATCGTTTGCTGTAAATCCTCAAGCGCTTTTTCAAACGTTTCGCCATACCCCAACAAACTCATTTCCAATGCCATCGCGCACCACATCTCGTCCTCGTGCATGCCCAGGACGTTGAGTGTGACGGGTGCCGGTTTTTTCATGGCGTGTCTCCTTCGTGCCTCTCGCTGACTCATCCGAACGACCAATCAATTTCATTATTCATGCGGTCGTCCCTTTGTCAAGGCTTCGTTCAGGCCCATTGGACGGGTTCATTTCGCTGTCTTTTCCCTGTGCCTTTCTCCGGCATCCCTGTAGGGACAACCCCCTGTGGTTGTCCGTTATGGGGCGGGCAGGCACCCTTCGACTTCGCTCAGGGCAGGCTCTGGCCTGCCCCTACAATCGTCATCCTCGATCCTCTCTCCGTCATCCCCGACCTGATCGGGGATCCAGGGTCTTTGTTTTTTCTTTTGTCCGTGAAGAGAAAGACACTGGGTTCCTGCTTTCGCAGGAACGACGCAGAGGGGAATGGAAAGCCAGCGTCTTTGCTTTTATTCGTCATTCCCGACATTTTTAATCGGGGATCCAGGGTCTTTGTTTTTTCTTTTGTCCGTGAAGAGAAAGACACTGGGTTCCTGCTTTCGCAGGAATGACGGAAAGGGCAATCGAAGATCCAGGGGGTGCTTTCTTAAGAAAAATGCCGGGGATTTTTCGTTAAAGTCACAGCCCCCGTCATTCCATCATATTCCATTTTGAAATATTGAAGGAATGTTCTCCCAAGCAGGGCTTGATAGTCCCTGGAGCTTGTCATTTCTAAATCGAGGGCAATGATCTCCTGATATATTCCAACGTCTAAAGAAGGCACATAGATCTGTCCAAGATAGATTGTCGCTTCCTCGATTCCGGTCGCACCGGCCACTTCACACTCGCGAATGACAGGCAAGCCTAACGATGAGGCAAACCTTTTCCCGATGACCGGATCGTCGGCCCCCGTATCAATGAGTGCATACAATGCGTGCGATGGATCCAATTGCTCGACTTTATAGCCGATCACGACTTCAAGAATCGGCCCTTGTTTCAGCAAGGTCTCTTTACTAAAAGTCGCAGGGGCATTGACTACCGTCATCGTCGTCTTTAGGTCCGGCCATGAAACTTTGCCGGCAAGTGTATTTCAAACGGCTTCCCGACTTGATGAATCAGATACGGGCCACGGTCGAATTTTGTGATCGCATCGACCCCGGCGTTTTGCAACGATTCATAGACCCCGATGAGTTGCTCATCATGCACAACGACCCATTTGCCCAGGTGCTGCGCTTCCAGTTCGCGTTGCATTTTTTTATATGCCGCAATTTCTGTTTTAATGGTAGCCATACCCACCTCCTTGGACACTGAGCAATAGTACGCCACGTTCGCCTCGTCCGACAACAGTTTCCTTCGCTAGGTCCTTCGCGTTGCTTCCTTCGACTTCGCTTCGCTACGCTCAGGACGAGCGGGGGGGGGGAAGGACCTGGCGAGGAATCTGCATGTGCCTTTCTCCGTCATCCTCGACTCGATCAGCGAACGAGTTCGTCCTGAACGATCGATGGCCGCTTGTCGATCAGCGCAAGCAGCACGCGGGCCGGTCCCTCAGGGCGCCGGCGACCCTGCTCCCAATTCTTGAGCGTCCCCAGCGGCACACCGATGCTTTTGGCAAAGGCCGGTTGTGACAATCCCGTCTTCCCTCGGATCGCCACGACGTTGGGCTCGGGCACCTCCACGTCATGCACCGTGAACCCGGTGCGCGCGCCGTTCAGGTAGGCCCGGGCTTCCTCCAGCCCGGTCATGATTTTGTCAAAGGGCTTTGTCATGGGGCCGCCTGTACTCCTCCACCATTTGCTTCGCAGCAGTGATCAACGCCGTTCGTTCCCTGGCGCTGAGATCCGTCTTCTCGTTCTTGGCGAAGACGGTGAGCAAAAACACCGGAATGTCTTCACCGGCAAACAGGAACACGATACGTGCCCCGCCGCGTTTGCCTCGTCCGGCGCGCGCGATCCGCATTTTTCGAATTCCGCCACCGAGCGGGACACCCGCTTGGGGATTTTCAGCCACCAGGGTGACAACCTCGATGCGCTCGGCCTCGGACAGAACACCGTGGGCCGCCGTGAGATAGGCCGGGGTTTCCACGACGGTTTGTGGCCGGCCGCGCATGACTTCAGTATAGACGCCAGTGACGCCGTCGTCAATGGCGTCTGCCTCACCCTCCACGGGTTGCGATTCCAGGATACCGGAGTTCGTCCCCGCACAGCGACACTGACGGAGCGGCTGCCAAACCCGACCGGGGTCATTCCGGAATGCGTTCGTGATTCGTTACTGCGCCAACGGTCGAGCGGAGAGCACTTCGTCCTGACGGAGGGCTTCAAGCGCCGAGCGGGGGACGGCGGTGACGGCCATGGTTTCACCGACCGCGTTGAAGACTTCGATGGAGTATCCTTCTGTGCCATCCAGGGCCACATGATGCTCCACAAGCTTGACGACGTCGCCACGACACAGCCGATGCTCCGGCAAATCCACGGTGAGGGCTGCCTCAGTATACGGTTCAAGTTTCATCACGTCTTCCCCTTGTCCGGGATGAGTGTAACGAACTTCGTAATGCCCGACAAGTGTTCAGTCATCCAAATCGTTCGAACAGCCAAGGTCCCACCGTTTGGCCCAGTGAGTGTCCCGCGTATCTCATAGTATTGGCCAAATTGGTTGGATTCGAGCAGATGCGCATCCAGCGAAAGAATTTGCAGGCGTAAATCTCGGAGCAGGTTGTCAGCGTTCCGCAAGGTATACCCGACTTGGGCCAGAAACGCTGATTTGTCCCCGTGCGCTTGAGACACCAGCAGGTAGCGTGTCAGTTTGTCTCCGGCAATGAAGGCATCTGCTGGCAGTTTCATCTGATGCTAATCCCTTGCTCTCGTTATTTTCTCAATCAGGAAGGACAATTTCCGGATTGATGCCAACGTTCCCTTCTGCCATCCGCGACGTGTCTCCTTGTGTGTCATGCCTGGCCTGACCGGGGCTCCAGGCAATTATAGGATCCAGCTCTTTGTTTTTTCCTTTCTCCGTCATCCTCGACAGCTTTAATCGGGGATCCAGCGTCTTTGTTTTTTCTTTTGTCCGTGAAGAGAAAGACACTGGGTTCCTGCTTTCGCAGGAACGACGCAGAGGGGAATGGAAAGCCAGCGTCTTTGCTTTTTCCTTTATTCGTGAAGAGCAAGACACTGGATTCCTGCTAAAAACTCGCAGGAATGACGGAAAGGGCAATCGAAGATCCAGGGGGTGCTTTCTTAAGAAAAATGCCGGGGATTTTTCGTTAAAGTCACAGCCCCCGTCATTCCATCATATTCCATTTTGAAATATTGAAGGAATGTTCTCCCAAGCAGGGCTTGATAGTCCCTGGAGCTTGTCATTTCTAAATCGAGGGCAATGATCTCCTGATATATTCCAACGTCTAAAGAAGGCACATAGATCTGTCCAAGATAGATTGTCGCTTCCTCGATTCCGGTCGCACCGGCCACTTCACACTCGCGAATGACAGGCAAGCCTAACGATGAGGCAAACCTTTTCCCGATGACCGGATCGTCGGCCCCCGTATCAATGAGTGCATACAATGCGTGCGATGGATCCAATTGCTCGACTTTATAGCCGATCACGACTTCAAGAATCGGCCCTTGTTTCAGCAAGGTCTCTTTACTAAAAGTCGCAGGGGCATTGACTACCGTCATCGTCGTCTTTAGGTCCGGCCATGAAACTTTGCCGGCAAGTGTATTTCAAACGGCTTCCCGACTTGATGAATCAGATACGGGCCACGGTCGAATTTTGTGATCGCATCGACCCCGGCGTTTTGCAACGATTCATAGACCCCGATGAGTTGCTCATCATGCACAACGACCCATTTGCCCAGGTGCTGCGCTTCCAGTTCGCGTTGCATTTTTTTATATGCCGCAATTTCTGTTTTAATGGTAGCCATACCCACCTCCTTGGACACTGAGCAATAGTACGCCACGTTCGCCTCGTCCGACAACAGTTTCCTTCGCTAGGTCCTTCGCGTTGCTTCCTTCGACTTCGCTCAGGGCAGGCACGGGGGCCTGCCCCTACACTGCGGAGCGGGCGCTCTGCCGCCTTGAGATTGTCTGTTCGGGCGGGTATCATGCCCAATGTCCTTTGAGATCGTTGGCGTTATTGATCATATCGAAACGATTGCCATCGGCGGGCGAATCGGTGAGATCAGGCGGCTTCGCAAACACTATGGTCCTGGACGATGGAGAAAACTCAAAGGCGTGGCCCGTGTTCGACTTCTCAATGGTCGTATCCGAACAGCAGAAATCCATTGGTACGAGGCGCATGGAATCGGCAGAAAAAAGATGAAAATCAAGCGCTTCCTGGACGAAAGACCATGACAAAGCCATCGGCCGACTCTCGATTCGCGCTGTGCATTGAAAGCGGGGATTGTGAGGATCTGGAGAAGCGGAAATTCTACCAGATTCTTCCTGATGAAGAAGCGGGTCGAGAGGGCTATCTCAGGGTCGTCGACGAATCCGGGGAAGACTACTTGTATCCCGCATCGTATTTCCTTGTCATCGAACTGACTCGCCAAGCACGGGAAGCGCTCGCGGCCGCCCACTGACGGAGCGCCTGCCAAACCCGACCGGAGTCATTCCGGAATGCGTTCGTGATTCGTTACTGCGCCAACGGTCGAGCGGAGAGCACTTCGTCCTGACGGAGGGCTTCAAGCGCCGAGCGGGGGACGGCGGTGACGGCCATGGTTTCACCGACCGCGTTGAAGACTTCGATGGAGTATCCTTCTGTGCCATCCAGGGCCACATGATGCTCCACAAGCTTGACGACGTCGCCACGACACAGCCGATGCTCCGGCAAATCCACGGTGAGGGCTGCCTCAGTATACGGTTCAAGTTTCATCACGTCTTCCCCTTGTCCGGGATGAGTGGCAGTATCAATACTTGATCGGCGTTGCCAGCAACCTTATGAAATTCATTGAGGATTTGTCGATTTTAGTTCCTCATAAAACTGCAAACGAAACTGCGCAGTTTTTGATTTGGAGAAATCAATGCTTTTGCCTGTAATGGGGTTATGCGCTTTTTTCTCGAGAGGAGGACAGTCATAATAAAGGATGCGATAGAGCTTTTCTCTTTCGACATGCTTCAGGAGCATGGTGTACAAATTTTTCGCTACCTTAGTTGGACCATCTCTGTAGGGGTCGCCAAAACAATATCGATACCGATTCAGGAAAAACCCACCATCAACTAAGATCGCCACAGGGTTTTCTGTTTTGAGATGTTCAGGAACCTCTGAGGTTCCCTTTCCAGGAGGGATTTGTTTCATAAAACAAAAACCCTTGGGGTCGGCATTTCCGCAATTTATGAAAAGGTGGAAATGCGTACTGCCAAGGGTTGTGTTTTTCTACAAGCTCGTTCTAAGAAATGCTTCGTTCATCAAATGCGTTAATTAAAAGTCTCGCTCCTTATCAGGGGGTGATTATTCTATAGGCTTGTCAACGTAAGATGTCAAGCCTATCTGTTGACTCGTCCATCGGGGATACCAGCCGCCCCGGTCTTCGTCGCTGCGTCATCTCATGACGCGGTTTTTTGTTGGCCGCATTGTAGGCCGCATAAGGCATGTCCCTGTCCCCGAGCAGGGATGCGGCGGCTACAACGGCGGAGAGGCCGTTCTCGGGACACCCACACCAGAATGGTCATTCTGAACGAAGTGAAGAATCTGCATGTGCCTTTCTCCGTCATCCCTGACTCGATCGAGGATCCAGCGTCTTTGTTTTTTATTCGTGAAGAGCAAGACACTGGATTCCTGCTTTCGCAGGAACGACGGAAGGAGAATGATGCGGCGGCGACACCGACGATCAGCGGACGAGTTCGTGCTGAGCGATCGATGGCCGCTTGTCGATTTCCGAATGGAAGAATTAGAAGAACGCCTTGAGGACAAGCGTGATTGTCCCGGTCAGGATCAAGGCCGTCATGACTTCCAACCGAATGAGGCGAGCATCAAATCCTGCGAGTTCCTCCGCTGCCTCCCGCGCTTGTTCATCAGACACGCCAGCCGCTTTAAAGGCTTGGTATGTTCTTGAGAGCATGATCGGCATTATTTGTCCTCTTTTGACAAGACACACGGTGTGGTGACAACACATTCATCATTCATGCTCTCTACTTTAGCGTCAACGGAGAGCCGATGCAATCCCCTTGCATTTTAATCGCGTCTGGCGCGGGTGTTACTCGAACAGGTCCGGGGTTTTGGCGCTGCGGCCGAAGTGCTGGAAGGCTTTGGCGGTGAGTTGGCGGCCGCGGGCGGTGCGGTCCAGGTAGCCGGCCTGGAGGAGGAAGGGTTCGTACACGTCTTCCAGCGTGGCGCGTTCTTCCCGCACGGCGGTGGCCAGGGCTTCGGCCCCCACCGGGCCGCCGTTGAATTTGTCGAGGATGGTCAGCAGGATTTTGCGGTCCATGTCGTCGAATCCCGCGTCGTCCACGCCCAGCCAGTGCAGCGCGTCCTGCGCCACTTTGCGGGTGATGACGCCCTGGGCTTTGACGTCGGCGAAGTCCCGGACGCGCCGGATGAGCCGGTTGGCGATGCGCGGGGTCCCGCGCGCGCGCCGGCTGATTTCCGTGGCCCCGCCGGGTTCGATGGCGACGTTCAACAGGCCGGCCGACCGGTTGACGATGGCTTCCAGATCCTCCGGCGTATAGAAGTCGAGCCGGTACACCAGCCCGAACCGTTCCCGGAGCGGGGAGGTCAGCGCGCCGGCTTTGGTCGTGGCTCCCACCAGGGTGAACGGCGGCAGGTCCAGTTTCATGGTGCGGGTGGCCGGGCCCTGGCCGATGACGAGGTCGATCTGATAATCCTCCATGGCGGGATACAGGGCTTCTTCCACGGCCGCGGGCAGGCGGTGGATTTCGTCGATGAACAGCACGTCGTGGGCTTGCAGGTTTGCCAGAATCGCGGCGAGGTCCCCGGCGTGGTTCAGGACGAGTCCGGAGGTCGAGCGGATGCCGCCGCCCATTTCCTTGGCGATGATGTGCGCGATGGTGGTTTTGCCCAGGCCGGGCGGTCCGTAGAAGATGGCGTGATCCAGGGGTTCGCCGCGGCGGTGCGCGGCTTCGATGCAGACCCGCAGCGATTCTTTCATGCGCGCCTGGCCGGTGTATTCGTCCAGGGTTTGCGGGCGCAGGGTGCCTTCGGCGTGCTGCTCTTCTTCCAGGAGGTGATTGGTGACGACGCGGTCTTCCATGAACGGATCGAATGGTCCTGGGACGGCACGGGGGCCGTTCCCTACAATCGTCATCCCCGGCTTGATCGGGGGGCCAGGGGGGGGCTCTTTTCCTTCTTTTGTCTTTTCCCGTCATTCCCGACATTTGTAATCGGGAATCCAGGGTCTTTGTTTTTTCTTTGCTTCACTCCGTCATCCTCGACATTAGTAATCGAGGATCCAGCGTCTTTGTTTTTTCCCTTTGTTTGTGAAGAGCAAGACACTGGATTCCTGCTAAAAACTTGCAGGAATGACGCAAAGGGCGATCGGGGCTCCAGGGATTACGGGAGCGTGAATTCGACGTTGATGTCCCGTCCCAGGAAGTTTACGAGAAAGCCCTGATGCTGGTAATTCAACATGGCCCCCATGACGTTTTCGTCCCCGAAATCTTCGGGCCCCAGCAGTTCCCGGATTTCGTTTGCGCTCTGGGCCGTGAGGACGCGCCGGAAAATGCCCCGCGTCTTATGCACGAACCGGTTGTTGATGAAGATCAGCGTGACGCGGCCGTCCAGGATTTGGATGCCGGCCATGGCGCCGGTGGGGTTCGATTGATCCCACAGCAGCACGAAGACGCCTTCCTGCTCGGCGCGGACCCCGGAAATTTTTTCGTTGATCAGCATTTCCACAGCGTCGATTTCCGAATCCCCCAGGCGAACGCCGTACAGGGAGACGGTGGTGCTGTCGATATCCTCGGGTTTTTGCACGTTGTTTCGCGTGAGTTCGTATTTTTTGACCTTGGTCGCGGCGTCGGCGGCGCTCAGGCTCCCTCCGAGGCCCATCAACAGGACCAATACGATCAATGACAGTTTGCGCATGGAATTCTCCTTCTCCAGTCTGGTAAAAGACGCTCTCTTGTGTGACACGCGGGAATTCAGGGGCTGTGCCTGTTCGGCCGCCGCGACATGGCGTTCTCCATTCATCTGATTGTAACGAACGGTCTGTCTAGAATCAAATGATCTTGCGTGACGTGGTATACT
Source organism: Nitrospirales bacterium (assembly GCA_965232175.1). Taxonomy (GTDB): domain Bacteria; phylum Nitrospirota; class Nitrospiria; order Nitrospirales; family UBA8639; genus Bin75. Next base: position 1,444,089 of record CBDDOW010000006.1, read on the forward strand.
TCATTGTTTTGCGCCGGTGTTTGACCCGACGGCGCTCCGTTCGACGGAATCCATTCCCGGACCCATGAGCCAGACGATTCATATCAAAGGGGCGCGTGAGCATAACCTGAAGAATCTCGACGTGGTCCTCCCGCGCGATCGCCTGGTGGTGGTGACGGGGTTGAGCGGGTCCGGCAAGTCCTCGTTGAGTTTCGACACGATTTATGCCGAGGGGCAGCGGCGGTACGTGGAGTCGCTGTCGGCCTACGCGCGTCAGTTTCTGGAACAGATGGGCAAGCCCGACGTGGATTCCATCGAAGGCCTGTCGCCCGCCATTTCCATCGAGCAGAAGACGACCAGCCACAATCCCCGGTCCACGGTGGGGACGGTGACGGAGATTTATGATTATCTGCGCCTGCTGTTCGCCCGGGCGGGCCGGCCCGTTTGCGTCCACTGCGGCCGGCCGATCACGGCGCAGACCGTGCAGCAGATGGTGGATGCCATCGGCGCGCTGCCGTCGGGGTCGCGGTTTCAGATCCTGGCGCCGATTGTGCGCGGCCGCAAGGGCGAGTATCGCAAGGAGTTGGCCGACGCCCGGCGCGCGGGCTACGTGCGCGCCCGGATCGACGGCGCGATGGTCGGGCTGGATGAGGCCATTGCGCTGGATAAGCAGCGCAAGCATACGATCGAGATTGTGGTGGATCGCCTGGTGATGAAGGATGAGGAGTCGTTGCGCCGGCGGTTGGCGGATTCGGTGGAGACGGCGTTGTCGTTGACGCCGGGCCTGGTCGGGGTGTTGGGCGAGACGAACGAGGTGACGCTGTACAGCGAGCAGTTGGCGTGTATCACGTGCGGCGTGAGTTATCCGGAGCTGGCGCCGCGGGTGTTTTCGTTCAACAGTCCGCACGGGGCGTGTCCTGCGTGTGACGGGATCGGCTACGAGGTGTCCGCGTGCCCGGAGGGGCAGGAGTATGCCGAGCAGTACCGGTGCCCGGTGTGCCGGGGGGCGCGGCTGAAGGCGGAGAGCCTGGCGGTGAAGGTGGGCGGGCAGTCCATTGCCGAGGTCACGCGGCTGTCCATCCGCGAGGCGGTGACGTTTTTCGCGGATCTGGATTTGACGGAACGCGAGCGCATGATCGGCCGGCGGATCCTGAAGGAGATCCGGGAACGGTTGGAGTTTTTGCTGAACGTGGGGCTGGATTATCTGACGCTGGATCGCGCGGCTGCGACCCTGTCCGGCGGGGAGGGGCAGCGCATCCGGCTGGCGACTCAGATCGGGTCGGGGCTGGTGGGGGTGTTGTATATCCTGGATGAGCCGAGTATCGGCCTGCATCAGCGCGATAATCACCGCTTGCTGCAAACGTTGCTGCGGCTGCGCGACCTGGGCAATACGGTGTTGGTGGTGGAGCATGACGCCGCGACGATGCACGTGGCGGATCATATCGTGGATATGGGCCCCGGCGCCGGCGTGGAGGGCGGGTCGATTGTGACGCAGGGGACGCCCGCGGAGGTGATGCGTCATCCCGACTCGCTGACCGGGCAGTACCTGCGCGGGGAGAAACGGGTGGCGTTGCCCGCGCGCCGCCGCCGGGCCACACAATTTCTCACGGTGGTCGGGGCCGACAAGCATAATCTGCAATCGGTGACCGCCCGGATTCCGCTGGGGCTTCTGACGTGCGTCACCGGCGTGTCCGGGTCCGGCAAGAGTACGCTGGTGCTGGAGGTCCTGTTCCCGTCGCTGTCGGCGGCGCTGTATCACAAGAAGCCACGCATGGAGGGGTGCCGGTCAATGAAAGGGGCGGATGCCCTGGATAAGGTGATCGATATCGATCAGTCGCCCATCGGTCGCACGCCGCGCTCCAATCCCGCCACGTATACGGGCGTGTTCACGTTTATCCGTGATCTGTTCGCCGGGCTGCCGGAGTCGCGGGTGCGCGGGTATCGGCCCGGTCGCTACAGTTTCAACGTGAAGGGCGGCCGGTGCGAGACGTGTCAGGGCGGGGGGCTGCTGAAGATCGAAATGCATTTTCTGCCGGACGTGTACGTGACCTGCGAGGTGTGCAAAGGGCGGCGGTATAATCGTGAAACGCTGGACGTGCGGCACAAGGGGAAGACCATCGCGGACGTGCTGGACATGACCGTGGCGGAGGCCCAGGCGTTTTTCGCGCACATTCCGGCGATCGCCAGGAAATTGCAGACGCTTGCGGACGTGGGGTTGCACTACGTCAAGCTGGGGCAGTCCGCCACCACGTTGTCCGGGGGCGAGGCGCAACGCGTGAAGCTGAGTCGCGAGTTGTCCAAGCGGGCCACGGGCCGCACCCTGTATCTGTTGGATGAGCCGACGACCGGGTTGCACTTTGCGGACGTGCAACGCCTGCTTGACGTGTTGGACCGGTTGGTGGAACACGGCAATACCGTGCTCGTGATCGAACACAATCTGGACGTGATCCGTAATGCGGACTGGATTCTGGATTTGGGGCCGGACGGCGGGAACGCCGGCGGCCGGATTGTGGACGAAGGCCCGCCGGCTGAGTTGATCCGCGCCGGCACGTCCTGGACCGCGCAGGTCCTCCGCGACGATGCGGTCGCCTGACGATTTTCCCCTCTTTTGTTTTTGCCTTTGTCTTTGTATTTATCTGTCATCCTCGACATTAGTAATCGAGGATCCAGCGTCTTTGCCTTTTTCCTTCGTCCGTGAAGAGAAAAAACTCTGGATCCTCGCGTTCGCAAGGATGACAGAAGGAAAAAGACAACGACGGCTGATTAAGAAAAGGCTGGTGAGGGGAAATACGGCGGATCCATGAACGACCAAACCTACTCTGTGTACATTATGGCCAGTAGACGCAATGGCACCTTGTATATTGGTGTCACCAATGATCTGATTCGTCGGGTCTATGAGCACAAGAACAATTTAGTCGAGGGGTTCACCGACAAATATCGCGTACACAAATTGGTCTATTGGGAACAATCGGAGACTATTGAAGCGGCCATAGAGCGAGAAAAACAGCTCAAACATTGGAAGCGGCAGTGGAAACTCGCGTTAATCGAAGAACACAATGCAGAGTGGCATGATCTGTATGAACAGTTGCTTTAGGGAACTGAGGAATCCAGCGTCGTTGTTTTTGTCTTTATTCGTCATTCCCGACATTTTTAATCGGGAATCCAGCGTCTTTGTTTTTTCTTTGCTTCACTCCGTCATCCTCGACATTAGTAATCGAGGATCCAGCGTCGTTGTTTTTTCCCGTTGTTTGTGAAGAGCAAGACACTGGATTCCTGCTAAAAACTTGCAGGAATGACGCAAAGGGCGATCGGGGCTCCAGGCAATTATAGGATCCAGCGTCTTTGTTTTTTCTTTTGTATTTATCTGTCATCCTCGACATTAGTAATCGAGGATCCAGCGTCTTTGCCTTTTCCTTCGTCCGTGAAGAGAAAGACACTGGATTCCTGCTTTCGCAGGAATGACGCAAAGGCAATCGGGGATCTCATGGCGCGTGGTTCAGGTGAGGCTGATGAGGGCCAGCAGGGCCAGCGTGCCGAGCGCGTAGGGAATCATGCACGCATACACGACCACTCGTAGCGGGGCGATGCCCGTGACGGCGACGTGCCGGGCGCGATGCTCTTTGTATATGAATTCGTAGGCCAGGATGATGACCGTGCAGGTGAGGGCCGCCACGCGACTCGACCGGGGCCACGTGTAGATTCCGCTGAGCAGGAAGTCCATCGTGAAAAAGCCGCTCCACGCCGAGAGGAGCACGGCCAGCCCGAGGTTGATGAGGGCGGACAGGGGCAGTTTCCCGAATCCTGTTGCTCGCGCGTCCGGAATGCCGTTCACCGGTGACTCGTTGCCGCCTTTTTGCCCGCTCGCCCTCCGGGTGAGGGCTGCGGTGAGGGCCTGGGGCTCACTTCTGGTCGCAGTTGAGACACACGCGGGGACGTCGTTTGAGGAAGGCCACTTTGCCGCTGGCGAGACAGGCATAGTGGACGAATCGGTGGCACACGGAACAGCGTTCCCAGCCCCCTTTGAGCATGGTGGTATTCCGATACAGGACTTGATTGCACACCCCGCACGTCTCAGGCTCGACGCCCAGGAGCAGGGGAGCCCATTCACCTGCGCGATTCCGGATACTCATAGCCGCCCAGTATAGCCGGAGCATCCAGGATTGACAAATGCCAGGTTTTTTCTGCCTTCCTTGTCATTCCCGGTCTGATCGGGGATCCAAGGGTTTTCTCTTTTTCTCTCGTTCGCTATGATACAGCCTTTGGATTTTCGCGTTCGCCAGGATGACCGCAAGAAGAAAGCAGGGATGACAGCAACAATGGAAATCCCCGATCAGGAAAGGCGCCGCATTTCCGTGGATATCAGGACGTACCTCGAAGACAAACGGCAGGTCGTCGATCGGTATCTGGAAGCCCACCTTCCTGATCCGCGCACGTCGCCGGCGATGCTGCACGAGGCGATCCGCTACAGTCTGTTGGCCGGGGGCAAACGCATCCGGCCTATCCTGACGATTGCCACGGCCGAGGCCATCGGTCCGTGCCCGGCTTCGCTGTTGCCCGTGGCCTGCGCGTTCGAGTTTATCCATACGTATTCGCTGATTCATGATGATCTGCCCGCGATGGACAACGATGATTTTCGCCGCGGCCGGCCCACGAACCATAAGGTCTATGGGGACGCCCTCGCGATTCTGGCCGGCGACGCGTTGCAGGCCATGGCGTTTGAATGGTGCAGCCGGGCCGATCTGGTGACGGACCTGGACCCGCAGTGTCAGGTGCAGATCATCGCGGAGCTTGCGCTGGGTGCCGGGCACGGGGGCATGGTTGGCGGTCAGGTGCTGGATATCCAGGCCGAGAACCGGCAGGTGGATCTCGCGGCGTTGCAACAGATTCACGCGCACAAGACCGGCAAGTTGATTCGCGCCGCGGTGCGGGTTGGGGCGCTCCTTTCCGGGGCGGGCATGACGCCGTTCGAGCATCTGACCGGGTATGCCGAGGATATCGGCTTGGCGTTTCAGATTACGGATGACGTGTTGAACGTCACGGGCACCCGGGAAGAGTTGGGGAAGGACGCGAAGACGGATGATGAACGGGGCAAGCAGACGTATCCCGCGATTTACGGGCTTGAGGGCGCGCAACGTCTCGCGCAGGACTGTGCCGACCGGGCCATCGGCCGGCTCGACGGGTTTGACGAAACAGCCGATCCGTTGCGAGGGATTGCCCGGTATATCGTGGACCGCCGGCATTGACGAGTCACTCCTTGTCATTCTCCTCCATTCCGGGTTCATCATGAAAGCGCTGGTCACAGGGGTCACGGGGTTTGTCGGGTCGGCCGTGGCGCGGGCCCTGCTTCAGGCGGGCACGGAGGTCCGCGGGTTGGTCCGGTCCGGCGCGGACCGGCGGGCCCTGAACGGGCTGACGCTGGAAACCGTGTCCGGCGATTTGAACGACGCGGCGTCGCTCAAAGCGGCGCTTCGCGGCTGCCGGCAGGTGTATCACGTGGCGGCCCATTATGCCCTGTGGGCGCGCGATCCTTCGGTGTTCTACACGGTGAACGTCGAGGGTACCCGGACGCTGCTGAACGCGGCGCGCGAGTCGGGGGTCGAGCGCGTCGTGTATACGAGTACGATCGGCGCGATCGGGTTGCCCGACGGCGGGGGGCCGGGCACCGAAGAGACCCCGGTGTCCCTGGCGCAAATGACCGGGGATTATAAACGCTCCAAGTATCTGGCCGAGCAGGAGGCGTTGAACGCGGCGGATGCGGGGTTGCCCGTGGTGATCGTGAATCCTTCGGCGCCGGTCGGCGTCGGCGACGTGAAGCCGACGCCCACGGGGCAGATCGTCGTCGATTTCATGAAGGGGCGCATGGTGGCCTATGTGGAAACCGGCATGAATCTGATCGACGTGGATGACGTGGCCGTGGGCCATCTCCGCGCCATGGAGCGCGGGCGGCCCGGCGAGCGGTACATCCTGGGGTGTCGCAATCTGATGCTGCACGAGATCTTCGGGATTCTGGCCGGATTGACGGGGGTGAAGGCGCCGAAGGTGAAAGTGCCCCGAAGGCTGATTCTGCCGCTGGCCCACGTCGACAAGTGGCTGGCGGATTACGTGACGCACCGCACCCCGCGCATTCCGCTCGACGGCGTTCGGATGGCCAAGTACGTGATGCACTACGATTGCTCCAAAGCCGTGCGGGAACTGGCGTTGCCCCAGACGCCGCCGGAGGTGGCTCTGGACAAGGCGGTGCGCTGGTTTCGGGATCACCAATACGCGTAACGCCTGCTGCCCATGGACGTGCTCCTTCTGTTGTGGAAGACCCTCCTGCTCCGGCCCTACGTCTTTTTCTTCCTGGCCGTGGCGCTGATCGCGTCGGTCCGCTTATGGGGCCGGACCCGCACCGGCGCGCTGTTCGGCATCACGTGGCTGACGGCGTTCCTCTGTGAGTTTTCCTCCACCCGGACCGGGTTCCCGTTCGGCGATTACTTTTACACGGGGTCCAGCGTGGGCGAGGAATTGTATCTGTTCAATATCCCGTTTATGGATTCGTTGTCGTTCACGTTTCTGTTGTCGGCGAGCTACGCGCTGGCCCTCTGGCTGCGTTTGCCTGCCGGGCCCGCGTCGCCGGGCTCCGGCCGGCGGTTGCTGACGCGCGCGGGGCGCGACGATCGTTGCGTCCTGCTGTCCTGGCCGGTGATCGGTCTGACCTGTCTGTTGTTCATGCTGATCGACGTGGTGATTGATCCGGTGGCTCTTCGCGGGGACCGCTGGTTTTTGGGGTTGATTTACGGGTATCCCGAGCCCGGCGTGTATTTCGGCGTGCCCCTGGCCAACTTTGCCGGGTGGTTCGTGGTGGGGGTGCTTGCGATGACGGGCTACCGGGTGCTGGACGGCCGTTGCGGTCTGTTGCCCGCGCTTCCTCACGCGGTTCCGGCTCGGGAGGTGCTGCTGGGATGCGGCCTGTATTACGGGGTGCTGCTGTTCAATCTGGCGGTGACGTTTTGGATTGGTGAATGGGTCCTGGGCCTGGCGGGATGCCTGCTCTATGCGCCGGTGACCGCCCTGGCGCTTTTGAGATTTCGACGTTAGTCCTTCTCTGTTCCCTTCTTCGTGGCCGCGCCATCTCATGGCGCCAATGGTTTTGGGTCCTTTTGCCGAAACAAAAGGACCTCGTCGTGCGGGGGCGAAACCCCGCATTTCCCCAAATCAAGGCTTGTCTGAATCCGGTGAGCCGGGTAAGATCTCTCTAGACGTCCTTTCACGATTCATTCATTTCCCTGAACGATTGATGACGCCTCCTTTTCGCCTCCGTCCAGGATGAGGTCCCGATGTCCGGGAGCATGAAAAAAATCGCTGTGGCCGTGGTGCTGGCGCTTGCGGCCTGGTTCGGGAGCGGGGCCCTTGGCTTCCCGCACGTGTTCCAGGCGATGTTTGTGGCCTACGTGGGATTGGGTCTGGCGGTGTTTCTGCTTCTGGATGCCCCGCCCATGAAACGGTTGTCGGGGTGGACCGCCGTTGTGGCGCTGCTGGGGTTTTATCTCGCGCTGTCCGCGCTGTATATCGGAGGCGCGTCGTCCTGGCCGCAATATGATCCCGAGGTGGAAAAGGGGAAGATTGAGAAAATTCTGAAACGCAAGCGCGCGATGGTCCTGGCCGAGCAGAGTCAGGTGGATACGTTGCTCCAACGGGTCCGGACGCTTCAGGATGATTCCCATGCCGTGCTGACGCGGCTGGGGCGGTTTGCTCCGGCGGTCGCGGTGGAGGAGGCTCCTCAGGAACAGGGCGCCCTCACGGTGATGGAACGCGGGGCCGAAGTCTATGATTTGTACGAGTGCTACAACTGTCATAAAATCGGCGGGAAGGGGAGCGTGAAAAAACGGGGTCCGATTCTGGACAACATCGGCAGTTTCCTGACGGTCAACGATATCAAGCGGAAAATTTTCGACCCCACGTACCTGTACGCGGAGGGCTTCGAGAAAGAGCATAAAAAAGGCCGGATGCCGGACAAGTATAAGGATCTGATGACCGAGGAAGAGGTCACGGCGCTCGCGACGTATTTGTCCACGCTGAAAGATCCCGCGGCCGAGACCCCGAAGCCCGTCTTCGTGAGGGCCAACGTGGAGCATGGGTTTACGGTGTTCGGCTACGTTCGGGATGCGTCGGGCCGGGCATTGACCGGGGTGGAGGTTCAGGCCATGCCCCTGGTCAAGGGCGGGCACGGGGCGTCGGGCAAGACGAACGACGCCGGGTATTATGAGATTTTCCTGCACATGCATAATGAAAACGCCGGCGCGACGGTCGAGGTGTCGGCTCGGGGCGCGAAGAAAACGTTTGTGGCCGACTATGATCCCGGTGATACAATCACCCGGCGGCAGCAGTCCCTGGATTTGACGGTGGCCGCGCCGGACGGATGAGGCTTGGGATGGAGCGAGGCGGATGAGAGGGTTTGTGTTTCGGTTCCTGGTCACGGGTCTGGCGTTGCTGGTTGCGGCCGGGATCGTGCCGGGCCTGAGCATCGAGTCGTTTGGCGCCGGGGTGGTCGCCGTGTTCGTGCTGGCGCTGTTGAACGCCGTCATCCGGCCGCTTTTGTATGTGCTTTCGGCGCCGTTCATCCTGGTGACGTTCGGCTTGTTCATGGTCGTGATCAATGCCTTTCTGCTGCATCTGGTCTCCGTCCTGGTCAACGGGTTTCACGTGGAGGGATTCTGGCCGGCCGCCGGCGGGGCGATCCTGATCAGTCTCGTCAGCGTGTTCATGAACAGGATGGCCTCGAGCCGCGACCACGTTCAGACGGTCGTCGTTGATTCCCGTTCACGAAAGATTCGGCATCTCAATTGAAGTCACCGGATTTCTCATTCCCCGGCTGTATCGTTTGTCTTTGTCCGTCATCCCCGGCTTGATCGGGGATCCAGGGTTTTTGTATTTGTCTCGTCCGTGAAGAAAAAGACACTGGATTCCTGCTTTCGCAGGAATGACGAAAAGAAGAAGCAGGAATGACAGAAAAAAGAAGCAGGAATGACAGAAAGAAGAAGCAGGAATGACAGAAAGAAGAAGCAAGGATGACTAAAAAGAAAACGCCGGAACCGGTTCGGCCTTCCAAACAGACGACGCTGCAACGGGTTTTGACCGCGACGGTCAATGATCTGGGCATGGATGCGACGGTGGCCGTCCTGAATCAACTCAAAGGGCCGCTGATGCCGCAGGCGTCCAAAGGGTTTTCGGACCGTGAGGTTCGCGCCGTGTTCCGGACGCTTTCCGGTGAAGACGGACAGGCCGACGGGCTGCTCTGGGGAGCCGGGCAGGAGCCGGGGAACGGCGCGGTCCGGCTTCGCATGGTCACGCCCGGTTCGAAGAATCTGTTGGCGATCCTCCTCCGCGACGGGAAAGCGGCCTATGGGGCGCTGGTTGTGGGGAAGCAGGAAGGGCGGTCGTTTACCAAGCGTGAAAAGAGCGCGGTCGGCTCGGCCGGGGCGCGTATCACCGAGCAATTGCGGGAGGCGAATCTGTTCGATCATTCCGTGCTGCTGGCGCGTCCCTGGGTCCTGCAGGAGCCGTCAGCCGAATCCGCCGCGCCGGAGGCCGCCGAATCCGCCGCCCGGACGCATGCCTCGCCGCCCGTTCAGGAACGCATCGCCGGCTCTTTGTCCCACGCGCAGTCCCTGGTGCCGTTCGATCGGGCCTGGGTCACGTTGTATGATCCGTTGGATGCGTCCCTGGAAGTGCTGGGCTGCGTGGCCGGGCATAAAAAAGAACTCCTGCCGGGGCACCGGTTGTCGTTGAACGAATCCGCTTCGGGTTGGACGGTGCGGCATCGCAAGCCCCGCGTCGATCAGAACCTGGCCTCCACGCAAGGGCGCTTTCAGGACTACAAACAGTTGTATCGCGAACGGTTCCGGTGCACGCTGGTGGTGCCCTTTTTCGTCAGGGGGCGCGTGGCCGGGACGGTCACCCTGGCGTCCAGGACGGCTGCGCAGTATGAATCCGCGGACTCCGCGTCCGGCACGCTCGAACCGGTCACCACGCAATTGGCCCAACTGTTTGAGGATCCCTCGCTGAATCTGCTGGCGTCGCCGGACGTGGCCGCCCAGACGCCGCCGGAGTCCGCGGTCTCCGCGGTCTCGGAGTTGACGATCCGGCGACAGGAACGGCAATCGGCCTTGAATGAAGTCAGCTCCTTTCTCGCCGCCGAAATTCGTGAGCCCATGGGCTATATTCGCGCCCAATTGGAGGAGGTGACGGGTGACGGCACCCTCGACTTCGAGTCCCAAACCTCCATTGAAGCGGCCATGCGGGATCTGATGCGGATGGAAAGCCTGCTGAACGACATTCTGGATTTTGCCAAACCCCTCGAATTGGACCGGCGCTCGTGTCGCGTCACCGCCTTGCTCGAAGACGCCCTCGCGATTGTGGCCACGGATCTGAAAGTGAACCGGATCGAGGTCACGAAGGAGTTTCCCTCTCGTCTGGGACAGGTTCGCTGGGATCAGGAAAAGATCCAACACGCGTTGCTGAGTATTTTCACGAACGCCCTGGAAGCGATGTCGCCGGGGCGGGCATTTGCGGGTTTCCGTATCCCAGAAGCGCGGGCGTCAGCCCGAAATCGTCATTCGCATCCACAACGACGGCGCCCCGATTCCCGAAGAATTGGGCGAGAAAATTTTTGAACCCTATTTCACCACGAAACGGTCGGGGACCGGGTTGGGCCTGGCGATGGTGAAAAAAATTGTGGACGAACACGGCGGGCACATCGCCATCGACAGTCGCCCGGACAAAGGCACGCTGGTCACCATCTCGTTACCGGCCATGCGCCCCAGGCGCGCCTATCGGGGACGCGGCCGGCCGTCGGGGCGGCGCTGACCGGACGGAGCCCCCGGCGCGGTCTGCAACTCGTGCTTGACACCTGCGGGTGAAAATGAATAAGATTTACCCTCTTTCTCCGGGCGTCTATGGAAATCGGAACTTTTTGTCTTTATCGTCCATAACCTGTCTTAACAAAAGGAGCGGAATTATGAAGAGTATTCGCCTTCTTCTCATGACGGTCGCGGGTACTGCCCTGATGGCATCGGTGGCGTTTGCGAATCCGGGCCTGTTGCCTGCTCATCCCGGTTATCCTGCTGCAGCAACCAAATCCCCGGCCGATGGAACGCGCACCAGCCATGATGCCGGTCAAGCGAATGCCGTCGGTTCCAAAGCCTCGATGACGGCCTCGTCCACCGCCGATGCCGCTGCCATGAATGACTCGAACGACCAGAATCGTGATCGGATTAAGAAATCTCAGGGCGCCGGGCGTTTGCCGGACGTTGAAGGGGCGTTGAATAAAGTGAACGTGAACCCGGCTGGCGCCAAGTCGACGGTCATTAAGTAACCAACGTTTTGTGCATTGATGAAGGGAGGCTATCGGAACGGTAGCCTCCCTTTTTTTGTGCCCGGCCCTCTACCCTTCCGGCTCAAAAGCCTTTTCCAGAAGCGGCTTCAGTTCCCCTTTCGACTGCATGGGCATGAGGACGTCGGTGTCGCCGTAGAATTGGCCGTTGATGAACACCTTGGGCAGGGTCGGCCAGTTGGTCATTTGCGTGAGGACTTCGCGTTTTTCCGGGTTTTCCAACACGTTGATGATTGCGTAGGGATAGCCGAATTGCTCGAAAAACTCTATCGTTTCGACGGTAAAGCCGCATTGGGGCGCGGTTTTTGTCCCTTTCCCGTAGATGAGGATCTTATGTTCCTGCAATTCCCGTTGAATCTCTTCTTCGATGGGATGTGCCATACCGTGGTTCCCTCCTATGAGCCATCCGTTGTTTCAGCCGTCAATTCAAGCGCGTGGATCCGTCCGTCTTTCAGCGGTTCGTCCAAGGCCTGATAAATGAGACGGTGGCGGTCCAATACGTTTTTCCCTTTGAACAGATCCGACACCACCCGGACGTTCAGGTGATCCATGGTTCCCGTGCGGTCCGTGACGCTGACCTGCGCATCGGTCAGGACCTGCCGGACGTATTCCGTGATGGTTTGCGGTGTAATCATGGTGCGCGAGGCTCCGTGTCGAGTGACGAGTTACTGTTGAGCCGTGAAATATGATACGCAAGCCCGCATGGTTCCGCAATAACACCGGCGGAGCGGCTGTTGCGATGCCTCCCCGAACGGGTTCATTCACGGTGACTCGCAGGCGGTTGTCAGAAACCGGCCGAGTTGGTCGAGGACCGGGAAGGGAATTTCATGGCCCCCTCGAAATTCCGACCAGGTCACGGTCAGCCCGTGCCGGATCAGGGTGTCTTTCAGGTGGATCGCCGTTTCATGCGGCAGGAGGGGATCGTCCGTTCCATGGCTCTGAAACACGGGGAGCCCCGTGCGGGTGGGCCATCGTTCTTCCCATTCCGGTCTTGCCACGATGCTTCCCGACAGGATGATGAGCCCGTCAAATGCGCGGGGACTTCGCAGCATCGTATCGCAGGCCAACATCGCGCCCTGCGAGAACCCGCCGAGGAAGACGCCGCGCTCCAGGCCCTCATGCCGGTCGAGGTCGTCCAGCATGGCGAGCATTCGCTCGCGGGCCTCGGCCAGCCCGTCGGGCACCGCATCCACGTCACGCCCGCGCCCCTGAGCCGTCTGCGACGCGAGCCGGTCCAGGTCGAGCATCCACCAGGCCCGTCCGTCGGGCAGGCCGCCGCCCAGCCTCAGGGGCGCGACGGGGAACACGAACCGCACGTCGTCCGGGACCCGCAACATTCTCCACAGGGCGACCAGATCGTCACCGGGCGCGCCGAAGCCGTGCAGCAGTATGACCACGGGGCCGTTCCCGCCGCCGTTGCGGTCCGGGCCTCCCGTGATGTGGACGTCAAGCCCCCCGTACGTGTGCGTGCGCATCGGCATCGACTCCAATCTGAACGTTAATGGCCCATCTTGGGCGCGCCGGCATTGGCCCCTTCGGTGACGAGCGGGATGCGCAGCACTTGCTGACAGTGGCTGCACGTGACCCGCAGGACGTCCGTGTTCGACCGGTCGATTTCCTGCTCTTTGATCCAAAACAGTTTTTCACATTTCGGGCATTTTCTGACGAGCATGGGCATGATGGCGTTCCTGCCTGATAGGGTGTTGTGACCAAACGGCCCGCGGCGACGGGTGGCCCGGCCGCCTGCTGGCAATTATGAACGATTTAGTGTAATACAAATGGGCCGCCATTCTCTACATGATTGCGTATGCCGACCATAAGGATTTCGACCCCGCCGCCCTGGCGCCGCTGTTTGAGCAAGCGTCCTGGGCTCGGGGAAGAACCGTGACCGACACCGCGGACATGATCCGGCAGACGGATCTGTTCATCACGGCGTGGGACGGCCATCGGGTCATCGGGTGCGGTCGGGTTCTGACCGATTACGTGTATCGCGCCTCCATCTGGGACGTTATTGTGGATGCGGCGTACCAGGGACAGGACGTGGGGACGGAAATCATGCATCGGATCCTGAACCATCCGTCTCTTCAGCGCGTCGAACTGTTCTGGCTGTGCACGCGCGATAAACAGACGTTCTATGAAACGTTCGGCTTCAGCGCCAGGGAACAGACCGGCATGGTCCTGGACCGGCGGAAGGGGTCCTCCCTCCGCTGCGACGAATAAGGGCGTGGCCCGGTCGCAGGATGCTCGTTCCCGGCCCTCGCATGGCGCACCCCCGTCGAATCAATGGAGGACGGCGGGTTCGAGGTAGCGCAGCATATAGGCGAGGCTGATTCCCGCGAAGAACGCCAGCGTGAGCTTGGCGCGGTCATGGCTGTGGAAATGCACTTCCGGGAGCAGGTCGCTCAGGGCAATACACAGGAGCGCCCCGGCTGCGAAAGCCAATGCGGCCCCGACCGCGTATTCCTCCCACCGGCCGAGCAGTCCCACGCCCCAGAACGTCAACACCGCCGCCATCGGGCAGACCAGGGAGAACAGGACGTTGGCCAGGATCCGGCGGTGCTTGCTGAATCCCGCGGCCCGCATCGTGCCGATGATGGAGAGGCCATCCAGGGGTTTATGGAGCACGATCGCCAGGAATACGCTGAGACTGAGGCCTATCGTCCCGTCGGGCGCGCCGGCTTTGATGCTGGTGGCCAGGGTCACCCCTTCCGTCATCGTGTGGAGCCCGAGGCCCATGGTGATCCCGGCCCAACTCATGGGATGCACGGAGACGTAACCCTGTTCGTGGTGATCGCGGGTCCGGTCATGCCCCTGATCGTGCGAATCGTCGTCTTCGTGACTGAAGTCATGCTGGTGAAATGAGAAGACGCGCAACAGCACCACCATGACGACGGTGCCCACCAGCATCCACCACACGGCCGTTTCCGCGGAATGCTCGCCGGGAATTTCCAGCATGCTGTGGGGCAGGAGATAATACAGGGCGACACAGAGAATCACGCCCGCCACGAAACTTGTCACCATCTGGGTGCGGGTGTGCGTCAGCCGGAAGATGGACGGCAGCCACCCCCCGAACAGGGAGACGGCCATGATGACTACGGAGTATCCGGCCAGGAGCATTAGGGAATCAGAAGCATTCATGATGGCTGACGAGATTCCTCATCCCCGCTTGCCGTTTCTGTCGGCCCCTTCCGGACGGGGGGCGCGTTGAACAACGGAGAACCCCCTGAAACGGAACAGCGGCGAGGAGATCACTCTACTCGCCGGTCGGTGACGAATCAAGATTCCTGCCGGCTCCATCCAATGTCCGGGACGAGTCAGGCGGCTTGGGCGAGTTGCCGCTCATACGACAGGAATCGACGCGCGGCCGGAGTCCTCTTGACATTGTAACAAAAAAGGTTACAGTTCGGAATGATTACGAGCTTTCGGCATAAAGGTCTGGCCGAGTTGTTCGCGCGTGGTCGTAGCCGTCATGTGCAACGAAATTTGCAGGCGCGTTGTTTGCGTCGGCTGGAAGTGTTGGATCAAGCCGAATCGTTGGTTGAGATCAATGTTCCGGGGTTTGATTTTCACCGTCTTCGCGGGGTACCCGTGCGCTACAGTCTCCACGTCAATGGCCCTTGGTGTATCACGTTTGCATGGGAAGCCGGTGAAGCGCGACGGGTCGATCTTGAACAATATCATTGAAGGAGCAGGCATGACTGAATATCGCGTCAATCGCCCGTTACAGCGTCCCGCCATTCATCCGGGGGAAATCCTGCGCGAGGACGTTCTCCCGGCGCTGGGCTTATCGGTCAGCGAGACAGCCAAGCGACTCGGTGTTTCGCGCCAGCAGGTTCATAGGATTTTGGCTTGCACCCACCCGATCACGGCAGAAATGGCGTTGAGGATCGGGAAACTGATCGGCAATGGACCGGGGCTCTGGCTGAGGATGCAACAGAGTCATGATCTCTGGCGGATAGAGCAGGGCCTGAGAAGCGAATTGGAGAAAATCGAGACGGCCGAAACCACGCTTCCGGAACAGGCGGTTTCACTCGCCGCCGGTATCGGTTCACGATGAGAACCGTCACGGGCGAGGGTGAAGGGCTTCTTCTGTGTATGAACCTGTACGGCGGATTTCCCGGTCTTTGGCAGGATGCCCTGACCGGCGGGGAAACGAGACACCGTTCATGAAATGTCTGGGGCTGATGTCGGGGACGTCGATGGATGGCGTGGATTGCGCCATCATCGACGTGCGGCCCGGTCGCGCTCAACTGGGGATCACGCTGCTCGCCCACCGGACGCATCCGTACCCGCCGGCGCTTCGAGAACGCCTGCTGTCGCTGGTCCGCACCGGCGCGGTGGAGGCGCGAACCGGTACGGTGGCAGAAGTGTGCCGGCTGCACGCGGCCGTGGGGGAGGTGTTTGCCCGCGTGGCCAGCCGGACCATCAAACAGGCGAAGCTGTCGGCGGGAGACATTGCCGTGATCGGCTCGCACGGTCAGACCGTGTGGCACAGCCCTCAGCGGGTGGCGGTCCCCGGGGTCGGGGCGGTCCGCTCTTCGTTGCAGATCGGCGCTCCGTCGGTCATTGCCGAGCGCACGGGGATCACGACGGTCGCCGATTTCCGGGCCCGGGATCTGGCCGCGGGCGGCGAAGGGGCGCCGTTGACGCCATACGTGCATTATCACGTGTTCCGTTCCCGGAGCCGGTCGCGGCTGGTCGTCAATCTGGGCGGGATTGCGAACGCGACCTGGTTGCCCAGGGGCGGCGGGTTGCGGGACGTGATCGCGTTTGACGTGGGTCCCTGTAACCTGCTGTTGGATGGGTTGCTCGCCCACGCCACACACGGGCAACAGTCGATGGACCGGAACGGCGCCCTGGCTTCGCGCGGGCATCAGCACGGCGTCCTCGTGAATGCCCTGCTGCGCCATCCGTTCTTTGCGCGGCGCCCTCCGAAATCCACGGGGCGTGAAGAATTCGATGAAGCCTATCTCCGGCGCGTCCGGCAGGTCGCCGCGCGACATGATCTTTCCTTGGAAGATACCCTGGCGTCGGCGTGCGCCGGCATTGCGCGAACGATTCGCCGGTCCGGGCAGTGGGCGGTCGACGAGGTGCTGATCGGAGGTGGCGGCGTGCGGAATCGGGGGCTCCTGCGAGCCTTAAAACGGGAATTTGATCCGGTCCCTGTTCTGTCCATGGAACGGGCCGGGGTGAACAGCAGGGCGTTGGAGGCCATGGCCTTTGCGGTGTTGGCGTATGAGACCGTCAGGGGCGTGCCGGCCAACCTGCCTTGGGTCACCGGCGCCACGTCGCCGGTCGTGCTGGGCACGGTGACCCCCGGCCGGAAGCCTTTCGCGTTGCCAGGATAGCGCGTCGAGTATGGATTGGTTCGAGAACCTTCTTGAGACACTGTTTGCCTGGCTGCCCCTTGGCTCTCACGCCCCGCAGTCCCGAACCCTTGTGGTGGGCCTGCTTGGCGTGGCGGGGTTTGTGGTGGCGGTCATGTTGGCGCGGCGACGGAGACCCACACCCGGGCCTGCTCCCGCCGCGCGAATCGACGTGATCGCGGGTCACGTCCTGGCCATGCCCCGGCCGCTCATGGATGGCCCGGATGTCTCGATGTTCAACCTGCTCCTCCTGGCCGTTCGCGACCATTTTTTGTTGCTGTCGAAGATTCCTTTGAAAAGTCTTGTGCATCTGCGCGTCGAGGACGAGGCTGTCAGACGCGCGTTGGCTCAGTCCCTTCGCAACGTGACGGTGGATTTTGTCGCGGTCCATCCCGGAACCCGGCTGCCCGTCAAAGTCATGTTCGTCAGAAAACCGGGAGACGACGCCATGGCGTCCGGTTCGCAGGAACGATTGGTGGAGAGCCTGTTTCACAGAGCCGGCATCGACGTGATCCGGCTCGATCAGGAGGCTCAATACAGCGTGGAGCGATTGACCAATCTGTTGGGGCTGGACGAGGACGTGTAACGCGGGGAGGTACGTGCATAGGCATCTCTGGTTTACAAAGGCACCGCTGGTTTATTGTGATAGCGGGATGCAGGGCAAGGCGTCCCGCAGCGAAGCCCGAGGCTTATCAGACTAGATAGGCGAGGGTTGAGCGAGGACACAACGCCGCCATGCGCCCGATAGTGCAATAAAGCGGACCTATTCGGTGATGACCGGCAGCACGGCGCGCAGAGCCTGGTGGGCGAGGCGATGCGTCTCGCCGCTCCGGACCGCGGGGTCGCTGAATGGAACGAATCGGGCCAGCTTGAAAAAGGGCCGGTGGGCCAACACGGCCGCGACTTCGGAGGACCGTTCCCGGGTGAGCGCCAGCGTATACCCGGAGCCCTGGTTCCATTCCCATAGAGAAGGGCTCAGGCACAGGTGAAGATCGCGGTCGGCGACGGAGGGAAAGCGGTTGATGAGATTTTCCTTGTACCGCCGGAGATGGCCGCCTTCGAGAATCAGGGCAAAGACCATGTGATGCCCCCACCAGACCAGCGAACGGAAGGAAAATTTGACGTCTCTGGTATAAAAACGGGGGTAATCCAGATATTGATACGGGAAGTCTTCCAGGTGTTCTCCTTTGACGAATTGGCTGGCGTCCGGGTCGAACCCGTCCGGAACCAGCAGCCGATGGGCGGGGAGTTCCCGTTGAAAGGATTCATGGATCTGTTCCAGCAGGTGCCGGATTTTGGGAGAGAGGCGGGCCTTGGCGGCGAAGAACTCGGTGTCGGACAGCAGGGAAATTTCTTTTGAGGTAAGATTCATGAATGACAACGAGGCGCCGATGAAACAGGGATATCCTGACATGGGCCGGGAAACGGCTGCAAGCGCGGGAGCGGGCTCATGAAGGTGGCGACGTTTAACGTGAATTCAATCCGGAAGCGATTGCCCGTTGTGAAGCGATGGTTGAAAACCCACGCCCCGGACGTGCTGTGTCTTCAGGAAACGAAGGTGCAGGATGCCGAGTTCCCCGTCACGGCCCTGGCCGCCACCGGCTATCACGTGCGGTTCTGCGGGATGAAAGGGTACAACGGCGTGGCGCTCTTCACCCGTCGTGAACCCGAGTGGGTTTCGTATGGCCTGGGCCAGGGGCCCGACGGGGACGGGCCGCGGTTGCTGCACGCCGTGGTGGACGGCATTCCCATCGTGAACACGTATATTCCGCAGGGTTTCAGGATCGACCATCCCAAGTATCGATACAAATTGAATTGGTTCGCGCGGCTGCGCCGGTACTTCACCCGTCACCTCTCTCCGGATGAGCCCGCGATCTGGTGCGGGGATATGAACGTGGCTCCGGACCCGATTGACGTGCACCACCCGGAAAAACATTTTACCCACGTCTGTTTTCATTACGAGGCCCGGCGCGCGTACCGGCGCGTCGTCGAGTGGGGATTCGAAGACCTGTTCCGGCGTCTCTATCCGGACCGGCAACAGTTTACGTTTTGGGATTACCGGCAACCTGACGCCCTCAAGGCCAATCGGGGCTGGCGCGTGGATCACATGCTCGCGACCGGGTCATTGGCCCGGCGCTGCACGGCCGTTGAGGTCGATATCAGGCCCAGGCAGGGGAAAACCCCGTCGGATCACACCGTGCTCTGGGCGGAATTTTCTCCGTAACGTTTTTTGCTATGCTTGGCTATGGATTGCTGTAACACCGCTATGTCTTGCGATGTTTTTGCTATGCTTGGTTGGGTGAGCCCTTCAGACTTCAGGCTCAGGACAGGCGTAGCGTAACCGGGCAGTTCCCTACTTGCGGCTTTGTCGTCGCCTCATGGTGTGGGGGACGTTCTCGGGCGGGATGAACACCGCCAGGGCCACCACGGTGGTCCACACCCCGGGCTTCCCGATCGCCGATTGGGTGATGTTCTGGGTCCGAACGATCTTTCCCCCCATTTTGAAGACCTGTTTTCGTTCATTCCAGGCCACGTCCGGATCAAAGTCGATCCCCAACGTGGTGGCCAGCATTTGGGCGGCAAGGTCTTCCGTGTACTCGCCGGCTTCTTCGTCGGTTTCCCCATAGGCGTGATGTTCGGAAAGATAACCAAAGGTTTTATGCCGGCCTTGGGGGATCGCCACGCCGATGGATGCCGAGATCAACCGGTTGCGTTCGTTGGTTTCACTCCTGGCCATGACGCAGTAGGTGATCTCACCGGGGTTCAGGAGATGTTCGCCCCGCTTGCGGGGGAGAATGGTGCAATCGGGCGGCAGGATGGACGATACGGTGACCAGATTGCAGTAGGCCACCCCGGCGCTTCGCAAGGCTTCTTCAAACGAGGCCAGTTTTTCCCGATGGATGCCGACCCCCCGGGTCAGAAAAAGATGCGTGGGAACCATGTCTCCTCCCGGTCCTCAAGGCGGGACCCGTCGCCGGCTACGAGCGCATTCAAGGGTTGCCGGACGAGTGGATGTTCACGGGCCGCGTTGTCTTCGCGCAGGTCTTCGCGCTCCTGACCGCATGCCTGCGCGGACAAAACGAGGGCTATAGTGACAAATCTTTACGGGAAACCGCAAGGCGGCTGTGTGCGGACGCCGGCCCAACGGGACACGGGTCATTGGGACAGGTGCAAGACCAACAGTTTTTGATCCGAGAGTTCCTGGACCGCGTATTTGACGCCTTCGCGCCCCAGCCCCGAATCTTTCATGCCCCCGTACGGCATGTGGTCGGCCCGGAACGTCGGGATTTCATTGGCCAGCACCGTGCCGACGTCCAGGGCCTGATAGGCGCGGAAAATCGAATCGACGTTGCGGGTAAAAATGCCGGCCTGGAGGCCGTAGGGGGAATCGTTCACCATGTCGAAGGCCTGGTCGAGCTGCCGGTACCGGGAAAGAGTGATGACCGGGCCAAAGACTTCTTCGCAGGAAATTTTCATGCGTGGCTCGACGTCCGTCAGGACCGCCGGACGGATCAATGCCCGGTCGCGCGTCCCGCCCGTTCTGAGCCGCGCGCCCTGCTGAACGGCTTCCCGTATCCAGGTCTCCACCCTGATCGCCGCGCGTTCGTCGATCAACGGACCGACGACCGTGGCCTCGTCGACCGGATTCCCGACCGGCAGGGATTCGACAAGCGGGAGCAACCGGTTGAGAAAGTCGTCATACACGTCGTCGTGGAGATAGATGCGCTGGACGGAAATACAGGTCTGCCCGGAATACGAAAATCCGCCCGTGACGCACCGTTGGGCGGCCAGGTGAAGGTCGGCATCAGGTTCGATGATGACCGCGGCATTGCCCCCCAGCTCGAGCAGGACCCGTTTTTTCCCCGCCTTGTCTTTCAGACTCCAGCCGACGGCGGCGCTGCCCGTAAAACTCAAGGCCTGTATTCTCGGATCGCGGACCATGGATTCCGCCAGGGCGTTGTCGCACGGCAGGATGCTCAGGGCGCCTTCCGGCAGATCGAGCGCGTCAAAGAGCCGTCCCAACCGCAACGCGGTAAGCGGGGTCTGCGGCGCGGGTTTCAGCAGGATGGGGTTGCCGACCGCGAGGCACGGGGCCACCTTGTGCGCGACCAGATTCAGGGGAAAGTTAAACGGGGTGATACACAGGACCGGTCCGACCGGCACGCGTTGCCCGAGGCCCAGGTGGCGCTCCATGCCCGGGCTGCTGTCCATCGGGATGACTTCTCCCGGTATCCGTTTGGCTTCCTCGCACGCGATCGAAAAGGTTTGAATGGCCCGGTCCACTTCACGCCGGGCATCGGTGATGGGTTTGCCCGCTTCCAGACAGATGGCGCGGGCAAACTCGTCCTTCTGTTCATTCAGCCCGTCGGCCAGGCGGCGGAGCGCCGTGGCGCGGGTATGGGAAGAGGATCGGGCGAGACCGGAAAAGGCTGTGAGGCTCAGGGTCACGGCCTCCTCGACGTCCGCCGGTTGGGCGAGACACACCTCGGCAATCGGGGCGTCGGTAAACGGATTGGTCACGGCTTGGCGCGTGGAGGTTTCGCGCCATTCGGAACCGACGAGGATGGGGGCAATGGTTTCCACGGACACGGATCAGACGCAGCGTTGAACGTTCACCCGTACTCGCATGATGGGACGGGGCGTTGTTACAAGGACTCGGACGCCGCTGTGGGCGAGGAGACCGTTTGGAGCAACTTGTCGATCTCTTCCTTGAACACTTCGTACGGGAAGGCGCCGGGAATCGCGACGGCCTCTTGCGGATCATTCGTGGCGAACAGGATAAAATGCGGGGTGCCCCGGATCCCCAGTTTTCCCGCCTCTATCCGGTCTTTGAAAATGTCCCGGGTATAGCGTGACGCCTCGAAACACGAGGCAAATTGCGTGGCGTCGAGCCGGAGGCTTTCCGCCTGTTGTTGGAGTTGCGCCGTCGAAAATTTGTCGCTGCTGGAAAACAGGCGGTCGTGCATGGCCCAATACTGTCCCTGTTCCCCCGCGCAGCGGGCGGCCAGGGCGGTATCCACGCTCGGACCGCTGACGGCCCGCGGGAAATCACGATACACCAGGCGCACCTTGCCGGTGTCGATGTATTCGGAGAACAGGATCGGCCAGGTTTCCTCGAAAAATTTTTCGCAGTACCCGCACGTGAAATCCGAATATTCCAACAGTGTGAGCGGGGCCCGGGGATTGCCGCGGACCCGGTCGTCTTCCTCGGTGAATCCTTGGGTCGCCTGGGCGCCGGCCGATAAGGCGAGCCCCAGGCTCAACACCGTGATCGCGAGCCCGGCTGCGATGGCCAAACGACCGGACCGCATGGGGGAAGAGGAGGGGTTTGTCATCGTGTCTCCTTTTTCATGACGTTTCTTCCAGTGTGCGGGGCCGGACGGCGTCTGTCAAGCGGGACGGCACCCTTCGGCTTCGCTCCCTTCGACTTCGCTCAGGACAGGCAGGGCAGTCGCAAAGCATCCCTTACACGGAATCCGATTGAGCGGAGGGGCCTTCGAGCAGGGCCATGAGCAACAACGGCCAGACCACGGTGGCGTCGCTCAACACTTCGGCGAATCGTCCTCCTTGTTCGGGCGGCACGAATTTTCCCCAGGAAATGCCTTCCTTGTAGGTGCAGCCACTGAGCCCGCCCCAATAGTCGGGTTCCGGGCAGATGCGGACCCCATAGTGGAATCGTGGCGGGGTGATGGTCGTGCCCAACCGCATATTCAGGATTTCGATGTACGGCGGAACCTGTTGCGCCCAATTGCGGGGAACGCCGCCGCCGATGGTAAAGATGCCCAGTCGTTTGGCGCCCAGGAGGTTGCGGGTATAGCTGTTGAGATCCAGAAACGGATTAAACGCGGGGCGCCGTTGTTGCAGGCGTTCCCAGATCGTCCGGTCGTCGTCGGCATCGGGTCCCTCGCCCGCTTGCGCCGGCCCCTGCGCTTTCATGGACCAGATGGACGTATCGAGGCCCAGTTCGGAATCCGTGAACGCGGGGACGTAGACCGGAACTTCCTGCAGGAAGGCGCTTTTGAGAATCCCCGGGCCGGGAAAGTGTTCGGCCAGCGTTCGCCCCAGTTCCCGATTCAGGAGTTCCGAGGAGAGTGGTTCGTTGGGATCGAGCCGGTTTAGCGTGGCCGCGGCCACTTCCTCCACGTGGTTCAGGTTCAATTCCATTTCCAGCGTGTCGTAGACCCGGTTATAGCCCTTTTCAAAGAGTTCCACGTCGTCCATGGCCGGCTGGTATTTATAATGCGTCTGTCCCACGGCTTCGCTCATGCCATGGGCCATCAACGCGCCGGTCGACACAATGGCCTGGACCATGCCCCGGTCCAGCATGGTACAGATGAGTTTCCCCATTTTGGCGATGGTCATGGCCCCTGACAGCGTCATGACCACGAAACAGTCGGGGTCTTCGATCATGGCTTTGAGGACTTCGAAGGCTTCCCCAAGCCGCCGCCCCCCGAAGGCGGTTTTCTTCATCGCGGTCAGCAGATCGGAAAAGGAATGAATGCGCGCGGGGTCCAGGGCTTCCAGGGCTTCGAGCCCGTCATCGGCCCCGTCATGAAAAGTTCGCGTCATGGGGTGTTCCTGCCGCGCCGTTGCCGGCCGCGAGGTTGCGGTGTCGCGCAAAACGTCGAAGCGGGCTCAACGGAGGCCATCTCAAATGGCCCGAGAAGCAAGCATGTGGTCATGAGGACGTGCCGGAGTGGGAATTGGTGGTCCCAACGGGATTTGAACCCGTGTCTGCACCTTGAGAGGGTGCCGTCCTGGGCCAAGCTAGACGATGGGACCAGCCGGGTCTGCGCTCGCGCTCGATGCGTCGAACCGGCCGTACTCTACCATTCTCGAAACGCGCCGCGCAATCCGGGACCGCTGCCCGGCGACGTACGGACGAATAACTTGACAGCATGTCGTCTATGCATTCATTGTCAGGCTTGTATTGCAGTTCACGAATACGGCCCAGTGAATATGGAAGGTGCGGCATGGCCTCTCTTCGTTTGAATAAGGAACTCGAAAACAGGCTGGATCATCTGGCGCAAACAACCGGGCGAACCAAGACGTTTTATATCCGTCAACTCATCGAAGACCATATTGATGAGTTGGAGGATCGCTGCATTGCCGAGTCGAGACTTGAAAATCCTGCTGATCGCCTGACTGGTAAAAAGATGAGGCAGGAACTTGGGTTGGAAAATTGAATATGATCTTCGGGTTCTAAAGGATATGAACAAGCTGGACAAAAGCGTTCAGCGGCAAATCCTTGATTACTTTGACGAATGTATCGCCCCTTCTCCTAATCCTCGCCGTTTTGGCAAATCTCTCAAGTCTCGGTTTTCCGGCTTATGGCGCTATCGCATAGGTGATTATCGTGCCCTTTGCCGGATTGAGGATGAAAAGCTCGTCGTCCTGGTCGTTCGCATCGCACACCGGAGTCAAGCTTATAAAAAGCCGGTGTAGGCCGTCGCTCAGGGGACCGGTCGAGCCGGGCACTGTTTGATTTCAACGCCGTCCGGCGATCCGATGATCAGCGTCGAGGTCCGGTTGACGAAGAGGCCGTTTTCCACGACGCCCGGTATGCGATTGAGACGCGCTTCGAGTTGCACGGGGTCTTCGATCGAGTCCGTCAGCCAATCGAGGATGTAATGGCCTCCGTCGGTCTCGAAGACCGTCCCCTGGGTTTTTCTGAGTGTCGGGACGCCTCCCAACGCCCGAAGCTGTTTGGCGGATTGCGGCCATCCGAACGGGATCACTTCCACGGGAACGGGCATGGGCTTGCCCAACACCGGCACGCATTTCGTGTGATCGACCAGCACGATGAACGTGCGCGCCGCGGCCGCCACAATTTTTTCCCGCAGCAGGGCTCCGCCTCCGCCCTTGATCAGATGAAAGTGGGGGTCGACCTGATCCGCCCCGTCCACGGCCACGTCCAGGGTCCACTCGTCCTGTTCCGCAAGAAGCGGAATTTGCAATTGTCTGGCCAATTCCGCGGTTTCACGGGACGTGGGCACGCCGCGCACCCGCAAACCGGCCTGCACGCGTTGGCCGAGGGCCCGAAGAAAATATTTCACGGTGGAGCCGGTCCCCAGGCCCACGAGCGCCCCGTCCCGGATGAAGTCCAGGGCGGCCTCGCCGGCTGCGCGTTTGCCTGTGTCCTGCGGGTCGGGCGATGAAGAAGGCGTCATGGATGGGTTACGGAGCCGCGTCCATGCGCGCGGCCACGGACGCCGCGCCGAGCAGGGCAGCCTTGTCGTTCATGATCACGTGGACCGGAATTGATGAGAGCAGCCGTTTATACCGTCCCTTGCTGATGAATGCCTGGGAAAACCGTTGATCGCGGAGCTTGTCGATGATTTTCGGAGGGATCCCTCCGCCGAGATAGACCCCGCCCCGCGCCAATGTTTTCAGGGCGCAGTTTCCGGCTTCCCCGGCGAGGACGGAGACGAACACGTCCAACGCCTGGACGCAGATATCGGGTTTGCCCGTCAGCCCGGCTTCGGCGATCAGCGCCGGCGGGTCTCCGGTGGGCAGGCGTTCGGCAAACCAGGTTGGTTCATTCTTTTTGGTGTCCCGGAGAAACTGATAGATGGTGTGCAGGCCGGTTCCCGACAGCACCCGTTCAAAACTGACGTGCAGGAAACTCGTGCGCAGGTATCGGAGCAGGTCGATTTCGAGATCGGTCATCGGCGCAAAGCTGGCATGTCCGCCTTCGGACGGCAACGCGTGATACCGCTCTCCGTCCCAGTACAGCACGGCCTCGCCCAGTCCGGTGCCCGGCGCGATCAGGACTTTGGTGCCGTCGCTCTGCGGTTCGCCGTGGACCACTTCGGTTTCTTCCGGCTCGAGGACCAGCACGCCGTAGGCCATGGCTTCGACGTCATTGAGTAAGCGCACGCCGCAGGTGGTGTTCAAGGTCTCGGTCAGGGCGTGCCCGTCGATGGTCCACGGGAGATTCGTGGCGCGGCAGCGGTTGTCCACGATCGGGCCGGCGATCCCGAAACAGGCCGCGTGCAGGGGCATGGTCGGGGAGATCTCAGGAGCGTGTTCATCAACGCCCGTGTCGTCGGCGTCTTCTTCATCGCCCTCGCCGGCGGGGGCCGGGGGGCGTAAAAATTCTTCGAGGATTTCCTCGAACGACTCGAAGTCCGCGTTCCAGAATTTCTCCTCTCGAAGGGGGGCGACCCGTGCCTCCCGCCAATCAAACAATCCCAGATAGGTTTTGGTCCCGCCGATGTCTCCCGCTACGATCATGGTGTTCCCTTTTTGTGATGCACGTGTTGATGACTCCACCGCCTGCCACTTTTCCCATCACTCCCTCCTTGAGGGGGAGTCGGCAGGCCAAGGGCGTCAGCCCGCCGGCGATGCCGGTGGGGGGTGAGGGGCAAGAGCCACCATAAAAGAAGCGGACGGCCGTTTGCAACGCGCGTTCATCGAAGCGCGTGGTTCCGTGGTCGCGCGATGCCGGATTCCGCGGGGTCCGCGTCCTCGAGAAGCGCGCCTCTGAGCGTCTTTCAGGATCATCATCAAATCCATCGGATCGGTTGGGGAGGCCTGGCCGGCTCGTAAAACCGTTTGGCCTCATCGGAGAGGGCGTGCCAAAGGCACGGATGCCGGCAATGTCTGCGGCTTGAAGGGTACGCCTGATGGCATCGGCAAGCAGGTCGCGTCCCAGGCCTTTTCTTTGCCAATTGCGGTGGACGGCCAGGCGACCAAGAACCATGACGGGAACGGGGTCCGGCATGTTGCGGCGAACCCTGCCCGTGGCATGTGCGCAGTGCACGGCGCCGGTGGCTAACGTGTAATACGCGACGACGTGTCTCCGATGACGGACTACGTAAGTCCGTGACGCGCCTGAAGCCTCGTTTTTGAGGGCACGGCGTTTCAGCCAGTCGTTCAGCGCGTCATGACCGAAGTCATCGGATGAGGGCTTCGGGTGCCGAGAGTTTTGGCGCGATGAGTCCGCGCTCGTTCCCAAAGCGGTTTCCGGTTCAGCAACTTTTTGAGTTCGGGCTGACGTTGTGTTCCGCCTGCACAAACGCCTGATACGCTGATTCGTCGAGATGACGCCTCCGGTCGAGGAGCACGTCCTCGGCCTCACGACATGCTGCGAGAACGGTCCGTCGCGATGGCACAGGCGCGATCGATTAACGAACGCGCCTGCTTACTCGAAGATTGATGTTTTCGGCGGATTTTTACGTTGCGTTTTGGCCGTGGGCCTCCAGCTTTATGGCACGTTGACCCGCCATCTTGCATGCGCACATTGTCAACACGCGTTCCCGCGCGCCTCTTTGAGCGGCCGCTTTATTCCTCCGTGAGCGGGTGCCACTGCGAAAAGGTCGCGGCTTGTCCCTGGGGAGTCCCGTGGGCGTCCAGGATGTTCCAGACCGTGGCCTGTTTCACGAGAAACCGCCGGCCGGTTCGTGAAATGCGGATTCCCTGGTAATCGGTAATGAACCCGTGCCTGGCCACCTGCTCGAGCATGCGCGCCCGCTCGGGTTGATTCACGGATTCCGCGGTTAATCGCGAGGGGATTCCGGTAAAGTCCTCCCAGGTCCCTTCCCACAAAGCGAGGGCCTGGTGGTTGCCGTAATTCAGGATGGGGTCGCCAGCCCCGGTGTGGGAGGCCACCACAAACGGCGCGCAATAGAGCCGTTCGCTTTGCTCCTCAGGCGTGCCCGTCCGGTCGATAAGCTCGCGTTTCAGCCAGAACGCATAGCTGTCCAACAGCCACCGGATCCAGGTGAGGTCCATGGGCGGCAGCGGCTCCGGGAATGTGGCGCTCATGTGTTCCTTGTGGACGAAAATCCCGCGATGCCGCTAGCGCGATCAATCATGGCCGTGGGCAATGGTCAGGATTTGAGAGGCGATGTCCTCCGGTGAGCGGTCGTCGGTGGCAATGACATGATCCGCCGCCGCCTGATATTTCGGTGTCCGTTCGGTCAGGACTTCCTGAATTTCCTCGAGAAACGTTTTCCCCGCGGTGAGCGACGGGCGTTGCGTGTCATCCGTGATCCGCCGGGTAATCGTCGTTACCGTGGCGGTCAGCCAGAATACCAGGCCGTTGGGCTTCAGCGCGGTCACGTTTTCCGGTCGCAGGATAAGCCCTCCGCCGGTATCGATGACCAGGCGGTCCTGGTCTTTGAGCGCGAGGCATACTTCCGTTTCGAGATTGCGAAAGTGTTCCCATCCGTTGCCGGCGACGATATCCGGAATGGGCATGCGCGCTTTTTCAACGATCTGCGCGTCCGTGGAAATCGCTTTCCAGCCGAGTCGCGTGGCGAGGAGTGTCGCCACCGTGCTTTTTCCCGTTCCCCGATACCCGATGAGGATCAGCTTCACGGCCCTCACCCCGACCCCCGGATCGATCCCCGATTACGAATGTCAAGGACAGGGTCCGGGGCAGGCTCGCTCCCGGGGGGAGAGGGCGACTTTGAGAACGTGGACTCCAGGACCTGACGCATGACCGGGACCGGCGCGGGTTGGCCCGTCCACAACTCGAATTGGGCGACGGCCTGATGCAGGAACATTTCCAGGCCCCGGATCGTGGCGCAGCCGGCCTCCCGGGCCTCCTTCAGTAAGCGCGTATCCAGCGGGTTGTAGACGATATCCATGACCGTGAGCTTGGGGTGCAAAAAGCGCGGAGGCACACAGGTCTGGTCAACGTGGGGATCCATCCCCACGGGAGTGCAGTGGATCATGACCTGCGCCTGGGCCAGGGCCGGCTCCAGGGTGTGCGCGTCGAGCGGGCGGTCTTCGATGGGCAGCGTCGTGCTTGCACGGAGATTGCCGGCCAGGGTTTGGCGTTCCTCCTCTTCGATCCCCAGGATCGTGAGGCCGCTGACGGGGGTTTCCAGCGCCAGTCCGAATGCAATGGCCCGCGCGGCTCCGCCGGATCCGATGATGACGGCCTGTTTGCCGGCAAGGTCCACGCCGGCGTGTTGGAACGCCAGGAGAGCGCCGGCGGCGTCCGTATTGTATCCGGCCAGGGTCCGGTCCGATTTCACGATGGTGTTGACGGCGCCGATGTGCCGGGCCGTGGGCTCGATCGTATCCAGGTGGGCCATGACCGACACTTTATGGGGAATCGTGACGCTGAATCCCCTGAGATTTCCCAGGGCGCGGATGCCCTGGAGGGCATGGCGCACGTCTTCAACGGGAAACGCCAGGTAGACGTAATTCAGCCCCAAGTGTTGAAACGCGGCATTGTGAATGGCCGGGGAAAGCGAGTGCTTCACCGGATGGCCAAGGACGCCGCATAATTGCGTATCGGTCGTGATTTCCATGAAGGTTCCTACGCGCGTCCCCAAGAGTAGAGAATGTCTGAATTGAGGCCATTCATGATTGTTCAGGACATGGCGCTGGAGTGATTGAAGCGACACCCCTGGATCATGGCATAATAAACATACCTCTACCACTATTTCATGTTTTCGGAAAGTGGGGGAAGAATGGCATGAAGCTGCATCATAGAATTGCGAGATTGTTCGGATACGAAATGATAAGTCGCAAAAAGAGCCCGACTTTGAATTCGCACCTTATGGATCTGATCAAGCGACATGAAATTGACCTTGCGCTGGATGTTGGCGCGAACCTTGGGCAATTCGGAACGATGCTAAGGGAAGAAGGATATAAAGGGGAAATTCATTCATTTGAACCAGTGAGAGAGACTTTTGAGTCGCTGAAAGCAAAGTGTTCGGACGATCATCGTTGGTTCGCTTACCGGATAGCCATGGGAGACATTTGTGGGGGAAAAACAATTAATGTAACTGAAGGTTCGAATTTTTCGTCCTTTCTCAAGCCGAATGATTATGGGAAAGAAAGGTTCCAAAAAATAAAGGTTATCTCCGAGGAAGCGGTCGAAGTCAGTACTATCGAAAATTTTTTGACTGCTCAAGTGACGGATTGCGACAAAAGACGAATTCTGTTGAAAATGGATACGCAAGGATACGACCTCAATGTCTTCAAGGGTGCGCTCAAGGTGCTGGACCGCATCGTGTGTGTCTTGTCGGAGATTTCTGTGGCACCGATCTATTCCCATATGCCGCACTATCTTGACTCCCTCAAGGAATATGAGGAATACGGTTTCGTTGTGACTGGCTTCTACCCTGTTACCAGGAAAGATAATCTGTCACTGATAGAGTTGGATTGCACGTTGCTGAACAGCAGATACCTATAGTTTGGGATCAACGGTGCAAGCAAGAAGTCCCGGTTGTGTGTGGGGCTGATTACTCGTTCATGAATTGTCCATTGAGCGTTTTGTCCTGCCGGCCAGCGCCCTGTGTTTTCGCTCGGCTACCGGTTCTTGGCGGAAAAATTGCGGATGAATGACACGACAGCCGGATCAGCATCATCGGGGCACGTCGAAATTCACGCGGAGATTCAGCGCCCCCACGTGAATGGCGGTGTCCCATACTCCGTAGACCCGAGGATTGTCATTATTGGCGATTCCGCGTGATTGGTAGAAAATGCCCTGATAGGCTACGTCGATGCCTATGGCGGCCACGCCGAGACCATCCTGATTGGTTCCGCAAGGGATGAGGCCCAGAAAGGTCCCGCCGCGGCGACACAGCAACCCGATTCCCGCGGAGTATGAATGAGAATTGGAATCCGGAACGTCGGGCCTGAACGTCCGTTCCGGCACCGGGCTGTCGGCAAACACGTACCCGCCCCGAATGGCAACGTCCCAGGACGGCAACCAGGCCGGGTTGACGAAGGTGTATTCGGTGCCGGCCATCACGACGTACGCGCGTTGCCAGTTTCGCGGGTTGGGCAGCACGACGCCGTTGGACAGGGTCACGTCAAGGTGGTCGAACGAGGTCCAATCCGCGTAATCCACGTCGAGTTCGAGCTTCCACTCGCGTTGGGGATCCCGTATGGGCCACACCGCGAGGCCCGCCGTGAGGACCTGCGGCAAATTCAGATCGGCCTTTGCGCCCAACGCCACCCCCCGGCTCCTGTTCAAAAACTGTCCCGTCAGGTTCAAGGTCGCCCGGCTGCGAAAGACCAACGCGACGTTGACCAGGGGTTGCTCGCGCTCATTGCGAACGGGCGTCAGGAGCAACGCGGCATGATATCCGAGGGCCGTATCCCGGCCATTTATTTCGACGTCGTCGTCGGGGGCAAACGGGAACCCGGCGCGCGCCAGGTCCGCAGCGGTTTGCTGCAACTCCACGTGGCCCTCGCCGAATGCGTCGGAGAATGTATAAATGTCCAACCCGGCGCCGAACGCGAATGAGGGATGGACCCTGAATGCCACGGTCGGGGTCACGTCCAGGATCGGGGCCGCCGCCCTTGTGAGAACGGGGGCGAGGCTGGACGTCCGGGGATAGCGCGTGATGTTGCCGAAGGGCGAATAGATCCCCAACCCCACGGCCAATCCATCGAGCGCAGGGGCTCCCACGTCGCCAAGCCTGGCGCTCACGAAAAAACTGCTGGGCGGAGGATTGGCCAGGGTGCCGCCGAAATCCCCTTGAATGGCCGGTCCCGCGGGAGGCCTGAACTCAATGTCACCGTTGACGAGAAGCGTTCCCGCCGTGATTTGCAGGCCCGGCAGATCCGTGATGGCCGCCGGATTGAAATGCACGGCTGACGGATCATCGGCCTGGGCGGCGAATGCTCCGCCTTGAGCCGTGGCCGCGGCGCTTTGGTCCAGAATCCTGAAGCCTTCGCCAAAGGCCGGGAGAGAAAAGCCCGTTGCCGTGACGAGTGCCAACAGGGTCCCAAGAAGCGGGGCGAGCAGAGAATGGCGGGAATGGCTGTTCAGTCGAAGCATGATCAACGGTCGAGTACAGGGAACGGGAGAACGGGAGAGGCGGACAGGCGCGAATCAGTGAGAACATGGAATTGCGATGCGTGCATGCAGGGTCCTTTCATCAGGATGAATGCGCGACTCTATGGAATTGTATGGCTCTCCGTCAATGGGCCGGCGAAGGCCTGATGCGATCCCGGGATCGAACGATCATGAAAAAGCCCGGTTGTTGGACGCCGCGTGGTTCCGTACAATGACGATTGGCATTTGAATGAAAGGTCCTGCGACGGATCATGATCGTCAAAAAATTGCCGCATACGCGCGCGCGCGTCAGCGACATGGATGCCGCCACCGCGTTGTATCGGGACGTGCCTCTCGCATCAATCCTGGCGCACCTGCCCGATCAGCCCGGCGTGTACCTGCTGAAAGGCAAGGGCGGTGAAATCCTCTACATCGGGAAAGCCCGGGTGCTGGCGGACCGGGTGCGTTCGTATTTTCAGAAAAGCCACGACCCGAGCCCCAAGACCCGCGTGTTGACGTCCCTGGTTCAGGACATCGAAACGATCGTCACGCGGTCCGAATTGGAGGCCCTCTTACTCGAAAGCAACCTGGTCAAACGCTATCGGCCCCGGTTCAACGTGGTGCTGCGCGATGACAAGCACTATCCGTTTCTCCGCCTGCCGGTGAAGGACCATTTCCCCCGTCTCTCGATCGTGCGTCGCGTGAAGCACGATGGGGCCCTGTATTTCGGACCCTACGTGCCCGCGGGCGCGCTTCGGGAAACCCTGAAGGTCATCAAAAAAGTGTTCCCGCTGGCCACGTGCACGATCGATATCGACGGGACGGCCGAACGCGCGTGTCTGGAATTTGAAATCAAGCGCTGCATGGCGCCCTGTACCGGCAATCAGTCGCAGGCGGACTATCATCGCATCGTCGAACAGGTGCGCTGTTTTCTGGAGGGGCGGGACAAGGAATTGCTGGACGGGTTGCGCAAGGAGATGGCGGCGGCCGCCGACCGCGAAGCGTTTGAGGAGGCGGCCAGGTTGCGGGATCGCATGGCCAGCATTGCCAGGACGCTGGAAAAGCAGCGCGTGGCGCAAATCGGCCCCATGGATCAGGATATCATCGGCCTGTCCAGGATGGGGAAGGCGGCGGATTTGCAACTGCTGTTCGTGCGCGGTGGCTTGCTGATCGGCCGCAAGGACTTCTTCTGGGCTGATACGAAAGAGGCTGCCGATGAGGAGTTGATCCGGTCGGCCATCGAGCAATTCTACAACAAGGACACCCAGCCTCCCAAGGAACTGTTGGTGTCCGAACCCCTGTCCGACCGGGAATTGTTGCAACGCTGGCTCAGTCAGAAGAAAGGCCGGCGGGTGCGGATCCTGACTCCCGAGCGCGGGGCGAAACGCCAATTGCTCCAACTGGCGGAAGAAAATGCCGCCGCGGCCATCGCGGAGCATTTGCGCAACACGGCGTTGGAACACAGGGAAGCCGAAGACCTGCGGCGGCTCCTGGGGTTGCCCCGCACGCCGAGCCGGGTGGAAGGGTTTGATATTTCCAATACCATGGGCGCGCATTCCGTGGCCTCGATGGTGGTGTGGGAAGACGGCAAAATGAAGAAAGCGGATTACCGGCGGTTTCGCATCAAAACCGTCGAGGGGGCGAACGATTTTGCGAGCATGCAGGAGGTCGTCAAGCGCCGGTACGGCGGCACCCTCGGACCCGGAGCCCATAAGGCGTTGCCGCTTCCCGATCTTATTCTGATCGATGGGGGCGTCGGGCAGTTGGGCGCCGCGGTGGATGCGTTGCGCGGCGTGGGCCTCGATCATCTGCCCATCGTCGGATTAGCCAAAGCCAAAGGCGAGAAGGAAGAACGAATCTACGCGCCCGGTCATCGCGACCCCCTCATCCTGTCTCCCGCGTCGCCCGTCTCCCGCCTGGTCCAACGCATCCGTGACGAAGCGCATCGCTTCGCCATTGCCTACCATCGAAAACTCCGCGGCCAGGCCTTTGTCATGCCGCAGTCGAAATCGGGTAAAGTCCGCAGATAAGCTGAATGTTTCCCTCCGATTTCGTTATCCTCCCTGACTGGAAGAGGCCCAGTTGGTGCCAGATGAGGTGCCGGCAAAGAGATTCCCAAAGACTCCATGCCAGTTGATTGCAAAATGATGTCAATGATGGCATAATGCATTCATGCCAATACAAATCACCATCAGGGGTGTGCCCGAGGAAGTCCGCGATGAACTCGCGGTGCGCGCGGCACTCCAACGCCAGTCCATGCAGGAATTTCTCCGTTGCGAACTGGAGCGTATCGCGTCCCGGCCCTCCGTTGGCGTATGGCTGCAAGGCGTTCATCACCGCAAGGCAGGAACGGGAACGCGGGTTCCACCGGCCCGTATTCTGCGCGCCCGTGACGCCGACCGGACGTGACGACCGTCGTCGACGGATCCGTCCTAGTTGCGGCCTTGGTCGACTCGGGGCGGGAGGGCAGGTGGGCGGAATCAGTGGTTGCCGAAGGCCTCCTGGCCAGTCCGGAATTGGCCTTAGCCGAAGCCAGCAACATCCTGCGTCGGTTGGAACGAACCGGCCAGATCTCGCGCACGGAGGCAGAAAGCGCGCACGGTGACCTGTTGCGACTCGACGTGGAGTTGTTCCCGTTCGCGCCTTTTGCCGAACGGATATGGGCCTTGCGCGACAACCTGACCAGCTACGATGCCTGGTACGTGGCACTAGCCGAGGCACTCGCTTGCCCGCTGGTGACACTCGACCGTAAGCTCAGCCGTGCCCCCGGCCCCACATGCGAGGTCATCACTCCACCCCGTTCGTAGACAGGAACGAAGAATTCAATGGAAATTGTGATTCAGAGGACGAGCTATTCTTCCTTGCCGCCAAGGCTCGATTGCCGGAAAGACTCGTTCTCGATACCGCCCGTGAAACCGTCGCACTGTTTCACCAGCACTGGCAAGCCGAAAAGTCGACCCTCCCGCTGGCTGCCGAAGTCGTTCAGGCCGTTGAAACCCATCTGACGACGATCCCCATCGCTTGAATAAGGCTCAGGCCTGTACGCTCGTAGGATTTCTGATAAACCGGTCAGACAGATCTTGAGGAAATGCTTGATCCAAATGGATTGCGTCTTTTGCGAGAATGCTTCAACCTGGCGATGTATTGCCTTCGCCTATCGGCATCGCTGTGAACCACCGACGTCAGATATGCCCGCCCCATTGCTGTCAGCGTTGTATCTTTGTCGATGGCGATCTTGTATGCGGATAGACGGTGTAGATTGATGCAATCAGGTTGTCTGCCTGCGTGACAGATCCAGCTCCGAGGAATCCCGTGCAGGAGCAAATTCAAAACCGGGTCTTGACGGCTCCATGAAGGTAATCGACTCATAGAAGTCGTCCAATGCGATGAATACGCCATTCTCTTCCGCCCAGCGTCGCATCCGCTGGTTGCAGGAATGCGCCCACGACAGGATTTCCACTCGCCAGTTGCGGTTGTGCATCCGTTCCAGGGTGCTGTGGAAACCCGATCCTTCGAGATAGCCCGCGCCGTCTCCTGTCAGCAAGACCACGATGCCGGGAGTGCCGTTGTAATCCAAGGCGTCTTCCAGCATACGCAACTGAAGGAATTTGTCGGGGATTTCCTGTTCTCCACTCCCCGGGTTGCCCCTGTCGAACAGTTGGACCTGAATACCGTTGCTTTCCATGCGGTTCCATAGATGGCGCATTTCCGGGGGTACGGATCCAGCGGCAAACGCCCGCTCTACCGGCCTGTTGGCATGGGCTAGACGCAACAGGTTATCGAAGTTGATACGAATACGGTAACGGGAGGCTGGTCCCTCGTTGCGTTCTTCTGCGAGACGCTGGGCCTCCAGGAAAATGTTGGAGTTGTCCCAATAGATGAAGACGCGCTCCATCGTATTTTCACCGGCGTGAGCCGTGGGGTGATGTTCAGTTGGCGCATTCATGACGTTTCGATCGGATAGTGGGGGCGAATCGGGGGAATTGCGGGGTCCGCATCAGAGGCGGACTCAGCCAGGAATGAAATCCACGACAAGCATTGAAATGGTAGAACCCCCCTTGTCTCGATCCTGTTGGATCAGGATGCCAGAAGATTTTAGGCTTCGCACTGACCCTCTGCAAGTCCTATCTCGTGCTCCGGCCGGTAGCCGTGCCGTAAACTTCCCCTGATTTGAGACATGGTATAATTCACGGGATGAAAATCAACTGGAACAGATGTTTTCGTCCACTGTCAAAGGCGTGGGGTCGCCAGCCGGAACCGGCGTAGCGCCAAGTTTTAAGAGATGCACATTGTCCGGAGAGTCCAGGGCGAAGACCGGTTTGCCGTGGACCAGGGCGTCTTTGCACAGCTTCTCGGTTTTGCCGCCTTTTTCAGCATGGGCGATGAGGAGGCGATCAGCCAGGGCAGCGACGTGGGCGTTGCGCGTGGCTGCGAGATCTGCGGTGGGACGATGGACGGTATCGTCAAAAAAGGAGAGGAACAGGAGGCGGCCTTCGTTCAGTTGATTCTTCCAGCCTTTTGGAATGCGCATGGTGCCGAGACCTCGTGCCGGGCAGATCACGACTGAGGAAGGACCTCGCAACACCAAGTCCAGAAAATCTTTCTCCATCGGCGATTGAAATCCGCCGATGAGCGTCAGGTCTGCACTTCGAAGCGTCCGTGCGAGATCATAAATCTTGAGGATCACATCGCCTGGACAGCGCACGGAGCAGAAGAAACCAAGCAGCTTTCTATCAAGTAGGTCGAGGTTGCCCTTCGATGTAATCGCGGGCACGCGGCCGACTTTGCCGAGTGCTCTGGCGCAGTCTTGTCCTGAAATCCTGGGCAAGCCGCTCATACGGTTACGAGTAGCGCGTCAAAACGTTCTTCCGGCACTGGCAGCCCATCTTCCTGGAGCGAGAGGATATATCCTTCTATGGCTTCCTTGATGTTGGTAATCGCTTCCTGCTTCGTGCCGCCCTGACTGATGCAGCCAGGCAAGCTGGGACATTCAGCAACCCAATAACCGTCTTCTCCGGGGTAAAGGACGACTTGTCTCACCAGACCTCCTTTCTGCTTCAGGGATGCTAGCCCGTCTCGAATTCCAGGGCAGAGAGATTCAGCTTGGCGGAACGTTTCGAGAGGTAAAGCATGTCCACGCCCACCACTTCGTTCGTTTTGTTGTAACATGGGTTTCCAGATATGTTCTGATCTTGTCTCGGGCGAGGGTGGTCGGCATCGGGAGTCTCTCGACTCATCCTCCGATAGCGACATCGGTGACTGCAACAAGGTTGATTTCGTCGAACAATGCGAAATCCTCTGCATTCTGGGTGACCAAGGCAGGAATGCCGTGCGTCAACATCGTGGCGACGACGTTGGCGTCATGGAGCCGCTTGCCACTCAGGCCATAGGTCAAGGCGATCTGGCGAAGTCGCCGGGCCACATCTTCGGTTTCGTCGTACACGTGGAGCCGGCGCAGGAACTCATTCACGTTTGCCGTTGCGTCACGCACGCTCAGGCCAAGACCGTTGACGTCCAAGGGGCGTGTCGCCACCACCAGATACTCGCGCAAAATCTGGCCGCTTGCCGCAAGGTGCATGCCGCTGGAACCGGCCTCGGCGAGCAGGCGTATCGCGTCCTGGTGCTGCGGACGTGATTCGTCCGTCGCAGTCAAGAGCACATTCGTGTCGACGAACAGGATGTCACCGACCGTCGGCGCCATAGATTTCGTCCCTGCTCCACGATGTCGTGTGACCGGTTTTGACCGTCACCAGATCGAGCCTCCGAGCCTCCTCGTCCGGCGGCGCCATTCTGGCAGCACGCTCAAGGATGGCATGCAACTCGCCTTGCAGGGACCGATGATGACTGCGCGCCAGACGTTTCAGTGCATGAAGCGTGTCTGAAGCAATTTCTCGAATGTGTATCGAACTCATACCGGTAGTATAATGGTATCTTTTTTGCGGGGCAACTGCCATATGTCCCACTGGCATTGTCATCTTTGGGTATCATCCGCCCTCTGCCCTTCGCTCAATACATCCGTAGCGATCAACACTTGCAATCACTCCTCCGGCGAGAGGCTGTTCGATGTTATCGAAGATGCGGAGCATCACTCTACTTTCGCTCCTTTCTTGTTTTTGTTATCGAGTTCCGATAACATGGGAACATGATTCTGGCATTTGGTAATATTTTGGCGAAAGATTTGTTCTATGACAGGCAAGGCAAAGCGACCCGATTATTTCCCCCGGAGTTGCGACGGACGGCAAGACGTAAACTGCTCTATCTTCACGATGCAGCAGATATGAAAGATCTGAGAATACCCCCCGGCAACCGGTTGGAAAGTCTGAAAGGAAACTGGAAAGGGTTCCATTCCATCAGGATTAATGACCAGTGGCGCTTGGTGTTTCAATGGAGCGGGGGCCATGCTTATGGCGTGCAAATCATCGACTATCACTAGGGGAGCAAACAATCGTGGGCAAGCAACCGAAAAATCCTTTTCATCCTGGCGAAATGCTGCGTGAGGAATTTCTTCAGCCCATGGGGATGAGCCAGGCGGCGTTTGCACAGAAGATCGGCTGGAGCCGGGCGCGCCTGAATGAGGTGATACGAGGCAAGCGAGGCGTCACCGCCGAGGCGGCGCTCGATCTGGCCGAAACCTTGGGGACCTCACCGAAACTTTGGTTGAACTTGCAGGCGACGTATGACTTGGCCAAGGCGGTCGAGGCAAGACGAGTGGCGTAAGTCACTTGTTTTCTGCCGACGCGTAGAGCCCGTTGA
Organism: Nitrospirales bacterium; assembly: GCA_965232175.1. Classification (GTDB taxonomy): domain Bacteria; phylum Nitrospirota; class Nitrospiria; order Nitrospirales; family UBA8639; genus Bin75. Next base: position 1,482,313 of record CBDDOW010000006.1, read on the forward strand.
CATTGTTTCCCGGATATTTTCCGGTCGTATCTGTTTCGAGGGTCGTCGGTATCCAGAATTTTCCGGCTCTTCGGGATGCTGTCTACAGACGCCGCACGTTGGACAATGTGGCCATCTTGCGGTCCAGCGTCAGGACTTCCAGGCCGGCCTTTGAGTAGTCATCGGCGATGAGTCTGTCGAAGAGTCCGGGACCGCCTGAGGCTGAAAGGGCTTCGATGACGGCCGGTCCATTCAGAGGGGCAACTAATCCGCTGGTCAGCGCGTCTCGGAGACCAGTACGGGCGTCGGCACTGATGATGTCGTAGTGGTGCATCAAGGCGGCGTAGGCTTCACCTATGGCCTGGTTGGACGCGAATATCTCGCACCCCCGTTCCTCTATCAAAGCGACAAGACGGCGCACACAGTGTTCGAAGTCGCCTTGCGGCTCCCGCGCGATCAGCCTGACCAGGACTGAGGTGTCAACTCCGTATTGAAGGGCCATACCCTTGCTCTCGTTGATCCCGGAACTTGCGGATGTCGAACGGCGGATGTCCTGGTGGAATCTTGTCTCTGAGCGTCCCCAATTTCGAAAGGTCGATCCGTCTGGGTCGCAGGATGAACCCTTTGGGGCTTTCTTCCAGTTCGAGTTGGTCGCCCGGGCCTACGCCCATCGCCTCCAGCACCCGCGCCGGGAACGTGACTTGTCGCTTTGATGTAATCTTGACGATCATGGCGATCCTCCTTACTAAAAGCTTATCTGAGTAAGGCAAGAGAATCAAGTATCGATATTACTGGTCCGACCGTCGGTGCCGGTCTTGTGCCCGTTCAACTCAAGGGGTGAACACTACATGCGCAATCTGTCAAGAGCCGACGAGGATCGTGGTAGTGGGCAACGCTCAGCTTGTCGCCTGTTTGTTGCTGTGGTACATTTTTCTTTATCTTGGGCGCAGGGCGAGTAGTGCCCAACCGCGTTGATTCCTGCCCATGTCCAAATTCTACGATCACCAGGCCATTGAACAGAAATGGCAGGCTTACTGGCGCGAGCACCAGCCTTTTCGATCCGACATCGATCCGGCCAAGCCCAAGTTTTACGTCCTCGATATGTTCCCGTATCCGTCGGGCGCCGGACTCCACGTGGGCCATCCCAAGGGCTATATTGCGACTGACATCATTGCCCGGTACAAACGGATGCGGGGCTGGAACGTGCTGCACCCCATGGGGTGGGATGCCTTCGGTCTACCCGCGGAACAATACGCGATTGAAACCGGAACTCATCCGCGGGAGACGACCACACGAAACATTGCCAACTTCAAGCGGCAGTTCCAGGCCCTGGGTATGGATTACGACTGGTCACGGGAACTCGATACGACCGATCCCCAATACGTGCGATGGACGCAATGGATCTTTCGGAAGCTCTACGAGAAGGGGCTGGCGTATCTGGCCGAAGTCCCGGTGAACTGGTGCCCGGCCCTGGGCACCGTGCTGGCCAATGAGGAGGTCATCGACGGCAAGAGCGAGCGAGGCGGGCATCCGGTGGTGCGGGTGCCCATGCGGCAGTGGATGCTGCGCATCACGGCCTATGCCGAGCGGTTGATCGACGACCTGGCGCTGGTGGATTGGCCCGAATCCATCAAGCGGATGCAGCGGGAATGGGTCGGCCGTTCGGAAGGCGCCAGCATGTTCTTTGAGGTCGCGGGACACGCGGAACAATCCATCGAGGTCTTTACCACTCGTCCCGATACCCTGTTCGGGGCCACGTACATGGTGTTGGCCCCGGAGCATTCGTTGGTCGCGGCCATCACGACGCCGGAGCAACGTCCGGCGGTGGCGGCTTACGTCGAAGAGGTCTCCCGCCGGAGTGAACGGGCCCGGATGGCCGACCTGGGTGAGAAGACCGGGGTGTTCACCGGAGCCTTTGCCGTGCACCCGGTCACGGGCAAGCCCGTTCCGATCTGGATTGCGGATTACGTGTTGGCGACCTACGGCACCGGCGCGATCATGGCGGTGCCGGCGCATGACGCGCGGGATTATGCCTTTGCCCGTCAGTTTCACTTGCCGATTGTGGAAGTCGTCGCCGGCGGCGATATTGCCGCCGAGGCGTATACGGGCGACGGCACGAACGTGAATTCCGACTTTTTGGACGGGTTGGCCACGCCTGAGGCCAAGACCCGCATGTGCGACTGGCTGGCGCAACAGGGCAAGGGCGAGCGGACCGTCAATTATAAGCTGCGCGACTGGCTGTTCAGCCGGCAGCGGTATTGGGGAGAGCCGTTTCCCGTGCTGCACTTTGACGACGGCACGACAAAACTTGTTCCGGAATCGGAATTGCCGGTGCTGCTGCCCGAGCTGGAGGATTTTCGCCCGAGTGGGGAATTTGAAACGCCCCTGGCTCGCGTCCGCGAATGGGTGGAGGTGACGGACCCCGAGACCCGGCGGCAAGCCCTGCGTGACACCAACACCATGCCCCAATGGGCCGGCAGTTGTTGGTATTACCTTCGCTTTTGCGATCCCCGCAATACCCGGGAGCCGTGGTCCCGGAAAGCCGAACAGTACTGGATGCCGGTGGACTTGTACGTGGGCGGAGCCGAGCATGCCGTCCTGCACCTGCTCTATTCGCGGTTTTGGCATAAGGTACTGTATGACCTTGGATTGGTGCACACGACCGAACCGTTTCAGAAGTTGCTGAACCCGGGCATGATCCTGGGGCACAGCTATCGCTACTTCGACAACAATCTCTCCGATGATCCGTTCTTCTCGGCGCAGGCGTATCCCGCGTCAATGGTGCGCTTTGAGCACGACACTCCGGTTCACAACGAGACGGGGGAGGAAGTCAAGGCCCGATGGGTGGCGTCACGGGACGTGCGATGGTCGGAGGAAGGGACGCCGTGGCACCCGAGGATTGACGGATTGGCGTTGGAGGAAGTCACGGAGAAAATGTCGAAGAGTCGCGGCAACGTGGTGAATCCGGACGAGATCATTGCCGAATACGGGACTGATGCGTTGCGGCTGTATGAAATGTTTATGGGGCCGTTGGAGAAAGGCGCGCCCTGGTCCCCCGAATCCATTCCGGGCGTGGCGCGGTTTCTGCAGCGCGCCTATCGTCTCGTGTGCGGCGACAAGGAAGGCGCGCCGGTGGTCGAGGGGAGCGGAACGCCCGACCAGGCGCGACTCACGGCCCGGACGATTCAGGGCGTGACGCAGGATCTCGAGGACATGAGCTTCAATACGGCCATTTCGAAACTGATGGTCTTTGTGCGGGATATTGTCAGAGAAGGACCTCTGCCGCGTGCGTCGGCCGACTCCTTTGTCGTCCTGCTGTCGCCGTTTGCCCCGCACCTGGCGGAAGAATTATGGGAAGCGTTGGGCCACGCGCCGGGTCTCGCGCACCAGGCCTGGCCGTCGTTCGACCCCGCGCTGGTGGCGCGCGAGGAATTGACCATACCCCTCCAGGTCAACGGCAAGTTGCGCAGCAGGATTCAGGTGCCGGCCGACGCGCAGAAGGACGACATTCTCGAACTCGCGCACGCGGATACAAAATTGAGGGAATGGTTGCAGGGGACCACGCCTCGCAAAGTGGTCTACGTCGAAAAAAAGTTGGTCAATTTCGTGGTCTGAATTCCCGACACGAGAAGCTGATGAACCGATTCGTCCCGGCTTTGATGATCGTCCCGGTGTTGCTCGTCGCGCTTTCGGGGTGCGGCTACCGGTTTTCCGTGGAAGGTCCGGGTCCGCAAATCGGAGGCGATTCTGAACCTGAACGGGCGGGGCCGCCGGTACGCTTGGTCATTCGGGACCCGCTTAACCACACGTTCCAGAGCAATCTGGAATTTGCGTATGGCCGATACCTGCGACAGGAGTTTGCCGTCAGCAGCGGGGCGCGCGTCGTGGCGGACGACGCTCGAGCCGATTACGTCATGACGGGCGAAATCGTCTCGGTCACGGTTCCGTCACTCACGTTTTCCGCGGGCCAAACCCGTGAACGCCGCGTGAACGTGGTGCTGCGCGTGACGGTGACCCATCGAACGATGGGCACGCGTCTGTGGACGGAAACGGCCACGGGCATCGGAGAATTTTTTGTCAATCGCGCGCCCGACGTCGAAGATCGTCAGGATCAGATTCAGTTTAACCGGGTGCTGCAGGACCGGGCCCTGGAGCAGGCCGGTCAGGAGGCGGTGGCTCAATTGGCCGCAGCCTTCCGGCATGCCAGGGATCAGGGGATCTTTTCCGAGGCGCATCCCCCGTCCCCGTCTTCCTCAATCGACCGAGGGTCGCGTGGACGCTCGGCTGCGCGTGTTGCGTCACATGCCTAGACCGCGTTCCCAGGAAGAAACGGGGATCAGACCTGCCGCGCTCGGTCCGTTTTTACAACAGCCGGGGAACAGGGTCTTTTTGATCGTTGGCGATATTCGCCGTGGAGAAGAAGCCTGCCTGCGCGATCAGGCCATCGGGATGATCCGGGACGCCTCGCGGCCCAACAGCGCGAACGCGGGCGACGGACAAAGCGACGATGACGATTTTGCCTGTGACGTTCTGTACGGCGACGAAACGAATGCCCGGGAAATTTTGGCCCGTGTCCAGGAAGTGCCCTTCTTTTCATCCCACCGGGTGGTTCTTCTGAAATGGGCGGACAAGCTTCCCGCCAAAGAGGGTGAGGCCCTGATCCCGTATTTTTCCGCGCCGTCCGATTCGACAACCCTGATCGTTTCTGCTGCGAAACTGGATGGCCGGATGAAATGGGTGCGGGCCTTGAAGCAACAGGCGGTGGTGGTGGACTCGACGCCCTTGTACGACAATCAACATCTGGGCTGGGTTCGCCAGGAGGCCGCGCGTGCGGGGATTCGGTTGGACGACGAAGCAGCGAGGTTGTTGAAAGACCAGGCGGGTGAAGGATTGTACGTGGTCCGGCGGGAATTGGAGAAGTTGGCGCTCTATGTGTCACAGGGAGAAACGGTGCAGGCTCGGGCTGTCCTGGCCGTCCAGGGGGCGGGACCCGGCGCGTCGGTGTTTGACCTGTCCGGCGCCATCCTCCAAGGCCAGGTGTCCAGGGCGCTTCTCATTTTGGAGAAAAATTTAGAGGCGGGCGAGGCCCCGCTTCGGATGCTCGGCGCGTTGCTGTGGCAGTACCGGCGGTTGTGGAAAGCCAAAGACGGGCTGAGTCGCCGGATCGGTGAAGCAGCGGTGGCGAAGTCCCTGGGTGGCCTGTCTTTCCGGCAGGGCGAGTTTTTCGCGTTGGCGAAACGTGCTCCCGCGACACATTTTGCCGAGGCGTTTCGAGCCTTTTCGATCACTGACCGTGCCTTGAAAGGCGCAGCCGCCGGTTCCCCGCGCCGGATCATGCACACGTTGATTTTGGACTTGTGCCGGTCGGCGAACGCGCCGTCGCGTCCCCAGTGGCAACGTGAACGCGTGGGGTAAGAGGGGAACGTTTTCCGAAGAGGGCACAGGTGGGAGGCAGAGAGCTTTTTATTGGGCCTTGAGGGCGTTGAATTGGGTCGAGAGTTGAGAAATGCGCCGGGACGCGGTATTCCGATGGAGCGCGCCTTTGGTCACCGCCTTGTGAAGGGCTGAGGTGGCCTCCCGGAGCAGGGGTTCTGCTGCTTCCGCGCCCTGTTCCTGGAGAGCGGATTTGAAGTTTTTCACGACCGTCTTGGTCCGATGCAGGATCGCATGGTTCCGGGCGTGACGCTTCTTGGACTGACGGGCGCGTTTAATGGCTGATTTATGAACAACCGGCATAATGCTCCTTCTCGTGAAACTCCCTCGCCCACCGGGCAGGAGCCGGGGTGCGGGGCGAAATGGTCAACGCCTGTCCTGAGCCTGTCGAAGGAAATGACTGAACCCGGACAATATTCAATTTCTAACATAGCCGCTTCTCGCCGGTCAATGGGAAAGATTCCGTGATGGATCAACACGTCAGGGGATCGGGGATTCAGGCCAAAGACCGGCTCGTGTTCGCCCTGGACGTGCCCACGGCGAAGATCGCCGAGTCCATGCTGGATCGTGTCGGGGAGTGCGTCGGGGTCATTAAAATCGGGTTGGAACTCTTTGCGAGCGAAGGGCCCGCGGTTGTCCGGATGGCGCGGCAGTATGGAAAACCCGTGTTTCTCGACTTGAAGGTGTTGGACATTCCGGAAACGGTGCAACGGACGACCGCGCGGGTCGCGGACATGGGCGTCTCCTTCCTGACCGTGCATGCCGAACGAAAGGCGCTTGCTGCCGCCGTGACGGGACGGGCGGGTCATCCGGAGATGAACATTCTGGCGGTGACGGTGCTGACGAACCTCGATCAGGCGGATCTTCGGGAATCGGGATGTCACGGGACCATCGAACAGACAGTGGCGGCTCGCGCCAAAATAGCCGCCGAGGTGGGCTGTGACGGGGTGATTGCCTCCGGGAAGGAACCCGCGGCCATTCGCTCGGTCATCGACTCGCCGTTGTTGATTGTGACGCCCGGCGTGCGGCCCGCCGGTCATGGAGTGGACGAGCACGCTCGGGCCTCGACGCCTCGCCAGGCCATTCATGCCGGGGCTGATTATCTGGTGGTGGGCAGGCCGATTCGCGATGCCCCGGATCCCTGTGCCGCGGCCCGGGCGATTGTGGACGAAATGCAAGCGGCCTTTGATCAGCGTCTCTCTTCATGACCATCGCATGTCCGATCGTCTTTGATACGTAGGAGGCAACGATCGTTGCCCCCGACGCCGATGCCGCTGTCTTGCGTCGTCTCGGACCTTTTCAGTAAGATCTCTCTGCGTTCGTGAACCGGTTTGTCTCACGACTCGTCGGGTGGTGGGTGTAGCTCAGTTGGTTAGAGCGCCGGATTGTGGATCCGGAGGTCGCGGGTTCAATTCCCGTCACTCACCCCATTTTCCCCCTTTCGCAATGTCCGGCCTTCCTGCTTCCTTCAACTTCCTGCCTCCGGTTGGTGCGTCATGGTTCTCTGCATGGAGTGGCGTGAATCGAAAGGTTGGCCGGTCGTGAGGGCGTCCCGGTTATGGATCCGTCCCGGGACCTTTCTCGTTGTTGTTCTGTTGGCGAGCGTGTGTGTGTTGCCGCGTTCCGACGCTCGGTCCCTCGACTGTGAATCGGCGGAAGCCTGTTTTCGATACGCCGCGGCTTTTGCCCGCGAGCACCCCGATCAGACGCTTTTGCAGGTCAACCATTTTCGTTCCGTGCAGGAGGCGTATCCGGGAACCATCTGGGCCAAGCGCGCGGGTCTCCGGATAGGATGGTCTCTGCTTGAACGTGAACCTGCCCGGGCCATTGCGTATCTGCGCGCGGCCCGCGAGGATTTCCCCCTGCTCGAAGATTACGTGTTGTTGAAACTCGGCCGGGCGTTGGGGCGCGTGGGGTCCTTGCATGAATCCGCCCTGACGTTTGAATCGGCGCTGGAGTTGTCCGTTCCTTCCGTCCTGAGCAACGAAACGTCGTATGAATCGGGATTCGCCTGGTTCGAGAACGGGCAATGCCAGGCTGCCATTGCGCACCTGGAGCGCGCCACGTCCGGTGATCCGGATTCCCCCTCTGCCCCCCGAGCCTTCTCGGTTCTTGCCGAGTGCGCGGCCCGATTGCAGGACGTGCCCGGGGCGAAAGCGGCGCTGGGCGAACTGTGGCGAACGTATCCCGAATCTCCGGAGGCCCAAGCGGTGGACCACATCGTGCAATCCGGTCAGCCGGGCGCGCTGCCCTGGACCCCTTCATTGGACGATTATTTTGAGCGAGGCCACACGTGGTATGGGGCGGCGCGTTTTGAAGCCGCCATTCGGGATTTGCGGAAGTTTTTGGCCGGTCGATCGCATGGCCCGCGTTCTGAGCAGGGACTCTTTCGGTTGGGGATGGCTCACGTGCGATTGAAGCAGTATGTCCAGGCCGAGCCCATCTTCCGCCGGCTTCTGACCCTCTCTTCCGAGTATGCCGGTCAAGCCGCCGTGTGGTTGGCCAAGGCCTACTTGCGACGGGATCAGGGCCGGCTGCTTCTGCAGTTTCGCGATTCGGTTCCTCCCGGCGTGAGCGCGAATGCGCGTAGCCGCATCCGGTGGCTGAGTGGCGTGTGGGCTGAAGGGGAAGACGCGATTCCGCAAGCGGTCCTGGCCTATTCGGACGCCTATCGCGTGGCGGAGCTTCCTGCGATCAAAACAGACGCGTTGTGGCGGTTGGGATGGCTGCATTATCAACAGGGCGCTTGGGACGACGCGGTTGAAGCGTTTCGGCTGCTTGCGGCCACCGCTGCCGGCTGGCATTGGCGAAACCGGGCGCAGTATTGGGAAGCGCGGGCGCTTGAACGGATGGGCCGGGCCGATGAGGCGCAAGCGTTGTATGGGCGGGTGTCCGCGGATTGGCCCATGACCTATTATGGGCAATTGTCCGGGATTCGCCTGCGGCGTCCCCTTCACGCAGGACGCGATCACCGGGCAAGCGAGGCGGTCCGGACGATGTACGGTCCCGCGTCGTCTGCGGTCCGAATCAACCCGCATTTCCAAAAGGCCATGGAACTGTCGAGACTGGGCCTTCGCCGGGAAGCGGTGGAAGAATTGTCGGCGGTCAAGGCGCAATACGGCGATCAGCCGCAGACCTTGTACGCCCTGGCGCAGCACATGCTGGCGGTTGAGGATTATGCCTCGCCGATCGTGATCGCCGCGCGGCACTTTCGAGAGCCGTTGAAACGTCGCCGGATTGCCTTCGATTCATTGTTGTGGCGTATGGCGTATCCAACGGGCTATCTCCCGACGATCCGGCGCTATGCGGATGGGCGCGTGGATCCCTTGTTGGTTGCGGGACTCATCCGCGAGGAAAGTTTGTATGATCCCGGGGCCTTGTCGGCCGTCGGCGCCATGGGGCTGATGCAATTGATGCCGGAGACGGCGAACCGCGTCGCCCTCCGTTTGGGCCTCGGGTCCCCGGACCGGGAGGATTTGTTGGACGGAGCGATGAACATCCGGTTGGGGGTTGACTACGTTGGTGAATTGTTACGTGACTATCAGGGGAATCTCATTCGAGCCGTCGCGGCGTATAATGCCGGTCCCGATGCGGTGAACCGGTGGATCGCCAGGTTCGGCAACCGGGACCCGGACGAATTTGTCGAACTGATTTCCTATAGGGAAACCCGCCGGTACGTGAAACGGGTTCTCACAAGTTATCGTATCTACCATATCCTGCATTCCACTACATGTAGCGCCCTTGCTCTTGACAGGGCCTGCTAAAGCTTTTATTTTATCTCTTATTTATCGCCGATCCCAGCTAAGGAGTTCATCACCATGAGTCTTGAAAAAATGGAAACACTGGAGGTTCGAGTCAGGGACCTGGTCGAGTTGGTCCAGGAATTGAAGCAGGCCAACGGGTCCCTCCGGCAGCAGTTGGATCTGGTTCAAGAGGAATTGGCGAGACAGGAGGCCGAGGCGCACGAGTTGCAGGATGAGCGCGTGAATATCAAGTTGCGCATTGAAAAGGTGTTGGAGCAACTGGATAGCCTGGAACCGTCGGAGACCGGGCTCCAAGAGGCCGTTCATGACTAAAAGCATCGAGGTTGACGTGTGCGGGCAGAAATTGGCCCTGCGACCGATTGAAGATGAAGGGTATGCGCATGAACTCGCCCGATACGTTGAAGGGCAGATGCAGACCATCGCGCAGGGGACGATCAAGTCCACGCCCATCAAGGTTGCCATTCTGGCCGCGATGAACATTGCGGATCAACTGTTTCGACAGGAACGCCGTCGGCAGGCGGGCGAGGCTGAGGTCGAGCGTCGTGCCGAAGGGTTGTTGGAGTGTATCGAATCCCACATCGGACCCGACGGCCCCTGATCCGTCGCTGTTCTTGCGCGAACCGTCACGCTCTGGTAACGTACGGTATCAAACATTTTAACGAGAGGAAGATCGTCGTCGATCAGGAAGAACGAATCGTGCAGGAAATAGAATGAATCGAGTTTTGGAAAACCGAGGGTGTGCATAGGGTTGAATTGAGGGATGGCTTATGCGGTCGCGCGCGTGTCCGCGTGTCCATGAGGCGGCACGAGTCATCCGGGTAGATAGTTCGTCAGAGAGGCCTGAGCTTCATGGATCCAAGCTGATGGGTGAGAGAGTGTTAGACAGATGTAGAAACCTGGGCGTCAGCCAATATCTACCGTTTGCGATGTTTTTCACGCACCCCAACATCCCGTAGAATCATTTTTCGCGTCGTTTCATTCCCTGCCTCTTCTTCACGCTTCCCGTCGCACGAGTCCACGTGAAAGCCGTGATCGACGATCGTTGATCCCTCCGGCAGCCTGAACCTTGTCAATGCGTTCAAAGGCTGACTACCGCGCCTTTGTCGCAGGACACAGGCCTCTGGGCCTGTCCCGTGAGAGAAGGGGGTGACGACCATTTTTACGGATACCATCATGATGGCAGTCGTTGGAGGCATCGGCCTTGGGGCGGGGTTTGTGTTGAACTGGGTGATTCAACGGACGCGCTTCACCACGCAACGTCGTAGAGCCGAAGACGAACTGCTCCAATTAAGACAATCGGCGGAACGCGAAGCCGAGCATATTGTCAAGGAAGCGAACATCGAAGCCAAGGATCTGGTGTTTCAAGCCAAAGCTCAAATCGAAAAGACGCAAAAAGAAAAACGAAGCGAGTGGCAGTGGCTGGAAAAACGCGTGGGGCAACGCGAAGAGGGCCTGGAACGAAAAATCGCGAATTTTGAGCGGCGTGAGGAGGAATTTCGTCAGCGGGAACGGACCGCCTCGAATCGGGAAGCCGCGTTGGCGAAGCAGGAACGGACCTGCGAGCAAACGATCCAGGAGCATCGGAAGGCCCTGGAGCAGGTGGCCGGGCTGACCACGGAAGAAGGCAAGCGGCAACTGTTGACCGAGCTCGAAGGTGAAGTGCGGTTGGAAGCCACGGGCCTGACGAAGCGGATCCTCGACGAAGCCCGGGAAGGCGCGGACAGGGAAGCCCAGCAGATCGTGACCAACGCGATTCAACGGATCACTCGCGATTACGTCAATGAAGCCACCATTTCGGTGGTGTCCCTGGCCAATGACGGGATGAAAGGTCGAATCATCGGACGGGAAGGCCGCAACATTCGGGCTTTGGAGGCGGCCACGGGCGTGGATTTAATCGTCGATGAAACTCCGGAAGCCGTCATTGTCTCCGGATTCGATCCCTTGCGGCGCGAGATTGCCAAAATTTCGCTTGAACGGCTGATGCAGGATGGCCGCATTCATCCCACGCGGATTGAAGAAGTCGTGGAAAAAGTCAAAGGCGATCTTGAGAAGGTGATGCGGGAAGAAGCCGAAAAGGTGATCTTCGAGGTCGGCCTTTCGGATTTTCATCCCGAGATTGTGAAACTCCTGGGCCGGTTGCGCTACCGGACCAGCTACGGACAGAACAATTTGTACCATGCCCGTGAGGCGTCGTACATCTGCGGCATCATGGCCGCGGAATTGGGGTTGGATATCAAGTTGGCCAAACGGGGGGCGTTGTTGCACGACATCGGCAAAGTGGTGAGTCACGAAGAAGAAGGCACGCATGCGATGCTGGGTGCCGAAATCGCGAAGAAGTACGGCGAATCCGAAAAAATTGTGAATGCCATTGCCGCGCACCATGAACAGGTGGACCCGATTTGCCCGGAATCCGTGTTGGTCGCGGCGGCCGAGGCCTTATCCGCGGCCAGGCCCGGCGCGCGACGCGAAACGCTGGAAGCCTACGTGAAACGATTGGAAAAATTGGAAGGCCTGGCCGTGGGCTATGAAGGGGTGGATAAAGCCTATGCGATTCAGGCCGGGCGGGAAGTGCGCGTGATCGTTCGGCAGGAAAAACTGTCCGACCATGACGCCCTTGTCCTGTCTCGTGACCTGTCCAAGAAAATCGAACAGGAAATGACGTACCCCGGCCAGATTAAAGTGACGGTGATTCGGGAAAGCCGGTTCGTCGAATTTGCGAAATAACGGGACGGCAAACAGGAAGCGGGAATTTTTGTGGTTGTGTTGTTTATCGGTGATATCGTTGGCGAACCGGGACGGCGGAGCATCACCCAGAACATCCATCGAGTCAGTGAACGGTATCGCGTCGATCTTGTCGTCGCCAACGCCGAGAACGTCGCCGGCGGATTCGGCATTACGCCTGATTTGGCGAATGATTTATTCGACCTGGGGTTTTCGGCGCTGACCACGGGCAATCACGTCTGGGATAAAAAGGAAATGGTGGACTATATTCGCAAAGAACCCAGGATCCTGCGTCCGGCCAATTATCCCGAGGGCACGCCCGGGCAGGGGTCGTTCATCATCGAAAGGCCGAGCGGCGAGAAAATCGGGCTGATCCAGGTCATGGGCCGGGCGTTTATGCCGACGCTGGATTGTCCCTTTCGGGCGGCCGAACGCGAAGTGGAAAAGCTGCAAGCACAGACCCCCTGCATTCTCGTGGACATGCACGCGGAAACGACCGCCGAGAAGATGGCCATGGGCTATTTTTTGGACGGCCGGGTGACGGCCGTCGTGGGAACGCATACGCACGTGCAAACCGCGGATGAACAGATCCTGCCCAAGGGGACGGCCTATTTGACGGACATCGGGATGACCGGTCCCGTCAATTCCGTGATCGGCATGAAAAAAGAACTGGTGATCGACAAATTTCTCACGCAGATGCCCAGACGCTTTGAAGTGGCCTCCGGCCCCGCGGTGCTGGGAGCCACCGTGATCGAGCTGGACCCTGCAACCGGAAAAGCCACCGGCATTCAACGCGTGCGGGAAATCGCCTGACGCCCTGACTCGTGTCTGACTCCTCCCCGACTGTCTATACGGTGACCCAACTGACGACGCGCATTCGCGCGACCCTGGAACACGCGTTTCCGGACGTGTGGGTCGAGGGGGAGGTTTCGAATCTTCGGACTCCCTCCTCCGGGCACGTCTATTTCTCCCTGAACGACCGGGAAAGCCAAATCCGGGCGGTTCTCTTTCGTCGCACGGCCGCGTCGCTCCCATTTCACGTGGAAAACGGCCTCACGGTGCTGGTCAAAGGCCGCGTCAACGTCTATGAACCGAGAGGCGACTATCAGCTTCTTCTGGAGTATCTCGAACCCAAGGGCATTGGGGCCCTGCAGGTGGCGTTTGAACAACGCAAGAAACAGTTCGAGCGGGAAGGGCTGTTCGATCCCGCGCGCAAACGTCCCCTGCCGTTTTTCCCCCGCCGCGTCGGGGTGATCACGTCGGACACGGGAGCCGCGCTGCACGATATTGTGACGGTGGTCCACCGCCGATGTCCGGTGATTCGCCTGCGCGTCTTTCCCGTGGCCGTGCAGGGCCCCGGAGCCGCGCAACAAATCGCGGATGCCGTCCGATTGGCCAATCAGCACGCGGACCTCGACGCGCTGATCGTGGGAAGAGGGGGCGGGTCCTGGGAAGATCTCTGGAGCTTTAACGAAGAAATCGTGGTTCGGGCCATTGCCGGCTCCCGAATTCCGGTGGTTTCAGCGGTGGGCCACGAAATCGATTTTACCTTGTCGGATTTTGCCGCCGACGTTCGGGCCCCGACCCCGTCGGCCGCGGCGGAATCGGTTTCTCCCGTGCTGGTCGACCTGATCGAAGGCATAGGGGAACAGCACGCAAGGCTCGCCCGGGCCATGCGCGGCACGTTCAGGTTGCACAGGAATCAGGTGAAGGTGGCGTTGCACGCGCTTCCCGTTCCTTCGCAAATCCTTCAACGTCAGGCGCAACGGGTGGATGAACTCAGTTTCCGGCTTGGGAGCGGCCTCCGGTCCATGTTTGCCGCGACACGGCCGAGACTGGATGCGTTGACCGCCGGTCTGCAACGAATCGGTCCGGGGCAATCGTGGCAACGGGGAAGTCTGATGCTGCCCCAGCTTCTTCAACGACTTTCCAGGGCCATGCCGTGGGTGATTACGGGGAAAAAACAGCAATTGCGATCCGCAGCCAGTACCCTGGATACCCTGAGCCCGCTCGCGATTTTGTCTCGCGGATACAGCATCCTGGAAACCGCTCCCGGAGGAACCATCGTGAAGGACGCTCAATCCGTCCGGGTCGGGGACCGGATTCGAGCGCGACTGGCCAAAGGCCGGCTGTCCTGTCTCGTTGAGGAGCGGCAATCTTGACCTCCCGGGAACACCGCGTATAATGCGTTTCGCCGCGTGACCGCTTGCGCGCGCGGCGTCGAGCGAATGCACAAGCGAAAGGACGGCGACGCGCGAGAGCCGTCGCGACGGCCTCACATCGACGTTTACAGGCAGATATGGCAGCCCTGAAATTTGAAGATGCCCTGGCCAGGCTTGAGACCATCGTCGCCGAGCTGGAAAAGGGGGATCTCCCGCTGAATGATTCCCTGAAAATGTTTGAGGAGGGGATCAAGCTCTCCAAAACCTGTCTCAAGATGCTGGATGACGCCGAACGGAAAGTGGAAATCATGGTGCAGGACAAAGACGGGAAGAAACGGGTGGAAGCGTATTCCATCGGGGACGAAGAACAGGACTGAACGCCTCGCCTGCCAACCCAACGGTCCGTCCCGGTCCCTGCCGAAGTCCTCATTCCCACGGTGATGCTCTCCAGAATTTCCAAACGGCGACTCGATGACGAGCTGGTCAGGCGTGAGTTGGCCCGCAGTCGGGAGCAGGCGCAACGGATGATCCTGGCGGGCCTGGTCCGGGTCGATGGGACGCGCGTGGAGAAGCAGGCCGCGCTCGTGGCCGGGCAAGCGGCCATTGACGTGGACGGGCCGGCAAGCCCGTTTGTGAGCCGGGGGGGCGAGAAACTCTCCGCGGCGTTGGAGGCCTTTTCCGTCCGCGTGGCGGACCGTATTGTCCTGGACGTCGGGGCTTCGACGGGCGGGTTTACGGATTGTCTCCTTCAACAGGGGGCCCGCCGGGTCTATGCCGTGGACGTGGGCTATGGGCAGTTGGATTGGGGCCTCAGAAACGATCCGCGAGTTGTCGTCCTCGAGCGATGCAACATCCGGTCTCTCGACCGTGCCGCCGTTCCCGAACCCGTTCAACTGGCCGTCATTGACGTCTCGTTCATTTCACTACGCCTGGTGTTGCCGTGCGTGGTGAAATTTCTGGCGCCCGGAGCCACGATCGTGGCGCTGGTCAAGCCGCAATTTGAAGCCGGCGTGAAGCAGGTGGGGCGGGGAGGCGTGGTCCGGGATGACGAGGTCAGGTGGGCGGCGGCGCGGCATGTCCAGGACGTGGCGCGGCAAATGGGATTTGACGGCCTCGGGTTGTTCGATTCCCCCGTGCGGGGGAAAAAGGGGAATCGCGAAATTTTTTTGGGCCTGCGATGGACGGCCGCGGCGCTTCGCTGACGATCAATAACGCGGAACCGAATGGTCGATTTCAACGGACCAGGCGTCAATGCCCCCGATCAGGTTTTTGACGTTGGCGAATCCTTGCTGGAGGAGAAAGCCCACGGCGTCGGCACTGCGCATGCCTTTATGGCACAAGGCCACGATTTCATCGGCCGGGTCGAGTTGATTGAGCGAGTTGGGTAACGTGCCCAAGGGAATGAGGGTGGACCCTTCAATCCTGGCCATGGAAAATTCATGCGGTTCCCGAACGTCCAATAAAAACACCTTGTCGCCTTTATCCAAACGATTCTTCAGCTCTTGCACGGTAATGGTATAACTCATCTGCGGACCTCCTTTGAAAAATATGATAGTCTTGGCAGGAGCCGGTGTCAATTCACGTGGATGGTCGCAAGCGCAGGCGCCTCTGCGCACCCCGCTCCCGTGTGACGCCGGCGTTCTCGTCGAGAGGTGTTTCATTGCCCGATGAAGGCGCAGATGCCGGTATGAGCGTCCCTATCGTGTCCGTCTCGCAAATCGCCGAAGTGGTCGGGCGGGAGGTGTGTCTGCAAGGGTGGGTCCGCCATCATCGATCCAGCGGCAAACTGCAATTTCTCACGCTGCGGGACGGGTCCGGCGACATACAGGCCGTGTTGAGCAAGGGAACCCTGGGGGAGGAACAATTCGACCTTGCGAAGCACCTGACGCAGGAATCCTCTTTGACCGTCACCGGCGTGCCCCGCGCGGAGGCGCGGGCTCCGGGCGGGTACGAAGTCGAGGTGACCGCGTTCGCGATCATTCACCTCGCCGAGCCGTTTCCGGTTCAACCCAAGGAGCACGGGGTCGGGTTTCTGATGGACCACCGCCACCTCTGGCTCCGTTCAACGCGGCAACAGGCCATCCTGAAAATCCGGCATGCGATCATCAAGGCCTGCCGGGATTTTTTCGACGAACGCGAGTTTGTCCTGATCGACGCCCCCATTTTTACGCCGAACGCGTGCGAAGGCACGACCACGCTGTTCCAAACGCAATATTTTGAAGAAACGGCCTACCTGACGCAGAGCGGACAATTGTACGGGGAAGCGGCCGCCGCGGCCTTTGGAAAGGTCTATTGCTTCGGTCCGACGTTTCGCGCCGAGCAATCCAAGACCCGCCGGCATTTGATGGAATTCTGGATGGTCGAGCCCGAAATGGCGTTTGCGGAATTGCCCGACGCGATGGACCTGGCCGAGGCGTTCGTGGCGATGGTCGTCGAACGGGTTCTGGAACACTGCCGGAACGAATTACAGGTGTTGGAACGGGACGTGTCCAAATTGGAAGCGATCGTTCCGCCCTTTCCGCGACTCACCTACGATGAGGCGATTCTGCGCTTGCAGGACCTGGGGTCGTCGATCCGGGCCGGCGAGGATTTCGGCGCGGACGATGAAACCACCCTGTCCACTCAGTTTGAGCAACCCGTCCTGGTGCATCGGTATCCCGCGAAGATCAAGGCCTTTTATATGCAACCCGACCCCGACAATCCCGACCGGGCGCTGTGCATGGACATGTTGGCTCCGGAAGGATACGGCGAAATCATCGGGGGCGGGCAACGCATCCATGAGTACGGCATGTTGGCCGCCCGCTTGCAGGACCATCAGTTGGCAGCCGAGGCCTTTCAGTGGTATCTGGATCTGCGGCGATACGGGTCCGTGCCCCATGCCGGGTTCGGCATGGGGATCGAGCGCGCCGTGGCCTGGATTTGCGGCATCGCCCACGTGCGCGAAACCATCCCCTTCCCGCGCATGCTGTATCGCCTGTACCCATAGCCTGCCCTGCCTGCCGACCCTCGGTCCCCACCACGCCCTGATGTCTCGCTTTTCTGCGCAATCCCCGCACATCAAACAACTCAGGTGCATACCCGCTGGATTTCCCTCTTGACCGAAGGTGCTAATTTTAGCACAATAGCTTGAATGAAAGAAATCATCTGGGATTTCTCCGCAAGAAAAACCGTGAGGGTGTTTCCGGTGGAAGTCAGGAAAGAGATTGGCGCCCTTCTTTTGACCCTTCAACGAGGGATTGCGCTCGGGATGCCTCAGTCGAGAAAGATCCCGGCCCTTCACCAATCGGCCTTTGAGTTACGGATCAAAGATACGAACGGGCTCTACAGAGTTTTCTATGCTTTTCTTGATGGCGATAAGATTTTGGTGCCCCATGCTTTTATAAAGAAGACTCAGAAAACGCCCCAAAAGGAAATCGACACAGCCAAACAAAGGTTGAGGAGGATGCTTCATGAAAATCAGTCAACAGGCCAGAAAATTAGCAAAAGACCTTGAACTCAGTGATGCGGACGCGGCCATCATGGAATTAAAATCGCGGCTCTATGATCGGGCCGCCCGGGCTATTGAACATTCGGGAGAATCCCACCACGCCATCGCCACTCGCCTGGGGACTTCCCGGGCACGGATTACCCGCATCAGCAATAGAGGAGAAAATAGTATTTCCATTGATCTTCTCTTGAGAATTATTGTCGTCCTGGAAAAGAAAATACCGTTTCGGCTTATTGCGGCGTAACGTCATTCACCATCTCGGAGACGACGGCGCGTCGGTCCCAAGAACCTGACGGCCTGTTTTCTCCAAACCCCGTCCCCGATTGAATCTGTGTAAATGGGTAGACGGCGCGGCCTGCGGTTTGCCAGGCATCAGCAATAACTAATTGATTTTGCTTGACAAAATTGTGTGGAAGCGTATAGTTTGCCTCGTAGGTGGAAGAAAGTGGAAAAAAGTGGGATTAAATAGGAGCGATATAAGGTAGTTGGATAATCCGATTCATGTGCCGGTGCTATTGGAGGAGGTCGTCACGTGGTTACGGCCGCAGCCGCAAGGGTGTTACGTGGATTGCACCGTAGGCTTGGGAGGGACCGCGGAACGTATCCTGCGAGCCAGTGCGCCAGAAGGCACGCTGATCGGGATCGACCGGGACCCTCAGGCGGTGGCCCATGCCCGGACACGGCTTCAGGCCTATCAATCCAGAACCTCTCTGTATTGTGAAAATTTTCAGCGCGTGAAATCGGTGATGAACATGGCCAACAGGGAACGCGCGGACGGCATCCTGTTCGATTTGGGCGTGTCGTCGGCGCAATTGGAGCAGCCCGAGCGAGGGTTGAGTTTTCGACAGGACGGACCGTTGGATATGCGTATGAATCCCGCGTGCGGTCGATCGGCTGAAGACCTCGTCAACACGCTGTCCGAAACGCAGCTTGCTCAGATCATGCATGCGTTGGGGGAAGAACGGTACTCCAGGCGCATTGCGCGGGCCATTGTCCGGGTTCGCCGGCAATCCCCCCTTCGGCGCACCACGGACTTGTCTCGGGTGATTCAACAATCCGTGCCGCGGGCGTATCGTTCCGGGCGCCTTCATCCGGCGACGCGCACCTTTCAAGCGTTTCGCATGGCGGTCAATGACGAATTGGGCTCGCTGAAAACCGGGCTCAATGAGGTGATCGACGTCCTGGCGCCGGGAGGTCGTCTGTGCGTGATTTCTTTTCATTCTCTGGAAGATCGTTTGGTGAAACAGATGTTTCGGCAATTGGCTCACGACGCCCCGGATCAGTGGGCCATTCTGACGAAAAAACCCGTGTCCCCTTCCCTGGAGGAGCGTCGGGCCAATCCTCGGTCGCGCAGCGCGAAGTTGCGGGTCATCGAACGAACGCCCGGTTGGGCGGACGCACAGGCCGGAAGGGGGCAGGCATGAGATGGCTGTTCTGGACGTTGTTGACGGCGAGCCTGAGCGGCGTGCTCCTGTTTTACGTATGGGGAAAGGTCGACGTCGTCCGACTGGGGTACGAACTGGACGCCTTGTTGCAGAAAAAAGCCGCCTTGACGCAGGAACACGATCGCTTGCAGGCCCGGTTCTCTCAATTGACGGCGACCGAGCGTATTGCGTCGGAGGCCGGTGACAAACTGGGGATGCGACCTCCGGGCGACAGGCAGGTGATCCTGGTTCCGAGTCGCCCTGCGAACGGAATGCCCGGCGACGGACCTGAGCCCCCGCTTCGTTTGGCTCGGCAAACGGGAGACTGACGATGAACCGATCATTCATGGAAGAGGAATGCAAATCGGCCGGGGACGGGGCCGGACGGCGAGTCTTTCTGGGACTGTGTCTGCTGGTCGGGTTTGCCGTGCTGCTCTTTCGGTTTTTCGACCTTCAGGTGCTTCAGGCGGAAATGATGATGCAGAAAGCCCGCCAGCAGCACGAGAAGACCGTCACCCTGCATTCCGAGCGCGGCGCCATTTTGGACCGGCAAGGGAAACCGCTGGCCTTGAACCTGGACGTGCCGTCCGTGTACGCCACGCCGTCTTCGATTGAGAATCCCACCCGGGTCGCGCGCCAACTCGCGCGGACGTTGGACCTTCCTCAGGAACCCCTGGAAAAACGGTTGCGGGTCAAACGGGACTTTATTTGGATTGAGCGGAAAATTCAGGATGCGCGGGTCGAACGATTGAATGATCTGGGCCTCCCCGGCGTGGGCGTCATGGTGGAAGCGCGGCGCTTTTATCCCAAGGGCACGTTGTTGGCGCACGTTCTGGGGTTTGCCGGAATCGACAGCCAAGGGCTTGAAGGACTTGAAAACGGATATGACGAGCATCTTCGGGGCCGGGTTCGCCGGGTGGTCCTGCAGCGGGACGCGCTGGGCCGCGTCATCATTCCCGAACGCCGGCGAGCTCCTCAGCCGCTTTCCGGGCACGCCATTTCCCTGACCATCGATGAAGTGATTCAGTATATCGCGGAGCAGGCCCTGGAACGGGCCGTCCGCGATACCGGGGCGCAAGGCGGGGCCGTACTGGTCATGGCCCCAGACAGCGGCCAGATGTTGGCTTGGGCCCTTCGCCCCACGTTTGACCCGAATCAGATTCAGCAGGCGTCGCCCGAGCGGTGGAGAAACCGGGGCGTGACCGATCCCTATGAGCCGGGTTCGACGCTCAAAGCCGTGCTGGCCGCCACGGCCCTGGAATTGAATCGCGTCACCCCGGAGACCCTGCTGTACGCGGGTGATGGAGAGATCCCGATCAGTGGAACCGTGATCCATGACCACGACAAAGCCGGGTGGGTGACGTTCCGTGAAGCCGTGCAACGATCCAGCAACGTGGCCTTCGTCAAAATGTCGTGGGATCTGGGACGCGAACCGGTCTATCGATTCTTGCGCACGTTCGGCTTTGGCGAGAAAACGGGGATCGATCTTCCCGGAGAATCCATCGGCCTGTTGAAACCGCCGGATCAATGGAGTCAGCGCACGCTTCCTTCTTTGGCCATCGGGCAGGAGATTGCCGTGACGCCGTTGCAACTGCTGACGGCCGTGTCGGCCATTGCCAATGAGGGATGGCTCATGAGGCCGTTTCTGGTACGGGAGATTTCCGATCACCAGGGAAAAAGCGTCTGGGAACACGTTCCCCATATTCGTCGCCGGCCCATCAGCGCCGCGACGGCAAAAACCGCCACGGAGCTTCTGGTCAACGTGGTGGAACAGGGAACGGGAAAGCGCGCGGCCGTTCCGGGGTATCGGGTCGCCGGCAAGACCGGAACCGCACAGAAAGTCGATCCTGACACCGGCACGTATTCGTCCACCAAATTCGTCGGCTCGTTTGTCGGATTCGTGCCCGCAGAGGATCCGCAATTGGCCATATTGGTGATGATCGACGAACCGCAGGGCCCCGCGTGGGGAGGGGTGGTGGCGGCCCCGGTGTTTCGCCGGGTGGCGGAACAGACGCTCCGCTATCTCAGCGTGGCTCCCGGCGACGAAGCCCGGACGGTGGCGTCCCGGTCTTCATAGCTTCTCCCTCCCCGTCCCTCTCCTGACAGAGGAGGGGAATAAAGGAGCGCGTGCCCGGTGCTGATCCGGAGGCCGGGTGAGGGGGAAATTGTCAACGAATGCCTGTCCTGAGCCCTGAGCGTGTCGAAGGGTCGAAGGGACGGAACACGTACAGGATGACGTTAGCGACGTTATTACGGTCCCTCGACGTGGTTAGCGCGACGGGCAACCTGGACGTGGAACCGTCCGGCATCACGGATGATTCGCGGGACGTCGCACAAGGCAACGTGTTTGTTGCCGTCAAGGGGCAGCGGGTCGACGGTCATGCGTTTGTCACTGAGGTGTATCGACAACCGGTAGGGGGCGTTGTGGTGCAAGCTCCGTTTCACGCTCCGGTTCGCGCCGGGAACGTCGGCCCGGCCTGGATCGAAGTCAGGGATTCCAGAAAGGCGCTGGGCCGGTTGGCCGCTCGCTTTTTTGAGAACCCTTCCCAATCCTTATGCATGGTGGGCGTCACGGGGACGAACGGGAAAACCACGGTGGCTCACGCGAGCCGGGCCATCCTGGAACGCGGCGGCTGCCGGACGGGCCTCATGGGCACGGTGGGGTATCACGTGGGCGCGGAGTGTCAGGCGGCCGGTCACACGACGCCGGGCGCGGTTCCCCTGCAGACGTTCCTGCGTCGAATGGTGGACGCCGGGATGGATACCGCGGTCCTGGAGGTCTCCTCGCATGCGCTTGCGCTGGACCGGGTCGAAGGCTGTGAATTCGACGTGGCGGTTTTTACAAATCTGACCCGGGACCATTTGGATTTCCACGAGACGATGGAGTCCTATTACCACGCGAAATTGCGCCTCTTTCAGGAATTTGTCGTTCCCGCCTTCAAAACCGGACCCAAACGGGCGATTATCAATATTGACGATGCCTGGGGCGTTCGATTGCAAACCGAGATTCCGGTTCCGGTCTGGACGTATTCCCTTCACCGGGACGCGGATATTTACGCGACCGACGTGACCCTCTCGATGGAGGGCACCCGGTTTATGGCCCATACTCCGCGCGGGACAGTGGAGATCCAAAGTGCCCTGGTCGGCGAACACAACGCCTCGAACCTGTTGGCCGTCATCGGCGTCGGTCTCGCCCGGGGCCTGTCTCCGGATGAGGTGGGGCGGGGGATTCGGGACTTCCAGACGGTCCCGGGCCGGTTCGAGCGCGTGGAGGCGGGGCAGGCTTTTTCGGTGATCGTGGATTATGCCCATACGGAAGACGCGCTGGCCCGTCTTTTGGCCGCGGCCCGGCAACTGCAACGGGAACGGATCATCACGGTTTTTGGTTGCGGGGGCGATCGTGATCCGGGGAAACGGCCGAAAATGGGACGGGTCGCGGCCCAGGACAGTGACGTGGTGTTTCTGACCTCGGACAATCCTCGCACCGAAGAGCCCGAGTCGATTCTGCGCGACATTGAACAGGGAGTGCTGGATCTTCCGGCGTCGGAACGGGGCGCGTCGCACGTGATCCCGGATCGTCGCGCGGCCATTCGCGCGGCGCTTCTCGAAGCCCGGCCGGGCGACCTGGTGCTGATCGCCGGCAAGGGGCATGAAGATTATCAGATCATCGGCGCGACGCGGCATCGTTTTGATGACCGGGACGTGGTTCGTGAATTGTTGGCGGGCTTGCCGGGCGGGGAATAGGCGCTCCGGCGATGGCGACGTTTACAGGAGACGAAGTGCTGGCTGCAACCGGCGGAACATTACTGAAAGGCACGACGGGTTGCCGGATTCAACGGGTCTGTACCGATTCCCGGAAGGTGCGAAAAGGCGATTTGTTTGTCGCGTTGAAGGGCGATCGGTTTGACGGCCACCGGTTTATCAATGAGGTGTTCACCCGCGGAGCCAGGGGAGTCGTGCTGGAAGCCTGGCCGCGTCACGCCGGAGTCGGCGCTCCTGCCTCGTCACGGGCCGACCCTTTCGTGGTGAAGGTCACGGATTCGTTGCGAGCGTATCAGGATCTTGCGACGTTTCATCGGGCCCGCTTTGACATTCCCGTTGTGGCGGTGACGGGGAGCAACGGCAAAACCACCACGAAGGAGATGGTGGCGAAAACGCTGTCGCCGCGCTGGCGCCTCAGGAAAACCGCCGGCAATTTGAACAATCGCATCGGGTTGCCGCACACGGTTCTCGGGTTGACCGCGTCTCACCAGGCGGCGGTGCTGGAATTGGGCGTGGATGCCGCGGGACAAACCACGCGGTTGGCGGAAATCGCCAAGCCGACCATCGGCCTCATCACGAACGTCGGCAACGACCATTTGGAATTTTTTGGCAGCGTGGATGGATCCGCCCGGGCGAAAGCCGAATTGTTGGCCCGTCTTCCGCGCGAGGGCGCCGTCGTGTTGAACGCGGACGACCCGTATTACGATTTTTTCCGGCGGCGCGCCCGCTGCGCGGTCGTCTCGTTCGGACTCCGGGAGGAAGCGGACGTTCGCGGAAGTCACGTTCAGCAACGAGGAGCGCACACCGAATTTCGTCTCCACGTGGCCGGTCGTCGACTGTCGCATCGACTGTCTCTGCGCGCACATGGAATCCATAACGTGTTGAACGCGCTGGCCGCGATTGCGGTCGGCCGCGTCCTGGGACTGTCGGTCGCAAACATGGCAGCCGGCTTGAGTCGTTTTCGTCCCGTGGCCCTGCGGTCGCAGGTTTCCTCCTGGCGGGGGATCAGCGTGATTCAGGACTGCTATAACGCCAATCCTGATTCCATGAAGGCGGCCGTGACGCTGTTGCGGGAATTCGGCGTTGGCCGGCGAACCATTGCCGTGCTGGGAGACATGTTGGAGTTGGGAACGGAAGCGCGGACGTTGCACCGGGACGTCGGCGCCTTTGTTGCCGGCAGTCGCGTGTCATTGTTGGTCGTGTGTGGGGAATTGGGCGGAGAGTTGGCTCGCGGGGCCTCCGCGGAGGGGATGCCCGCGTCGCGGATTTTCGAAGCCCGGCGCGTCGGGGACGCGGCGCGCATCCTCAAAAAATTGGTCGAGCCCGGAGACGTTGTGTTGCTGAAAGCCTCCAGGGCCATGCGGTTCGAGTGCCTGGCGGATGCGCTCCGGTCCGGGCCCCGCGGAGCGACAGGATAAGGCGTATGTTGTATTTGTGGCTGTACCCGCTGCACCAGGACGTCGCGATTTTCAACGTGTTCCGGTATTTGAGCTTTCGCATCATTTACGCGGCCCTGACCGCCTTTATCCTCGCGTTTGTCCTGGCTCCGCCCCTGATTAGAAAATTGCAGGCACTCGGGTTGGGACAACGGATTCGGGAAGAGGGGCCGAGCCACCACCGGGCCAAACAAGGGACGCCCACCATGGGAGGCATTCTCATTGTGTTTGCCGTGTTGCTGTCCACGCTGCTGTGGGCGGACGTGCGCAATCTCTACGTGTGGCTCGTCATCCTGTCCATCGTGGGGTTTGGGCTCATCGGGTTTGTCGACGACTCCATCAAAATGTCCCGGGGGCGGTCGGAAGGGTTGAGCGTTCTCCAAAAGTTCGTGGCGCAAATAGGCATTGCCTTGGGCATCGGCCTGTTTTTCTATACCTCTCCCGGGTATTCGACGGAACTCAGCGTGCCGTTTTTCAAGACGTTTACGCCCGACCTGGGGACGCTCTACATTCCGTTCGCCATCCTGGTGATCGTGGGCTGTTCCAATGCCGTGAATTTGACGGACGGGTTGGACGGGTTGGCGGTCGGCCCGGTCATGGTGGCGTCGATGGCGTATGCCGTGGTGGCCTATGCCGCCGGGAACAAAGTGATTTCGGAGTATCTGCTGATTCCGTACATCGAGGGCGCAGGGGAATTGGCCGTGCTGATGGCGGCGGTGTTCGGCTCCAGTCTCGGGTTCCTGTGGTTCAACACGTATCCCGCGTCGGTGTTCATGGGGGACGTGGGCTCCTTGCCCCTCGGCGCGGCCCTGGGCACGGTCGCCGTGGTCAGCAAGCATGAGTTGTTGCTGATCCTGGTCGGCGGGGTGTTCGTCATGGAGGCGGTCTCCGTCATCTTTCAGGTGCTGTTCTATAAATCACGCCGGAAACGGATTTTTCTGATGGCGCCCATTCATCATCACTTTGAAATGAAAGGATGGGAGGAGCCCAAGGTCGTGGTGCGATTATGGATTGTGGCGATTCTCCTGAGTCTCCTGAGTCTCAGCACCCTCAAGCTGCGTTAACCGTATGCTTCTGACGTTGGAGAGGACGCATCGCATGAATCCGGACCCGTGGAGACGCCGGCTTGCCGGGCAATCCGTGGCCGTGGTCGGCGCGGGCGCAAGCGGCGTGGCCGCGGCGCGGTTGCTTGTCGCGCTTGGCGCCGAGGTGGCGCTGGTCGATCACAAGCGCGAAACGGAATGGGCCATGGAGGGCTCCGACGTCCGCGCGTTGGGCATTCATCCGTTTGGGGGGGAACAATTCGAAAAGGGACTGGAAGCCGTTGACCTGGTGGTCGTGAGCCCCGGCGTGTCGCCGGCCCTGGAGGCGTTCGACGCCGTGCGCCGGCGCGGCGTGTCCATTATCGGCGAGGTCGAATTGGCCTCGTGGTTCTGTCCCGTGCCCGTCATCGGCGTCACCGGCACGAATGGAAAGAGCACCGTCGTATCGCTGATCGGAAGCCTGTTGCGGGAATGCGGGTCCGTGCCGTTTGTCGGCGGAAACCTGGGAACCCCGTTGACGGAAGCCGCCCTGGCCTTCCAGCGCCACGCGGCCGCGGACCCGGACGCGCCGGCTCCTTTTCAGGACGTTGTCGCGGAATTGTCGAGCTTTCAATTGGAAACGATCGACCGGTTTCATCCGCACGTCGCGGTGCTGCTCAATATCACCCCGGACCACCTGGACCGCCACCGGAGCTTCGCCGATTATGCCAGGGCCAAAGCCAACATTTTTCGCAATCAGACCGCGGAAGACGTTGCCGTGCTCAACGCCGACGAGACGCCGGTCCGGCGCATGCGGGAGTCCCTGCGCGGACAAGTCGTCGAGTTCAGCGTGTTCGAGGAGGTGCCCCGGGGCGTGTGGGTGGACGGTGAGATGATCGTGGCGCGAGGGGATGGAGAACGGGACGCGCTGATGCCGGTCAGCGACGTGCCGCTTCCGGGGAGCCACAACGTCTCGAACGTGCTCGCCGCCCTTGCCGTGGGCATGGTTCGGGGCTGTTCCCCGGACGGCATGAGACGGGCCGTCCGATCGTTTCAGGGGCTGCCCCACGTCTGTGAAGTCGTGCGTGAGCGACGAGGCGTGACGTTTATCAATGATTCCAAGGGGACGAACGTCGAGGCCACGCTGAAAGCCATCGAGAGCCTCCGTCAGCCGTTCGTCGTCATTCTGGGTGGAAAAGAGAAGGGACGGAGCGAGTTCGGCCGGTTGAAGGCCGCGCTCAAGCCCGGAGCCAAGCACTGCATCGTGTTGGGAGAGTCGGCGGACGTCATTGCCCGGGCCCTTGAAGGCGTGGGGCCGGTCAGCCGCGTGTCCTCCCTGGCCGAGGGCGTGACCCTGGCCGCGGACCTCGCCGCATCGGGTGACGCCGTGTTGTTTTCTCCGGCCTGTGCCAGTTTCGACATGTTCCGGGATTATCGCGATCGGGGTCAGCGCTTTCGAGACCTTGTGAATGCTCTGGTTGATTGATGCATGAGGGAATTCCGTAATGCGGCGCGTTCGCGGCAACAGGATGCAGCTTCCCTTGGCGTGGGATACCGGCCCCGACCGGCCGGCGTCGCGTCCCATGGACCGGACCGTTCTGGTGGTGACGTACATGCTGACCTTCATTGGGCTGATCATCATGTTCAGCGCAAGCGGCGTGATGGCGGAAACGCGATACGGAGATTCGACGTTTTTTCTGAAACGGCAAAGTCTCTGGCTGCTGGTGGGGCTCATCGCCCTGCATTGGGTGGCTCAGCGGGATTACACCATGTGGAAGACGCTCGCCCCCTATGGGTTGGTCCTGACGTTCGCGCTGTTGATCCTGGTTCTGATCCCGTCCCTGGGCACGCAAGTGAACGGCGCGCGCCGGTGGCTTCGCGTGGCGGGATTTTCCATCCAACCGGGGGAGATCGCCAAACTGTCCATTGTGTTGTACCTGGCTTCGTTTGTGGTCAGGAAAGAGCAGGCGATGCCCTTTTTCTGTCGAGGCGTGCTGGTGCCCGCGGCGGTCGTCGGGATGTTTGCGGGGTTGCTCCTGCTCGAACCCGATATGGGAACGGCCGGGGTCCTGACGTTGCTGTTGTTCGGGTTGCTGTTTTTGGGCGGGGCCCGGATTCCGCATCTTCTCACGATCGGCGTGTTCCTGCTCGCCGCGGCGTGCGTTCTGATCATGCAGTCCGATTATCGCCGTCGCCGGGTGTTGAGTTTTTTAGACCCCTGGCAGGACCCGACCGATACCGGTTTCCAACTCACGCAGTCGTTTGTCGCGTTGGGGAACGGCGGGTTGTTCGGCGTGGGGTTGGGCGAAGGACGGCAAAAATTGTTTTTTCTGCCTGAAGCGCACACGGATTTTGTGCTGGCTCTGGTTGGCGAGGAACTGGGGTTTCTCGGGACGGGGTTGTTGATCGGATTATTCGCCGTGCTGATCGTCAGGGGGTTCAAAATCGCCGGACGGGCTCCCGATGCCTTTGGCCGCCTTTTGGCCGGCGGAGTGATCCTGTTGATCGGGATACAGGTGTTCATCAACATGAGCGTGGTGTCCGGTCTGTTGCCGACAAAAGGATTAACCCTGCCGTTCGTGAGCTATGGCGGTTCTTCGTTGATCGTGAGTCTGGTGGCGATCGGGGTATTGCTCAGTATTTCCCGGGCCGACCCGGCAACGGGTCCGCCCGCGTCTTCGTTCGGGATGGGATGAACGTGGTGATTGCAGCAGGGAGTACGGGAGGACATTTTTACCCGGCGCTGGCGTTAGCCGAAGAGTTTCGCCGTCAAGCGGCCGATACGTCCGTCACGTTGGTGGGGACGGGTCGGGCGCTCGAACAGACGATGCTGGCCGATGCGTCATGGCGGATGGAAACCCTTCGTGTCCGGGGGGTGGTGGGCCGGGGGATGGTGGCTTCGATCAGGGCGCTGCTGTTGATTCCCGGGGCGGTGTGGCAATGTCTCCGTCTGTTGCGCGCAGCCAAAGCGGATCTCGTCGTGGGAACCGGCGGGTACACGAGCCCCCCGGTGGTGGTGGCGGCGTTGTTGTTGGGAATCCCGCGAGCCGTCGTGGAACTGAACGCGATCCCGGGAACGGCCAACCGCGTATTGGGACCGTTGGCCAACCGGATTTTCGTCTCGTTCGAACGGGCGAAGGCGTATTTTCGCGCGGGTAACGTCTCCGTGGTGGGAACCCCGTTGCGGAGGGCATTTGTCGCGACGCCGCCGAGTCTCGGATCGGGCCGGGTCGAGACGCTGTTGATCTGCGGCGGCAGTCAGGGGGCCCGGACCATGAATTCCATTGTGCTCGAAGCCGTTCAGGCCTCGGCGCTGATTCGAAGCCGGCTCACGGTGATTCATCAGTCGGGTCCGGACGATTTCGATCGGGTGTCCCAGGCGTACCGCATGATGAACGTGGAGGCGGACGTGATTCCGTTTATCAGGGATATGCCCGGGATGCTTCGCCGCGCGGATCTGGTCGTCTGTCGATGTGGAGCCCTGACCTTGTCGGAACTCGCCGCCTGCGCCAAACCCTCGATCCTCATTCCGTTTCCTCAGGCGGCGCATAATCATCAGGAATCCAATGCCCGCGTCGTGGAGCAAGCGGGGGCCGGCATCGTGCTGCTTCAGCCCGCGCTGACCGGATCCCGGTTGGCCGGGGAGATCGAAGGGTTACTGCATGCCCCGGACCGCGTTCGACGCATGGCGGAACAAAGCCTGCGGTTGCGAAGCGCCGATTCGGCCGAAACCATGGTCTGTGAGTGTTACCGGTTGTTGGGGAAACGTCCCCCCGAACGTTCGACGACGGACGGTGTTTAGAAAGATCCGGCATATTCATCTGGTGGGGATCGGTGGGAGTGGGATGAGCGGCATCGCCGAGGTGTTGTTGACGTTGGGCTATCACGTCACGGGATCCGACGTGGCCGCGTCCGACAATACGCGCCGGTTGGAAACCCTGGGGGGAACCATTGCCATCGGGCACGACGCGTCCCACGTGGAAGGGGCGCAAGTGGTGGTGGTCTCTTCGGCCGTTCGGGCCTCGAATCCGGAAGTGGTGGCGGCGAAGCAGCGAGTCGTGCCGGTGATCCCGCGGGCCGAAATGCTGGCGGAACTCATGCGACTCAAGTTCGGCGTGGCGGTGGCCGGGGCTCACGGAAAAACCACGACGACGTCCATTATTGCGTCGGTGTTGGCGCATGCCGGCCTCGATCCGACCTTCGTGGTGGGGGGAAAGGTGAATGCCATGGGCACGCATGCCCGGTTGGGGCGAAGCGATCTGCTCATTACCGAGGCCGATGAAAGTGACGGGTCTTTTCTTCAACTGTCCCCCGCGATTGCGGTGGTGACGAATATCGACCGGGAGCATATCGACCACTATGGATCCATGGACCGGTTGAAGGCGGCCTTTTTGGAATTCGTCAATAAAGTGCCCTTTTACGGGGTGGCCGTTCTGTGCGCGGATGACGCGCATCTTCGCGCGATGCTGCCGCGGGTTCAGAAGCGATACGTGACCTACGGCGGGGAGGGCGCCGACGCGTTCAAGCCGGACGTGCGCGCCACGGACGTCGACATCAAGGGGCGGACGACGAATTTTCGCGTGCAATTTCGCGAACAGAAATTGGGGCCGTTTCGACTCAACATTCCGGGCGTCCACAACGTGTCCAATGCGTTGGCTGCGATCGGGGTGGGGTTGGAACTGGATATTCCGCCGGATCTGATTCGCGGCGGCATCGCCTCATTCTCCGGCGTCGAACGGCGATTTCACGTCCGCGGAGAAAAGCGAGGGGTGGCGTTCGTGGACGATTACGGCCATCATCCCACGGAGATCCGGGCCACCCTGTCGGCGGCCAGGGCCGTCTGGCCGGGGCGATTGGTGGTGCTGTTCCAGCCCCATCGGTACAGTCGAACGCGCGATCTGCTGGATGACTTTGCGCGCGCGTTCGAGCAAGCGGACGTCCTGTACGTGACGCCGATTTATGCGGCGGGTGAAGAGTCGCTCGACGGCGTGTCCGGGGAACTCCTGGCCGAACGGATCCGGGCGACGGGCCACCCGGCGGTTTGTTGGGTGGAAAACCTCGACGCGGCGCGCAGTCGAGTGGCGTCGGAAATTCGAGCCGGCGATACGGTACTCACGCTGGGCGCCGGGGACGTCTGGAAAGTGGGCGTGGAATTGCTGGAGTCGTTGTGAGCCTGTGGAGCGAATTGCCGGGAGCGGGAGACGTGCTGACCGTGTCGAACCATCATGATTTGAAGACGGCCCTGTCGGGGGTCCGCGGTTCGGTCGTGTTCGACGCGCCGTTGGCGGACGCGACCTCGCTTCGCATCGGGGGGCCGGCCGACGCGTTCGTCAGTCCGGAAGACGTTCATGACGTGTGCCGGATCGTGCGTCAGGCGCGGGCGGCTCAGATTCCCGTGATGGTGTTGGGCGGCACGAACCTGCTGGTGCAGGACGGCGGTATTCGAGGCATGGTGCTGAGTTTGTCCAAGCTGGCCGTCATTGAACAGGAAGATGACCGGCTCGTGTTCGCCGAAGCCGGCGCGCGGATGCCGACGCTGCTGGGGTTTGCCGTGCATCATGCGCTGTCGGGGCTCGAATGGGCGGCCGGCATTCCGGGGACCGTCGGCGGCGCGGTCGTGATGAACGCCGGCACCAGGCTGGGAGAAATGCAGAACTGTTTGGACGCCATTCAAATGGTGGGACCCGAAGGCCGGATGAAGATCTATCCCGCGGCGGATCTCTCGTTCGCGTATCGTTCCGTCAGTCTGCCGGACGGCATTGTGGTGGGGGCGTGGCTGCGTCTCACCCCGGCTTCCAGGGAAACCATTGAATCGCGCACCAAGTCCTACTTGCAGTATCGCAAACACTCGCAGCCCCTCTCGCAACCCAATGCCGGGTCGGTCTTTAAAAATCCCCGCGGGACCACGGCCGGCCGACTTATCGAAGAAGCCGGGCTCAAGGGCTACCGGGTGGGGGACGCGCAGGTGTCGACCAAACATGCCAATTTTATCGTCAATCTCGGATGCGCGCGCTCCGCCGACGTCCTGCGGCTCATCGAAACGATCCGGCAGGCCGTCTTCAGCCGGACGGGCATCAGGTTGGAGTTGGAATGGAAAGTGGTGGGTGAACGGTAGCGCGCGCATGCACGGAATGGACGATGCCGTTAACCTCAGCCCATATAGGAGTCCTGATGGGAGGACAGTCTGCGGAGCGTGAGATTTCCCTGAAAACCGGACGGGAGGTCTATGCCGCGTTGATTCGGAAAGGGTATGCCGCCACCCGCATCGACGTGAACGTCTCATTGCCGCGCGCGCTGCGGGCGCGCAACGTTCAATTGGCCTTTCTGGCCCTGCATGGCCGGGGCGGAGAGGATGGAACGGTGCAGGGCCTGTTGGAGGTCATGGGCATTCCGTATACCGGCTCAGGCGTCCAAGCCAGCGCGATGGGCATGAACAAACCGGTCACGAAGGCGTTCGTGCGGATGCACGGCGTTCCCGTTGCGCCCGGTGTGGTCATGCAACGGGACGGCAATCGGGCCATGCCGGCGCACATGGCCTGTCCCCTGATCGTCAAGCCCGCCAACGAAGGATCGACGGTGGGCGTATCGGTCGTGCGGAGGCCTTCGCAGTGGCGGCGCGCGCTGAAGCAGGCCTTTGCCTGCGATCGGGAAGTGCTCGTGGAATCGTTTATCGACGGCCGCGAAATTGCCGTGTCCGTGCTGGACGGCGAAGCCCTGCCCCCGGTCGAAATTGTCGCGCCCGATGCGTTTTACGATTATGCCGCCAAATATGAGAAACACGAAACCCGGTATCTCTGCCCGGCTCCGGTCACCGGGGGCCAGGAGCAACGGGTGAAAGCGTTGGCGGTTCGGGCCTACCGGGTGCTGGGCTGCGCCGGCGCGGCCAGAATCGATTTCCGGCTCAACCGGTACGGCCGGCCCGTTTTTTTGGAAATCAATACGATTCCCGGGATGACCCGGAGAAGCCTGTTGCCCATGTCCGCGGCCCAGGCCGGCATTGATTACGATTCCCTGACGGAACGTATTTTACAGTCCGGGTTGGCGCGTCAATCGGGCTGGCGGACCGCGAGGACGGAGCAACGGCGATGAACCGCGGGAACCGCTTTCATGGGGAGGCGCCGAAGTTGCGAAGATGGTGGGTCCGGTTGGTTCCGGGAGGGCTGCTGGGCATCCTGGTGATCTTCTGCGTGATGGGCTATCAGTGGATGCCGTCTGCCGTGGCCGGCTTGCTGACCATTGAACAGGTCTCCATTTCCGGGACCGATCGACTCGATCGCCGGGCCGTGCTGGCGCTGTTGGAATTGCCCGAGGACCGGTCGTTGCTGTCGGTGGATCTCTCAAGCCTGGAACGGAAAGTGGAGGCGCATCCCGCTGTGGCGTCCGCGTCCGTGGGACGGGTGCTTCCCCACACCCTGACCGTCATCGTGGTCGAACGCAAGCCGGCCGCGTTGTTTCACCACGCGGGCGGAACGTTGTATCTGGATAAAGAAGGCGTGGCGCTGTCCCTCGCGCCGCAAATCCCGTCGGGAACGTTGCCGGAACTGGTGGGGCTTTCAGCGGTCAGGCTCTTGGGAGGAGATCCCGAGGCAAAAGCGCAGGCTCGGAGAGGGATCCGGTTCGCCGAGCACCTGCAACGTCACGTTGACCGTGCCGTGAGCGTTGATTTGAACAATGCGCGGTTCATGGTCGGAAGAACCGACGGGCTGATTTTTCGGGTGAAAAACGAATTCCAGGACATGTGGCAGCCGTATCTTGCTCTGGAGCCGACTCTGCGAGCGCGGTTTCCTCAGGGAGCGTATGAGATTGATTTACGGTTTGCCGGTAAGGTGATTGTCCGAAAGGAAGGGTGAGCAGGTCTCATGGCCAAAAAAGAGCACATCGTCGTCGGACTTGACATTGGAACAACCAAAATCTGCGCCATTGTGGCGCACGTGACGCCGGATGAGGGAGTCAACATCATCGGCGTGGGCTCGAGTCCATCACGGGGGCTTCGAAAAGGCGTCGTCGTGAACATTGACAGCACCGTGGAGTCGATCAAAAAGGCGGTGGAAGAAGCCGAGTTGATGGCGGCCGTGCAAATCAACTCGGTCTACATCGGCATCGCCGGCTGTCATATTGCCAGCGAGATGGCCAAGGGCGTGGTGGCGCTCAAGCGGCGCGAGGTGTTGCGAGCCGACGTGGCTCGCGCCATTGAAACGGCCAAGGCCGCGGCCGTGGTGCCGCCGGACCGCCGGGTGCTGCACGTGTTGCCTCGGGAATTTATCGTGGACGATCAGGAAGGCATTCAGGAGCCGGTCGGCATTTCCGGCACGCGGCTGGAGGTTGACGTGCAAATCGTCACCGGGGCGATGACGTCGGCCAGGAATCTCATGAAATGCGTGAATCGCGCCGGGCTCGACGTGGTTGACATCGTCTTGCAGCCGCTGGCCTCAAGCGAAGCCGTGCTCACGGACGAAGAAAAAGGGTTGGGGATTGCCATGGTCGATCTCGGGGGCGGAACGTCCGATTTGGCCATTTTCTCCGAAGGGACGATTTGCCATTCGGCGATCTTGCCGGTGGGCGGCCAGCATCTGACGACCGACCTGCAAATCGGGTTGCGGACGTCGCTCGCCGATGCGGAAAAAATCAAGGTGCGGCATGGCGCGGCTCTCGTCAACATGGTGAAAGAGACGGAAGTGGTGGAAGTGCCGAGCGTCGGCGGTCGCCCCTCGCGCTCCATGAGCCGGCGGGAAATAGCCGAAATCATCCAACCGCGGGTTGAGGAAATATTTGAATTGGTGCTGCGGGAAATTTATCGATCAGGCTATGAGGGCAAACTGGCCGCAGGCGTGGTCATCACCGGAGGCACGTCGATGTTGGAGGGCATGCCGGATGCGGCCGAACTCGTGTTGGATCTGCCGGGCAGGCGAGGAGTCCCGTCCGGCGTGGGCGGCTTGCGGGATATTGTGAGCAATCCCATGTTCTCCACGGGGGTCGGGCTTATTTTGCACGCGCATCGAACGGACCAGGAATTCGAGTTCGTCGGCGGAAGCCGGAAAGCCGGAAATGGGAGGGAGGGGGTTCTGGGTCGCATGAAGAGTTGGGTGCTGAACCTGTTCTGAGCGGCTGGCGCATCGGATAACGCTTTTCGGACACCGCGCGCGCCGGGGCGCAACGGGCGTTGCCCCCTGCGAGCGGGGAATGCGGGCTTCATAACAAGGAGGCGCTTCATGTTTGCATTTCAAGAAGAAGAGATGGCCCCGATTCGGATCAAGGTGCTCGGAATCGGGGGAGCGGGGTGCAATGCGGTGAACACCATGATTGCCGCGGGTCTGACGCGAGTGGAGTTTGTGGTGGCGAATACCGACGTTCAATCATTGAACAAATCCTCCGCCCAATACCGGATTCAGTTGGGTCCGGAGAGCACAAAAGGACTCGGCGCCGGCGCGAATCCCGAAGTCGGGAAGGAGGCCGCGGAGGAAAGCGAAAGCGAAATCCGCGCGGCCCTGGAAGACACGAACATGGTGTTCGTCACCGCGGGCATGGGTGGCGGGACCGGGACGGGCGGAGCGCCCGTGGCGGCCAGACTGTCCAGGGAACAGGGGATCCTGACCGTGGGCGTGGTGACGAAACCCTTTCAGCATGAAGGCCAGCGTCGGATGGGCTACGCCGAAGAGGGGTTGCGGGAACTCCGGCGGCACGTGGATTCGCTGCTCGTGATCCCCAACCAGAAACTGTTGGCCCTGGTGGACAAGAGTACGCCGGTGTTGGAGGCGTTTCGGGTGGCCGATGACGTCCTGCGTCAGGCGATTAAAGGCATTACCGACGTCATCACCACGCCCGGCCTGGTCAACCTGGATTTTGCCGACGTCAAAACGGTCATGTCGTACAGAGGAAGAGCGGTGATGGGGATGGGCGTGGCCAAAGGACCGAATCGCGCTCAGGAGGCCGCCCAGCAAGCGATTACCAGCGCGCTCCTGGAAGAGACGGGAATCGAAGGAGCCAAAGGGGTGTTGCTGAACATCACCGGCAGCGCGGATCTGTCCCTGCATGAAGTTGACGAAGCGTCAACCATTGCGAAAGAGGCCGCGGATCCTCAGGCCAACATTATCGTCGGACACGTGATTGATCCGGGCCTGGACGACGAGGTGATCGTCACGGTGATCGCGACCGGATTTGAACAATCGCAGGACTCCCTGCGGACAAAGTCGCAGTCGGCCGCGAGCCTGGGCGGGCCGGACCGTCTTCGTCTGCCCGTGCCGCCGTCCCCTCAGCCGGTCCTGACCATGGCCCGGACGGCTTCCGGGGACGGCTCATCCAACGACCTGGACCGCCCGGCGTTCATGAGACGGGGAGAATCGGAGGCTCGGGTCGAACAGAATAACCTGTTGGTGGACGCGGATTGGGACGTGCCCACGTTTTTGCGCAGGCGAGGCAACTGACGGGTTGCCAACGGGCAAAGGAGGGAACATGGTTCTCGTTGCCGAATCACGTTCGACAAGCGCGAGGCTTCCTCTGACGAGCCGGTCGTTCGGGTGGGCGAGTGGCGTGTCGCATTTCTTCGGGACGCGGCATGGGCCGCAGTATGGAGGCCTGCGCGGGGAACAGGGAAGGGTGAAGGCCGGAGACTGCGACCACCCGTTGGTCGTCTCCATCTGTCAGGTCCACGGAACGGACGTGTTGAACCTCGATCAGCCTCTGCAAGCCGGGCAAACGTTTTTCGGCGGCCATGACGCCGTGCTGACCAATCAGGCCGGCGCGTTATTGACCATTCAGACCGCGGATTGCGTGCCCGTCCTGCTGACGGATTCCGCGCGCGGCGTGATCGGGGCCGTGCATGCGGGCTGGCGCGGGGCGGTGTCCGGCATTGTCGCGAAGAGTGTGCGGAACATGGTGGAACGGTTCGACGCCGCTCCCGCTTCGCTTCACGTGGCGATCGGGCCGTCAGCCGGGCCCTGTTGTTATGAAGTCGATGCGCCGGTGATGGACCGGTTGGCTGCGGACGCGGCCGACGACTTGGCCATTCTCAAACGAACCGGTCCCGGGCGCGGCCGGTTGGATTTGAAACAGCTCATTCGACGGCAGGCTGTGTCCGTTGGCATTGCCGAGGATCATATTCATACCGTGAACCTCTGCACCATCTGTCGCCCGGATCTGTTTTTTTCCTATCGCCGGGAGGGGAGGGTGCATGGGAGCATGGTCAGCGGCATCATGTTGAGAAGCCTCTGATTTATTGCGCTATCGGGTGCAGTGCGGCGTTGTGTCCTCGCTCACCCCTCGCCTATCTATGTTGATACGCCTCGGGTTTCGCCGCGGGACGCCTTGCCCTGCATCCGGCTCTTACAATACAGGAGAGGCTTCCTGAGGGAGGCGCGTTTCCGGGATTGACGTATCGGTGGATGATTTGTCGGCAAACATCCGGGCGATCCGGGATCGCATCCGTCGCGCGGCCGAACGCGTGGGGCGGGACCCGCGGAGCGTGCGATTGGTCGCGGCGACCAAATACGTCGAAGCGCCAAGGATCCTCGAAGCGAACCGGGCGGGAGTGACCCTCTGTGGAGAAAACCGGTGGCAGGAAGCGCAAACCAAGATGCGGGAGGTGGGGCCCCGCGCGGACGTGGAGTGGCATTTCATCGGTCGGCTCCAGCGGCGCAAGCTCAAGTGGGTGGTGGGACGATTCGGTCTCATTCATTCCGTTGAATCCGTGGAGCAGGTTGAGGAGATCCAACGCCGGGCCGCGGAACAACGCACGTCACAAGCCATTCTGCTCGAAGTCAACGTGGGTGGTGAAGACTCCAAAGGCGGGTTTTCCCCCGACGCGTTGCCGGAGGCCGTCTCGCGTATCGATGCCTTTCCGGCTGTTGTTGTGCAAGGGCTCATGACGCTTCCCCCGTGGGATCCGGACCCCGACATGATGCGACCGCATTTTCAACGCCTCAAACACCTGGCTGACCGGATCAACGGGATGCCGTTGCAGCGCGTCCGCATGCGCGAACTTTCCATGGGCATGTCCAATGATTTTGAAGTCGCGGTCGAGGAAGGCGCGACGTTGGTGCGCGTCGGCACCGCGCTGTTTGGCCCTCGACGGGAACCCGTGATATAACCCGACCGACGGCGTTACCCGACGGTCGTCATGAGGAAGGGAGACCATGTTTGTTGCGGGTAATATTTTTCAGGGGCTGGCGTCCGTCCTGGATACGGTCCTGTTTTTGTACATGTGGCTTATTATTATCCGGGCCCTGATTTCATGGGTGAATCCTGATCCGTGGAATCCGATCGTGCAGTTTCTGATGAAGGCGACCGACCCGGTCCTGATCGTGATCCGGCGCAGGGTGGGCTTGCTCGGAGGCATCGACGTCTCGCCCATTGTGGCGGTTTTGCTGATTATGTTTTTGCAGTATGCCGTGGTGCAAACCATTCGGGACATCGGCCTCAGGTTGCAGTGACGCGGACCGGATGGGGACCCTTCCCTCCTGACTCGTGTTCTCATGGATGCCGTTCTTCAGGCCTTTCAACGGGCCGTCCACGAAAAAGTGTTTCCGGGCGCGGTGGCCCTGGTGCGATCTCGCGGAACCGTCGTGTTCCACGAAGCCGTGGGAACCCGTGGCGGCCCATCCGACGACCGGCCCGTCTGCCGGGAGTCGATCTATGATCTGGCTTCCTTAACCAAACCGTTGGCCACGAGCACGGCGATGGTATGTTTGGTCCAGGACGGTCGTCTGCATTTGGATCAGCCTGTGGCTCACTGGGTGGCGGAATTGGAGGGGAGTCCGTTTGCCGGCGTGGCGCTTCGACATCTGCTCTCGCATGGCGCGGGGTTGCCGGCGTGGCGGCCCTATTATGAACGGTTGGCGCCTTCGAGGTTGCCTCCCCGCAATGAAGGCGAGCGCCGGCAACGTCTGCGCGAGTTGCTGAGAGCCATCGCGAGCGAACCCGTCGAATATGAGCCGGGCAGTCGAAGCCTGTACAGCGACCTGGGCTTTATGCTGCTCGGCGTCGTTGTTGAACGGTGCGCGGGGACGTCGTTGGCCGCCTATTGCCGGCAACGCATCTATGAGCCCCTGGGCATTGCGTCCTTGTCGTACAACAGCGGTGACGCAGCGGACGCGATGGTGCGGGACCCCGCGAACATTGTTCCCACGGGCTGGGATCATTGGAGAAATCGTTCGCTGTGCGGAGAAGTGCATGATGAAAACGCCTACGCGCTGGGCGGCGTCGCCGGGCACGCCGGACTGTTCGGAACGGCCCATGCCGTGAGCCAGCTTTCAGCCGCGTGGCTTCGGGCGGTCAAGGGCCGGGACGGATTCCTGAATGCCGCTCTTGCGGAACGGTTTGTCCGTCGTCAGACCGACGGCGCTTCGTGGGGATTGGGGTGGGATACCCCGTCCGCCCCCTCGTCGTCGGGGACGCGGTTTTCTTCACGGGCGTTCGGGCACGTGGGGTTTACGGGCACGTCGCTCTGGATCGATCCGTCCTGCGAGCTTGAGGTGGTGATTGTGTCCAATCGGGTGCATCCGACGCGGGCGAATACGGCCATTCAGACGTTCCGTCCGCGGATTCATGACGCGATCCATCAGGAATGGGGCGGGAAATGACGGGCCGGCGAACGGCACAACGTTCGGGAAGGAAACGGGTCAGTCCGGATAATCGACCCACGATTCCTTTTCCGCGAGATATTTTTGCCCCTTGAAATTCAACCGCGTCCGCATGTGCGTAAAGCCCAGGTGACGAAGTTTGTCCACGATTTCCGTCACGGCGCCGCCCACGGTCTGGTGAACCCCGCTTTCCGTCACCAGGGCTTCATACATCATGCTGGCCGTATAGCCGCGGTTCACGTGCTTGACCGGCACAACGCGGTTAAAATAACGATCGCTGGGATCCGTGCCCTCCAACTGGTGTTTCTCGATCACGGCGTTGCGTAACCGAAATGACAACGGCAACGTACTCATGCGAATGAATCCTTCCTGTTCACGTTCCTTGATGATGATTATAGGGAGGCGAATGGAAACCTTCAACCGCGATCGCGTGGAGGCGCCACGTCCGGGAGGAAAAGATTCTTTCCGGTTGACTTCCCCGTTTCCCGCCCTTAGTCTTCTTGCTTAAGGAGGATTGCTGTGAATCTCAAAGAAGGACCGGGCACTGACGTGATGGATGAGCGATTCTCCATCGGTGGCGTGGTTCCGCTGAACGTCCCCAACAGCCTCACGATTCTCCGGATCCTGTTGATCCCTCTCATTGTCGGGTTGTTGATCTATGAATACGTGGCCTATGCCTTTGTGACGTTTGTGATCGCGGCCCTGACCGACGCGCTGGACGGCACGATCGCCCGGATGGCGAATCAGAAAACGCCGTTTGGCGCCTATCTTGATCCGCTGGCGGACAAGTTGTTGCTGATGACGATGTTTGTCACGTTGTCCCTGTTGGAGATGGTGCCGGTGTGGGGCGTTATCCTGGTCGTGAGTCGCGACGCGATTCTGCTCACCGGCACGCTGTTGGCCCATCTCACCCAGGCGGCCATCGACGTCTCGCCCACGTTGTTGGGCAAGGCGACGACGCTGTTTCAGGCGACGTACGTGATCCTGGTGCTCGCCCTGACCGCCCGGGGGCTGGACCCTGTGATCCTGTTTCCCCTGCTGTTGGCGATGAGTCTGCTGACGGTTCTGTCCGGTCTGCATTATATTGTCCGCGGCGTGTACCGGTTGCACACCGCCGGGGATTCCTAGGTCGTTCCACGTTTTGTGATGGGTGGTATGCTGCGCACCCGGCTGGGTCAATTGCTGCTTGATGCCGGGTGTGTGACCGATGCCCAACTGCATGAAGCGTTGGCTCGGCAGCGGGAGACCCGTCAGCCTCTCGGCCAAATCCTCTTTGAACGGCAGGTGATCTCCGAAGAAACGTTGCTGAAGTTTCTGGGCCAGCAATATGGATTGGCCACGGCGCTTCCCTTCCCCGCCGACGTGGCTCCTCAGCTTGCGAACTGCGTTCCTCAGACCTGGGCCGAGCAACACGCGGCCGTGCCGTTGAGTCAGGTCGGCCGGCGGTTGACGATCGCCGTGGCTGATCCGGCCAATCTCCACGTGTTGGATGAAGTCCGGTTTCGGACCGGGTTGCAGGTCATTCCGGTGATTGCCCTGGAATCTGATATTCGCCAGGGCATCCGGGCGTTATACGAGCGGCGGACTCAGAGTCGATCCGGCGACTCCGTTCCCCCTGTGAATCCGCGTGACGCGGATTTCCTCGCCGAGTCTCCCGATTCCTCCGCTTCCGCCGGGGCTCTGCGCGCCGGAGTCGATTCGATCCTGCAATCTGAAGAGATGAGGGCGTTGCTGGACAAGGCGTCGTCGAGCCTCCGGTACGCGCAGCCGGAAGCGGGTCCCGAGACGTTGGTGGAAGAAGCGTCCCCCGTCGCCCGCCTGGTGCAGACGATTCTTGAGCGCGCCGCCGGCACGGGTGTGAGCGACGTGCATTTGGAACCCCATGAGAGCGCGGTGCGCGTGCGGTTTCGGCTGGACGGCGTGTTGCATACGGCGATGACCTATTCCCTGGGGTTGCGGAACGCCGTGATTTCCCGGCTCAAGATTCTTTCGCATCTGGACATTGCCGAACGCCGTCTGCCACAGGACGGACGCATGACGTTGGAGATGGGACCCAAGCGGACCGTCGACGTGCGTCTGTCGGTGTTGCCGTCCCTTCACGGAGAGAAGGCCGTGCTGCGTTTGCTGAATCGGGCGGGACAACTGGTCGATCTGCAGGCGTTGGGGTTGGGCGCGACCGACACCGAAACCTTTCTCGCGGCGTTGGAGCGTCCGCACGGGATGATCCTGGTGACGGGTCCGACGGGGAGCGGAAAAACCACGACGCTGTATGCCGCGCTGCAAGTGTTGAATACGCCCGACGTGAATATCGTCACGGTCGAAGATCCGGTGGAATATCATTTTACCGGCATCACGCAAGTGCAGATCAAGGAAGAGATTGGTCTTGGGTTTGCCCAGATCCTGCGGGCTTTTTTGAGGCAGGACCCGGATATCATGATGGTCGGCGAAATCCGGGATTTGGAAACCGCGCAGATTGCGATCCGGGCGGCCCTGACCGGGCACCGGGTGCTGTCCACCCTGCACACGCATGATGCGGTTCGGGCGGTGACGCGGTTGCTCGAGATGGGCGTCGATCCCTTTATGGTGGCGTCGTCGGTGAGCGTCATCGTGGCGCAACGGCTCGTGCGCCGTATCTGCTCCGGGTGTCGACGGCCCGACGATCGTTTTTCGAGGAAGCAGCTTCGTGAGCTGGGCTTCACCGAGGAGGAGGCGATGGCCGTCGAGCCGGTGCGAGGGCAAGGCTGCGCCGCGTGCCATGGGACGGGCTATAAAGGGCGCATCGGCCTGTTTGAGGTCTTGCCGGTCTCCGAGCCGTTCCGCGCCCGTATCCTTGAACGGCAAACTGCCGATCAACTGAAGCGGCAAGCCCTGGCCGATGGCTTGAGCACCATTCGACGAAGCGGATTGGACAACATCCGGCGCGGACTCACCACGGTGGAGGAGGTGGTGAGCGTGTCCACGGAGGATTGAACCCGGGACGGGACGTCCCGTTCCTTGAACAGTGCCCGATCATGCCGACGTTCGTCTATCGCGTGAAAACCCGGCAGGGGGTGGTCCGGCAGGGAGAACTGGAAGCCGTCGACCACGGCGCCGCTGTGCGGGCGCTCCGCCAACGGGATCTGTTTGTCACCCGCGTCCGGGAAAAACCCGCCTCCGCCTTTGAATGGCGGTGGGCGCCGGGAGCGTCCCGCGTCTCTCAAAAAGACCTGATGGTGTTGACCTATCAACTCGAAGCCCTGCTCAAAGCCGGGGTCCCCTTGTCGCAGAGTCTCGAGATCCTGGCGACGCAGGCGTCGTCGTCGGCTTTTCAAGCGGTGATTCGTGCCGTGAAGCAGAGGGTGGAAGCGGGCGCGTCCCTGGCCGAAGCGCTTCAGGGTCACCCCGCGGTGTTCACGCCCTGGTACGTCAGTATGGTGGAAGCCGGGGAGGAAAGCGGAACCCTGGATGAGACGTTCGGCCGGCTGGCCGAGCATTTGGACAAAGTCGTGCGTCTCAAGCAACAGGTAAAGCTGGCGTTGGCCTATCCCCTGCTCGTGGTGAGCGTGGCCACGGTCGTCCTCTGGTTGTTGCTCTTGTGGGTGATCCCCATGTTCGCCACGATGTTCGCCGATTGGGGTGACGCGCTGCCCTGGTCGACGGCCGCGGTGTTGGCGGTGAGTCGCTGGCTTCAGGATCATGGGGTGGCGGTGCTCCTCGGAGTCGCCGGGGCGGGCATCGGGGGACGCCTGTGGATGAAGACCCGGGTCGGGCAACGGATGATCGAAGACGTCCTGCTTCGCGTGCCGTTCGTCGGGACGCTGTGGCGGAACGTGGCCGTCGTGCACGTCGCGCGGACGGTCAGCGTGCTGCTGAGCAGCGGCGTGCCGATTTCCCGGAGCCTGGAAATCGCTCAAAAAGTGTCCGGGTTGCAACGCATGGAACGGGCGCTGGAAGAGGCGAGATCGAGTATTCGGGAAGGGCATACCCTGGCCGGTCCGCTGGAGCGCTCCGGGATGTTTCCCCGCCTGGTTTCGAACATGGTGGGCGTGGGTGAGGCCGCGGGCAGTCTCGATACGGCCCTGGGAAAAATCGCGGACCTCTACGAACGTGAAGTGGACCGCGACGTTGCCGCGTTCACCGCCGTCCTGGAGCCTCTGCTCATCGTCGTGTTGGGCATCGGCATCGGGTTTATGGTCGTGGCCATGTATCTGCCGATTTTCTCGATGCCCTCCGTGTTTGACTGACCGCGGGGGCCGCGTTGTTGCGAACGGGTCCCGGAGCGGTAAGGAGCCTCTGATTGATAAGAGTGTCTCATGGGTAACGTCAATCAATCTCTGCTGCTGCATCCCCCGGCCAAGGTCAATCTCGTTCTCAAAATTTTCGATCAACTGCCCAACGGGTATCATGCGTTGTGGTCGTTGATGCAAACGGTCGGGGTGGCTGATGAATTGACGGTTCGGGTCACGGACGCGTTCGCGGGGATTCGCCTTGACTGTTCGGATGATGCCCTGTCGGCCCCGGCCGACAACCTGGCGTATCGAGCCGCCGACCTGGTGTTGCGGCGGGCGGGCGTCTCCATGGGGGTCGGCTTGAAATTGATCAAGCGCATTCCGGTGGGGGCGGGTCTTGGCGGGGGGAGCAGTGACGCCGCGGCGACGATTCTGGGTCTCAATCGGTTGTTGGGCCTCGGTTGGACCAACGGCGAAATGGCCGCCCTGGGCCGGACTCTGGGAAGCGACGTGCCCTTTTTCATCGAGGCGCCGACCGCGGTGGTTGATGGATGGGGACAGCGGATTTTTCCCCAAACCCTTGACGGCGTCCGGTGGATCGTCCTGGTGAATCCGGGGTTTCCGATCAACACGGGTCGCGCGTACGGACGCCTGGATGCAATGAGGCGGGTGGTTCCGTCCCTGCCCGAAACGCTGAAAGCGATTGAACGGGCAACGTCCGTTTCCTGGAACCGGATCCTGGCCCGAATGGAGAATGATTTCGAGCCCGTCCTGTTCAACGACTATCCCGTGCTGGCCGACATCAAAAAAACGTTGTTGGCCGTGGGAGCCGAAGGCGCCCTCCTGTCCGGGAGTGGTTCGACCGTGTTCGGGGTGTTTCGGGAGCAGGCCGAAGCCATTCGCGCCCAAGAGGCGTTCGCCGGCTATCAGGTTGCCCTCGGGCCGTCTCTTCGTCGCGGCGTGTTGGAGCATCCGTAGGGGCAACCACACCAGAACGGTCATTCCGAGCTTGCCCTGAGCAATGCGAAGGACCTGGCAAGGAATCTGCATGTGCCTTTCTCCATCATCCCCGCCCCCTCTTCGTCATCCCTGACTTGATCAGGGATCCAGTGTCTTTTTCCTTTTCCTTCTTTATTCGTCATTCCCGACATTTGTAATCGGGAATCCAGCGTCTTTTGTCTTTGCAATGAGCCCCTTGTTTTTCGCCGGGCGGATGGTTCATACTCAACGTTCATTTGTGGAGGCCGCACCTGGCACCGGCTCGTCAATGTTAATGATAATGACGAACAATCGAACAGAACACGCCATGTCCAGCATCATGCGCCGCCGCTCAAAAATCATAAGTAATTCTACCCCCCCCCCCCCCCCCCCGAATTTTCTGAGGACCGTTCCTGTGCCCGCCGTCTAGACTCTCCGCGCCGTCCTGACCGTTCGGCGACCCCTGCAGTCCCGCTCCCGAAGCCCCCCTCCCATCGCCCACTCTGCCGTACGATAGGCCTGTTCGGCTGCCTACTGCTGGTTGTCTTGGCCGGCCTCTTCGCCGCGAACAAG
This sequence comes from Nitrospirales bacterium, assembly GCA_965232175.1. GTDB lineage: Bacteria > Nitrospirota > Nitrospiria > Nitrospirales > UBA8639 > Bin75. Next base: position 1,526,836 of record CBDDOW010000006.1, read on the forward strand.
GCATCGGCGCAGAGTTTATCCGTCGCCCTGGAGCGAACCGGGGCCGCCTCATATTCGTTGACCTATACTGTGGACACCAGCGGCGGTGACACAGCGTGGGTTATGAATGTTACGCGACGCTTTCAGAACCCGTCGGACAGTTGCAGCGGGACAACCAGTTTCGCCAACCAAAGGACCTACATCCGAGGTGGCGGGAACGGGAATGTTGATACAAATTCCTTCACCATCACCGGCAACGCCGGAAAGTCCATCTGCGTCCGGACCTATCCAGTTGCTGGCTCGTTCACTGACACCTACCACGCCGTCGGTCCCCTAAGCTACGCTGGTCCGACGCTCACCCTTAACAGCGCGGGCGCCGACAACAAGTACGTCACCGGCGACCACATCGAGGTCACGGCGGCGTTCGGCTACAACGTGGACGTGACCGGCACGCCGAGCATCGGCCTCGCCATCGGCAGCAACACCCGCAGCGCGACCTACAACAGCGGCTCCGGCGGCGGTAACCTCAAGTTCCGCTACACGGTGGTCGCAGCCGACTTGGACACCGACGGCGTGAGCATCGCGGCGAACGCGCTGGCGCTGAACTCCGGCACCATCCAGGACAGCGGTGATACCGACGCCGTCATCACCCACTCGGCGCTCGCCGCGAGCGCGAACCACAAGGTCAACCCGCCCGCGGCCGACACCGCGCCGGCGTTCGCGGACAACGCCTCCATCGCCAACCAGAGCCTGACGCAGAACACGGCGATCAGTGACCTCACCCTGCCCGCGGCTACCGGCGGCAACGGTACGCTCAGCTACTCGATCTCGCCCAGCCTGCCCGACGGGATTGAGCTTTCACCGCCAGCACCCGTGTGCTTTCCGGCACCCCGACAGCGGTGTCGGCAAGCGCGACCTACACCTACACCGTGTCGGATGGCGACAACAACACTGCTTCCACCGACAAGGACACATTGACCTTCACCATCGTCGTGGCGGCGGAAGACACCGCGCCGTCCTTCGCGGACAACGCCTCCATCGCCAACCAGAGCCTGACGCAGAACAGCGCGATGACCGACCTGACCCTGCCCGCCGCCACCGGCGGCAACGGCACGCTCAGCTACTCGATCTCGCCCTCCCTACCGGCGGGCCTGAGCTTCACCGCCAGCACGCGCGTGCTCTCCGGCACCCCGACGGGCACCTCGGCGAGCGCCACCTACACCTACACCGTGACGGACGCGGACGACAACACCGCCTCCACCGACAAGGACACATTGACCTTCACCATCGTCGTGGCCGCGGAGCCGGACACCGCCCCGGCGTTCGCGGACAACGCCTCCATCGCCAACCAGAGCCTGACTCAGAACACGGCGATGACCGACCTGACGCTGCCCTCGGCGCTCGCCGGCAACGGCTCGACCGGCTACGGCATCACGCCGACGCTGCCGTTGGGGCTGAGCTTCAACGCCTTGACGCGCGTGCTGTCGGGCACGCCCACCACGACGCAAGCAGCGACCTCTTACACCTACACGGCCTGGAACGGCGACAACAACACCGCCGACTCCGACCAGGACTCGCTGACCTTCACCATCGCGGTGGCGGCATCCGGGAGCAACACCGCGCCGACGGTGGCCACGGCGATTGCGGATCAGACGGTGACGGTGGGCGGGACGACCACCGTGAATATCGGCTCGACGTTCAGCGATGCGGACAATGACACGCTGACCTATACGCAATCGTCGAGCGATACCGCCAAGGCGACGGTAACGCGCAGCGGCACGACGCTGACCATTTCCGGCGTTGCCGCGGGCCCGGCGACGATCACGGTGACCGCGTCCGACGGGACGGATTCCGTGAGCGACATGTTCACGGTCACGGTCAGCACGTCGTCGAATAATGCGCCGACGGTGTCCACGGCGATTGCGGATCAGACGGTGACGGTGGGCGGGACGACCACCGTGAATATCGGCTCGACGTTCAGCGATGCGGACAATGACACGCTGACCTATACGCAATCGTCGAGCGATACCGCCAAGGCGACGGTAGCGCAACAGCGGCACGACGTTGACCATTTCGGGCGTTGCCGCGGCACCTCGGCGACGATCACGGTGACCGCCTCCGACGGGACGGATTCCGTGCCAGCGACACATTCACGGTCACGGTCACCGAGTCCGGCCTCGAGCCGCCCCCCACGCCGGTCACCCCACCAGCCGATACCCCGCCGGCGTTCAGGGACGGCGCATCAATTGCGCCCCTGGACCTGACTCAGGGCGAAGCCATGACCGCGGTGGTCAAAGGCTGCCCGCGGCCGCCGTTGGCACCGGCACGCTCAGCTACGCCATCACGCCCACGCTGCCCCCTGGCCTGACCTTCAACCCCGCCACACGCACGCTGTCGGGCACGCCCACCGGGACGCTGACCGCCACCACCTACACCTATACCGTGACAGGCGCTGCCAGTGACACCGCCACCCTGACCTTCACGATTACCGTGCAGGCGGCGGACACCGCGCCGGCGTTCGGGGCCGGTGTCTCGATTGCAGATCTGCGCCTGACTCAGGGCCAGGCCCTCACCGCGATGGTCCTGCCCGCGGCCACGGGCGGGGACGGCGCCCTGCGGTACTCGTTCTCTCCGACGCTGCCCCCTGGGCTGAGTTTCGACCCGGCCACGCGCACGCTGTCGGGTACGCCCACCGGGACGCAATCCGCCACCACCTACACCTATACCGTGGCGGATGCGGACGCCAACACCGGGGCCAGCGACACCGCCACCCTGCGCTTCCGCATCACCGTGCAGTCGGCACATTCCGCGGCCATCAGGGCCGCGACGCAGGCGTGGGCCTCGCGGTTCGGGCGGACCATCGGGACGCACATCACCGACGCGGTGAACACGCGGCTGCGGGAGGACGGGGCATGGGACTCCTACCTGACCGTGGCCGGCTGGCGCATACCCCTGGACTCCCGCGAGTCGCAGGCGGACACCAGCAGGCAGGCCTCGGGCACCAGCAGGCAGGCCTCGGCCTCGGCAACCAGGCCGGCCACCCCCACAGCGCCGAATCAGGAGGAACCCGACTCGCGGTTGACACCGACCCGGACCAAACCGGCCACGGCCACCGACTCGGATCAGGGGACCCGGCTGTTGACCGGCTTGGCCGGTCTCCTGGGCTTGAATGGCCCCACCGGCGGGACCCAGAACGGACCCGTCGGGGGGACCCTCAACGAGGCGCCGTGGCTCAACGGCCCGCCCCGGCAACAGAACACCGGCCAAGCCCTCAACCTGCCGGATCTTCGGCAGGCCCTGGTGGGCAGTGCCTTCCGGCTCAATCTGAACCAGGACGCAGACGGGACCATCCCACGGCTGACCGCGTGGGGCCGGGTGGCCCACACGCAATTTAACGGCCAGCAGGGTCGAGTCGCCCTGGATGGCGACGTCCTGACCGGCACCGTGGGCGTGGACACCCAGGGCGATCGCTGGCTGGCCGGCATTGCCATCGCCCACAGCCGGGGCGACGGCGGCTACACCGACCCTGCTCAGAATGGGCTGGGGAACCTCGACACCACCCTGACCAGTCTCCAGCCCTATCTGCGGTATGCCCTCACCGACCGGCTGACGGTCTGGGGTCTGCTGGGCTACCGGCTGGGGCGACCTCAGCCATGACCCCGCCGGGAGAGACCGCCATTGACACGGACACGGATTTCCTCATGGGCGACGGTGGGCAGTCGGGGCTTTGCTGTTGGACCCGGCCACCGACTGGCGGGTTCCAATTATGCCACCCGCCTGGATGCCAGGTGTTTACCCGCACCAGTACGGACGACCATTCCGATCCTGGAATGGCACGGCACGCGGATGCGCACAGGCGTGCGACTGGTGCTGGAAGGGTCCCGGCGCTTTGCCTGGGACGAAGGCCGGGTCCTGACCCCGACCGTGGAAGTGGGGCTGCGGCGTGACTGGGGCGATGCCGAGACCGGCTTGGGCATCGAAGCTCGGCGGCCGCGTGCAGTATGCCGATCCCACGTTGGGCTTGACCGTGGAAGGCGCGGTGCGGGGGTTGGTGGCGTCATGAAGACGAGGCGTATGACGAATGGGGCCTGCGAGCGGCACGGTCCGGCTGGCGCCGGGCGCGGGCGGTCAGGGGTTGGCCCTGACGCTGCTAAAACCGGCATTCTGGGGGGCCACGGCCAGCGGGGTGGAGGCACTTATGGGGCCGGCAGAGCACTGCGGGGCTGGCGCCCCGCGCCAATCAGGCCGCTACCGGCAGCCTCGCCGCGGAGGCTGGGACCTATGGCATGGCGCTGTATGACAGTGGCGGGATTGAGTAACGCCGTATGCGGGCACGATTCTGGCGGAGGGCGCGGGCCGGACGTACCGGGTGGGTACGCGGCTGCTGGTGCCGGGCCAGGGCACCACGGGGCATGACCATGACGCTGGAAGGCCCGCGGCAGGAGCCCCACCGGATTGCAACCGCTCAATCAAGGGATTCCGCCTTCAGGCCACCTGGCCGGGTTTTGACAAGCCTCCGTCATCCTCGACCCCTCTTCGTCATCCCTGACTTGATCAGGGATCCAGCGTCGTTGTTTTTTCGTTGGGGCCGTGCAATTCCCCCCACCGGCGCGGCTGCGGGCTGCGCCCTTGCCTTGCCGACTCCCCCTACACGAGGGTGGAGTGATTGAATCAGGGATCCAGGGCCTTGGTTTTTTCGTTTGTTGCACGTGAAGATGAAAGACACTGGGTTCCTGCTTTCGCAGGAACGACGCAGAGGGGAATCGGGGATCCAGCGTCTTTGCCTTTCTCCGCCATCCTGTAGGGACAACCCCCTGTGGTTGTCCGTCCGCCGCGTAGGTCGGGTGAGCCGACGGCGTAACCCGACATTCTTTCCAACCCCTGGCGATCATTGGCACCGATTGACGGAATAGGGACAGGTGTTGACAACCTTACGTGGATGGCCTAAATAGGATGCGGACTTTTCCCCGTCTTCCTCGACAAAGATTCCTGCTCAACGCTGCGGGAACATGCTTCCGGAATAGCGCGTATGACTGATGACCTGAAGTTGTTTGCCGGAAACTCCAACCCGCTTCTCGCCAACGAGATCAGCGCCTATTTGGGCGTGCCGTTGTCTCAGGCGGTGGTTTCGACCTTCAGCGACGGCGAAATCCGGGTCAAAGTCGAAGAAAACGTGCGGGGAGGAGACCTGTTCGTCATTCAGTCCTGTTGCCATCCGGTCAACACCTCCATCATGGAACTGTTGATCATGTTGGATGCCCTGAAACGGTCGTCCGCGTATCGGATCACGGCCGTGATTCCTTACTTCGGCTACGCGCGTCAGGAACGAAAAGACCAACCCCGGGTTCCGATCAGCGCCAAGCTGATGGCGGATCTGATTACCGTGGCCGGGGCGCACCGGGTGCTCACCATGGATTTGCACGCCGGCCCGATCCAGGGATTTTTTAATATTCCCGTGGATCATCTCTATGCCAGGCCGGTGTTGTTGGATTACGTCAAGAAGAGCCAATTGAAAGACATTGTCGTGGTCTCGCCCGATGCCGGCGGAGTCGAACGTGCCCGGGCGTTTGCCAAGCGGTTGGAAGCGAATCTGGCGATCATCGATAAACGCCGGGAAGGTCCCAACCAGGCCCAGGTGATGAATATTATCGGAGACGTGAGGAATCGCCACGTCCTGTTGCTGGATGACATGATTGATACGGCCGGGACGATTGTGGAAACCGCCAAAGCCTGTGTGGAGAGCGGGGCCTCCCTGGTCTGGGGCGTGTGTACGCATCCCGTGCTCTCCGGTCCCGCGATCGAGCGGATTGAACAATCCGCGTTGACGCAAGTGGTGGCCACGAATTCGATTGCCCCTCAGGGGAAAGATCGGTTAAGCTCAAAGATTCGTATCCTGTCGGTGGCTCCCCTCCTCGGGGAAGCCATCAGGCGAATCCACGAGGAGCGGTCGGTTACCTCGCTGTTCGACTGATCCCGTTGTGTTTGATGAAAAGACCCGTGGAATGGTAGCCTGACCTCACCGGGGAGCCCTCCGGCGGGTTTCGGCGGCCGGCGCAGCGAGGAACGCCGGCGCTCACGATCGGGATGGAAAACATGAGGGAGCATTATGGAGTTTGCCGCTGAAGCAATAATCAGAACACAGTCAGGAAAAGGCGCGGCCCGTGAGATCCGGCGGAGCGGACAGATCCCCGCCGTGCTGTATGGGCAAGGGATGTCGCATTTGATCCAACTTGACCCCAAGGCGATTCAGCATATCCTGGCGGCCCAGGCCGGGAGCACGGGGCTCATTTCCTTATCGATTCAGGGCGACGAGCAAGCGCAACGGCGGACCGCCGTCATCCAGGACGTGCAACGCGATCCGCTTGAAGGCTCGATTTTGCACGTCGATTTATTGGAAGTGTCGATGGATAAGCCGGTTCGGGTGAAAGTGCCGGTCCATATCACGGGGGGCGTGCCCATTGGAGTCAAGCGTGACAAAGGCGTGCTGCAGCAACCGATGAGAGAATTACATATCGAATGCCTGCCCAGCGGCATTCCCGACCAGATCGACGTGGATGTGTCGGCCCTGGGAATCAATCAGGGTATTCACATCCGCGATCTGCATGCCGGTGAGGGCATCAAGATTCTGGACGATCCCGACGCCATGATTGTCAACGTGGCCGTGCCGATTTCCGAGGAGAAATTGTCCGCCATGCTGACGTCGGAAGGCGCCGCGGCCGCGGCAACGCCGGAAACCGAGCGTGCCGCCGACGCATCTGCGGCGCCGACCCCAGCCAAACCCAGTGACCCCCCCAAATAACTCTTGCGCGTGATCGTCGGACTCGGGAATCCTGGCGTTGCGTACGTGGCGACGCGTCACAACGTGGGACAGCGGGTCGTGGCGCACGCCGCGGCCGCGTGGTCTGTTTCGTTTCACCCCACCGGCCTGACGCAACGGGGAACCGGTCACATCCACGGTCACCCCGTGGCTCTCGCGCTTCCGTTGACGTTTATGAACCTGTCCGGTGAAGCCGTGGAAGAAGTCGTGACGGCCCATGCCGTTCAGGCGCAGGACGTGATCGTGGTCCATGATGATTTGGACCTGCCCGTCGGCAGCCTTCGCATCAGGCCCGGAGGGGGAACGGCCGGGCATAAGGGCTTACAGTCCATCATCATGGCTCTGGGCACCGACGCCTTCGCCCGGTTGAAAATAGGGATAGGCCGTCCCGCGCCGGACGTGGACCCTGCCGATTTTGTGTTGGCCCCGTTTACGCCGGCCGAGTTGGACGACCTTCAACCCATTATGACGAGAGCGGTTGACGGGCTGGCCTGTTTTGTCCGGCACGGCGTCGGACAATGCTGGCACGAAGCGATGAACCGGTTCAATCGTCGCATGCCGGCGTAAACCGTTGGTCGGGAGGCGGGAAAGCCGGAGGCGCGGTTTGACAGTCCATTTTCCCCTATGGTACCGTCGCTTCCCTTGTCACGAAGGCCGCTCCATGAGCGGTTGCGGTTCATGAGGATCGGTCCGGATTTTCGAAAGGAAGATAAGGTGCGGCATGGCCTGTTATGAATCAATTTTCATCCTTCGCTCATCGTTGGCTGACGAAGAAGCCGAGGCGGTGATCGAAAAGATGAAAAACGCGTTAACCAAACACGGGGCGACGATTGTCAAAGCCGACAATTGGGGTGAAAAAAAGCTTGCCTATGAAATCAAACACGACCGGCGCGGCATCTACATCCTGCTTCAGTTTGAATCGACGGGGGAGAACGTGGTGCGGGAGCTGGAACGGCTCTACCGATTGGAAGACTCGGTCATGAAGTTCCTGACCGTGCGCGTGGACGAGGACGCGTTCCAGGGGGCCGCGGCGGAACAGGGAGACTCCGAAGGTGGTGGGGTTCAATAAAATCATCCTCATCGGGAACCTGACGCGCAATCCCGAACTTCGGTACACTCCGAGCGGCACGCCCGTGGCCAATTTCGGCTTGGCGGTGAATCGACGCTTTCGACAGGCTGATGATCAAAAAGAGGAAGTGTGTTACGTGGATATCGTGGTTTTCGGCAAGCAAGCCGAACATTGCGGCCAATACCTGAGTAAGGGGGATGGGGCCATTGTCGACGGACGACTCCAGCAGCGGCGATGGGAAACGGAAGACGGGCAACGCCGAAGCAAACATGAAGTGGTGGCGCAATCCGTCACGTTTCTCCCGAAACGACAGAGCCATGGCGGTGAGCCGGTAGGCGGAGACGAAGAATACTCGCACGACCATTCCTACGATTCGGAAGAGTACGCATAAAGGAACCTCTGATTTAACACGAGGAGAAGACACACGTGGAACGAGGGAGGCTTTTTCAGCGACGTCGCGTTTGTCGGTTTTGTCACGAGTCCGTGCCCCTGGATTTTAAGGATCTGAACCTGTTGCGCAATTTTTTGACGGAACGGGGACGCATCGTTCCGAGGCGGATATCGGGCAACTGCATGCGGTGCCAGCGGAAACTCACCATTGCGATCAAACGCGCCCGCAGCATTGCCCTGCTGGCCTTTGCCGAAAAGCGATAAGCGCGCGGGCGTCCGCCGTGCCGGCGCGGCGCCGGTCTGCATCCCCGGTTCAGGGAGGGGGGTGAGGAAACGTGGCCTCGCTCAGCTTCAGCGTCAACGATCTTTCTCCTGAAGGGACGCGGATTGCCTGCGTCATCGGGAGAGAGGACTTGCAGTTGGAAGAGAACGATCCCGGCATCCGGGACGCCCTCGCGTTGACGGCGACCCTGTGCGCCGAAGAGAGCAACGTGCTGGTGGAGGGCGAGTTGAACGGCCTGCTGCTTCATGAGTGCGTTCGGTGTCTGGAAGAGTTTGTCGCGCCCGCCGAGGTTTCGTTTCGGGCCGTGTACGCGGACCCGAGTCGAGGGCGATCGAAACGACCGGAGTCCGGCGCCAAGCCCGGGGATTCGGGTCGGGAAGAGACGGATTGCTATCCCATGACGGAACAGCGGATTGAACTCCAAGCGATGCTGCGCGAACAACTCATTCTGTCGATCCCGATGCAGCCCCTCTGTTCAGAGGATTGCCAAGGACTCTGTCAGGTGTGCGGGCAAACGTTGAACGTGCGGCGATGCGGATGCGAGGCCGTCAAGACGGCGTCTCCCTTTGCGATCCTGCGGGAAGCATTCAAACTGAAACCATTGGCGTAAGTCGCGTGTCCGGAAGGCGAACGCAGGTGAGACAGCCGTGACGTGAGGAGAACACAATGGCAAATCCCAAACATCGACATTCCAAGTCCAGGCGGGACAAACGGCGCACGCACAAAAAACTCGACATGCCGAGTTTTTCCATTTGTCCTCAATGTCACGAACGGATGTTGCCTCATCGGACCTGCCTGTGGTGCGGTTACTACAAGCGCGTAGCGATCATCGCGATTCAAGAAAGCTAGAACGTCCCGGCCTTTTCCTCCCGATTGGAGGCTCGCCCACGATCCATGAAAATTGCTCTCGATGCCATGGGCGGGGATCACGGCGTGACCCCCATCGTCGAAGGCGTGGTGCAGGCTCTCGCGGAGCTTGACGCCGAATTCATTCTCGTGGGTCACGAAGACCAGCTTCGAGCGGCGTTGGATCGCGTCCGGTGCGCGGATCCCCGCGTCACGATCCATCATGCCTCCCAAACGGTCGACATGCATGAATCGCCCGCGCAAGTTGCCCGGAAAAAACGTGACTCCTCGATTTGGGTGGCCACCGACCTGGTCAAGACCGGAGAGGCCCAGGCCGTGGTGAGCGCCGGCAACACGGGCGCCGCCATGGTGTCGGCCTTTTTTCTGCTCGGAACCATCAAAGGCGTGGAGCGACCGGCCATTGCGGCCTCCTTGCCGACCATCCGGGGGACGGCCGTCATGCTGGACGTTGGGGCCACGGTCGATTGTTCCGCGCAGCAATTGCATCAGTTCGCCATCATGGGGCATGAGTACGCCAAACACCTCATGGGCATCGGGCATCCCCGGGTGGGGCTCCTCAGCATCGGAGAGGAAGCGACCAAAGGCAACGAAGTGACGAAAGAGGCCTTCCGTCTGCTCAAGGAAAGTTCCCTCAATTTTATCGGAAACCTCGAAGGCCGGGACGTGTACAACGGGTCGGCCGACGTGATTGTCTGCGACGGATTTCTGGGCAACGTCTCGTTGAAAATCTCCGAAGGGTTGGCGGAGGCCATGAAAAAGATCCTGATGAGTGAGGTGATGAATTCAACCCTGGGACGCCTGTCGTTGCTCTTTGTCACCGGTCCGCTGATGCGCTTGAAACGGCGAACGGATTACGCCGAATTCGGCGGAGCCCCGCTGTTGGGCGTGAATGGCGTCTGTATAATTTGTCACGGCCGGTCCACGGCCAAGGCCATTAAAAACGCCATCGGGCGGGCGGACGCATTGGCCCGGGGCCGGCTGATCGATCTGATCCGGCGGGACATTGCGGAAAGTCTGACCGCGTCGATGACGTCCAGCCCCCAAATGGCCTGTGAATGAGAAGCCGGATACTGGGGACGGGCTCCTTTGCTCCCAAACGGGTTCTGACCAATGCCGACCTCGAAGCCCTCGTGGAGACGTCGGATGCCTGGATCATGGAACGCACGGGCATTCGCGAGCGTCGTTTGGCTGCGGCCGGCGAAGCCTGCTCGGATCTCGGCGTGTGCGCGGCGCAACAGGCCTTGGCGGACGCCAACGTGCAGGCTGCCGACCTCGATCTGATTCTCGTGGCCACCTGCACCGGGGACTCGCCTCTTCCGTCCACCGCGTCCCTGATCCAACATCGTCTTGGCGCCGTGAAGGCCGCGGCCTGCGATATTGGGGCGGCGTGCTGCGGTTTTGTGTACGGGCTGTCGGTGGCGGATGCGTTTGTGCGGACGGGGTATCGCCGCGTCCTGGTTATCGGGTCGGAAGTGATGTCTTCCATCACGGATTGGACGGACCGGAACACCTGTGTCCTGTTTGGAGACGCCGCGGGGGCCGTGGTCCTGGGTCCGACGGAAGAAGACCGGGGCCTCCTCTCCCTCCATTTGCACGCGGATGGGCGGTTCTCTGATCTGATTTGCGTTCCGGGCGGCGGGTCGAGTCTTCCTCCTTCGGAAAGCGTGGTGGCCCAACGGCTGCAATTTGTCAAAATGCGCGGCAACGAAACCTTCAAGGTGGCCGTCAAAACCATGGAAGAGTCCATACGAGAGGCCGTTGCGACGCATGGCCTGGGCATCGACGACATTGATTGCCTGGTGCCCCACCAGGCCAACGTTCGCATTTTACGCGCGGTGGGGCAACGCCTCGGGCTGCCTCACGACCGGATCGTGATCAACGTTGACCGGTACGGCAATACCTCCGCGGCGTCGATCCCGTTGGCATTGGATGAAGCCGTCAGGAACGGAACCATCCGGGACGGGCACGTGGTGGTGATGGCGGCGTTCGGGGCGGGTCTGACGTGGGCTTCCGGGGTCATGCGATGGTAGAGGAACCTCTGATTTACTGCACTATCGGGCGCAGGGCTGCGTTGTGTCCTCGCTCAACCCTCACCTATCTCTCCGATAAGCTTTCGGGTTTCGCTCCGGGACGCCTTGCCCTGCATCCCGCTATCACAATAAATCAGAGGTTCCTGGAAATAAATCAGAGGTTCCTGGAAAGGATGAAGCATGGCGACGGATAAGCAAGAGTGGGCGTTAATCCTGGGGGCCTCGAGCGGATTCGGCAAGGCCGTCGCCCTGGAGTTGGCGGATTTGGGGATGAACATTGCCGGGGTGCATTTGGACCGGAAATCCACGCTTCCCAACGTGAAACACCTCATCGAGGAGATTCAGGCCCGCGGCCGGGAGGCGCTCTTTTTTAACGTCAATGCCGCGGACGCGGAGAAGCGTCGCGACGTCGCGGACGCGCTTCAGGCGAAGTTTCAGGCGCAGGGCGATTCGGCGACGATTCGCGTTCTGCTCCATTCCCTGGCGTTTGGCACGCTGAAACGGTTCATGACGGAAACGCGAGCCGATGCCGTGACTCAGGCGCAGGTGGAGATGACCCTCGACGTCATGGCTAACAGTCTGGTGTATTGGGTGCAGGAGTTGCTCGCGCGGGGACTCATGGGCCACGGCGGACGGATTTTTGCGATGACCAGCGCGGGCGGGGCGCGGGTGTGGCCCACCTATGGCGCGGTCTCCGCGGCGAAAGCGGCCCTGGAATCGCACGTTCGCCAGCTCACGCTGGAATTGGCTCCGATGGGGATTACGGCGAACGCGATCATGGCGGGCGTGACCGATACCCCGGCCTTGCGGAAAATTCCGGGGTCCGACGACATGATCGCCCTGGCGCAACGCAAGAATCCTGCGGGCCGCTTGACCACGCCCCGGGACGTCGCGGACGCCATCGGGTTGTTGAGCCATCCCAAATCGCATTGGCTGACCGGAAACGTGATTTGTGTGGACGGCGGCGAGTTTATCGTTGACTAGCCCGGAACCGATTCACGCCCGCGGGCGTTTTTGGCCGTTGACTTTCTTGACGGTTTCACTCATACCTTCACTATGGAACCTCTGATTGATTGTGATAGCGGGATGCAGGGCAAGGCGTCCCGGAGCGAAACCCGAGGCTTATCAGAGAGATGGGTGAGGGTTGAGCGAGGACACAATGCAGCCCTGCGTCCGATCGTGCGGTAAATCAGAGGTTCCCTATCCATGTCCGACCCGATCGCATTCCTGTTTCCCGGTCAAGGCTCGCAAGCCGTCGGGATGGGGCAAGCGTGGCGTGAGGCGTCTCCGCAACTCATGGCCCTGTTTGACGAGGCCGGCTCGATTCTGGGGTATGACCTCCGGACCCTCTGTTTTGATGGGCCCGCGGAGCAACTCAATCGAACGGAATACGCCCAGCCCGCGTTACTGGTGACGAGCCTGATCGCCTGGCGGGCCGTGGATGCGCGCATCCGTCCCTCCGCGGTCGCGGGGCACAGTTTGGGCGAATATTCGGCCATCGTGGCGGCCGGAGGGTTGTCGTTTCCGGATGCCGTGGCGTTGGTGCACAAACGGGCCCGGTACATGGCCGAGGCGGTCCCGTCGGGGAGCGGGTCGGTTGTGGCGATTCTCGGGTTGTCGGGGGAGGTGGTCAAGGACATCTGCCGGGACGCGCAATCCGCGGGCGTCGTGGCCGCGGCGAATTTCAACTCTCCGGGCCAGGTGGTGATCGCGGGTGAAACCGCCGCGGTGGAGCGGGCCATCGTATCCGCCAAGGCCCAAGGGTGCCGGCGAGCCATTCCCTTGCCCGTCAGCGTGCCGGTGCATTCGTCCTTGATGCAACCGGCCGCGGACCGGTTGGCGCCTCACGTGCACGCGGCGCCGTTTGCCGATTTGACCGTGCCGCTGTTTAATAACGCGGACGCGCGTCCCTTGGTTCGCGCGGAGGACATCCGGCGGTCTCTGATTCGTCAGTTACCGGCCTCCGTGTTGTGGGAGCACAGCATGCGCGCGATGTGGGAACGCGGCATTCGGACGTTTGTCGAAATCGGGCCGGGGACGGTGTTGACCGGACTCGCCAAACGGATTGTGCCGGAGGCCGTCCTGCTCCACGTCGAGGACCCGGAGTCTCTGGAACGGACCTTGACGACCATGCGTCATTGACGGTAAGACGCAATTCCCGAAACGTAACCGGCGAGGCACGCGTGTTGGAAGGGAAAAAAGCGATTGTGACGGGGGCGGCGCAAGGCATCGGGCAAGCCATTGCGGAATGCTTCGCGACCGCCGGCGCCGACGTGGCCGTGGTTGATCTGGACGCCGCCCGCTGCGCCGACACGCTGCAATTGGTGCAACGCGGGCAGGGTCGCGGCCTGGCGTTGTCGGCCAACGTGGCTCAGTGGGAAGCCGTCAGGGGGATGGTGGAGCACGTCGTCAGGGAGTGGGGGCGCGTGGACGTGTTGGTCAATAATGCCGGCATGACCCGCGACGGGTTGCTGCTGCGCATGAAAGAAGAGGATTGGAACGCCGTTCTCCAGGTCAATCTCACCGGGACGTTTTATTGCACCAAGGCGGTCCTGGGGCCCATGACCAAACAGCGGTACGGCCGGATTATTAACATGGCCTCAATCGTGGGGGCGATCGGGAACGCGGGACAGGCGAACTACGCCGCGTCGAAAGCGGCGGTCATCGGATTCACCAAATCGGTCGCTCGCGAATATGCGAGCCGGCATATCACGGTGAACGCGGTCGCTCCGGGGTTTATCGACACGGCGATGACCCGGGCCTTGAACCAGGAGGTCAAAGACAACTTGTTGCAACAGATTCCTCTTGGTCGATTGGGACAACCCGCCGAGGTGGCGGAAGCCGTCCGGTTTTTGGCATCGGACTCGGCGGGGTACGTCACCGGTCAGGTCTTTCACGTCAATGGCGGGATGCACATGGCGTGACAGGATGAAGGACACATTCCAAACGTCTTGCTTAACAGGAGGTGCGAAGGTCGATGGCCGTTGAAGAACGTATTCGAAAGATCATTGCGGAACAATTGGGAGTGGAAGAAGAGGACGTCGTGCCCGACGCGTCCTTTGTCGAGGATTTGGGGGCCGACTCCTTGGATACGGTGGAACTGGTGATGGCGCTGGAGGAAGAATTTGACGTGGAAATCCCCGATGAAGACGCGGAAAAGATTCAAAAAGTTGCTCAAGCCATTGAGTACATCAAAGAAAAAACCTGATCCGCTCCTCTCATGACCGAATCCTCCCCCCGTCGGCGCGTGGTCATCACCGGCCTGGGAGCCGTGACTCCCGTGGGGATCGGTGTCGGGAACACCTGGCAAGCGGTGCTTGACGGGGCATCGGGCATCGGTCCCATCACTCGCTTCGATGCGTCCGGTTATGCCTGCCGGATTGCGGCCGAAGTGAAGGGTTTCGATCCGGCCGATTACCTGGAAAAAAAAGACATCAAAAAGATGGATACGTTTATCCAGTACGCCGTGGCCGCGAGCCAGGAGGCGGTGGATGACGCGGGGTTGACGATCACCCCTGAAACGGCCGACCGGGTCGGGGTCTGCATCGGGGCGGGCATCGGCGGTCTTCCGGCCATTGAGCAGTATCACAAGGTGCTCCAGGACAAAGGGCCGGGTCGCGTCAGTCCGTTCTTCATCCCGATGGTCATTGTGAATCTGGCTTCGGGGCAGGTCGCGATCCGGTTCGGGGCCAAGGGTCCCAATTCGTGTGCCGTGACGGCCTGTGCCACGGGGAATCATTGCATTGGCGACGCCTGCCGGATTATTCAACGGGGGGAAGCGGACGTGATGCTGGCCGGCGGAGCCGAATCCACGATTTGCCCGTTGGCGCTGGCGGGGTTCGCCGCGGCCAAAGCGCTCTCGCGTCGCAATGACGAGCCGGAACGGGCGAGTCGGCCGTTTGACCGTGACCGGGACGGGTTCGTGATCGGAGAAGGCGCCGGCGTGGTGGTCCTGGAAGCCCTGGAGCACGCGCAGCGTCGCGGAGTCAGAATATACGGAGAACTGGCCGGCTATGCGATGACCAGCGACGCCTATCACATCACCGCTCCTCCGGATGACGGCGCCGGAGCCGTGGCGTGCATGGAACGCGCGATTCGCGACGCGGGCGTCCCGAAAGCCGCCATCGGCTACGTGAACGCGCATGCGACCTCCACCTTTGCGGATACGGTTGAAACGCAAGCCATCAAAACCGTCTTTGGGGATCAGGCTGCGCAGCTTCCGGTCAGCTCCACAAAATCCATGACCGGCCACCTGTTGGGAGCGGCCGGTGGAGTCGAAGCCGTACTGACCACCCTGGCGTTGTCTCATGGGGTCCTGCCGCCGACGATCAATCTGGAGCATCCTGATCCCGACTGTGATCTTGATTACATTCCCGGACGGGCCCGTCAGGTTCCCATCACCGCCGCGCTTTCGAATGCCTTTGGATTTGGCGGCGTGAATGCCTGCCTGGTCGTCAAGTCCGCGCAGGGGAGCCCGGAAGGGTAGCCGCTCCCCGAGCCGGACGTCCCCGACCATCAGAGAAAGAGCCCGACGGTGTCTGAGGACGCGCATCGACGACTGCCGTATCAGTTTCGCGACCCGGCGTTGTTGGAAGAGGCCTTGACGCATCGTTCCCGCGTCCGGGAGCAGCGTTCCGCGGCCAACAACGAACGCCTGGAATTTTTGGGCGATGCGGTGCTGGGGTTGATCGTCAGCGAGTATTTGGCGGAAACCTTTCCGGAGTCGGCCGAAGGGGCGTTATCGCAGAGACGAGCCCGGCTCGTCGAGCGGGCCACGCTGGCAGACGCCGCGCGGCGATTGAGTCTCGGCCCAATGCTGCGTTTGGGCCGCGGCGAAGAACGCACCAGAGGCGGGGACAAAGCGTCCCTCCTGGCCAATGCGTTGGAGGCCGTGATTGGCGCCGTCTATATGGATGGGGGGCTGGCGGCGGCACGGACGTTTACGCTGCACGCGCTGGAGACCCACCTGAACGCCTTGCACCGGGACGCGCTCGAGGTGTTCAGGCAGGACGCGAAAAGTCAATTGCAGGAATGGTGTCAACGGCACGGGCACGCCCTGCCGGTCTATCAGGTGATCGACGAATCCGGCCCTGATCATCAAAAAACATTTGAAGTGGCGGTGGAGATTGAACAACAATGTCGGGGAAGCGGGAAGGGACACAGTAAGAAAACAGCGGAACAGGCAGCGGCCAAACAGGCGCTCGAACGGCTCGGCTCCGTGACCGATGCGGGCTAATACAAACACTGGCAAGGAGGATCAGGGAATGCGTGGATTACGTGCGGCAAGAACAATCGTGTGGG
Organism: Nitrospirales bacterium; assembly: GCA_965232175.1. Taxonomy (GTDB): domain Bacteria; phylum Nitrospirota; class Nitrospiria; order Nitrospirales; family UBA8639; genus Bin75. Next base: position 1,543,572 of record CBDDOW010000006.1, read on the forward strand.
TCATGGGAATCGCGGCTCTTCTGGCTGGTGTCGCCGGGGAACCCGTCCGGGCCGGGGGGCCTCAGGGCCTGCTGACCGCGGAAGGCAAGGCGCCTCGTGCGGTTATCACCACCAAGTTCGGTCAAATGGAATTGGTCTTTTTCCCGGAATTGGCGCCCAAGCACGTGGAAAGCTTTTTGAATCTGGCCCAAAAAGGGTTTTACAACGGAACGCTCTTTCACCGGGTGATTCCCGGCTTCATGATTCAAGGCGGTGATCCCAATACCAAAGATCCGAGCAAGCGACGTCTCTATGGCATGGGAGGTCCGGGCTATACCCTGCCGGCCGAGTTTAACCGGATTCCGCATGAACGGGGCATTGTGTCCGCGGCCCGATCGGCTGATCCCAATAGCGCGGGTTCTCAGTTTTTCATCATGGTGGGCAAAGCCCCCAGTCTGGACGGTCAGTATACGGTCTTTGGAGAAGTGGTGAAGGGCATTGAGGTGGCCGACACCATCGTGAATCAACCACGGGACCCCAGAGATAATCCCCTTGAACGGATCGAAATGACCGTGGAAGTGCAATAAAGGCAAACCGCAGGCCGGCGCCTAGCCCTGAGACATTCGGGCCGGCCGGTCTTCCGGGCGGGCGCTGCCCGGAAGGATGATGCGTCCGCCCGTCTCGCCGAGTTTCGACAGTTGTTCGGCGACGTCGGGGTGGCGGCTTTTGAGGAACCCGATCAGCCCGTTGAGAAAGCGATTGGACCGAAGCCCGTCTCCCGAAAATTCGCCGATAAACGTCAGGCCCCGGTCCAGCACCTCACTCACGAGTTGGGTGTCGGGTTTTTCGCCCTCCATGAAGGCCTGATATTCTTTCTTGAGCGCTTCGGTAAATGGCGGGGCCATCCCTTCGGGCACGTGGATCGGGCTGAACGATCGACGCAATGCCTGGATGGCCGCGATGACCTCCCCGTCCTGCGCGTCGCTCCGTGCGTGAAAATGTTTGAACGTCACGGCTTCGAGGAAATAAAAGAACTCCGCGGCTTTGTCTCCCGATTGTTCGAGCAGTTCCCTGTAGAACGCGCGCCGTTCCTGTTCAAAGTGGTCCCCGGCGCGTTTTTGTTGATATTCCACGTTCGCGTCCAGATAGACGCAATCGGAATGGCACGCGATGCTGACGACACGGTGTGTGCCGCAGCATTGGCTGCAAATGGCCCCGTGTAACGCCGGGCAGGGGCGTTTGCCTTTTCGTTCGTGGCAATACAGGCATTTGCTCATGGCTTGTCGTCCTTGTCCAACCAGCCCAGCCCGTAATCGGAAAGCGTCCGCTTGCGCTTTCGTTGAGCGCCGGTGTTGGTCGGGCGTTCCAGGCCGTTGATTTCGGCTCCATCGGCATACAAATAGGGCACCAGGATCATATGGTTCCGGCGATCGATTTTGACGCAGGCCGGGGAGATCAGGAACTCGGCAATGACCTGCATGGACCGGTCCGGCTGAACCCGCCAGATCTTGCCCGCGGTCAGGTCGGACAGGTACAGGCTGCCGTATTGATCGAAGTCGATCCCGCTTAAATTCCGGAACTTGCCGGTAAAGAACGAATTGGAAATGACCTCGGTCATGGAGCGATCTTCCGCAATTTCCATCACCGTTCCGTTGTCGAGGCTGGCAATCCAGAGCCGGCCCGACCTCGGGTGCACGGCCAATCCCCGTGGGGACGCCAGGTCTTCGTGTTGGAGATAGAGGGACACCTCGTGATCGCGTTGAGGGTCAATCTGGTACACGGCGTTTCCGGCTGTGTCCAGAACGAACAGTTGCCCGATGCCGTCGGCAATCAGATCCGTCAAGGCCTCCGCGCGAAACGGATGCAGGGGAACGGTGATCGTGGGTGTGCCGGATTGCGCGTCGAATCCCCGGATGACGTCGATATCGGCCACGTACAGGGTGTCGCCGGCCACGGCCATGCCATGGGGTGAATGCAGGATCGTGTCGCCGCGGCCGCCCTGAATGAAGTGCCGGTCCAGCAGGGTGCCGTCCTGATCGAGTTTCGAGATGAACCCGTTATTGTCGGGCGTTCCGGGTTCGCCGTTGGCATTCGCGATGAAATAGCCGTTGCCCGAAGGATGGGCGATAAAGGATTGGGGGCCGCTCAGGTGGCCGATGGGATTGGCGAGAGCCGGCAGCGTCCAGGCGCTCATCAGCAGAAGCAGGGCGACGGCGCCGGCCGGCGTCCGGAACCAGCCGGGGCGCCGAAACCCGGGAACAGGCAATCGAACGGCGTGGCGGGCGGAAGGATGTCTCACAGCGGCATGCTACGGCACGCCCTGGGGGGTGTCAAGGCGGCGCGTCCGGGCGCTGGTTCCCTTCGATTGACTGGAATTTTCAGCCCTTGGTATCGTAGCATAACGCGCAACCGATTCCCTTCCACGTTAAGGAGGACGATGTGGCGGCTCAACTCATTGATGGGAAAAGTTTGGCAAAAGACATTCGGGACGGCATTGGCCTGGACGTGCAAGCCCTTGAGGCCCAAACCGGCGTTCGCCCCGGGTTGGCCGTGGTGCTGGTTGGCGGTGATCCGGCTTCGGCGGTCTACGTTCGCAATAAAAAAAAGGCCTGCGATGCCGCCGGGCTGTACGTGGCCGACCATCATTTGTCCGAGGACATCGGCCAGGACGAGTTGTTGGCCCTCGTCGATCAGTTGAACGCGGATCCCAGGGTTCACGGCATTCTGGTGCAGCTTCCCTTGCCGGCTCATATTGACGGTCAGGTCGTGCTCAATGCGATCTCGCCGGACAAGGACGTGGATGGCTTTCATCCGTATAATATCGGCCGGTTGGTCACGGGGGATCCGCTGTTTGTTCCCTGTACGCCCAAAGGGGTGGTTCGCATGATCGAATCCACCGGCGAGCCCATCGCCGGAAAGCAGGCCGTCGTGGTCGGGCGCAGCAACATCGTGGGCAAGCCCGTGGCCATGCTCCTGTTGCATCAGCACGCCACCGTGACGTTCTGTCATTCGCGGACCCGGGACCTGTCTGCCGTCTGCCGGGACGCCGATATTCTGGTGGCCGCGATCGGCAAGCCCCGGTTTATCACGGGAGAGATGGTGAAAGACGGAGCTATCGTGCTCGACGTGGGCATCAATCGACTCGATGACGGCCGGTTGGTCGGCGACGTGGATTTTGAGCCGGTGCGGGAACGCGCCGGATGGATTTCGCCCGTTCCGGGAGGCGTCGGTCCCATGACCATTGCGATGTTGTTGGCGAACACGGTGGAAGGCGCCAGGCGGGCGGCCGCCCGGGGCGCCACCTGACCCATGCCATGAACGCGTCCACGCTCCACCAGACGTTGGCCCAGGGCCGGTTTGCCGTGACCGTCGAATTGAATCCCCCGAAGGGAACCGAGGTGTCGGGGTTGCTCGAGATCGCCAAATCGTTGATCGGGCGCGTGCACGGGATCAACGTGCCCGATAACGCCGCCGCGGTGATGCGCGCGAGTCCGGTGGCCGTGGCCCGTCTTCTGTATGAACAGGGACATGATCCCGTGCTTCAAGTCACGTGCCGGGACCGAAACCGGATCGGCCTGCAATCGGATCTCCTGGGAGCGCACGTGCTCGGGATTCGGAACGTGTTGTGTCTGACCGGCGACAGTCCGAGCGCCGGCGATCACAAGGATGCCAAACCGGTGTTCGATTTGGATACCGTTCGAGTTATGCACGCGGCGAGCGAACTCAATCAGGGACGGGATTTGGCCGGCAACCCGTTGGAAGGCCGGACCGCGTTTTTTATCGGCGGGGCCGCGGCCCCCGGCGCCGACTCCGTCGAACTCCTGCGCCAGAAATTTGAGGCCAAGGTCAACGCCGGCGCCCAGTTCTTTCAGACTCAACCCGTTTTTTCGGCGCAGGCGGTCAGGTCTTTCATGGAAAAGGTGCGCCCCTATTCCCGTCGAGTCCTGGCCGGGGTCATGGTGCTGCGGTCGGTCAGGATGGCGGAATATCTCAATACGCACGTGGCGGGCATCGACGTTCCCGAAGAGATCCTGCGGGAACTGCGGGATGCGAAGGAAGCCCATGTGGCCGAAGCCGGGATTGAGATTGCGGTGCGAACCATGCGCGCCGTTCGTCCCTTTTGTGACGGCGTCCACGTCATGGCCGGCCGGCTGTCGCACCGGCTGCCCGAGATTCTCGAAAAGGCCGGGGTGCACGGATGACGGTTCCGGAGTTTCAACGCCGCAAAGGGAAGAAAAACTGGTGGTCGTGACGGCCTACGACGCGTTGTTCGCCCGCGTGATCGAACAGGCCGGTATCGACGTCATTCTGGTCGGCGATTCGCTGGGCGTCGTGGTCCAGGGAAACCCGAACACGTTGTCGGTCACCATGGACGAGATGACGTATCACACCCGGCTCGTGGCGCAAGGCCGGCGGGAAGCTCTGGTCATCGCCGATATGCCGTTCATGAGTTATCAGGTCAGCGAGGCCCGGGCCATTCACAACGCGGGTCGCCTGCTCCGCGCGGGAGCCATGGCCGTCAAATTGGAAGGCGGGGGCGTCATGGTGGATCGGGTCCGCGCCTTGACCGCCGCGGGCATTCCGGTGATGGGCCATCTCGGCATGACGCCGCAGTTCGTGCATCGCTTTGGCGGCTACAAGGTGCAAGGGAGAGAAGAACCCCAAGCCGACACGCTGATCGCCGACGCCACGGCGTTGGAAGCGGCCGGGGCGTTTGGGCTGGTTCTGGAGGCGATGCCCGCGACCCTGGCGCAATCCGTGACCCGGGCCGTCTCCATCCCCACCGTTGGGATCGGGGCCGGGCCCCACTGCGACGGCCAGGTGTTGGTTCTCTACGATCTGCTCGGCCTGTTCGACGAGTTTGTGCCGAAATTCGTCAAGCCTTACGCCCACCTCAAAGTCGAAGCCCTGCAAGCCCTGAGGCGTTTCAAGGAAGAGGTGGAGTGCCGGAAGTTTCCCACCGACCAGGAAAGTTACCAATAGATTCCATAAACCGGTCTTCGGTCGGAACCGATGCGGCTGATCCTGAACTTCGGCTAGGGGATTACATGACTGCGAATGGTGCAAAGGCCTCTGAGATTGTGAGTTTCGAGAGTTGAAAAGACGCGGTGCTGGACAGTATGTCGCTGATTCGACTGCGTGCCTCAAATGCGGCTGAATGATGGTTTGACATTCGAAGAGAAATACTTATGGCATTGAATCTGTTTGGTAAAGAAGTGGAATCGGTTTTCGCACTGAACGGCGACGATGAAGACAGCATAACCCATGCACTGGGTTGGTCGTTGTCACATAGCCCTGCTCTTCTCGCAACACTTGGCGAGGATCTGTTTGGTGAACAGATCGAATTTGGCGATGCCCGTGTTGATCTTCAGCGATTAGGCCAAGACCGGAGCTTTACCGATATAGAGATTTTCTCCAAGTCTGGGCCGCATATCATCATTGAAGCGAAACGCTATTGGGGTCTGCCTGGAACAGCACAACTAAAGAAATACGCTTCCAGAATCGGTAGAGAGAACAGACGCAGAGGATTGATCGTATCGCTGAGCGCAGCCTCGCAGGAATATGCTGCGGACAAGCTTCCGAATGAATTGGGCGGTATTCGCCTCGAGCACCGCTCTTGGGGCGATCTGAGCAAAATTGTGAGTGATGCCTATGGGCTGACCAACAGATCTGGAGAAAAATCCTGGCTGCGTCAGCTTCAAAAACACTTGGGGGGGTATATCTTGATGAGAGACGTGAAAGATAACAGAGTGTTCGTCGTGTCACTGTCCTCGCAGGCTATAAAGAATAAAGATCCGTATACCTGGGTCGATGTGATCGAAAAGGACGGCAAGTATTTCCACCCTATCGGAGGTCGCTGGCCGGTGATACCGCCGAATTACATAGGATTCCGGTTAGGGGGCCGATTGCGTAGCGTTCATCACATAGAAAGCTATGAAGTCGTGACGGATCTGTCTCGAAAGAACAGACGGTGGCCGGAAACGGACGCAGATTATTTCGTTTACAAGCTTGGTCCGGGCATGCAGCCTGCGAAGGAAATCAAGAATGGAAAGATTTTTCCCATGGGTCGGTATTGGTGCGCAATCGATACGTTGTTGTCGGGCCGCTTCAAAACCATCAGCGATGCGCGCGATGAAACGGACAGAAGGTTGAAAGGCTAGGATCAATGGGCCAGCAGTTTAGCTCGCCACGATAGAACAGTTTTTGCGAAAGCTCGAATGCATGGCACTCAACATCTCTCCCAGGTTGCTCTGTATACGTTCAGAGAAGAGCCCGTATGCCTTCTTCTCTCCAAGCGTTGCCCCGCGCCTTCACCATGTCGGCTCTTGCACCTGAAGGTTCTATCTGGTCGCTGATCCCCGGAGAATCAAGACACTTTCGTGTACAATCATGACGACGTGCTGTTTGGCGCTCTGATCGGTTGCTGGCCGACCATTCGTCCTGTCCTACTATAGAATTTGGTCGGCGATCTCCGGTACAATTTGTCTCCAACGTCAATTCGGGCGTCAAGGGAGATCTATCCAGATGCTTGCCCTTGGAGAGGGAGTAATTTAGAATATTCTACAAGAACCGTAAAGGAAGGAACGATGGTAGAAGAATTGCAGACGTTTCCCAACGCCATTTATGCGACTTACCTGACTGGCAAAGCGGGCACGACGGAAGCGCTGCTCGTTTTCCAGAATGGAATAATTGCTGGCACTGATCAAGGTTATAGTCAGTACGATGGCGAATACTGTCTCGCACCTGACCACCAGAATATTGTCGGGTCAATCAAAATTAGCATACCGGCTGGAGTGCCAACGATTACCGGCGTCTTGTCTGCGGAGCGTCCCTTCGCATTTGATGTACCCTTTGAGTTTCCAGTCGAGCTTGATCCCGATACCTTCTATCGTATCGAAACGCCAACCGGCCCGGTTAATGCGAAATTCAAAAAGCTACGAACCTTAAACGTATGAGCACAACTGAGTGGCTGACAATAATTGCCATAATTATTGGACCGATTGCGGCAGTCTCGATCACGCTTTGGCGAGATCATCGGAATGAAGTCAAGAGGCGAAGGACTGAAATTCTAGCGTCATTGATGCGAACTCGCGCAGACCGCCTCTCAGGTGAACATGTCGGTGCGCTGAACCTTGTCCAACTTGAGTTTCATGGCCGACAGTCAATTATAGACGCATATACACAGTATATCGAGCGCTTGAATATGCCGCTTCCACCTGTAAGTGAGCAAGCTTACTTCTTTAAACAGAGAGAAGCCCGTTTTCTTGAACTCCTCACCACGATTGCCACTGACCTCAATTACAAGTTCGATAAAAAGGACCTTGAAAGCCTTTCTTATACCCCACCGGTATGGCATAACGATGAAGTGGTCCAGCGTGGAAACATGTTACTGCTTTCACAGTTGTTGAGAGGTGAAAGTTTCTTGCGTGTCAAGAGCGAGAGTCCCCAAGAGCACGATCGATTTCCTCCGCCTCCAGAATAAAACCTTTGACTTCGTTCCCTTCTCCGAAAGTCATGCCAACTCGGCGTGCTGCATCCCTGTTTGTCTGTTGATCCTTCTAGTTGCGTCTTTGTGCGATGTCGAGTTGCGTTTTCGGCTAACCTGACCTACAGGAGGCTGTCCTCCTCGCGGTTTTTAACCATATGTCCTTGATGCCTGTCCCCGAAGTTTTTAGCAGGGGTCTATCGGGGAACGGTGTGCCTATACACGCTATTGACAAATACGGAGTGTGCGCCTAGGATCGTCTGATGGGCTCTGGCTTCAGGTTGGCCGGGCCCTTTTTTTGTGACTGGTTTCCGGGAAAGGTTGGGTTCATGGGCAATCTGGTGGTCATCGGGTCCCAGTGGGGGGACGAGGGCAAAGGGAAAATCGTCGATATTCTGGCCCGGGAGGCGGATCTCATCGTGCGATTTCAGGGTGGTTCCAATGCCGGGCATACGGTTGTCACCCCCAAGGGCACGTTCGTGTTTCACTTGATTCCGTCCGGGATTCTGACCCGGGGGAAACAATGCGTGTTGGGAAACGGGGTGGTCATTGACCCGGAAGCCCTGATCGGGGAACTGGATCAGTTGGCTGCCCGGGGCATTAAGGTGGGTCGGAATCTTGCCATCAGCCGGCGCGCGCATCTGATCATGCCGTATCATAAAGCCATCGACAAGGCCGCGGAAAAAGCCAAAGGCGCCCGCCGGATCGGGACCACCGGCAAAGGGATCGGCCCGGCTTACGTGGACAAGATGGCGCGCATCGGGATTCGGATGGGAGACCTGCTCGATCCCGAAGGGTTCCGGGAAAAAGTGGAGGGGAATCTGGTCGAAATCAACAGTTTCCTCCGGCACGTCTACGGCGTGCGCGTGTTTCGCGCTGATCGCATTTGTGAAGAATACCTGGCCTATGCCCGACGCCTGTCACCGTACATGACTGATGATTCCCTGCTCATCCACAAGGCCGTGGAAAGCGGGCGGGCCGTGCTCTTTGAAGGGGCCCAGGGGACGCACCTCGACGTGGATCTGGGGACGTATCCGTTTGTGACGTCGTCCAATGCGTGTGCGGGCGGCGCCTGCACCGGGGGGGGCGTGGGACCGACGAAAATCGACGCGGTGCTGGGCGTGGCCAAAGCCTATACCACGCGCGTGGGCAGCGGGCCGTTTCCCACGGAGTTGTCGGACGTCGTCGGCAGCGGGTTGCAGGCGCGCGGGCAGGAATTCGGCGCGACGACGGGCCGGGCGCGCCGGTGCGGATGGTTGGACGCGGTGTTGTTGCGCTATGCGGTTCGGGTCAACGGCTGTACCTCCTTGGCGGTGACGAAACTGGACGTCCTGGACGGGGTGCCGGAACTCAAGATCGCGGTCGGGTATCGCCATCAGGGAAAGCTGTATCGCGAGATGCCCGCGGACCCGCGCGTCCTTACGCACTGCGAGCCCGTGTACGACGTGCTCCCCGGATGGGTGGGGACGACGACTCGGGCCACGACCTACAAAGCCCTGCCGGTCGAGGCCCGGCGATATTTGCGGCGCATTGAAGACCTGACGTCGTGCCCGATCGATATCGTCTCCACGGGTTCTCATCGGGAACAGACGATCATGCTGAAAAACCCCATGACGCAGACGCGCCCTCGGGTCAAACTCTCCAAAGCGAGCGCCTGACCGGCAACGGGCGTTCCCCTGGAGTCCCGCGGTTTGACAACCAGGGGAGCCGTTGCTAGCATCCGGTTCCGGTGAGCCGCTAGCTCAGTTGGCAGAGCATCGCCCTTTTAAGGCGAGGGCCCTCGGTTCGAGCCCGAGGCGGCTCACCATTATCCGTGGACGCCGGCCAGGCTTCTGCCTCCCCGCCCCGTCTTCTCCTGGGTCCCTATTTTTCCGGCGACGCGCGGCTGCCTCTTTCCGCACACGGGAATGACAGAAGAAGGAGGTCGCGATCGTTGTGACCGAATGACGGGACTCATCCGGTAGCTTGCGTGCGGCAAGCTTGCCTTCGGCAATGAAGAAATGATAAGGTCTTGACCGTTAAGTGGGCGGAGGCCCACTTTTTTTTGCGTTGTCGTTCCCCCCGGACCTCACAGGGCGTGGATTGCGGACATGAACGGGCTGGAGAGCCAGGTCCATCGCATTGCCGAGCCGATTGCCAAGGCCCTCCGTCTTGACATCGTCGAAGTCGAATGTCACGGGAAGGGGGCCAAAACCATCGTTCGGGTGATCGTGGAGAAACAGGGCGGCGTCGGGATTCAGGACTGCGAACAGTTCCACCATTCACTCGGTCGGGCGCTTGACGTGGCGGACCCGATCCCCCACGCCTATCGTCTGGAGGTCTCGTCCCCGGGAGTCGATCGTCCGTTGAAGCGGCGAACGGACTATGACGAGGCGGTTGGACGGAATATTCGCGTCAAAGTTCATGACTCCGTTCAGGGACCGGGGACGATCGTCGGCCGGTTGGCGGCGGTTGATGAGCGGGGCATTACCCTGCGTGTGCCGGCGCGAAAATCGCGAACGTCTCGACGGGTTGACCTTGAGTGGGATACCATTGCTCAAGCCAAATGCGACGTTGACTGGTAACGGAGGAGCGACCGGGTCGGGTCCCGGCCGATTGTGGGTCAGGAAGAAGAGGGGCGGCTATGAAGCGTGAACTGATGGCAGTCATTGAGCAGGTGGGACGTGAGAAAGGCATTGATAAACACCGGGTCCTGGCGGCCGTGGAGTCCGCGCTGTTGACCGCGGCGAAAAAACGGTATGGAAACAATGAAAATATTCAGGTGCAAATCGACTCGGAGACGGGCGAGATTTCCATTGTGTCTCTGAAGACCATTGCGGATCAGATTACCGATGTGAACGCGCAGATTTCCCTGGAGGAGGCGCGGGCGATTGATGACGAAGCCGAATTGGGCGATGAAATCGGGTCGCTCATCGACGTCGAGGAATTCGGACGAATCGCGGCGCAGGCCGCAAAACAGGTGATTTGTCAAAAGGTCCGGGAAGCCACGTGGGAGGCGGTCGAACAGGAATATTCGAAGCGAGAAGGGGACCTGGTTCACGGCATCATCCTCGGACAGGAACGCCGGAACTACCTGGTGGAAATCGGCAAGACCGAAGCCGTCTTGCCCGTTCATGAGCAGATTCCCCGTGAGGTGCACCGGCGCGGCGACCGGGTTCGGGCGTTGTTGTTGGAAGTGCGCCGGACGCCCAAAGACGTTCAGGTGATTCTGTCCCGAGCCCATCCGCAGTTCGTGGTCAAACTCTTTCAATTGGAGGTGCCGGAGGTCACGGAAAAAATTCTGGAGATTAAAGGCGTGGTGCGCGAACCCGGGGACCGGACAAAGATCGCGGTGTTCTCCAAGGATAAAGCCGTTGATCCGGTCGGCGCCTGTGTGGGGATTAAGGGGTCCCGGGTGCAGGCCATTGTGCGGGAACTCAAGGGAGAAAAGATCGACATCATCCCGTGGACCACGGACCCCCGCGTGTTTATCGGCGAAGCGTTGAATCCCGCTTCCATTGAGAAAGTCGGCATCGACGAGGAGAAAAAGGCGGCCCTGGTGGTGGTGGCTGATTCGCAATTATCGTTGGCCATTGGGAAGAACGGGCAAAACGTGCGACTCGCCGCCAAACTGACCGGGTGGAAAATCGATATCATCAGCGTGAGCGAATATGAAAAGGAAAAACTCGAGCGGGAACGGGAAATAAAAGCCGCGCTGGCCGAGGAAACCGCGGCGCAGCTTGAACAGGAGGCCGGAACCGCAAGCCCGCCGGCTGACCCTGCGGGTCAAGGGGAGAGCGGTGAAGGGCTCGACGTCGCCTCCGACGTCGCCTCCGGAGAGACGGTTGAGTCCCAGGAGGCGTCCTCGTCCATCTGAATCCTGTGAACCACCATGCGAGTGTATGAATTAGCCAAGAAGCTGGGCAAGGAAAGCCGGGTCCTGATTGCCGAACTGGGCAAATTGGGCATCACGGTCTCCTCCCACAGCAATGCCCTGAGTGAGGAGGACGCGCAGAAAGCCTTGAAAGCGCTTTCGGGAAAGGCGGACCCGCCGGCGACGCGGAAGAAGGCCACGGGTTCATTCAAGCCCGGCAAACCCGCCAGGAAACCGTCCGCTTCCCCCGCAAAAGGCCGCGGCCAGGCCCTCGCGCAGGAAAAGGCTGCGGAAGAGGAGGTTCGGAAACCCGAGAAAAAACACATTTTAATCAAACGACGAAAAGAACCGGTCGCCCCTGATTCTGAAATCGGGACCGAGTCTCCGGGAGACAGCCTCATCGCCGCCACGATCGACCCGCCGGCCGTGGCCGACGAGCAGCCCGAAGTCGCGGCCATCACGCAGGCCCTGGCCGCCGAATCGACGATGCCCGAGGTCGCGCCGTCAATCGACGAAAAACCCGAATCCGTCGCGGAGCCGGTGGCCGCGCCTCCTGAAAAACCGGTTGAGACGCCGGAAAAGGGCAAAGAAGACGAGAAACCGAAAAAAGGCCGGAAAGGCGTAAAACCGCGCGATGCGGACCTCTTTGCCGAGATCTATGAAGACGCGGCGCGCTGGCAGGATCTTCGTCCCCTTCCCGCGCTGAGACGCGAAGATCGCGCTCGACACGTGCCGTCTGCCACGCCGGGCGAAATCACGAAACCCAGAAGAAAGACCGTCAAGCTGTCATCGGGCCTGACGGTGAAGGACTTTGCGGAACATCTGGGGATCCGGGCGGTGGAAGTGATTCGCCGGTTAATGGAAATGGGCGTCGGTCTCACGCTGAATCAACCCATGGATCTGGATGCCGGGATGCTGATTGCCGAAGGGCTCGGGATTCAGGTGGAGATCCAGACGGAGAAAGAGGGTGAAGCGCTGCTGGAACAAATGCTTGAGCCGACGACCGAATCCCAATTCGTGCCGCGGGCTCCGGTGGTTACCGTCATGGGGCACGTGGATCATGGGAAAACGTCGTTGCTGGATGCGATTCGTCAGACCAGGGTCGTGCAACAGGAAGCCGGAGGCATCACACAACATATCGGCGCCTACTCCGTGCAGGTCGGGGAGAAAAGCGTGACGTTTCTGGATACCCCCGGTCATGAAGCGTTCACGGCCATGAGGGCGCGCGGGGCGCAGGTGACCGATATCGTCGTGCTGGTGGTCGCCGCGGACGACGGCGTCATGCCGCAAACCCTCGAGGCGGCGAATCATGCGCAGGCCGCCAAGGTCCCCATCGTGGTGGCCGTGAACAAGATCGATAAACCCGGAGCCAATCCGGATCGGGTCAAGCAGAGTTTGTCGGAACAGGGCCTCGTTCCTGAATCCTGGGGCGGACAGACCATCTACGTGGAAGTGTCGGCGAAAGAACAACAGGGGTTGGACACGTTATTGGAGATGTTGCTGCTTCAAGCCGAGGTCATGGAGTTGCGCACGGACGCGACCCAACCCGCGAAGGGGGTCGTGTTGGAGGCCAAGTTGGACCGCGGTCGCGGGCCGGTGGCCACCGTGTTGGTTCAAAGCGGGACGTTGCAGGTCGGCGCGGCGTACGTGGTGGGCGCGACCAGCGGCCGCGTGCGGGCCTTGGTCTCGCACGACGGGAAGAAAATCCGTGAGGCCGGGCCCTCTTCCCCCGTCGAGGTCATCGGCTTGTTGGGGTTGCCGGCTGCCGGCGATCAATTGGTGGTCGTCAAGGACGAGCGGGTGGCCCGGGAGATTGCCGGGTCCCGCCAACAAAAGCTGCGGACGGCGGAACTGGGGACGGGCCCGGGCCGGCTCACGCTGGATGCGCTGTTCGCGCACGGCCAGGCGCCCGACAGGAAAGAATTGGCCGTGTTGGTGAAAGCGGATGCGCAGGGCTCGGTCGGGGCCCTTTGCGAATCCATGGCAAAAATCACCTCGGATGCGGTCACGGTGCAGATTATTCATCGGGGCGTGGGCGGCATCACCGAGTCGGACGTGTTGCTGGCGTCTGCGTCGCAGGCCCTGGTGATCGGATTCCACGTGCGGCCGGATCCCAAGGCGGCGTCGCTTGCCGAACGTGAGGGCGTGGAGACCCGGCTCCATACCGTGATTTACAATGCGATTGCAGACGTCAGGGCGGCCGCCGAGGGGTTGCTGGAACCGACCCTGACGGAGCGCGTGTTGGGCCGCGCAGAGGTTCGCCAGGTCTTTACGATCCCCAAAGTTGGCGCGATTGCCGGCTGTTACGTCACGAACGGGCATATTGCCCGGTCGAGCGAGGGCATTCGCTTGTTGCGGGACAGCGTCGTGGTCTATGAAGGTAAACTGGGTTCGTTGCGGCGCTTTAAAGATGACGTCCGGGAAGTGCAGCAGGGGTATGAGTGTGGGATCGCCATTGAAAATTTCAACGATATTAAAACCGGCGACGTGATCGAAGCGTATGTCTTTGATAAAGAGACGGCCAAATTGTAACTCGACGGCGAGGTCGCACTGAGTGGCCGGGGTGCGCGTCGGGCGGAAAACCGATGGTGGTTGGGGTTTGTCGGATAGAATTGCATTTTCCCGAAGGGCATTCGCTGAAATCGAAACGGCAGATTCTGTCCAGTCTCAAAATGCGTCTGTGCAGGACGTTCAGGGTGTCGGTGGCCGAGCTTGAGGATCATGATCTCTGGCAACGCTCCGTGTTGGGCATTGCCTGCATTGCGAATGAGTCAAGTCACGTGAACCGGGTTCTCGATCAGTCGATCAATATGATTCGGGGCACTCCCACGCTGGAAATGCTCAATTTTCGAATCGAACTGTTGTAGCGTGGGACGCCTTGCGAGTGTCGTGTCGAAGCCGGCGTATAAACGAGCGGTCAGGGTGGCCGATCAGATCAGGATGGAGGTTGCGGACATTCTTGCCAGAAAATGCAAGGATCCCCGGCTCCGGTTCGTGACGGTCACCGACGTGGAGTTGAACAACGACCTGCGGAAAGCCCGCGTCTACGTGTCCTTATTGGGGAATGAGGTCGAGGAGAGCGACGTCGCCAAGATTCTCAATCATGCTTCCGGGTTCGTGCGGTTGGAATTGGGCCGGCGCTTGGAGTTGCGCTATACGCCGGAGGTGGCCTTCTGGTTCGACACGAGCGGTTCACGAGGGGAACAGATCGACCGGATTCTTGATGCCGTGCTCCCCATTGACGAGCCGGGGGGGCCAGGGGAGCCGTGGGGCGAATCCGGGGACAGGAGACACGAATGACGGCCGAGCTGCTTGATGGGCTTCCCTCCGGTCGCGTGACCCAGGCCCCTCCGCACGGCGTGCTGAACGTCTCAAAACCCGCCGGGTGGACGTCGCACGATGTGGTGGCCAGGATTCGCCGCCTGCTCCGGATCCGTAAAGTGGGGCATGCCGGCACCCTGGATCCCGAAGCCACCGGCGTGCTTCCCGTCCTGCTGGGGCAAGGCACCAGGCTCTCGGCCTTTCTTCTGCACTGGGACAAAGAATATGAGGCCGTCTTGCGTCTGGGGCAGGAGACCACGACTCAGGACGCCACGGGCGCCGTGGTGCGGGACTGCTCCGTCGGGGGACTGCGTCCCGAGAGCATTCACGCGGCGGTGGCGCAATTTCAGGGCGAGCAACAGCAGGTGCCGCCCATGTATTCGGCGGTCAAGGTGGGAGGACAACCTCTGTACAAAGCAGCTCGGGCCGGCAAAACCCTTGAACGCCGGGCGCGTGGCATTACCATTTACCGGATTGAGATCAGGGCGATGGCCTTGCCCTTTGTCACGCTGTGGGTTCGCTGTTCCAAGGGCACGTACATTCGCACCTTATGCGCGGATATCGGCCGGGTCCTGGGCGTGGGAGGGCATCTGAGCCGCTTGATTCGCACTCGCGTGGGACCGCTTCATCTCGACCGGGCGTGGCCGCTGGGCGACGTCGGCCGCGACGATGATCCGTTCGAGCGCCCGGGGGTTTTTCTGAATCTGGATGAGGCCCTGGCCCATCTTCCGGCCGTTGTCGTGGACCGCGCCGCGGTGGAGAAGGTCCTGCATGGGGCGCCCGTTTCGGATGCCGCCGTGTGGCCGGAGGACGATCGGGGGAATGCCGCGGGAACGTTGATTCGGGTGAAAGACGACATGGGGCGGTTACTGGCCCTGGGCAAATGGGCTTCGTCCATGGCGGATGCTCCCGGAGATCAATTACAGATGGTCAAGGTCTTTGGAGCGACGTCCTGAGCGCGACCGGTTCGCGCGTGTCCATGAAACACATCTGAAAAAACCAGGCAGGAGCAAGACAAGGAGGCTGAGATGGCAGCGGTCAAGGAAGCAAAATCAGATATTGTGGAGCGACATCGGGCGCATGAACAGGATACGGGTTCGTCGGAAGTCCAGGTGGCCTTGTTGACGAACCGGATCAACTATCTGACCGATCATTTGCGCACGCATAAAAAAGATCATCATTCGCGACACGGGTTGCTGAAAATGGTGAGCCTTCGCCGACGATTGTTGGATTATCTGCATCGCAAAGACGTCGGGCGCTACCGCGCCCTGCTTGGCAAGCTGGGGCTGCGGAAATAACAACCCGCGTGGGTTGTCACGAAGGTAAAAAAAGAGAGGTAAAAAGGAGAGAAGTCAATGGTGAAAGCAGTTGAAGTCGAGATAGCGGGACGGACGATGCGGTTGGAGACGGGGCGGATGGCCAAGCTGGCCGATGGGGCCGTGTTGGCCTCCTACGGGGAGACCATGGTTCTGGCAACGGCGGTGGCGTCCAAGACCTTGAAGCCGGACACGGATTTTTTGCCGCTGACGGTGAATTATCAGGAAAAGGCCTATTCGGCCGGAAAAATTCCAGGGGGATATTTCAAGCGGGAAGGGGCTCCGTCGGAAAAAGAAACCCTGACGAGCCGGCTCATTGACCGGCCGATCCGCCCGTTGATCCCGGAGCGGTTTTATTATGAGACTCAGGTGATCGCGTCGGTTCTCTCGGTGGACCACTCGATGACGTCGGAAGTGCTGGGGATTACCGCGGCCTCCGCCGCGCTCGCGATTTCGGACATCCCTTTTGGCGGCCCGTTGGCCGGTGTCAGAATCGGACGCGTGGGCGGCCGGTTCGTGGTCAATCCCAGTATGCAGGAACTTCAGGACAGCGAACTCGATCTGGTGGTAGCCGGCACCGAGGACGCGATCCTGATGGTGGAAGCCGGGGCGAACGGGCTGTCCGAGGCCGTGTTTCTGGATGCGCTGGTCCTGGCCCATTCGGAAATCAGGAAAATGGTCGGGAAAATCGTCGAGTTGCAGGCGGCGGTGGGACGGCCCAAGCGCGTGGCACCGGTTGAGCCGGTTGACGAGGACCTGGCACGGGGGGTGCGCGGATTGGTGGCCGATCCGATTCGAGAAGCCGTGCTCATTGCCAACAAAACCGATCGGCAAGAGCGATTGGCCCAGATCCTGGCCGAGGCGGTCGACAAACTGGGCGACGAAGACCCGGCGCGCGGTCGGCAGGTCAAAGAGGTCTATCATGACGTGGAATATCGTGAAGTCCGGGAGATGATTCTGGAAAAACAGGTCCGAGCCGATGGCCGGGGTCCATCCGATATCCGGCCCATTACGTGCGAAACGGGTCTGTTGCCGCGCACGCACGGCTCGGCCCTGTTTACGAGAGGGGAAACCCAGAGCCTGTCCGTGGTCACGCTGGGCACCTCGGACGATGAGCAACGCATCGACGCGCTGGAAGGGGAATATTTCCGCAATTTCATGCTCCATTATAATTTCCCCCCGTTCAGCGTGGGGGAAGCCCGGCCGTTGCGGTCGCCCGGTCGACGCGAAGTCGGGCATGGGAAACTGGCGGCGCGCGCGTTGACGTCGGTGCTGCCGGACAAGGAGGCGTTTCCCTATACCATTCGTATTGTCTCGGACATTCTGGAATCCAATGGCTCTTCCTCCATGGCCACGGTGTGCGGGGGCACCCTGGCCATGATGGATGCCGGTGTGCCCATTAAAGAACCCGTGGCGGGGATTGCCATGGGGCTCATCAAAGACGGCGATCGGGTTCTGATTCTGTCGGATATTCTCGGGCTCGAAGATCATCTGGGCGACATGGATTTTAAAGTGACGGGGACACGAACCGGGGTCACCGCGCTCCAGATGGACATCAAGATCGAAGGGATCACGATTGACCTGATGCGACAGGCCCTCGAACAGGCCAAGGCCGGGCGACTTCACATTTTGGAAAAAATGCAGGAATCGCTCTCTTCTCCCCGGGAATCCCTGGCCCCCCATGCCCCTCGCATCTTTACGATTCAGATCAAACCCGACAAGATTCGGGACGTCATCGGACCGGGCGGGAAGGTCATTCGCGGCATCATTGCGGAATGCGGGGTCAAGGTCAACGTGGACGATTCGGGCCTGGTGACCATTGCGTCGGTGGACGAAACGTCGGCCCAACGGGCGATCGATATGATCAACCGGTTGACGGAGGAAGCGACGGTGGGAAAGACCTATCTGGGGACCGTCCGGAAGATCGTCGATTTCGGCGCCTTCGTCGAGATCTTACCCAACATCGATGGCCTGGTGCATATTTCCCAATTAGCTGAGCATCGCGTCAAATCCGTGGCCGACGAGCTGGCGGAAGGGGAGCAGGTCCTGGTCAAAGTCCTGGAAATCGACAAACAGGGCAAGATCCGGTTGAGTCGCAAAGAGGCCATGGCGGAGTCGGAACAGCCTCCGGCCGCGTCCTAGCATGTTCTGCGACGGGTATCCCGACCGAGTACGTGTCCACGCCCGGGTGGCGCCATCATGACCTGGACGCGCAGGATCGTCCTTGAGAACGGCGTTCGCCTGGTGATGGAACGCATGCCGTCGCTGAAGTCCGTGGCCCTGAGCGTCTGGGAAAACGTCGGCACCAGGGATGAAGGGCCTCGCCAAAAAGGGTTCGCCCACTTCCTTGAACATATGATGTTCAAAGGCACGCGCCGTCGGTCCGCCACGCGGATTTCTCACGAAATCGACAGCCTGGGCGGAGAGATGAACGCCTTTACCACGCATGAAACCACCACCCTGTACATCAAGGTGTTGGATCAACAGATCGGGCAGGCCATTGACCTGTTGGCCGACGTGTTCTATCACTCCCGTTTTGAGAGCAAGGAAATCGAACGGGAAAAACAGGTCGTGTTGGAGGAGATCCGCACGGTTCGGGACGACCCCGAAGACTTTGTGCAGGAACTGCATGCCAGGCAGTCGTTGCGGGGGCATCCCCTGGGGCGGTCGATTCTGGGTGACCAGGCCACCATGAAACGCATTCAGCGACGCGATCTCCTCCACTACCTGGCCCAACACTATCGTCCGGAGAAAACCGTGATTGCGGTGGCGGGGAATTTCGAGGTGAAACAGGTCGAGGCCCTGGTCCATGCCGCCTTTGGAACGTGGGCTCCCATCGGACGGGAGGAGAACGGAGGACAACGCCGGAAGCCGCCGCACGTTCGCGGAGGGGTCATGGTGCACCGGAAACAGTTGGAGCAGGTCCATCTGTGCATGGGATTTAAGGGGTTGCCCGCGGCGCATCCGGCCCGATACGCGGCCTACGCGTTGAACGTCCTGCTGGGGGGCGGGATGAGTTCCCGGCTCTTTCAGGAAGTTCGGGAAAAACGCGGCCTGGCGTATACGATCTATTCCCAATTGTCGAGCTTTTCGGATGGAGGGGTGTTGACCATTTATGCGGCGAGCGGGGCCAAAGAGGCGCCGGCGGTGGCGGACGTGGTGTGCCGGGAAATCAAAAAATTGCGGAATCGCGGGCCCGTCCCCCAAGAGCTGGAACGCGCCAGGAACCAATTGAAGGGGACCCTGATGCTGGGCCTGGAAGGGACCTATGGGAGAATGAACAAATTGGCCAAGGATGAACTCGCTCAAGGGCGGTACGTGTCCCTCCGGGAACTCGTGTCTGCCATCGATCGCGTTTCCGCGCGGGACGTGCAGGAACTGTGTTGGGATCTCCTGGATTTTGGCGCAATGTCCGTGACGGCGTTGGGGCCCGTGCCCACGGAAGCCTTTCAGGAAACTATCGTTGCGCAAGCGTGAAAAACCGGAGAATTTTCCTTGGAAAGACTCTTGACAACTTGCCGCGGGATGAGTAGCATGGGCCACTCTGATTAAAAGCGGAAAGCCGGGGCCGGTCGAATGAGGCCTCTCGGGGTGAAGCGTTGCAATTGAAAAGACTTTCGGTTAAAAAGTACGAGTCGTTATTTTTATTATGTCATTCTAAGTAAAGGAGGGGGAAATGAAGAAGTCATTTTTCCGTGGGGGCGTTGTAGGATTGGTGGCTGCAGGTCTGATGCTCGTTGGATTCATCGGTCTGGCAGATGCCCAAAAGGGCCCCTGTTCCAGCAACAAGAAATGTAGCGGTAATCCTGAAGAGGTAGCCACTATCGGATCCATGTCCCTTAAAGGGTCCGTACCCGCCAGCTTGAAAGGTCGCGTGTATGCCCATTGGGCCGACAATCCGGCCGGAGAAATTCTCTTTGGCATTCAATATTGGAACACCAGCAACCCCGGCGAAGCCGGTGACCCTCTCGGACGGGCTTCCGATGACCGGAACGTGGCCATTCCCGATCCGTTGTTCGCCTGCTGTGGGTGGGGGTATCAAGGTGGCGAGGATCGCAACAATCCGTATGCAGGATGGTACAATCCCCAAACGACCGTGCGGTTGCGGGTGAAAGATTCCGCGTTGATGAAGCAAATAACTGACGCGTCACAAAACCTGGTGGCCATGGAAGTGCAGCTCGACGGCAACACCGTCACGGGATTCAAAGTCCTTGCTGGCGAGTAAAACTGATAATTGGAGAAAAGAGCCTTTATTCAAAGAGTCTTTATCTTTAGCGCTTAATTGAGGAGGAAGGAATCATGAAAATTGGGAAATCAGGGTTGGCCGTTTTAACTGCCTTGATCGTGGTGGGTTGCATGGCCTCCAGTGCGCTTGCCATTGAAGCATTCCAGGAACGGTTTGAGTGGGGAGACCTCAGCAAACCGACCACCCTGCATGCTCGAGTGGCCGTCACCGATCCATACGACAAAGCCGCGTGGGTGAACGTCGCGGTGTTTGGGGGCAATGCGGAAAGCGGGTACTATTGGCAGAAGTATTTCCCCGGCAAGAACATGAAAGTCTACGCGGCGGATGACGGCGTGTGGAAAAAACTCGTGGCTCTGGGCAAAGGCTCGCACAGCCAGGCCGTGATGAGCGGGACCGAGGCTTCCAAGTATACGTTGGTCGAAATCGTGGTTCAGGAGACCGAGCAGAATCATCGGGTCGTGTCTTCGGTCAAAGAGGTCCCCGAAGTGGCCGGGACGCCGGACAAACCCAGAAGCATTCACAGCCTCCGGGCCATCAGCATTGCGGATTCCATTGACAACAACAGTTGGGCGCAAAACAAGAAGATGCAATATGATGTCATGATTCCTGGCGTTGGACCGATCTCCGGGGTTATCCCCAACTCCAACCAGGCTGCCCATACGTCCAAGGGAACAAAGGAAGGCAAGTTCGGAGCCTCGTTGCAATAAGCAAGGCCGTTGCAATAAGCAAGGCATTTGCCGGCCAAACCCAAAAGGGCAGGACCTGAAAAGGTCCTGCCCTTTTTTTTATTCGGCATCAAGACGTTTTTGAATGTCCGCCAACCGGTTGAGTGCTTCGATCGGGGTCATGGAGAACAGTTCCAATTGTTTGATTTCTTCGATCAGGGGGTGGGGGTTGGGGGATAAGGACTCCTGTTGTTGCTGAATGCGGGCGTTCATGTTCTCGGCAGACGCCTCCTGTTCCAGTTGCGCCAACACGGCTTCCGCTCGCGCAATGAGGGAGGAGGGCAGCCCGGCGAGTTTTCCCACGTGGATGCCATAACTGCGGGCGGCTTTTCCGGGCATGATTTTCCTTAAAAAGATGACCTGTTCCTTATCCTCTTTCACCGCGACGGTAAGGTTCTGCACGCCTTCCCGGAACTTCTCCAGATCCGTCATTTCATGGTAGTGGGTCGCAAAGAGCGTCCTCGCTCCGAGTATCCGCCGGTCTTGAATGTGTTCGGCAATCGCCCATGCGAGGCTTAAGCCGTCGTAGGTACTGGTTCCCCGTCCGATTTCATCAAGCAGGATCAGGCTGCGAGACGTGGCGCCGCGCAAAATTTTGGCGGTTTCCAGCATTTCGACCATAAAGGTGCTCAACCCCAAAGCCAAATTATCGGAAGCGCCCACCCGGGTGAACATCCGGTCGATGATCCCGATTTTCGCTTGGGATGCCGGCACGAAACAGCCGATATGGGCCATGAGGACAAGCAACCCGGTTTGCCGTAAAAACGTGCTTTTCCCCGCCATGTTCGGGCCGGTCAGCAACAACAGACGATGGGCGTCGAAGTCCAGGTAGGAGTCGTTGGGAATGAATCCTTCGGGCAGGTCGAGTTGTTCAACCACCGGATGGCGTCCGTTTTTTATGAAGATGATGCCTCCGTCGTGCATGTCGGGTTTGACGTAGCGGTTTCTGGAAGCCACCTCCGCAAAATTTGCGAGGACGTCGAGCAGAGCCACGTGCCGGGCCATCTTTTGAATGCGAAACACGTGGCGGGACAGCGTGTGCAGCATCGACTGGAAACGCTCGTGCTCGGCGCGCCGCAACTTCTCATTGGCCCCTGACAGTTGCGCTTCAATCCGTTCAAGGTCTTCGGTGGTATACCGTTCGGCGTTGACCAGCGTTTGTTTTCGTCGAAAATATTGCGGCACGCGAGCCAGGTTGGCTTTCGTGACTTCGAAATAATATCCGAACACCTGGTTGTATTTGATCCTGAGTGAATCGATACCGCACTGTTTCCGTTCGCGTTGCTCCAGATCGGTCAACCATTGCATGCCGTTGCGGGTCGTGTTTCGCAGTTCGTCGATGGCGGGATCGACGCCGTCCCGAAAGATCGGGCCTTCTTTGACGGAAGCCGGCGCGTTGGGATCAAGGGAGTCCTCGATCAGCGCGGTGACGTCCGTCAGGGCATCCCATCGTTGCCGGACGGAGGCGAGCAGGGGATCCCGTACGCCGTCGAACAGTTGAAAAAGCCGCGGCAGCACGTTCAGGGAGTCTTTTAAGCGAAGCACGTCCCGTGGCGTGGCCGTTCCCATCACCACCCGGCTGCTCAATCGCTCGAGGTCATGCAGGTCCGTGAAGAGCGAACGAACGTGCAGGCGAAGCTTCAGGTTGTCCAGGAACGTGGAGACCGCATTGAGCCGGCGTTGAATGGATTCGTTGTCAATCAGGGGCCGAACGATCCATTGCCGTAAGAGCCGGCTGCCCATCGCCGTGACCGTGTGATCCAGCACCGACAGCAACGTGGCGTGTGGTTGATCCGGATGCAGCGCCTGGATCAGTTCCAGGTTCCGCATGGTCATGGCGTCCAGGTGCATCTCCCTGGCGGGTTCAAGCAGTTCCGGTTTTTGAATGTGGTGATGTTCCAGGGTCGGTTGGGTATGCTTCAGGTAACGCAGGATGCATCCGCCGGCTTGGACCCCCGGCCCTTCGGGAGAAAGCCCCAGCTCGTCCACACGGTCGGCGTCGAAATGAGCCCGGAGAATATCCTGTGACGCCTGCAAGTCGAAAGCGGCGGAAGGCTGTTCCGTCACGCGAGGGAACCGCAGGGGTTCCAGGAGTTTCCCGATCGCGACGGCGTCCGTCTGTTCGGGGACGAGCACCTCTTGAGGCCCGAGGCGGATCAGTTCGTCCAGCATCGAATCCTGTTCGGATAATTCCGCAATGAGAAACTGTCCGGTCGAAAGATCGATCGAGGCCAGCCCAAAAGTGCAACGCGACCGGGCCGGATCGGGTTGCACGGATAAGGCGGCCAGATAGTTGGCGGCTTTGGCGTCCAGCAATTCGTCGTCGAAGAGCGTGCCGGGAGTGTAGAGGCGGACGACCTCTCGTCTGACCAGTCCCTTGACCGATTTGGGGTCTTCGACCTGCTCGCAGAGCGCCACGGTTTTCCCGGCTTTCAGCAACTTGGCAAGATAGTTCGTGGCTGCGTGATAGGGCACCCCGCAAAGGGGAACGGGGTTGGGGCTGTTCTTATCCCTGGTTGTCAGGGCGATATTGAGCAGGGCTGAGGCTTCTTTCGCGTCCTCGTAGAACATTTCATAAAAGTCGCCCACGCGAAAAAACACGATGGTATCCGGGTGGCGCCGTTTGATGTCCCCATATTGTTTCAGCATCGGCTTCGGTTCGGATTGGGCCATCGGAACGTTACCTCGAGTCCGGCATGATTGCGCGCAGAAGGTCGCGGCTCCGCGGCCCGAATGCGTGAACCCGCGCGCGACGAGCGTTTCTTCCCGTATGGAGGAAGTGAATCGAAAGATAGTCATCGGGCAGCCACGCGGCAGGCAGCCGGTCGGCCCATTCAATGAGGACCGCGAACTCTCCGTTCATATACTCGACCAATCCCGTGTCCATCAGCTCCGTCGTCCGGTTCAGCCGATACAGGTCAACGTGGGCGAGCATCAGGGGACCGGCGTATTCCTGAATCAAGGTAAAGGTGGGACTGCTGACGACGTGGGGATCGAAGCCTGCGCCCAGGGCGACGCCGCGGATGCACGTCGTTTTCCCGGAGCCCAACTCGCCGATCAGCGCGATCACCTCGCCCTGTTGAAGATGGCGGCCGATGGTGACGCCGAAGCGCTCGGTCTGCGACGGTGACGACAGGGCAAGGGTCCAAGGATCTGTGTGTTCACTGGCCATACGATCCGGGATCGGGTTCACGGTCTGACGCCGTCGGCATGCAGCACGCGAGTGATGGCCTGCGGCAGGCAGGCGATCAGGTCTCCGGCCATCAAACTCGGATACCCGTAGGTCTGAGCCGCCACGTCGCCGGCCAATCCGTGCAGGTAGACGCCGCTTTGAGCCGCTTCCCACGGCGGGACTCCCTGCGCCAGCAAGCCGGTCAGGATGCCGGTGAGCACGTCTCCCGTTCCGGCCGTTGCCATGCCCGGATTTCCGGTCGGCGTCACGGCAGTGGGCCCATCAGGATGGGCAAGAATCGTGCGCGCGCCCTTCAGCACCACAATGCTCGAATGGGTACGGGAAAAATCCCGGGCAATGCCGACGCGATGGTCGTTCACGGCGGCGGCCGTTGCTTCTTCGCCCAACAGCCGCGCCATTTCTCCCGGGTGGGGCGTCACGATCGGGGAGACCGGGCATGAACGCAGGAGGCGCGTGTGGCCGGCCAAGGCATTCAGCGCGTCGGCATCGATGACAATCGGCCGGTCGCATTGGGCGATCAGCGTTCGAACGACGTCCGCGGTTTCAGCGTGCGTCGACAGCCCGGGCCCCATGCCGATGGCCTGGCGGGATTGCACGAAGGATTGAAGCCGGGGCAGGGCGCGTCGCGACAGCGTGTGCTCCGTGGTTTCAGAAAGCGGCAGGGTCATGACTTCCGGAATGCCTGAGACAACACTGGCCTGCACGCTGGCCGGCGTCGCCACGGTGACGAGCCCGGCGCCTGCCCGGAACGCGGCTTTGGCGGCCAGGGCCGCGGCGCCGCTTTTCCCGGATGACCCGGCAATGATCCCGGCGTGGCCAAACGTCCCCTTGTGGGCCGACGCCGGGCGCTTGGGCAGCCACGGTCGAATCATGGAGGGCGTCAGCATCTCGAGGGAAAGATGCAGATCGTCGACGTACCGGGCCGGAATGCCGATATCGACGCAATGCAGGCGGCCGACGTGATCAATGCCCGCTCCCAGAAAGAGCCCGAGCTTGGGATTGCCCAGCGTCACGGTCAGGCTGGCGCGTACGGCGGTCTCTGACGCGGCTCCGGTATCCGCATGAATGCCGGAAGGAAGATCCACCGCCACGATGGGCGCTTCCGAGGCATTCATGGAATCAATGGCGTGACGGTACGGGCCGGTAATCGATGAAGACGCGCCGGTTCCGAGCAGCGCGTCGACGAGAACGTGGCTGTGCCGGATCAACTGGCGCATGGAATCCGGGGAAGGAGCGCTCACGACGCCCGATCGTCCGGCTCCTCTGATAAACCGTTGATACATGAGCTTGGCGTCACCCTTGAGTTCACGGGGGTGGGCAAGCAGGCAGACCCGAACGGTGCTGCGTTTGCGACGAAGAAGTCCGGCAACGACGAACCCGTCCCCGCCGTTGTTCCCTTTCCCGCAGAAGATCGTCACCGTTTTTCCCTTCAAGGGGCCGAAGGTCTCTTCCATGGCCGCCAGCACGCCGGAGCCCGCCCGTTCCATCAACGTCTTTCCGGGCACGCCGGCCTCGTGGATCGTGCGACGATCGAGCTCTCGCATCTGATGGGCTGTGACGATTTTCATGACGAATCCATCACCGATGCGCCGGGTATCTAACTGCGAAGCGATGAAGGGATTAAGGCTCGCATGTCCCTGACGGCGCGTTCGAGGCCGACGAGAACGGCACGGGCGATAATGCTGTGCCCGATGTTGAATTCCACGATTTCGGTGATGTCCGTCAGCCGGTGGATATTGTGATACGTCAGCCCGTGGCCGGCATTCACCTCCAGCCCTAATTGCCGCGCGAGGCGCGCTCCCTGCAGCAGGGCGGTGACGGCGTTCCCGGCCTCCTGGCGATCCCGGCTGTTGGCATACGTTCCGGTATGCAGTTCGACGGCATCAGCCCCGACTTTGTGCGCGGCGCGGATCTGGCTCCGGTCCGGATCGATGAACAGGCTGACCGGAATCTGTGCGTCGTGGAAGAGCCGGATCAGGGTGGTGAGTCGTTTCCGATGTTCCGTCACCGCAAGCCCGCCCTCGGTGGTGAGTTCCTGTCGCCGTTCAGGCACCAGCGTGACTTTATCGGGTCGAAGGCGCAGCGCGATTGTCGCGGTCTCGTCGTCTGCGGCCATCTCCAGATTCAACGCGGAGGGAACAATGTCCCGAAGCAGAGTCAGGTCCCGTTCCTGGATGTGTCGCCGGTCTTCACGGAGGTGGACGACCAGGCCGTCCGCGCCGCCCAGGTCCGCCAGCACCGCGGCGGCAATGGGATCCGGCTCAGACCCGCCTCGGGCCTGCCGGAGCGTGGCGACGTGGTCGATGTTGACGCCGAGTCGGGCCATGCCATGACACTCTTTCTGCTCAGGTGGGGAGCGAGAATCCGATCATTGGCATTATGGCAAAACGGGCAGGGGGTCGCAATGAACCCCGCTTGAGCCCCGGGAGAAATCGCGTTCCCGGCCGGCGAAGCAAAAAGCTGAAAAAACAACGCGTTTCATTGACTGGTCATCCGGCCTCTACTACAATGAGAGGTTATTATCACGGCTCGTGATGACGAGCCGTTTTCCCCGAACCCAGTTGTGTTCCGCCGACCCATGCAACATTTTTTTCGCATCCAACGCCTTCCGCCCTACGTCTTCAGTCAGGTCCAGGAACTCAAAATTCAGGCGAGGCAGCGCGGCGAGGACATTATCGACTTCGGGATGGGGAATCCCGATCAAGCGACGCCGCCCCATATCGTCGAGAAACTGGTCGAAGCGGCCCGGAAAGGGAAAAACCACAGATATTCGGCGTCTCGCGGCATTACGCGGTTACGTCATGCCATCAGTGCGTGGTACGGCAAGCATTATAACGTGGACATTGATCCCGAGACCGAGGCCATTGTGACCCTGGGCGTCAAGGAGGGACTGTCGCATCTGGTCCTTGCGATGTTGGGGCCGGGCGACGTGGTACTGACGCCCACGCCCACGTATCCCATTCACATGTACAGCGTGATTATCGCGGGCGGGGAAGTGCGCGGCGTCGAGCTTCGTCCCACCGACGACTTCTTTGAAAACCTGACGCGCGCCTATCGCCAAAGCCAACCGAGGCCCAAGGCCCTGATCATGAGTTTCCCCCACAACCCGACCACGAGCGTGGTGGATCTGGAGTTTTTTAAAAAAGTGGTGTCGTTTGCGCGGGAACACGAACTCTATGTGATTCATGACCTGGCCTATGCGGACATTGTGTTCGACGGCTATCGGGCGCCGAGCCTGCTGCAGGTGCCGGAAGCGAAAGAAATCGGCGTGGAGTTTTACTCCTTATCCAAGAGCTACAACATGCCGGGATGGCGGGTCGGCTTCTGTGTCGGGAACAGGGACATCATCGGGGCCCTGACCAAGATCAAAAGCTATTTGGATTACGGGATGTTCCAGCCGGTCCAAATTGCCAGTATCATCGCGCTCACGGGACCGCAGGAGTGCGTGTCGTCCGTGGTGAAGCAATATGAAAGCCGTCGGAACGCGCTGGTGTCGGGCCTGAATCGTGTCGGCTGGCGGGTCGATTATCCGCGAGCCACGATGTTTGTCTGGGCTCGCATTCCTGCGGCCTATGCGGGGATGGGCTCGCTCGAGTTCTCGAAGTTTCTGCTCCGGGAAGGGAAGGTGGCGGTGTCTCCGGGAATCGGATTCGGCGAAGGCGGCGATGAATACGTCCGATTCGCGTTGGTGGAAAATGAACATCGAACCCATCAGGCCATTCGGGGAATCCGAACCGCGTTAAAACTGGACGATCACTCATGAACGGCGAAATCGGCGTCGGTCTGATCGGATTCGGCACCGTCGGGTCCGGAGCCGCGAAAATCCTGTTCAACCAGGCCGAATTGATTGCGCGCCGGGTGGGGGTCCCCCTGCGCTTGAAACGCATCGTGGATCGTGACGTGACGTCGGACCGGGGCCTGGCGCTGCCCCCGGGCGTTCTCAGTACGGATCTCCACGGACTCCTGAACGACGAGTCCATCCACATTGTGATTGAAACCGTCGGCGGATATGATTTTGCGAAACGGGTCATTCTGGACGCCGTGGGCAAAGGCAAACACATCGTCACCGCCAACAAGGCGTTGTTGGCGGTTCATGGCGAGGAGGTGTGGGCCGCGGCCCATCGCGCGGGAGTGGACGTGGGGTTCGAGGCCAGCGTGGGGGGCGGGATTCCGATTCTTCGATCATTGACCGAAGGTCTGGCGGCCAATCATTGCGTGTCCCTCGTCGGCATCATGAACGGCACCTCCAACTATATTTTGACCCGGATGAAACGCGAGGGATGGGAATTTCAGGACGCGCTGGCGCAGGCGCAAGCCGCCGGCTACGCGGAGGCGGATCCGACGTTCGACGTCGAAGGAATCGATTCCGCGCACAAGTTGGCGATTATGGTCAGCCTGGCCTATGGCACGCCCGTCGACGTCAAGGAAATTTATACCGAAGGCATTCAGCGCCTGACGGCCCTGGATATTCGCTACGCGTCGGAATTGGGGATGACGGTGAAACTGCTGGGCGTGGCGAAATGGGGCGAGAGCGGCATCGAAGCGCGCGTGCATCCCACCATGATCGACGCGGCCGCGCCGCTTGCTCAAGTCCATGGAGTCTATAACGCCATTCACGTCGTGGGCGACGCCGTGGGCGACGTCATGTTTTACGGGCAGGGCGCCGGGTCGTTGCCCACGGGGAGCGCGGTGGTGAGCGACGTGATCGACATTGCGCGCAACGTTCGCAGACAGGCGTGCGGGCGCGTGCCGCCGACCTCGTTTCAGATGGACGGCAGGGTGCCGGTCCGGATTCGCCCGATGGAAGAATTGACCACCCGGTATTACCTGCGCTGTATGGTGCCGGATCAACCCGGGGTTCTGTCCAGGATTGCCGGCATCCTCGGCAATCATGCCATCGGCATTGCGTCCGTGTTGCAGCAGGGCCGGCAGGAAGGTCAAACGGTTCCGGTCGTGATCATGACGCATCGCGCCTCGGAGCGTTCGGCGCAAACCGCGATCCGGGAAATCAATCATCTGCCGTCGCTGGTTGCGGAGCCCGTGACGGTGATCCGGGTTGAGGACCAGGAAGCGTAACCATGCGGCGGCCGCCTCCCGCGGCGGCCCGCAAATCGTTCGGTGAGAGAAGACGATGATGCCCTGGCGTGGGGTCATAGAAGAGTTCAGAAAGTTTCTTCCGGTCACGGAACAGACACCGGTGGTCACCCTGTGTGAGGGCAATACCCCCCTGATTCAAGCCAGCCGGTTGGCCCAACGAATCTGTCCGCACGTGGATCTGTATCTCAAAGTCGAAGGGGCCAACCCCACCGGATCGTTCAAGGATCGCGGGATGACCCTGGCGGTATCCAAGGCGTTGGAAAAACGCGCGCGCGCGGTCATGTGCGCGTCCACCGGCAATACGTCGGCATCGGCTGCGGCCTACGGCGGGCGAGCGGGGTTGCCGGTGTACGTGCTGGTGCCGGCGGGCAAGGTGGCGTTGGGCAAACTGGCTCAGGCCATGGCGCATGGGGCCATCGTGATTCAACTCGAAGGCAATTTCGATCAGGCGCTGACCATTGTCAAGGATTTGTGCGCGAACGAGGAGTTTGAACTCGTCAATTCGTTGAATCCCTTTCGCCTGGAAGGACAAAAAACCGCGGCGCTGGAAGTCTGTGATCAGTTGGGTCGTGCGCCCGCGTACCATTGTCTGCCGGTGGGCAACGCCGGAAACATCTCGGCGTATTGGAAAGGGTACAAGGAATACCGGACCGCGGGCCAGATCGCGCACTGTCCGAAGATGATGGGCTTTCAGGCCCAGGGCGCGGCGCCGATTGTGCGAGGCCACGTGATTGAACAGCCGCAAACGGTGGCGACGGCCATTCGGATCGGCAACCCGGCGAGTTGGAACCTGGCCGTGCAGGCCGTGGAGGAATCTGCCGGAGCGATCCGGATGGTGACGGATGAAGAGATTCTTGAAGCGTATCAGATGCTCGCCAAAGAAGAAGGCGTGTTCTGTGAACCCGCGTCGGCTGCCTCGGTGGCCGGGTTGGCCCAGTGCAGCCGGGCCGGATTGTTGCCGGAAGGCGCCACGGTCGTCTGCACGTTAACCGGCCATGGGCTGAAGGATCCCGATATTGCCGTCGAAATCTCACCCAAAACCCTGACGGTCAAAGCCACGCGGGAAGACGTGCTGGCGTTGCTGCGACCCTAGACCGGATGGCTCGCAATGGCGCTGGTAGTTGAAAAATTCGGCGGGACGTCCGTTGGCAACGTTGAACGAATCCACCGCATTGCCGAACTGATCGAACACACCCATAAGTCGGGCGATCAGGTCGTGGTGGTCGTGTCCGCCATGAGCGGGGAGACGGATCGACTGTTGCGGCTGGCTCATGAAATCACCCCGCAACCGGATGACCGGGAACTCGACATGCTGTTATCGTCCGGAGAGCGTGTGACGATTGCCCTGCTGGCGATGACACTGAGAAGCCGCGGCATCAATGCGCGTTCCTTTACCGGGCGTCAGGTCGGGATTGTGACCAACAGTTCGCATACGCGGGCGCGAATTGAGAAAGTGATGGCCGATCCCGTGAAGCAGGCTCTCGCCCGGGGGGTCCTGCCCATTGTGGCGGGGTTTCAAGGCGTCAATGAACGCGCGGACGTCACCACGCTCGGACGAGGGGGATCGGATCTGACGGCCGTGGCGTTGGCCGCGACGTTGAACGCCGACCGGTGCGTCATCTTTACGGACGTGGACGGCGTCTATACCACGGATCCCAACGTGGTTCCCTCGGCCAAGCGGATTCCGAAGCTGTCGTATGAAGAAATGCTCGAGCTGGCCAGTCTGGGGGCGAAAGTCCTCCAGGCGCGTTCCGTGGAATTTGCGGCGAAATACCGGGTTCCGGTACAAGTGAAATCAAGTTTTCAGGAAGGAGAAGGCACCCTTGTGACGCATGAAGACGTTGACATGGAACAGGCCATGGTCTCCGGGGTCACGGGCGACCGGAATCAGGCCAAGATCACCGTGGTGGGCGTTCCGGATCGACCGGGAATTGCGGCGAACCTCTTCGGCGTGGTGGCGGAACACGCCATTGTGGTGGATATGATTATTCAAAACGTGAGCCATCAGGATGCGTTGACGGATATTTCCTTTACGGTGCCGCGGAGCGATCTGGCCCGGGCGATGGCCCTGGTCACGCAAACGGCTGCGGAAATCGACGCCGGGGCCGTCGAAGTCAGGGAAGAAATCGCCAAGGTGTCGTTGGTGGGCGTCGGCATGCGGTCCCATTCCGGCGTGGCGTCGCGAATGTTCCAAACGCTGGCACGGGAAAAAATCAACATCATGATGATCAGCACGTCCGAAATCAAAATTTCCTGCGTCCTGGATGAACGTGACGTGGACAAAGCCGTCCGGGCTCTGCATAAGGAATTCGGACTGGACAAGGCGCCTGACAACACCGAAGCGCCGTGAAGCGGCCTTGAAAAAGAAACCGTGATTCGAGTATGTACGTAGAACCATCCCTTCGCCCGTGGCCGGCGATGCCACGCGGAGGAAGGCGGGGAGCAGGATGACGGAGCCTTTGGAAATTTACGATACCACGCTTCGAGACGGCGCGCAGGCCGAAGACGTGAGTTTTTCGGTTGACGACAAGATCCGCATTGCGCAGAAGCTCGATGAGTTGGGCATCCATTTCATCGAGGGCGGATGGCCCGGGGCCAATCCCCGGGACATCGAGTTTTTTCAAGCCATCCGGGCGATTCCGCTGCAACACGCCAGAATCGTGGCGTTCGGCTCGACCCGAAAGGCCAACCAATCAGCCGAGGCCGATGCCAATCTTCAGGCGTTGCTGGCCGCGGAAACCAGGATCATCACCCTGTTCGGGAAAAGCTGGACGTTTCACGTGACGGAGGCGTTGGGCACCGCATTGGAAACCAATCTCGAGCTGATCAGGGATTCCATCGCGTACTTGCGCGCCCACGGCAAACAGGTCTTTTACGACGCGGAACACTTCTTTGACGGATTTAAGGCCGACCCCGCCTACGCGATGCAGACGGTCAGGGCCGCGGTCGACGGCGGCGCCGAGCGGATCATTCTCTGTGACACCAACGGCGGGACCATGCCGTGGGAAGTCCAGGCCATTTGGGCGCAGGTCAAGTCGGCCTGCCGGGTGCCCTTGGGCATTCATGCGCATAATGACGCGGAGATGGCGGTGGCGAACACGCTGGTGGCCGTTCAGCAGGGGCGCGACAGGTGCAGGGGACCATCAACGGGATCGGGGAGCGATGCGGCAACGTCAATCTCTGTTCCGTCCTGGCCAATCTCGAGTTGAAGATGAAGGCTGACGTGTTGGGCGGCGACCGGATACGGCAACTCCGGAACGTCTCCAATTTCGTTGCGGAAATTGCCAACCTGCTGCCGAATAAACGGCAACCCTACGTCGGGGACGCGGCCTTTGCCCATAAGGGGGGAGTCCACATCCACGCCGTACGGAAAAATGCCCAAACGTATGAGCATATTGCTCCGGAATCCGTGGGCAACCGGCAACGGGTGTTGATTTCGGACAATACCGGCCGGAGCGGAGTGGTCCAAAAAGCGGAAAGTTTCGGCTTCAACCTCTCCAAAGACCATCCGCACCTCCAGGAATTGCTGGCCCGGCTCAAGAGTCTGGAGCGGGACGGATACCAGTACGAAGGGGCTGAAGGATCTTTCGAATTGCTGGTCCGGGAAGCGATGGGAACGCATCGCCCCTCGTTTGAATTGTTGGGGCTGCGGGTCATCGTCGAGAAGCGACACGCGGATGAAGTGCCGATTACGGAAGCCACGATCAAAGTGAAGGTCGATCAGACCGTGGAGCAGACCGCGGCGGAGGGTGACGGGCCCATCAACGCGTTGGATAATGCCTTACGGAAAGCGCTCGAAAAATTCTACCCCGAGCTCCGCGAAGTCCGGTTGTTGGACTATAAGGTTCGCGTATTGGCGGGAAGTCATGGAACGGGGTCAAGGGTCAGGGTGCTGATTGAATCCGGCGACCAGAAAAGTACCTGGGGCACGGTGGGCGTGTCGGAGAATATTATTGAAGCCAGTTGGCAGGCGCTGGCTGACGGCATCGAGTACAAACTGCTGAAAAGCGAGTCCGGCGAGCAAGTTGAATCAAGTAAGGAGTAATACTGTTTATCGTTCTTGACAATCGGGGCTCCGCTCGATACGTTGGAGGGCCGGATTTCCTCGCGAAACGATGATGCCGGGGTGGGCTATGCGCAAAGCCGACATTGCCAATCACATCTGCGAACAGGTAGGCGTTTCCAAAACCGAGGCCATGGATCTGGTGGAGTACGTGTTGCATTGCATGAAAGAGGTGTTGCGCAAAGGCGAGGCGGTGAAAATTGCGGGATTCGGAAATTTTATGGTGCGCAGTAAGGGAGAGCGTAAAGGACGGAATCCTCGAACCGGCGAAGAAATTGCCATCACCCCGCGCAAGGTGGTCACCTTTCGCGCGAGTCAGATTTTTAAACGAGACGTGAATTCATAAGGCCAACCTCGTGTATCGGCCTTGCAGGGAGGCCGTCATATCCGTGGCGAGTAAATTCCCGGAGAAGGCGTTTTACAAGATTGGCGAAGTCAGTACGATCACGAAGTTACCGGCTTCCGTCCTGCGTTTCTGGGAATCCGAGTTCAGTTTCCTTCGGCCCAGAAAGAGTCAGGGCCGGCACCGGGTGTATGATAAACAGACGATCGAAGTCGTTCTGGAAATCAAGCGGATGCTCTATGAGGAAGGCTATACCATCATGGGTCTCAAACGGAACTGGCGTCGCCGGCAAGGACGCGGCAAGGCGAGCGCCTCGACCCCGGGTGGGCAGGTGCGGCAGATCCGGGAAGAACTCCGGGACATCCTGGCCATGTTGAATGCCCCGGGTCGCCAGAAAACCGGGACTTCGTCGCAGTAAACCGAAAGGATGTTCAATCTTCCTCCGGTGATGGAATCATTGTCGGGGCGTGGCGCAGCCCGGTAGCGCACTCGCTTGGGGTGCGAGAGGTCGGCCGTTCAAATCGGCTCGCCCCGACCATGACCCTTCTCATCAGTCAGGCAGCCATCCCTCCTTCGTGAGAAGCGCGTATCGGGCGACCGCCGTCCCGGGTCAGGGGAAGAACAGGGGACGCTTGCCTGCGCGGGCTTGCGACGAGCGGGGATCAGGCTTGCAGATCATCCTCGTCTTCGATGAGATCTTCGCTCTCCGGCATGCCATACGCCACAAATTTCGCATAGGACAGATAAATACTGCTGCTGTCTTTCATGGCCTTTGTGCCGGCGGTCATGCGTTCGAGTTGTTTGGCTTCCGCGCCCTCCGTGGATTGGAGAGAAATCAGATAGTGATTGAGGACTTCGTTATAGCGTTGCATGGACCGTTCAACGTCCAAGTAAGCCTGCATGAGTTGATCGTTCATGAGCGTCCCTCCCGGATGTAGCGGCTCACCTTACACAAGGCGCTTTTCAGGGTCAATATCCGCAGGACAACGGGGTGGGACGGCTGCTGTGCGGCGCGCCTCTGAGGAGACAGAACCGTGAGCTGGGAACTCATCGGCTGGGCGTGGCTGCTGACGACGCCCATGATGGCGGGGTTGTGGCTGGGCTACCGTCTGGTGCGCCGGAACGCGTGTTTGGCGGACCTGGGGTTTTGCGCGGGATTCGGCCTGGCGGCCATTGGTTTTGGTCTGACGACCACGGGTGACGTGAGTCATCGGCTGGTCGTGGCCGCTCTGGCAACGGGATACGCAGTTCGTCTTGGGGCGCATATTGCCGGCGACCGGATCCGTGGCGCCCGGGAAGATCAGCGGTACGGATCGCTTCGAGAACAATTGGGCCATCGCGCGGAGTGGTATTTCTTCGCGTATTTTATCGGACAGGCCGTTGCCGTCGCCGTGTTCACCGTTCCCCTGCTGGTCCTGATGTCGAATCCTGATTCCACGTGGCGGGCCTGGGAACTCCTGGGGGTGGGGATCTGGGCCATTGGGGTAGGGGGAGAAACCGTGGCTGACGTTCAGTTGGCTCGATTTCGGCGAGATCCCGGCAATCACGGGAAAACCTGCCGGCGGGGCTTGTGGCGATACTCCCGGCACCCCAACTACTTCTTTGAAGGCGTGCATTGGTGTGCCTATGTGGTGATGGGTATCGGATTGCCCGGTTGGTGGCTGACCCTGGTGGGGCCGGTCGTCATGATCGGCGCCTTGCTCAAGGTGACGGGCATCCCCTTGGCTGAAGCCCAGGCAACAGCCAGCCGGGGCGAGGAGTACCGGGAATACCAACGAACCACCAATGCGTTCGTCCCCTGGTTCCCCAGGGACTGACCTGCCTCACACGCTGCGTTCGGTTCGCCTCTTCTGTGCCTGCGCGCCGGCTTCCCTGCGCAGTTGCGGGGCGGCACCCCGGGTCTCAGCCCGGAACGCCGTCGCGCGGGGGCGCCCCCCCGCGTGAACTAATCGCCCTCAGGTTCGGTGCTTCCGTGTTGGTGGGTGACTGAATCTTCTTCAAAGAGTTCAGCCATTTCCTCGGCAATCATATCGGTTTCGTGAGGAACCGATACCACGTGAATTTCCTTTTTGGCTTTGGGCTCGTCCTTGTCCGGAATCGGGTCATCCGGCGGAGGGGTCGGTTCGGAATCGTTCATGTGCGTTACTCGAAGACCTCTAAAAAAGACCGTTCGGTGAACGAATGCTGGCAATGTTGGCAGGACACGAAATAGAGCGACTCCCGCACGGACATCACAATGCGGAAATCGAGCGTGACGCCGCGATTGCCGCAAGCAGGACAGGAAATTTCTTTCAGCCAATATTGCACGTCAGGCTGAATGCGGAGATAAAACTCCATGTCCGTGTGGACCGGAAAGTTGTAGTAACAGTCCAGGCAGATTCCCTTCCATTCGCCGTCTTCCTTCATGGACCGGCTGTCGATGCCGAACCGGCTTTTTTTGCACACGGCGCATTTGGCCTGGCTGAGTCGGTCTTGCACGTATTGGACGTCGAGTTTGGACATGACCTGTTTTCCGATGAAGGACCGTCAAGGACGGTCCCAACAGGTGAGAGTATAGAAGCTGCAGAGGGGTTGCGCAACCGTCGTTCGGGCGGCACAGGCGTGCACGATCCCGTTGACAGAACCGGAAACAAGCGTCGAGGATGACGGCGTGGAGAGATGCGGCCGTTTCGTCCCTTGAAGCGCAGACGGCAAGCCTGCGCAAGATTCTGAACGAAGTGAGAACGCTCGTCGTTGGCGGAGAGTCGCCATGCCGGAACTTCCAGAAGCCGAAGTGGTTCGACGACAATTGGATGCGGCCGTGGCCGGGTCTACGATCCATCATATCTGGATCGGACGGGACGATATCGTCCGGGAGGGCATCGAATCCCTCTCCTGGTATGCCGGCGCGTGCGTCGCGGAGGTGCAGCGGCACGGGAAGAGCGTGGCTCTGGTCTGCGAGCGAGACGCCGGGAAACGGGTGGTGGTGGCGGAACTCGGTATGACGGGC
This sequence comes from Nitrospirales bacterium, assembly GCA_965232175.1. GTDB lineage: Bacteria > Nitrospirota > Nitrospiria > Nitrospirales > UBA8639 > Bin75. Next base: position 1,580,183 of record CBDDOW010000006.1, read on the forward strand.
CTGTTGCTCTTCGCGCGGGAATCGGTCCCGAGCGCGAAACACGTTCATATGCGTATGAGGTTGGCAAACGGACCGCGTCCGGAGGTGTGGTACTGGAACGCCCGTCGATTCGGCAGGCTGTTTCTCCTGAATCAGGAAGCCTGGAGCGCCTATCGCCAACGCCGCTTTGGCCGTGATCCGTTTGCCATGACCGGCGTGGAGTTTGTGGATCTGATTCGATCCTGCCGTGGCCGGATCAAGGCCGCGTTGTTGGACCAACACCGGATTGCCGGCATCGGGAACATCTACGCCAATGAAATGCTGTTTCGATCCGGCATCCATCCGCACGCGCGCGGGTGTCGGTTGTCGAAGAAAAGACTCCATACGTTGTTTGCAACCATGCAACGCGTGTTGGAGGAAGCGATCCGCATGGGCGGGTCGTCGGTGCGCAGCTTTGTCGCGCCGGATGGGAGCCGGGGAGCGTTTCAGCGCCGGCACCTGGTGTATCAGAAGAACGGGGGACGCTGTCCGAACGGGTGTGGCGGCAGGATTCACAGTCTCATGGACGAACGGTCGTCGTTTGTGTGTCCGGTCTGCCAGAAGCGGTAACCGTCAGACTCATGCCGGCGCAGGCTCCCGGCACGGCATGGGTTTGTCACCCATCTTTGTCTTGTGGGTCCGTGAACCCCTTTGTTACAATACAAACACGTGTCTTCTGTGGACCACCACGTGAAAAAAGTCTCACTCCGTGAAGGGGTCGATCTTTCCAACCTGTTCGGTCCGAGAGACTTGCATCTCCGGTTGATCGAAGAGGGCCTGCGCGTGCGCGTGTCGGCCCGCGGCCATGAAGTGACCCTGGAAGGGCCGCCTGACGCGGTCGGGCGGGCCGAGGGGCTCCTGTACGAATTGGCCGAGCGCACGATCGGTCGTCGTCAGATACAATCGGAAGACGTCGCCCGCGCCCTCAAGGCGGCGGAAACCGATCAACCCGACACGTCTTCCTTCCTGGATACGGCTCACGTGCTCACTCCCAAAGGGTGGGTGGTTCCGAAGACTCCCTCGCAGCAGATCTATCTCGAAGCCATCCGGCAACATGACCTGGTGATCGGCATCGGGCCGGCGGGAACCGGCAAGACGTACATGGCCATGGCCACGGCGCTTGCGGCATTGACGAAAAAGGAAGTGCAACGGATCGTCCTGGCTCGCCCGGCCGTGGAAGCCGGCGAGCGCTTGGGCTTTCTCCCGGGCGACATGTTCGCCAAGGTGCATCCGTACCTGCGCCCTTTGTATGATGCCCTGTATGCCATGATGGACGTGGAACGGGCGAATCGCCTGATCGAACGCGGGGACATCGAAATGGCGCCCCTGGCGTTTATGCGGGGCCGGACCCTGAACGATGCGTTCGTCATTCTGGACGAGGCCCAGAACGCCACGTCTGAACAGATGAAGATGTTTCTCACGCGGTTGGGCTTCAATTCCAAAGCCGTGGTGACGGGGGATATTACGCAGGTCGATCTGCCGCCCGACCGTCCTTCGGGCCTGATTCAAATTTCTGAAATCCTGCGAAACGTGGATGGGATCAAATTCGTGTATTTCCAGGATCGCGACGTGGTCCGGCATCGTTTGGTGCAGGATATTATCAAGGCGTACAACCAACATGGAAACGGAACGGGCAACAGTGCGGCGGGTGCGGGAGCCGACGACTGAACGCCTGTGTCCTTTCGTGAATCCGGGCGAACGGAACGTGGCCCGGGTTCCGCAGTGATTCGTGTCCGTCAGCATTCAATGTCGCTTGAAAAGGATCTCGGTTCGCCGGGGGACGTTGCGTCGCGTCACGGGGAAGCTCTTGCGGCTCCTTGACGAGGCCGGGGCCGAGGTCTGTATCGGGCTGGTCGGCGATACGAAGATGCGACGCTTGAACCGGACGTATCGGAATCAGGATCGAACCACGGACGTCCTGGCGTTTGCTTATCGGGAAGCCCGGACCGGCTCGGCCTCCCTGCTCGGGGACGTCGTGATTTCGATTCCCGCGGCCAGGCGTCAGGCCAAAGCCTTCAATCATTCCCTGGATGAAGAGGTGTTGCGTCTGCTGATTCACGGAGTCCTGCATTTGGCGGGCTATGACCATGAGCGGAGCAGGCAACAGGCCCGGCGTATGCAACGAAAGGAAACGGAGCTGTTCGACGTGTGCACCCCCGTGCCGTCGTTGGTAGTGGACGCCTGATCCTGGCATGAATGGGCGCAAACAAGGATCGCACACCCATGAGCTGGATTGATCGACTGAAAGAAGGGTTGGGGAAAACGCGAAAGGACGTCCAGCGGTCGTTGATGCAGTTGATGGGACGCGGCCTCGACCCCGCTGTGCTGGAGGAAGTCGAAGTTTCGTTGTTGGGCGCGGACGTGGGCGTTCGCACGGCGGATCGTTTGATCGAGCGGCTGCGGGCCACGGCGGGGGGCGACCCCCGCGAAGCCATTCAGGAGTTGAAACGGGCGATGACCGACATTTTGGCGTCCGTGGAATCCACGCCCATTGACGAACTCATCAGAGCGGGCCCCAAACCCTTCGTGATTTTGACGGTGGGCGTCAATGGCGTGGGGAAAACCACGAGCATGGCGAAATTGGCCGGCCGGCTGCGCAAGCAAGGCTTGACCCCGCTGCTCGTGGCCGCGGATACCTTCCGGGCCGCGGCCATCGAACAGTTGGAAGCGTGGGGCAAGCGCATCGGGGCCGACGTGATCAAGCACCGGCCCGGCGCGGACCCCTCGGCGGTGGTGTTTGACGGGCTCGCGGCTGCGAAAGCCAGGGGCGTGGACGTCATGTTGATCGACACAGCCGGCCGGCTGCACACGAAAATCAATTTAATGGATGAACTGAAAAAAATGAAACGGGTGCTCGATCGGGAATATCCCGGGGCCCCGCATGAAGTCCTGCTCACGCTTGACGGCACCATCGGGCAAAATGCCGTGGTCCAGGCCAGACAATTTCACGAAGCCGTCGGCGTCACGGGCCTCGCCCTCACGAAGCTGGACGGGACGTCCAAGGGCGGAGTGGTGGTGGCCATTGCCGAGGAATTGGCCATCCCGGTTCGCCTGATCGGAATCGGCGAACACGAAGAGGATTTGCAGGACTTTCACGCGCAAGCCTTTGCCGAGGCGCTCCTGGAGGTTCACCCTTCATGAAGCGGGCAGGCCTGACGATCGCAGGCGTGTGGCTCGTCAGCGCGCTCATGAGCCTGACCGCGCAGGCCGCGGCCGTCACCATCCGGCATCACGATTTGCGCGTCGAACTCCGGCCGGAAAGTCACACGATGATTGCCCGCGATGTGATCCGGTTGACCGGTCGTCCGGATGCCGGACAGGTGTTGTCCGTGCGATTGAACCCGGATTTGGCAATCGAAGAAATGCGATTGACGGACGGCCCGGCGCTCTTGTGGAAGGACGATTCGCCGTCGACCGGAAACAAGCGGGAAGCGGGGCCGCGCGCCGTCGCCATCCGGCTTCCGGAGACGGTTCCCGTTTCCGGCGAAATCCGTATCGAAATAGCCTATCGCGGTCGTATTCAGGACGCGCCCGCGGCGGCGCCGGGCCTGCGGTTCGTGCGGCCGGACAGGACCCTGGGGTATATCGGTGAAGAGGGAGTCTATTTAACCTCGGAAACCTCCTGGTACCCGGAGATCCCCGGGTCGCTCGCCACGTTTCGCGTCACGGCCATTGTCCCGGCGGGGTGGAGAGCGGTGACGCATGGCCGGGAACTCGCGTTGAGAGAAGAGGCGGCCACGGCCACGTCCGAGTGGGACGTGCGCGCCCGGACCGAAGCCCTGACGTTGTCGGCGAATCGCTTTGTGAAGCGAGCGTCTCAGTGGAATGGAATCGAAATCGCGACGTTTCTTTTTCCCGAGGACGCGCACGTCGCCGATCAGTATCTGGAAGCGACGACGCGCTATCTCGAGTGGTACGCGAAACTGCTCGGCCCGTATCCCTTCCCCAAGTTCGCGGTCGTGGAAAATTTCTTCCCCAGCGGCATCGGCCTGCCGTCCTTCACGTTGCTGGGCAGCCGGGTGATACGGCGAGGCTATACCCAACCCTATTCTCTGGGGCATGAGGTTGTGCATTCGTGGATCGGGAACTCGGTGCACAATCATTTCGAAACGGGCAATTGGGTGGAAGGGCTGACGACCTATCTCGCCAACTACTATTACGACGAACGGATGGAAGGCGAGGACGCGGCGCGCGCGCATCGCAAACGGATGCTCATGGAATACAACTTATACGTGCAGCCGGCCGACGATTATCCGGTGGTGAACTTTCATCACAAGGAGAACCGCGTGGATAATGCGATCGGATACCAGAAGACCGCGATGATTTTTCACATGTTGCGGCGCGAACTCGGCGACCGGGATTTTTTTCGGGCGATTCGGGCGCTGATCGCCGGCCATACAGCCGGCTATGCGGATTGGCCTCAGGTCCGGCGGGCCTTTCAGGACGCGTCGGGGAAAGAGTTGTCCTGGTTCTTCAAGCAATGGGTGCGGGGAACAGGAGCGCCGCGCCTCCGGCTGACTCAAGCGCGCGTCGAACGCGATGCCGGAACGGGCTACCGGGTTTCCGTGACGGTGCGGCAACAGGGGACGGTCTATCGCTTGGGCGTCCCCGTGGTGGTGCAGTTGGCGCAGGGATCGTCCCGCACACGGGTGGACCTTCGCGAACAGGAGCAAACCGTGGCCCTGTGGGTTCCGGCCCGGCCCGTGCGGTTGCAGCTCGATCCGGCGCATGACACCTTTCGGCGACTCGACCGGCAAGCCATGAGTCCGATCCTCAATGCCTGGGTTACGGACCAACGGCGAGCCGTGCTGTTGTCGTCGACCATGTCCGAACCCGAGCGGGAAGGTCTGAAGCCGGCCATCGACCGGGTCCGCTCGCACAATGACGACACGGCCTGGCTGGATGAACGGACCGTCTCGATCGGGGCGCAGTCGGTGCTGGCCATGGGTCATCCCACAACCAATCCATGGGTCGGCAGAATCCTGGACTGGTGCGGCCCGGCGGTCAGGCTGCAAGAACGGAGCATCACGATTCAGGGGAACGCCTACGCGGGGGATCACGTGGCCGTGCTGGTCAATTGTGCCAATCCGGCCCATCCCGGACACGTGGGCACGGTTTTTTTCGGGTTTTCTCCCGAAGCCGTGCACGGGCTTTCCCGGCTGTTGTTTTTTTACGGATGGGACAGTTATCTTGTGTTCGAGAATCAACGGGTCGCGGCGCGCGGTTCGTTCGATCCGCCGACGGATGATCTGACCGTCGCGTTCCGTGCCCGCGAATAGGTTCTTGTGATTGCCATGAAAAGAGTCAACCACGTCGGGAATCCGTCATTCCGGGCTTGTCCTGCATGTCCTGAACGCCCTTCGACTCCAGGCGCGTGGCGCCTTACGCTCAGGGTGAGCGGAGAGGCACCCGTTCGTCCTGAGCGTAGCGAAGCGAAGTCGAAGGAATCAACGCGAAGGATCTCGCGAGGAATCGGCGTGTTTTCATGGCTGGTCATGGGCGTCGCGGCGCTGTCCGGCCTTATCCTGACCGCAGGGCCTCCGGCCCTGGCCGGCGACTTGTCAGGGTCCGGCACGGTCGAGCGGCATTTGCGCAACGTCCGGCAACTGACAACGGGCGGCAAAAACGCCGAAGCCTATTTTTCCTTTGACGGGTCGCGGCTGATTTTTCAGTCCATTCCACGTTCGTCCGGTCAAACGCCGGGGGGCTGCTATCAGATGTACGTGATGGATTTACATGGTGAAAATATTCATCGGGTGAGTACGGGGTATGGGGCCGCGACCTGCGGGTACTTTTTCCCGGGAGGGCGGAGGGTCTTGTATTCCTCGACCCATTTGGCCGGATTGGAATGTCCGCCCAAGTCCGAGCGGGGGCCCAGGTATCGCTGGGTTCTGGATGACTATGAAATTTTTTCCGTGCGGTTGGATGGCCGTGAACTGCATCGTCTCACGTTCTCGCCGGGCTACGATGCGGAAGCGACTGTTTCGCCCGATGGGAAAAAGATCGTGTTTACGTCGGCGCGGGACGGCGATATTGACCTGTATTCCATGAATATCGACGGGACCGGCCTCAAGCGGCTTACCGACGAACCCGGCTACGACGGCGGGGCGTTCTATTCCCCGGACAGCAAGCGGATCGTGTACAGGGCGCAGCATCCCAACACGCCGGCGGAACGTGAGGCTTATCAGGAGTTACTGAGCCGGAACCTGGTGGAGCCGGGGAATCTGGAGCTGTTCGTCATGAACGCCGATGGGTCAGGCAAACAACAGGTGACCAGAAACGGCGCATCCAACTTCGCCCCGTTTTTCGGTCCCGGCGGCCGCCGGATCATTTTTGCATCGAGTGGGCCCGACGCCGCGCAAGCACAAGAGCCTGCCCTGAATCCTGGGCTCGTCGAAGGATCGAAAGGGCGACCATCGTTCCACCTTTATCTGGTGAACGATGACGGCACGGAGTTGGAACAAGTCACCAGTGAAGGCCGCTTCAACAGTTTCCCCATGTTTTCTCCGGACGGTACGCTGCTGGTCTGGATCTCCGACCGAAACGCCAAAGGACCAGGCGAATACAACGTCTTTCTCGCCGACTGGGTCCCCTGATTCCTTCCCCGCAATCCCAGACCGGGAAGGGGCTGGGGTGAAAGGGCTTCCATTGCGCTACCATGAGGCGCAATTGCGTGTTCAATAAGCAGCAAGAGGTCTCGTGTCCCGATTCAAAGCCCTCAGTGTGGTGTCTCTCTCCGGCGGCCTTATTCTCTTTTGCCTGTACCGGCTTTCCCAATTGGATTTTCAGACCGTTTTATTGATCCGGTCCCTGCACGATCCCTTCGTGGCGCGCCTGGCGACTATTGGCAACCGGTTGGGGGACGGGGTCACGTTGGCGCTCCTGTGCATCGGGCTGTGGGGCATCGGCTACCTTCTGAAGAAAAAGGCGTGGCAACGGGCCGGGATCGACGGGCTTGTGGCGCATGCCCTGGCGGGACTCGCCGCCCAAATATTCAAGCACCTCATCGGACGTCCCCGCCCGCGATGGACGCATCAGCAAGCCTTTGAATTTGGCCCGTCGTGGCAAGGGGGGCTGGACGCGTTTCCCTCGGGGCATGCCTCGGCGTCTTTTGCCGTGGCCGCGGTGCTGGCGCGCTATTTTCCCGAGTGGAGGGGGCTCTGGTACGGTGGCGCCCTCTTCGTCGGAATGGCTCGCGTGGTGGGAGGGTCCCACTTTCCCACCGACGTGCTGGGCGGGGCGGTGCTGGGGTTCCTGGTCGGCTACGTGTGGGCGCGCGCGCTCAAGGAGTGGCGGGAGAACGCGGCGCGGGCGATGCCTCAGACGCTCCCGTTGTTGATCGGCGGCTGTGCGGTATTCTGGAGCATCTTCAGGCATCCGGTCTCCGGTGGAATTGAGGATGGTCTGTTCTGGGCCGGGTTGTTGTTGTTCGCGTCGGGAATCGGCGCCCGGTGGATCATGGTCTGGCAGGGGCGCGGGAACGCGCCTCGAATCCTGCCGGTCAATGGCGTGATCGCGTTGGGTCTGGCGGCCAGCACTCAAGCGCCGTGGGTCGTCGCGGCGACGCTTCTGGCCTGCGTCGCCTGGTGGTTGAACGAGCAACCGGAACCGATGGCGCCGCCGGGGTTGCTGCGCGAAGCCTGGCTCACGAGCACGTTGGTCATCGCGCTGGCGGTGTTGCAGGGTCTCCAGGGCTTGGTGCCGTAGCGGGGGTTATGGCGTCCGGTCCTTCGGAGGGCCTTCGACCATCGGGTCACGAGACAGGAGCAGAAACCCGTACCGCTGAAGAACCGGCTGGAAAGCATCAACGGGATGGGGCAGGCGCTCACGAAGGTTGGCGGGCAGGATGACCATGAGACGGCCGTTCTTTTCGAGATGCGGGAAAAATTTTTCAGGTTCGCCCGGATTGATGAAATGCACTTTTCGTTTGGCATAGAACGTTAACGACGGCAGTTTGCGTCCGTAATGAATGAGCGTGTCCTGAGCGCCGAGATTGTATCCGGCGATGGTCGCCAATTCCTGTGGCGGGTTGATGAAATATTTTCCGAAGCGCGGCAAGGCAAACAGGATCACGATGAGAAGAAACAGCCCCATCATGCCCGACAGCACCCAGAAGGCCTGCGGCCGCCGGGGTTCTTTCCGGACAAGGTGGCGAAACATCGCCACGCCCAGCAGGACGAGGACGCCCAACACGACCGGCGTCGCGCCCGGGCCGACGTGTTCCGCGGCCGGAAAATCCACGGCGATCCGGTGCCTGACGTTTGCATAGAGGATCGGGGCAAAAGCCAGCGCGAGGCTGAACACGTATCCGGTCACCAGGACGATGCGCGTCGAGACCGTCAGACCGTTGGGCCGGGCGTTCTTGAGAAATCGGGACCAGAGCACGGCCACCAGCAGGCTGGCCGGCGGAAACAGCGGCAGGACGTAGTGGGGAAGCCTGGTGGCGGAGAGGGTGAAAAAGAGAAACATGCCGCAAACCCACGCGGCGCAGAACAGCAGCAAGCCCTCTGTGTCTCGCGGGTCCGTCGCGCCCGTCCGAAACGACTTCCACGCTTTCAGGGTTTGCCACAAGGCGACCGGGAGCAACCCGCTCCAGGGGAAAAAGCCGAACAGAAGAATCGGCACGTAAAACAGCACCGTTCCGCCGTGTCCCTCCATGGGATTCGCAAAGCGTCCCGTGGTATTGGCTTGGGCCGCGGCGGCATAGTCCGCGCCGTGAATGGCGAGCATGGCAAGATACCAGGGCGCGGCAATGAGAACACAGAGGGTCCAGCCGAGCAGCGGCCGGCCCTCCGTGAAATAGCGTTTCCACTGCCGGGTCACGGTCAGGTAAGGCACGAGACCCAACAGGGGGATGAGAATGCCCAACGGACCCTTGGCCAGCGTGCCCAGGGCCATGCCGATATAAAAGAGCCACAGGAAATGCCGGTTGCGATCCGGATCGCAAAAGCCCAACCAGAAGCCGTAGACGGCCAGCGTGGTAAAAAACACCAGTTCCGGGTCGGTCAGGACCAGGCGGTGAATGCCGACGAATTCCACGTTCAACAGGAGAATGAGCGAGCCGCAAAACGCGAGCGCCGGTCCCAGCAGGCGATGCAGGAAGAGATACTGGAGCCCGAGCAGCGCGAGTCCGAAAAAAGCCGACGGCAGACGGGCGGTCAGGTCATTGACGCCGAACAGGGCATAGGTGCCGGCGATGATCCAGTAGGACAACGCCGGCTTGGCGTACCGCGGCTCATAATTCAGCGTGGGGGAAATCCAGTCCCCGGTTTCGAGCATTTCGCGGGCGGCGCCCGCGTTGCTGCCTTCGTCCCGGTCAGTCAGGCCCACGTCGCCGAGCCCCGGCAGGAGCAGCAGGCATCCGCAGATCAGCAGGAACGTCAGGTGAAGCGTGCGCGTGGAAAACGGCGAGGCCGGTGCGTCAATCGCGGAGGGATCAGTCACGAGCCGGTCGCTTTCGGTAGATCAACATCAGGTTTCGCAGGTACACAAGGGTGCCGGTTCCCTGCCCGATGATGAACACCGGGTCGCGGCGATGGAGGGCATACGCCAGCACGACCAGGCTGCCGGCCAGGCTCATGTGCCAGAATGCCAGGGGGATCCGGCTTTCCGCTTTCCGTTCGGACGCGATCCACTGGACCAGCCAGCGTGAAAAGAACAGGCCCTGCCCGAAAAAGCCGATCCCCAGCCAGATGCTTTCCGCGGCCGTCAGGTTGGCGAAGTAGGCGCTGATACCGGAGACGAGTTCGTTCATCGATCAGGACACGACAAGGGGAGTGGCGTCGCCATTCCATGGCGCGCGCTGCCGGGCCGCATCAGATGATAATCGGTAGCCGGTGCGGGTCATGGCGAATCGTGAGGCGCGGCACCCGCGGAGTCAGCCGGTTCCTGAACAATTTCGTACCGCAGACAGCGTGCCTGCATCCATCGAACGGCCAGGAGATCGGACAGGCCGGCCCAGAGGCGATTCCCGATGCCGTATTTGGAAAACCCATGGGCGCGCGGGAAATGTTGAACGGGCACTTCGGTCACGGAAAACCCGTGCATCCGGGCGAGCGCGGGGAAAAACCGGTGCATGTTGTGGAACAGGGGCATGCGTTCGATCACCGGCCGCCGGAAGATTTTCAGGGAACAGCCGGAGTCGTGAATGCCGTCGCGGAGGAAGACGTTCCGGGCCAGGTACGCCAGTCGTGACGAGAGGCGTCGCATGAGCGTGTCGAGCCGCTGTCGGCGGCGTCCGCACACGAGGTCGTAGTCCTTGATCATGGGCAACAGCAGGGCAAGGTCCGCGGGATCATATTGAAGGTCGCCGTCCAACGTGGCAATCAATTCACCCCGGGCGTGACGAAAGCCTGCGGCAAAGGCCTCGGTTTGTCCGTAATTGCGATCGAAATGGATCACCCGAACCGCAGGAACGTGTTGGCGGATCTCATCCAGCAAAGCGGAACTGCCGTCCGTGCTGCCGTCGTCCACGTACACAATTTCAAACGGCGCCTCGCGCGACGGCTCCAGGCTTCCCAGGGCCTTCGTCAGTTGATTGGTCAATGGTTGCAGGTTATCCCGCTCGTCCTTGATGGGGATCACCATGGAGAGCCAGGGTGGTGGAGAGTGAGTCATGCGCGGGGCTTCACATGCAGGGTCGCAACGGGAGGCAAAGCGGGAGGAACGTTGTTCACGAGGTTCGGGCCTTATTCTACGCCTCGTCCCCGAACGGGTCAAACCGGCCATGCCCCAAAAAATACAGTGGCACCCGGCGGTCGGACTTTGATAGAACAGGGGCATGACTGACGTCAGAGTTCGTTTCGCGCCGAGTCCCACCGGGTATCTTCACGTCGGAGGCCTGCGCACGGCCTTGTTCAACTGGTTGTTTGCCCGGCGGCACGGCGGCAAATTTATCCTGCGGATTGAAGACACGGATCGTGATCGATCAACCGACGACGCCATCGAGGCGATTCTGAACGGCCTGCGCTGGGCCGGCCTGGATTGGGATGAAGGCCCCCATCGTCAAAGCGACCGGTTGGACCTCTACCGGCAAAAAGCGCTGGAATTGCTCGAACGGGGTCACGCCTATTGGTGCGTGTGTACGTCGCAGGAACTCGAAGCCCGGCGGAAAGAGGCCCAGGCCAAAGGGGCATCCGTCAAATACGATGGCCGGTGTCGGGAACGGGGCCTGACCGCGCCGGCGGAACCCGCGGCGCTCCGGTTCAAATCTCCTCAAGAAGGGCAAACCGTTGTCGAGGATCTGATCAAAGGCGACATCGTATTCGACAACGCCGTGCTGGACGATCTCATCATTCTCCGATCGAATGGCTACCCCACGTACAATTTATCCGTGGTGATCGATGACGCGCTCATGGGGATTACGCACGTGATTCGTGGCGACGATCACGTCAACAATACGCCTCGCCAAATGCCGCTGTTCGAAGCCTTGGGATATCCGGCGCCCACGTTTGCCCACGTGCCGATGATCCTGGGCGCGGACAAAGCCAGGCTGTCCAAACGACACGGCGCCACGTCGGTGCTGGCGTATGAGGAGATGGGCTATCTGCCGCAGGCGCTGGTGAATTATGTGGTCAGGCTGGGGTGGTCGCACGGGGACCAGGAGATTTTTTCAGTTCAGGAAATGATCGAACATTTTTCTTTCGACCACGTGCAATCGTCCGCCGCCGTGTTCAGCCCGGAGAAATTGCAATGGCTCAATGCCGAATACATCAAACGGGGCGAGCCCCGGTATCTCGCGGAACGGGTATTCCCCTTTTTGGAAAAGCAGGGATACGATCGGCATGGATTCGTGCAACCCCTGGGGGGAGTTGAGGCGGTGATCCCTCACCTGCGCGAGCGCGCGAAAACGTTGGTCGAAATGGCGGATTGGACATTGCCCTATATGACGGAACCCGTGGCCATGGACGAAGCCGCGGCCGAAAAGTTTCTGACACCCGCGATTGCTCCGGGTCTCAGTAAATTCGCCGAACGGGTGAAGTCGCTCGATCCTTTTTCCAGGGAGACGCTCGATCCCGTGGTGCAAACCATCCTGGAGGAAGAGCGCCTGAAGATGGGGAAATTCGCCCAACCGCTTCGCGTGGCCCTCACCGGACGAACCTTCAGTCCGGGTATTTATGAAGTCATGGAATTACTGGGCAAGGAGCGCACCCTCAACCGTCTTGAGCGGGTCCTCAAGCGAATCGGTTCGTCAGAACCTCCTGTGTCCCGTTGAAATCCGGCCCGCTTACGTCAGAGGAGGAGAACAAAGGCGAGAGAGCACGCTCCCGGCGTTTCAGGAGTCAGAACGGAGTCCGAAGCGACCGGGGATTTCGGCTATCGGCCGGAACCGTTGGCAGCAAGGGCCGACCGACGCTTGCCGGGGGGTAAAAGAAGCTTCGCTTGTCGCAGGATGGATTGCATCAGATTTTTCTCGGGGCGACAGCGGGTGAGGACACACAATCCGATGTACAGACTCAGGAGCGCGCGCGCAGTCTCGGTTGACACGACCGATTGGTCAATCTCTCCCATGGCGCGGCCCTTTTGGACCATTTTGTAGAAGAAGTTCTTCTCCAGGTAGGTGAAGCCCGCGTTGGTGATTTCAGCCACCTCTTTGTCGTGTGGCGATATCTCGGTCGCGGTATTGACCAGAAAACATCCCTTGCGTTCTCCATGCAGCAGCGTCACAGTGATCTTATCCTGAAACAAGTCCAGAATGGCTTGGCGGGGAGAAGGCGCTTTAATTCGCTTCTTGACTTCGATTTTGACTGCGATGACGTTGTATCGGTGTAACGTCTCAAGGAAGATCGTGCGTTTATTGCCAAACGCGTTATACAGACTGGCGCGATGGATGCCCATCTTGTCCAGAAGGTCATCCAGCGTCGTGGCCTCATAGCCATAATCCCAGAAGGCCTCCATGGCCTTCTGTTGCACTTCCTCAACGTCGAATTCTTTGTATCTAGGCATCGGAACCAGCGTGAAAACACGAACATTAGTAATAGAACGTAAACCGAAACCTGTTGGATACAATACGTATGATAGGATAATGCTATAATAAAGTTCACACCATAGAATTGCAAGCATTTTTTAATGGTCTGTTCAAACCAACCATGGAATTGCAGGCATTTTTTAATGGTCTGTTAAAAAAACCAATGACCTTGAAAGGGCGAAGGCCGTGGTCGTGGGGGGCACTTCATAACACGGCACCGGCGTGATTCGTGAAGGCCGCGCTTCCTGATTCCACGGGGAAGCCTCGAACAGAGTCGGGACGGGCGACATGAAAATCGCGGTCGTTTCTTGACTCAACGAACGGATTCTTTTTAAGCTTGTTGACGGGATGGGGGATCGTCTAAGGGTAGGACATCAGATTCTGGATCTGAGCGTGAGGGTTCGAATCCTTCTCCCCCAGCCAACCTTCCCGATTTCCGTGGCCGGTTCCGGTTTGATTGGGATGCCCGATGTTGACACGCCAGGCCGCGAGGAGGGAATGCCTGTGACGAAAAAGATGCGCTTCACCCCATTCAGGCGTCTTGCCCTTCTGCTGGGGGTATGCCTGCTCGCTTCAGCGGGCGTGGCGAACGCCGAAACAGGTCGTCGGGGCTTCTACGCCGGCATCGAGTTGGGATTTGCCAATGCCGGGGACGTGGGCTCCATCCTGTCCGGAGTCAACCATCCGACGCAATGCGACATCCTGGTTGGGGGGAATCCTGCGGGTCCGGGCTGCGCGAATAATACGCCCGGAGTGCTGTCCGCCAATGCCTTTGACCTAAGCACGGGGTTTCTGGGTGGTGTCAGCGTCGGGTATGCGATGGACAGATTTCGCGTTGAATTCGAATACCTGAACCGGTCTCACGGGGGCGATTCCGCACTCTGGAATCTGTCCGGCGGAAACGCGGCGCTGCAGAGCAAAACCTCGGAGGTGAGCACGCTCGACCCGCCCTCGGAACGGATATCGGACTTCAGCGCGCATCAATTCTTCATAAACGCCTATTACGACTTTCTGAACGGCTCGCGCTGGACGCCATACGTGGGCGCGGGCGTTGGTTGGGCTCATACCAGTCTGGACTACCAGGCCCGCTTTTTGCGCAAGACGATCGCTCAAGGCTACCCGGCTGATAAACCACCGGCTGCCGCCGGCACGCTCAGTCTTCTGAATACCGGCCTGGCCGACACGCTCTTCGGCTTCCAGGTCCTGGGAGGCTTGGATTACGCGCTGACGGACAAGGTCTCCATCGGGCTGAAAGCGCGCTGGGCTTCTTTCCAGGATCTTGAGGGCGAAGCCGTGTGGGACCTCATCAGAAGTCACAGACCGGTCCGGGCGGATGGCACGACCCCGTTCGACAGCAAGCTGACGTTCAGTGACCTCCAATACTGGGCGCTCAGCGTCGGGCTGAAGTATGCCTTTTGATCCAACGGCTTTCCCTGACAATAGTATTTAGACGAGCATGTCCAACCCTCAACCGGCTTCCCGGGATTTTATCCGCGCGATCGTGGCGCAGGACCGGGATGCCCGGAAATTCAACGCCGTGGTGCAGACGCGGTTCCCTCCGGAACCCAATGGCTACCTCCACATCGGCCACGCCAAATCCATTTGTTTGAATTTCGGCATTGCGCAGGAATACGCCGGGGGGCGGTGCAACTTGCGGTTCGACGACACCAACCCCGCCAAGGAAGACGTGGAATACGTGGAGTCTATTCAGGAAGACGTGCGTTGGCTGGGATTCGACTGGCAGGATCGGTGTTTTTTTGCCTCGGATTATTTCGAGCGTTTGTACGAGTATGCGGTGTTGCTGATCAGGAAAGGCAAAGCCTACGTGGACAGTCTGACCGCGGACGAGATCCGCCGCTTCAGGGGGACCTTGACGGAACCCGGCAAGGAGAGCCCGTATCGCACGCGGTCGGTGGAGGAAAATCTCGACCTGTTCTCACGGATGCGCGCCGGCGACTGCGAAGAAGGGGCGCACGTGCTCCGCGCCAAAATCGACATGGCCTCGCCCAACATCAATATGCGCGATCCCACGCTCTACCGGATCCGGCGCGTGCCGCATCACCGGACCGGAACCGATTGGAACATGTATCCCACGTATGATTTCGCGCATCCCCTGTCCGATTCCCTCGAAGGCGTCACGCATTCCCTGTGCACCCTGGAGTTTGAGGATCACCGGCCGTTGTACGATTGGCTGCTGGACGAATGTGAAGTGGCGTGCCATTCCCGGCAGATAGAGTTCGCCCGCCTGAACCTGACGCACACGGTGATGAGCAAGCGGAAGCTCTTGGGGCTCGTTGAGGAAGGGCACGTGTCGGGATGGGATGATCCGCGCCTGCCCACGTTGATGGGCTTGCGCCGCCGCGGGTATCCCCCGGAGGCGATACGACGGTTTTGCGAGCACATCGGGGTGGCGAAACGCGACAGCGTGGTGGAGGTGAACCTGTTGGAGCATTTTGTCAGGGAGAACCTGAATGCGAGCGCGCAACGGGTCATGGCGGTCCTCCGGCCGCTGCGCGTCGTCATTACCAATTACCCGGAAGGCCAGGTCGAAGAAATGCAGGCGGTGAACAACCCCGAAGATCCAGCGATGGGGAGTCGGGCGGTTCCGTTTTCCCGCGTCCTCTATATCGAGCGGGAGGATTTTCGTGAAGATCCTCCGAAAAAATACTTCCGGCTCGCGCCCGGCCAAGAGGTGCGGTTGCGCTATGCCTACATCATTCGATGCGAGGACGTGCTCAAGGATGAGCAGGGAGAGATCCTCGAAGTCCGGTGCACGTATGATCCGGAGACGAAAAGCGGGTCGGGGCAGCCGGCGCGAAAGGTGAAAGGCACCATTCATTGGGTGTCCGCGGCGCATGCGCTCGAGGCCGAAGTGCGGCTGTTCGAGCATCTGTTTTCCGTTCCGGACCCCGAGAAGGACGGCCGGGATTACCGGACCGCGCTCAATCCAAACTCGGTAAACCGGGTCCATGGGTGCAGGGTCGAACGCGCATTGCAGGAAGCCGTTGCCGGCCAACGGTTTCAGTTCGAACGACAGGGCTATTTCTGCGTGGATCCTGATTCAACCGGCCACCGGCTCGTCTTCAACCGCACCGTCGCCCTTCGCGATTCCTGGGCAAAACTCGAGAAGAAGTAGTTTCCTCGCCAACAAGTCTGGTCGTTTTTTATTTTTCTGTCGTTCCTGCCTTTCTTTCTGTCATTCCTGCGAAAGCAGGAATCCAGAGTCTTTCTCTTCGCAACGAAAAGATAAAGCAAAGACACTGGATTCTCGATTAAAGATGTCGAGAATGACAGAAAGGGGAGGAAAGCAAAGACACTGGATCCCCGATCAAGCCGGGGATGACAAGATGAAGCTATCGGGGAGGACAGAGGGGGTAGGGCACATGGAGAACGGGGGATTACTTCTATTCCATGAGCATGTCGACGCGCTGGAGTCCCAGCGTTTCATAGATGTGTAACGAGACTTTTGATCGGTTCAGGGTGTAGAGATGCACCCCGAGCACGTCGTTGTCCAACAGGTCCAGGACCTGTTCCGTGGCCCAATGAGTGCCGATTTTTTCAGCTTGGGCATCGTCCTGGGCGCCGGCCAGGGCGCGGAGCAGCTTTCCCGGAAAGCGCGCGCCCAGGGCGAGTTCCGCCATCCGCGTGATCCCCTTCAGTGAGGTAATGGGCATGATGCCCGCGATGATGGGCACGTGGATGCCGGCCAGCCAGCACCGTTCGCAGAAATCGTAGAAATCACGATTGTCGAAAAACAGTTGCGTGCAGATATAATCGGCGCCGGCGTCGACTTTGGCCTTGAGAAACTCGATTTCCTGGAAGCGGTTGGGAGTGTCGGGATGGCCTTCGGGGAACCCGGCGACCCCGATCCCCATATGGGGAAAATGTTTTTTGATGAAGGCCACCAATTCCACGGCGTAGCGAAAATCCTGCGCGGACGGATCCCACGACGCCTGGTTGGGCGGGTCGCCGCGCAGGGCCATGATGTTGTGCACGCCGTGTTCATCGTATCGTTGGAGAATATGGAAAATTTCATCCCGGCTCGACTGCACGCACGTCAGGTGCGACACGATCGTCAAATGCGTCTCACGGTGCAATTTGACGACCAGGTCATGGGTCAACTCCCGCGTGGACCCGCCCGCGCCGTACGTGACGCTGACGTAGGCGGGATTGAGGGGAACCAACTTTTCGATGGTCGAAAACAACGCCTCGGACGCCGCCTCGCTCCTCGGGGGAAAGAACTCAAAGCTGATCGCGGGCTGGTTTTGCCGCAACACTTCTGCTATATGCATGCAGCACTCGTTTTTGTGGAAGAAGACGGGTAATGTTCGCCTAACAGTACTAGACCGGAGGAGATGAGGCAAGAATGGAAGGGGCATGATAAGAATCACCTGTTTGCAGGGCAGCCTTCTCGACGTGGAGGCGCAGGCCATCGTCAATGCCGCGAACAGTCACGGCCTCATGGGCGGAGGCGTGGCCGGGATCATCCGGCGCGCCGCGGGCTCGCAAGTGGAAGATGAGGCCCGGGCCCAGGCGCCGATACCCGTGGGTCACGCCGTGGTCACGTCGGGCGGGCGCACGAGTTTTGCGGGGATCATTCATGCGCCGACCATGCCTGAACCGGCCATGCGGATTCCCGTCCAAAACGTGAAATTGGCCACGCGAGCCGCGCTCCGGCTGGCCGATGAACGGGGCTTTAGCTCCCTGGCCATTCCCGGCATGGGCACGGGGGTCGGCCGGGTCGCGCCTGAGGAAGCCGCGGAAGGGATGGTGGAGGAAATTCGCCAATTTCAGCCGCGATGCCTGCAATCGATCATTCTGGTGGACGTCGATCCCGTGATGGTCCGGGCCTGGCAGGCGGCGCTGTCCCGCGCTGTGGCACTCGAAGACGAATTTTGCGATATCGTGAAAAAAGCCCGGAAGGGAAGGGGATACACGATCGCCGGCGCCGCGGAAACCGCCCGTGTTCGGAAAGACGAATGGGAGCGCCTGGAACAGGGTGCTCGCGCCCCATCGGAACACGAAGTCCAGGCCATAGCTAGGGTTCTTGCCCTCAAAGGCGAGGCGCTGGCCGCCGTGTCCGTCGGGGGATGGGTGCCGCAGCCTTCTCCCGAGTGGGTTTCCTCTCTGGTTGTCACGGTTCTTGGCGACATCGGCGGGTACGAGGTCAAGGGGTACGTCCTGATCGCTCCTCAAACCAAACAAGCCGTGTTCATCGATACGGCGTACAATGTCGAGGCCATGTTGGCGGCGCTCGAAGAACGACACGCGACGCTGGCCGGCGTCTGTCTGACGCACGGGCACATGGATCATGCCGGCGGGTTGGACCGGATTCTGTCCGAATGGCCCGTTCCGGTGTATCTTGGAGAAGGCGATGGTCCCCTGTTGCCCTGGAAGCCGCCCCAAGAATCGGTCGTCGTGCTCCGGGATGCCCAGGCCCTTGCGGTGGGAGACCTGAGAGTCGAGTGTCTCGCCACGCCCGGCCATACTCCGGGCGGGTTCTGCTACCGGGTTGCATGCCGGGACGGGGCTTTCTGCTTTGTCGGCGATACGCTGTTCGCCGGGTCCGTGGGCGGGTCCAACCCGCTTTCGTTGTACGAGGATCATCTGGCGTCGGTTCGCCGGCGCGTGTTGCAGTTGGACCCGGACACGGTGCTGCTCCCCGGACACGGTCCCCCGACCACGGTCAAAGAAGAACGAGTCGCCAATCCCTTTGGATGACAGGAGAATCGGACCCCGACGCGTCCTCATTGATGGATCAACCACCATTTCCTCCCGAACGGAACAACGGGGCCCCCCATGACCCGTTGCAAACGGACCGGCCGCAGGATTCCGATGAATGGTCGCCGGATTGGGATCATGCCGTGCCTGCGCCCGAAAGCGAGGCGTCGGTCCTGTATCTCCCGCTCGGCCTGTTTGTGGTCACCGTCTTCACCACGCTGTGGGCGGGCGCGTATCAGGTCAACAGCGAATCCGTGTCGGGAGCCTGGGATTTCCTCGTGCGGTATCCCGGCAACCTCCTGGACGGGTGGCCGTTTGCCGTGACGTTGCTGGGGATTCTCGTGACGCACGAATTCGGGCACTATTACCTGTCGCGTGTCCATAGGGTTCCGGCGTCGCTCCCGCTGTTTATTCCGGGGCCTCCGCAATTTATCGGAACGTTCGGCGCCGTGATTCGCATGCGCTCCCCCATTATGAATCGCCGGGCCCTGTTCGATATCGGCGTGGCCGGCCCGATCGCGGGATTCATCGTGGCCGTCCCGGCCTTTCTCATCGGGCTGTCCTATTCAAAGGTCGAACCCACGATAGGCGTGTATGGCCTGCAATTGGGCGAGCCGCTGTTGCTGCAATTGTTCGCGTGGCTCATGTTCGGGCCACTTCCCGACGCCCATGACATCGTGCTGCACCCCGTGGCCTTTGCGGCGTGGTTCGGCTTTTTTATCACCGCGTTGAATTTGATCCCGATCGGGCAACTCGACGGCGGGCATGTGGCCTATGCGCTGGTCGGGTCCCGTCAACGCGACCTGGCGCTCGCGGCGATTCCCATCCTGCTGGTCCTGGGGCTCTGGGGGTGGCCGGGGTGGATTCTATGGGCGGTGCTGGCCGGGTTGGTCGGGATCAGCCATCCGCCGGTGAGCGATCCGGGAACGGAATTGGGGCGCGGCCGGATCTGGGTGGGCTGGGGCGCCATCGCCATTTTTCTCGTCAGCTTTTCGCCGGTGCCCTTCTATTTCGGCTGAACTTGCGCGTGTTGAGGAAATGATTGAAAAACACCGAACGGAAATCATAGAGGCGTGGAATGAATACTTCGACAGTTGAAATACAAGTGCCCAGCGCCATCGGCGTGGAGGTGTCGGAACATGTCCTGAGCGTCGAATTGAACGACGGTCGAATAATTTCGGTTCCTGTCGGCTGGTATCCCAGATTGACTCATGCCACACAGAAAGAGAGAGATAACTGGAAAATCATCGGCGGAGGTCAGGGAATTCACTGGGAAGACATCGATGAGGACATCAGCGTCGAAGGCCTGCTGCGGGGCAATCCATCCGGGGAGAGCCAGTCTTCTCTAAAAAAATGGCTAAAAAGCAGAGACCGTCAATGAAGCGTCCAGGTCATCTGGAATCCTACATCCGCTCGGTTCGGCCGCAATTTGAGGACATGCTCGCACAGGCGGTGGAAATCCCGTCGGTGAGTTCCGACCCCGAACGCGGGAAAGACATAGCCCGGATGGCCACGGTCGCGGCGCAGTATCTGCGGAGTCTTGGGGCCAGGGCGCGGATCGTCAAGACCAGGGGCAATCCCGTGGTATCGGGAGGCTGGCAGGTCGGGAAGTCGTCTCCCACGTTGACGATTTACAATCATCTGGACGTGCAGCCCGCGCAGGAACCGGAGTGGACGCAGGATCCGTTCATCTTTCGCAAACAGGGGGACACCTATCGGGGCCGGGGCACCACCGACGACAAAGGGCCGGCGCTGGCCGCGCTCCTGGCCGCCCGGTATGCCGTGGAGCAGGGTGTCGGGTTGAATATCCGGGTGCTCTGGGAATTGGAAGAGGAAATCGGAGTCCGAATTTCCAGGATGCCTTGGATCAACGGGCGCGGTCCCGCGCCCGGATTCGGTGCTGGTGTCGGATACCATTTGGGTGTCGCGTCAACGCCCGGCCATTTCCACGGGACTGCGGGGGATGCTGGCCGCCCGGCTGACCCTGCGCACGGGAACCACCGACGTGCATTCCGGGTTGACCGGCGGCGGAGCCAGAAACCCGCTGGCCGAACTCTGCGAAGCCGCGCAGGCGTGCGTGGATGCGCGAACCGGCCGCGTGACCATTCCCGGGTTCTACGATGACGTGGTGCCGCCCACGGCCGGGGAAATGAAGCAATTTCTCTCCTCGGGCTTTCAGGTGGCCCGGTTCAAACAGGCCTACGGATTCCGGTCGATTCGGACACGCAGCCGTGCCGAGTTGATTGAACGGATCTGGGCTGCCCCCACCTTCGAGGTGCATGGGTTGGTAGGCGGATACATGGGGCCCGGCGTGAAAACCGTGGTCCCGCCCTTCGGGGAATTGAAGGTGAGCATGCGGCTGGTCCCGAACCAGAAGCCCGCGACGATCCTCTCCCAGCTAAAGGCCCATCTCAAAAAACTGAATCCCGACATCCGGGTCGAAGTCGACGGGCAACTCGAACCATTTCGGGGCGTGACGCAGGGCCCGTATGCCGACGCGCTCTGCCGGGCAATGCGAACGGGATTCGGAAAGTCCCCCGCACTGGTGCGGGAAGGGGGCTCGATCGGCGCGATCTCTTTGATGGAGCGGGCGTGGCGGGTGCCTATTCTTTTCTGCGGGCTGAGTCTGCCCGAGCACGGCTACCATGCGCCGAACGAGAATTTCGATTGGGGGCAGGCATCCGGAGGCATCCGCACGTTCGTCGACTACTTCTCCCGTGTGGCAGCCCTATAAACAACCCTTCTCCTTCTGCCGAATTCTTCACCCCTTCTTGCGCACCAAAATCCGTAATGGCGTGCCCTCGAACCCGAACGTGGCCCGGAGTTGGTTTTCCAGGTAACGCAGGTACGCGGGGGTGAGCACGGCCGATTTGCCCACGAACAGCGCGAACGTCGGCGGTTTGGTTGCGACCTGGGTGATATAGAGGGATTTCGGCGGGTTCCCTTTCCTGACGGGAATGGGATTGTCCGTCAGCGCTTTTTGGAGGAACAGATTGAGGCGATTGGTCGGCACCCGGTACGAGAACGCGTCCATGACCCGGGTGACGGCCGCGAACACCTGATCGACGGTCCCGGGCGCCAGCGCCGATCCAAAGAGCATGGGCACAAAGGTGAAGAAGGGGAACTGTCGTTGCAACTCCAGAGAGAATGTCTTTTTGGCTTCGCGTTGATCCCGGCGCAGGTCCCATTTATTGACGAGCATCACGCAGCCCCGTCCCTGTCGTTGGATCAGCCCCGCGATCTTGGTGTCCTGATCCGTGACGCCCTCCACCCCGTCGAGTAACAACACGCCGATATCCGACCGCCCCAACGCCTTCATGGTCCTGGCCACGCTGTAGCCTTCGATGCCGGGCTCCACGCGGCCGCGCCGCCGCAATCCTGCGGTATCCGTCAACAGAAACGGCCGGCCGTCGCGGTCCAGGTGCGTGTCGATGGGGTCCCGCGTGGTGCCGGGCACGTCGCTGACAAGGGCGCGTTCCTCGCCCAGGATCGTGTTCACCAGCGTGGACTTGCCCACGTTGGGCCGCCCGACCACGGCCACCCGGGTCGTGGCGGTTTCCGTCAGGTCCTCATCCTGCGCCGGCAGGAGATGCAGAAACGCCTCAAGCAGGTCATCCACGCCGTTGCCGTGCTCCGCCGAAACGGGGAACAGCATGTCCTTGCCGAGTTGATAAAAATCCGCCAACAGGGGTTCCGACTTCGGGGTATCAATTTTATTGACCACCCAGAACGTGGGTTTGTCCACCCCCTGAAGCCCGTCCACGATCTCCCGGTCCAACGGCGTCAGACCGGCGCGGCCGTCCATGATGACGAGCAGAATATCCGCCGCGGCCAGCGCGGCCTGCGACTGCCGGCGAATGAGCCCGAGCATGCCGTCGGTGGAGGTGGGATCGAGCCCGCCGGTATCAACCAACTGAAAGCGGCGGCCCTGGTACGCGCACTCGGCGTAAATCCGGTCGCGGGTGACGCCCGGCCGGTCGTCCACAATGGCATTCCTGGTCCCCAGGATTCGGTTGAACAGCGTCGATTTGCCCACGTTCGGCCGCCCGATCACGGCCACCAGCGGCACGCCCGAAGGCCGCAAGCCCGGCAGGAACGCCTGACGATTCACTCGCGCTGAAGATTTCCGTTTCATGGCCAAATGTGGTCACGCCTTTCCGATTCCCCTCCTTTGTAAGCAACTGTCTGGAGGTTAAGGAGTGACATGCCGTTGTTCTTGCCAAGAGGTTCGATGTTTGAGCATGGCGTTGAGAATCGTCAACAATTTGCGCATACAAGCGACCAAGGCCACTTTACGTTTTTTGCCACGGGCGCACAGGCTCTGATAGGTGTGCCGGATGACGGGATTCCAGCGGGTGGCCACCAAGGTCGCCATGTACAAGGCCGTCCGGACGGGGGCGCGGCCGCCCCAGCACGTGCGCGGGCCCCGCACCGTCCCGCTATCGCGGTTGAGCGGGGCCACGCCCACCAGGGCGGCGATCTGCCGCCGGGTCAAGGTGCCCAATTCCGCCAATTCCGCCACGAGGGTCCGGCTCAGGACGGGCCCGACGCCGGGCACACTTTGAAGCAAGTCGGTTTGTGCCTGCCACACGGGGCTGTGCCGAATGCGCTGGGTGAGGTCGTCATCCAAGGTCGTCACTTGCTGGGTCAACCACGTGATATGCGCCTGAATCCCCGGGCGCAGGGCCGTGGAGGCCCGCCCCAACCGGTGGCGCTCCGCGGTGAGCATCTCGACCACTTGCCGGCGGCGGGCCAGCAGCGCCGCCAATTCCGTGGTCGCGGCATCGGGCTGCGGCCGGATCGGGGGCTGCACCCGCGCGGCAAACAAGGCCAGCACCTGGGCATCCAGGGTATCGGTCTTCGCCAACTGCCCGGTGGCTTTGGCAAAATCCCGGACTTGCCGCGGATTCACCACAATCACGGGCAGCGCCGCTTCCACCAAGGCGCGGACCACGGGCAGTTCATACCCGCCGGTGGCTTCCACCACGATCCGCTCGGGGGCCCGCGCCTGCAATTGAGGGACCAACGCCTGAAGCCCCACCTCCGTATTCGGGACGGTCGTGGTCAACCCCGGCGGTTCACTGGCGACGTCCAAGTTCGCTTTGGCAACATCAATACCCACATAGGTGCGTGCAGGGGACATACGAGGCTCCTTTCTGCGAGCGGGCTGCTCTCCAGGCGCCCGACCTTGCCACTGATGCGGGCTCATCCGGCCCAGGCAACTGTGCGGGCTGCTGAGAGGCCGAGCCGAACGCACCACGCTTACAATCGGGCTTGGAAGCCCGGAGGAGGGTCGGGCTGTTCGGCTCGGTAGATGAATAACATTGCATGCAGTATACTCCCTTTCCAAGATACAAGGAGGGGCAAGGGGCGGTAGAGCGTTTTTGTCCTTTATCTGTCATCCTCGACCCGATCGGGAATCCGGCGCCTTAGTCTTTTAGCCGCGCCATCTTTTGCCTTTGTCTTTATCCGTCATCCTCGACAACCCGATGGCGACGGATCCAGCGTCTTTTTCCTCTCCGCTTTGTCATTCCGAGAGAAGCTGAGGAATCTGCTGCGGCCGACCGGATTTTTTTGTCGTGTCTTTCGTAGCCGCGCCACCTTCATGGCGTTTTCTTCCAGGCAGCATAAATGCTACCGGCGATACAAACCTCCATGAAAAAGAATGCCATGACTTTCCGGCAGGCAGAGGAATGAACAACCGAAAATCCACTCCTACGGTGCGGTCGTAAAGGGAAAAGACAAGTCGTTACATATGCAGGTGTTCATCAACGGTGGCGGCACGCGCAACGGGTTTGACGCTGAGAGCACAGGCTTGATTCATCTCGAATCAATTTTCGCAAACGCAAGCCTCGAGCAGGGATAGCGCGGCTATGAAAGATAAAAAACGAAGACAAGAGAAAAGACGCTGGATTCCCGATCGTGGTCGGGAATGACGGAATGGGGAAATGCAGATTCGTCGCGATGCTTGGGATGTTAGAAGGGGGGTGGGCCAACAATGATCCGATCCGGCACACTCTCCCGAAACAGAAAGGCGCTTACCAACACGGAGGTATCAACGACGGCGCTCTTTCGCATACTTCCGGCGTTCTTGGTTCACGACGTCCAAAATCTCCGCTTCCTGAGCTGCCGATGGTTCCCGAGCGCGCACACTCACAGGGCGCAACAGCACGCCGCCTTTCGTGAACTGGGGTTCCAGGTAGTCTCCCTCGCCCAGATTCATGGCGTCCCGCACCTCACGCGGCAACGTAATCTGCCCGGCCCGCCGGATCCTCACAAGATCCAATCCGCCTTTCCCGGATACGATGTCTTTGTTTCTTCCCATATCGGATGCCTATTTTAGTATTTTGCGATTTTGGTATTTTATTATGCCATAAACGAGTCATAAGGCAAATAAGCTATTGCGGGAACGACGAACGGGGCAAAAGGAGCGGGAGGAATGCACCATAAGGCATGTCCCTGCCTCCAACAGGGATGGGGTGGCTACGAAAGACAAAAAATGCAGATTCCTCGCCAGGTCTTTCGCATTGCTCAGGACAAGCTCGGAATGACAAAGAGAGGAAAAAGACACTGGATCCTCGATCAGGTCGAGGATGACGGAACAAGAAAAAGGAAAAAGAAAAAGGCAAAGACACTGGATTCCCGATTAAGGATGTCGGGAATGACAGAAGGAGTGGTTAAATATGCAAATGTTTCATGGCGGCGGCGCAGAGGATGATGAAGATGCCCATCCAGAGGCCGGCTTTTTGGAAGGGAATGGGTTCGACGATCTGCTCTTCCTGTTCCTGTTCGTCTTCGTCGCCCGTGGGTTCGATGCGGAAGATGACGGTGTACAGAAACAGGGTCAGGATGCCGAGCACCAGGGTGAGTTTGATGAAGAAGACCGTCAGGTATTTGGCGTTGTTGGACAGGCCGTAGCCGGTCTGCATTTCCATGGCTTCGCCCACGTAATGCAGGTTGATGCCGCCCGTAAAGAGGATCACGACGAGCAGGATGCCGACGACCTTGCGATACTGTTTGTAAAAGGTGTCGCAGATGGGCTTGATGTATTCCCTGGGCACGGAGGATTGAAGCCCCGGCGTCACCGCCAGCACCAGAAAGGCGAGTCCGCCGATCCACACGACGGCCGAGAGCAGGTGCAGCCAGTGATTGACAATGGGAAGAATCTTGTTGATATCGGACAGCGTGGCCAGGAGGGCATTCATCAGAATTTGAACACCGGTTTCTCGTTTCCGAAGCGCTTTTGCCGAAGCTCTTCCATCAACTCGACGGTGATGCGCGGGATGTTGTGCTCGCGGGCGTGCCGTTCGACGCCTTTTTTCACCATGGCGCGCAGGAAGTAGGGGATCCGGCTCAACCGCGCCTGCGCGGCGTCGTCCCATTCCACCGCAACGTCCTCGGGCACGTTGAACGCGACCCGGATTTTCTCCCCGCCCTTGGGCGTATACAGGCACCACTGGTCCTCGTCCATCCAGTCCCCGTGATCCGCGTAGGGCCGCGCCCGGCAGCCGCCGCAGATGTCGCTGTATTCGCAGTCGCCGCATTTGCCCTTGAGGTGGGGATAGCGAAACGAATCGAAGATCTCCGACTTCTCCCACAGGTCCACGAAACTCGTGGTCCGGATGTTCCCGGCGGACAGGGGCATGTAGGGGCAGGGGGTCAGGTCGCCGTTGGGCGTGACCCGCGCGTAATTCGTGCCGGCCAGGCAGCCGCCGCCCATGTAGCCCTGGGCCTTGGTGATCGGGGAATCGGGATCTTTTTCATAGGCGAGCCGTTTGAAGTGCGGGGCGCACCGCGCGCGCACCAGCATATCCGAGTACCGGTCCTGGGACTCCACCAGGAAGGCCAGCACCTCCTCGTACTGTTCGGGGGTAATGTCGGTCAGTTCCTCCCCGCGGCCCGTGCAGACCATGAAGAAGACGTTCAGCACGCGCGCGCCCAGGCCGTGGGCCCAGTCGATCACGTCCGGCAGTTCCGTGTAGTTCATGGGTTGGGCGCTGAAATGCACCTGGAATTGCAGGCCGTTGCGTTTGCAGGCGTCGATGCCCGCGACCGCGGCGTCCCAGGCTCCGGGGATGCCGCGAAACGCGTCGTGCTTGGCCGCGTCCAGGGAATCGATGCTGATGCCCACGCCCATGACCCCGATCTCCACGAGGTCGCGGGCCAGGCGATCGTTGATGAGCATGCCGTTGGTGCCGAAGACTACCATGAACCCCTGGGCCACGGCGTGGCGCGCGATGTCCAGAATATCCGGCCGGACGAGAGGTTCGCCGCCGGTGATGACCAGCAGGCAGCCTTGATTGACCTCGGCGATCTGATCGATCAGCCGGTAACATTCCTCGGTCGAAAGCTCGTCGGAGCCTCCGCCGGCCCGGGTGGTGGCGTCCAGATAGCAATGGTCGCACTTCAGGTTGCAGCGTTTCGTGAGATTCAGGGCGACGAGGTAGGGCTTGAAATCATCGACCGTCCGGCCGTCGCCGGGACCGGTCCCGGGAGTGGTAAACCCGGTCACGCGGGTATCGAGTGCGTCCCGGCCCGGGGCATTGATGACAGGGAGTGATTTGCCCATGGCTCTCTATGACTGAGCGCCTGCGCCGGTCAGTTTGGCGATGATGTCCTTGACGTTGCCGGACTTCATGGCCTCTTCCATGGTCTGTTTGGCCTGCTCGATGCCTTCGTTCGCCACGTCGAGGGTGATCCGGGTGGTGCCCAGCTTGTCGGCGTGCTTGATGATGAGGGCCCGGGTGCAATCGCGCATGAACCCTTCGGGCGCGCGTTCCAACCGTTGCAGGGCCTCGGGCTCCCAATCGTAGGGCGAGTCGGGCGCCGGCCCGTTCGACGGAGGGGCAGGATGTTCCATATCCGCCTCCTTGTTGGCGAAAATCGGGGTGTAGTCTTCGTTCGCGGCTTCATCGATCATGGGCGAGGCATACTCCAGGGTGATCGTGGTCATGCCGAGTTTTCTCGCGGACTTTTCAATTTTGGCTTTGGCGCGGCGGCGCTGGAAGCCCGCGGGGACCGCCCGGATGGCTTCCTTGGCGTCCTTGGTCCATTGCATGGGCACGTCGTCATACGCCAGTTGCGTTTCCAGGACCCCTTCCTGCTTGGCCGCGGCGTCGAACACGCTTTTGTCCACCGTTTTGAAGCCCTCACCCGCGCCCCCGCAAATCGGGCATTTGACGGGGTGGGCGCCTTTGCCGATGTACCCGCATCCATCGCAGACGTAATACGGCTGAGCCATGCGGTCCAGATAGGCTTGCGTGGACGGATTGACCGCGGGCGTGGTGTCCTCAACCACCTGGTTGACCATGCCGCTGAGGGTCGAGCCCATGAGGTCCTGGGCCACGGCGTCGTCGGCCTGCATCTGATTGCGGTCGACACCGGCCTCGTCGAGCTGGCCGCCCAGGGCTTTCATCGCCTCCATGGCGCCCTTCGGCAGGATGTCGCCGACCGCGTCGTCCACCACGGAATTGCTGATAATGGTATGCCCTTTTTCAATGGCATAGCGGTGAATCGCGGTTTTGGCGACCCCGCGGGCAAACACCGGCACCTTTTCCATGCGCAGCAGGGCTTCCTCGGTCCAGGCAATCGTATATTCCGCCTGAGTGTCGATCGGCGGCACGAATTTCCTGTTGGAGATCAGGACGTTGCAGGGGGCCGCCCGGAGCAGGTTTTCGGTGTTGCTGCCGATGTCCATGTCGTCGTCGCTGTGCACGCCGATGCGCCCGACGATCAGCAGCCAGGGTTGTTCCTTGCGCACGTACTGAAGAACCTTCTCGAACACCTTGCCGTCCAGGAGCGTGGTGCGGATGTCCGAGCCCTCGTCCTGAGCCACTTCGCGGGAAATATCCAGATGCGATTGGTAGATTTTGGCCAACCCGCTGTCGATGACTTCCTCATGGAGCTTTTCCTGTTCCTTGAAGCGAAACACTTTCCCGGCCTCTTCGTTCAGGACGCCGGAAATGCTGTGGAACGCGGCATAATGAAAGTACGGATCGAAGGCGGAAATGGCCTCGACCGGCTTGTTCAGCGCCTTCCCCAGGGCCAGGCCGGTTTTCAGCCCGCCGAAGCTGTACGGGCTGCCGTCCACGGCCACGACGATCTTCCCGCCGTTCATGGGCTTGAGGTCTTTCACGACGAACATGTCCGACGTGCGCACCCGGCGCAGGACCCGTTCGGTATTGCTGCCGATGACGGAATCCTTCACGGCGCCCACCCCCAGCGAGCCCATGATGGTCAGGTCGTAGGCGTTGGCGTTGATGTCTTCGGCCAACACCTTCCAATTGCGTCCTTCCAGGGATCGTCGCTCCAGGGGAAGGTTCGACTCGGTGCACCGCTGATCCACGTAATCCAGATACGAATCGGTAATGATCTGAAGCCCGCGCGTGATCAGGGAATCATGAATCTTGCGTTGGCGGTCGAGTTCTTTCTCATCGTGATATTCCTCGGGCAGGCCCGCTTCCATCTGCTTGAACCGCTTGTCGTGCATTTTAGCGGCATAGACGTGGCTGCCGACGATTTTTGATCCGAATTCCTGAGCCAACCGCACCCCCAGGTCGACGGCCGTATTGGAATGGTCCGAATTGTCGACCGGGATGTAGATGGTTTTATACATGAGAAGCCTCCTTACGAAACTTCACGAGTCTCTTCGGGTTCCACACCTGCAACGGGATGCGAGAAGTCGCACCTCAAGCGCGAAAAAATTGAATGCGGATCTTAACACCTGATATTTGGGCAATGCAACAAGAAGGCGACCGATCCTCTTCTCCGTCATCCTCGACGTTTTTAATCGAGGATCCAGCGTCTTTGCCGTTTCCTTCTGTTGTATTTGTAGCTGCGCCATCTCATGGCGCGGATTTTCAGTCCTGTAGGTCTGGTTAGTCCTGAGCCCTGAGCCTGTCGAAGGGTCGAAGGGCGTAACCCGACAATCACCCTCAAGCAGAGCGATCAGGCGGAACGCAGAGGTCGCTCAACCCTCGCAGGAATCGCAGCAGGGCTTTTCGCGGCGCATCGGGCATCCGGCGAACGTGGTGCAGCAGGGCCTTTTCTTCGCGTGTCAGAAGAGGCGCGTCCATGTGAGGCGGGGTCGCCTGTTTGTGGCGCAAAGCCGGAAACACCGTGCCGGTGGCCAGCCATTGCGGGTCCTGATTCAGCAAACGGGCGAGGGCGAAAAAATGATCCAGCTTGATGTTTTTGCTGAAGCCCTGCTCCCACTGATTGACCGCAGACGGCGAAATGCGCAACGCCTTGGCGACGTCCGCTTGCGACAGGCCGGCCTGTTCCCGGGAGGCCCGAATGCGTTCGGTCAGCGTGATCATGGGCAGGAGTGTCACCCCCCTTCTATAAGTATGCTGTATTTTTTTATGAAATATGCTTGATCTATAATATTCAGTATGCTAAATTTCCGTCGCCGACAACGAAACACAGGCTGGCTCGCAGTCAGAACACGCAGCGCAGCGCATTCTGCTGTCAATGAGTCTCAGGCTATTCAGCAAACGGTTTTTCAACCTCTCACAGAAAGGGTGATGAGCATGAGAATCAGGAAATGTGTATGGTTTCTTCTAATGGCAAGCGTGTTGTTTGCGATGACGGGCTGTGGTGGAAATGGCGGCGGGACCACCATGCCGGATCCTGATCCGACCCCGACCCCAACCCCAACGCCGTCACATACACTGGATGTGACGGGTTTGCCGTCGCTCACGATTCCTGCCGATACGACAATCAATGCAGGCGACACGATGAATTTCGGCTCAGGGCAGGATGAAGTCACCGTGAGCTGTCCGGCCGGCGGAGCGAATTGTACATTCACGACGGCTGACGGCGTCATCACATCGACCGGCGGAGAGGCCACCGCCATGCTGTCGACCGCGGCTCAGGGTCTCCGGGACACGGCCAGGACAGCGATGCTGACAGGCCTCACCATGGCCATTGCCGACCCGGATAAGGATGGGCAAGCTACAGGCGGATTGATGAAACTAAGCCGTCCTGGAAGAAATGGATTGAACGGGATGATAACGGCTGAAGCCGACGGGGTTATTAAATACGGTCGTGATACCCTGGGGAAAGTGGACAAGTATGTGGACGATCAATTCGGAGATCCAAGCGCAGCAGCTACGATCAGTCGCTGGGCCGGCACGACGCAAATGCGCACGGTGGATAACGTCACGGATGAATTGGTGGTTTATCACAACGCCGAAGATTCCAAAGACGTGTCCTATATGAAATATTTTGCCAGGACTCCAGCGGATTACAACGTGAATGCGAAACCAGCGATCGTGAGCTTTATCACCGATGGGTCACGTAACAATATGGGGGTAGCCATAGAAACCGCGAACGGGCAATATGACGCAGGGCTCGTGAATGAAGGCCGGTTAACATTTGGGGCCGCTGCTGTTTCGGAGGATGAGGCAGGGCTGTTCGATGCCGCGCCCTTCCGGTTTGCGACCGGAGAGGTCCGCACGGCGACAGTGCCTGGGCGAGACAATGCCGTGACTGATGCCAAAGAAAACGAACGAGCGGGAACCTTTGCGGGAATCCCTGGAACCTTCATTTGCACTGGCGGCCAAACCGCATGTACGGCGACCAGTGATACGAAGGGGAATCTTGCCTCCTTGTCGGACAATTGGGTCTTTCAACCAACCGCAGCCGGAGCGAGCGGGAAGGTTGCGGATGTGGAATTGGATGTGGATTATTTGTCGTTTGGCTACTGGTTCCAAACCACAACTGCTTCCGATGGCACGAAAACCTATGGCGTGAATCCGTTCTACAAGGGTTCCCAGCCTTATAATGAGGTGTCGCTGTCTGGCAGCAATGTAACAGGTACCGCTACCTATAACGGGAAAGCCACGGGGATGTACTCCCTGAAAACGTTTGGTAGCGGCTCGGCCACTGTCTCGGATGCCGGACAGTTTACGGCTGATGCCAGGCTGACCGCGTCGTTCGGCGGAGATGATGTTGCCGCCAATAAAAAGTATACCATTGAAGGCAACATCACCGATTTCCGTGACGCGGACGGGGGGCAGATCTCCGGCGGCGGCTGGAACGTGGAATTGATGAAAGCTAGCATTGCGTCAAACGGTGCTATTGGTTCCGCGGGGGACGCTTCTGCTCAAACCACCGGCGGTGGCGAATGGAATGGGATGCTCTATGGCAACCCGGGCCTGAGTGCGGAAGATGCCACAAGAGCCTATCCCACTGGCGTGGCCGGGGAATTCAACGCTCACTTGGGGAACGGCCACGTGATCGGAGCCTTTGGGGCGACCCGGTAGGAGGAGTGTGGGGCCTTTGGTGCGTCTCACAAATCGGTACTGCTCTGAGCTTTTCACCCTTGGCTCAGAGCAGTCGCCAATCTGTTCGGCAGGCGTCTCGCCCGAGACGCCTCGCCATCTTCTCATGGCGGGGGCAAAAACCTTTGCGAGGGGTTTTCCCGCCATGCGGCCAGTCTGATGAGAGCACGTCCCATGTCCAGCGTGTTTGCATCGTCTCCGGGCGGGATCAGGGGGTGAACGAGAGAGCACTCCCCCCGCCTTGACTGGGGCCATCAGACGGGCCGCACTCTACCATACCCGCGCCTGTGCCGTCAAAAAGGTGCATGGCCCCTCCTCTCGCTTCGAGACGTGCCACAGGTTTCTGAACGTCTATACCCCCTTCTTCCTCCTTCCGTCATCCCGTATGTGTTCAGTCATTCGTTGACAGAATAGTCATTCCGAGCATCGCGCCTGTCCTGAGCGTAGTCGAAGGAAGGAATCTGCATTTTCCCCTCTTCGTCATCCCTGACTTGATCAGGGATCCAGCGTCTTGGTTTTTTCTTTTTTCTTTTGTCCGTGAAGAGAAAGACACTGGGTTCCTGCTTTCGCAGGAACGACGCAGAGGGGAATCGGGGAGCCAGTGTCTTTTCCTTTGTAGCCGCGCCATCCCGGGTCAAAGCCCGGGACATGCCTTATGACGCTTCTTTCGCTTGGCCGCATTGTAGGCCGCATAAGGCATGTTCCTGCCCCCGAGCAGGGATGCGGCCGCTACAACGGCTTTACAATGCGGCCAAGGCGGCGGCGACAACGACTGAGCGGCCGTCGGGCCGCATACGTTCAGGTGAGCTTCAGGATGGCAATAATGATTCCGGCCAGCGCCGCGTTCCAGGTCATTAACCGGACTTGCAGTTGGGCCATGTCGGTCTCTAGTTTGGCCTCCAGTCGGGCCAGGTCGGCTTTGGTGGCGAGGTGTTCGGTTTCATGGTCATGGATGGCCTGGGCAATGCCCTCGGCCTGGGGCTGATCGAAGCCGTGCTCCCGTTCCAGCTTTTTGGCTAAGGCAATCGCGTTGTTCATGTGCACACTATAGCAAAATCACCGGGAACGGAGCAATGGAGCGCGGTGCTTCGTTCTCCGGGCCGCATATGCTTACGTGAGCTTGAGGATGGCAATAATGATTCCGGCCAGCGCCGCGGTCCAGGTCATTAACCTGACTTGCAGTTGGGCCATGTCGGATTTGGTGGCGGTGATACTGGTGTCCAGTTTGGCCTCCAGTTGGGCGAGCTTGATATCCATCTGGGCGAGACCGGTGTCCAGTTTGGCCTCCAGTCGGGCGAGACTGGTGTCCAGTTTGGCCTCCAATCGGGCCAGGTCGGCTTTGGTGGCGAGGTGTTCGGTTTCATGGTCATGGATGGCCTGGGCAATGCCCTCGGCCTGGGGCTGATCGAAGCCGTGCTCCCGTTCCAGCTTTTTGGCTAAGGCAATCGCGTTGTTCATGTGCA
Organism: Nitrospirales bacterium; assembly: GCA_965232175.1. Taxonomy (GTDB): domain Bacteria; phylum Nitrospirota; class Nitrospiria; order Nitrospirales; family UBA8639; genus Bin75. Next base: position 1,613,638 of record CBDDOW010000006.1, read on the forward strand.
CACTATAGCAAAATCACCGGGAACGGAGCAATGGAGCGCGGTGCTTCGTTCTCCGGGCCGCATATGCTTACGTGAGCTTGAGGATGGCAATAATGATTCCGGCCAGCGCCGCGGTCCAGGTCATTAACCTGACTTGCAGTTGGGCCATGTCGGATTTGGTGGCGGTGATACTGGTGTCCAGTTTGGCCTCCAGTTGGGCGAGCTTGATATCCATCTGGGCGAGACCGGTGTCCAGTTTGGCCTCCAGTCGGGCGAGACTGGTGTCCAGTTTGGCCTCCAATCGGGCCAGGTCGGCTTTGGTGGCGAGGTGTTCGGTTTCATGGTCATGGATGGCCTGGGCAATGCCCTCGGCCTGGGGCTGATCGAAGCCGTGCTCCCGTTCCAGCTTTTTGGCTAAGGCAATCGCGTTGTTCATGCCCGCATTATAGCAAAATCACCGGAAACGGAGCAATGGAGCGCGGCGCTTCGTTCTCCGGGCCGCCTCCGCTCACGTGAGCTTGAGGATGGCAATAATGATTCCAGCCAGCGCCGCGGTCCAGGTCATTAACCTGACTTCCAGTTTGGCGAACTTGGCTTCCAGTTGGGCGAGCTTGATATCCATCTGGGCGAGACCGGTGTCCAGTTTGGCCTCCAGTCGGGCCATGTCGGTTTCCAGTCGGGCCAGGTCGGCTTTGGTGGCGAGGTGTTCGGTTTCATGGTCATGGATGGCCTGGGCAATGCCCTCGGCCTGGGGCTGATCGAAGCCGTGCTCCCGTTCCAGCTTTTTGGCTAAGGCAATCGCGTTGTTCATGTGCACACTATAGCAAAATCACCGGAAACGGAGCAATGGAGCGCGGTGCTTCGTTCTCCGGGCCGCATATGCTTACGTGAGCTTGAGGATGGCAATAATGATTCCGGCCAGCGCCGCGGTCCAGGTCATTAACCTGACTTGCAGTTGGGCGAGCTTGATATCCATCTGGGCGAGACCGGTGTCCAGTTTGGCCTCCAGTCGGGCCAGGTCGGCTTTGGTGGCGAGGTGTTCGGTTTCATGGTCGTGGATGGCCTGGGCAATGCCCTCGGCCTGGGGCTGATCGAAGCCGTGCTCCCGTTCCAGCTTTTTGGCTAAGGCAATCGTGTTGTTCATGCCCGCATTATAGCAAAATCACCGGAAACGGAGCAATGGAGCGCGGTGCCGTGCCGGGTTACGCCTTCGACCCTTCGACAGGCTCAGGGCTCACCCGACCTGCGGCTGTTGAATAGTCTGATCGCCGGAGCTGGTGGTGCAGCCTTCCCCGGTCAGGCCTCACGGGGGGCATCATAGGCATGAATGTTTAATAGGGATGAATGTTTACTCTGAGTACGATAAGGACTATAATGACACACGCGGGTAAGCATGAATGAGTTTTTCCCTCCAACAGGGCGGCATCTTTTTGTTTTTGGCTTGTTATTGTTCCTTGGGACCGGCTTTGTTATCTGAGATGCAGTCCATGGTCACGAGGGGTTTTCTCTTACCGGAGTTTTGGATAATGCCACATCAGTCGTCGTGATCAGTACGGCATGGAGTATTGTTCTTGTAGAGGGGTATGACATGTTTGTCGAAAGCTGGTTGCAACAACGGCGGGAAAAAGGGCGAGTGGAAGGGCAACGGGAGATTATTGACGCGTTGCTCCCCCTGACCGAAGATTCTCCGGCCATTCAACAGATTCTTCTTGACTTCAACCGGAAAATCCTGGACGCGGAAAAGAACAACGGGAAATCTTCGAAGCGTTAGGGCCTGCTGACTGCCGGATTCCTGCCCGGCATTTGCAAAAAGTTCGCAATCCGTTTAAGATCCTCCCCCATCCAACCAACCTCGCCAAGGCACCTCCTCTCAGACAGGCTGAGCTGGGGCTGCTTTTTGTTTTTTTCTTCTGACAGGGAAAGGTATTGGTCATGAGTCACCAGAATTTCTTGTTTACGTCCGAGTCCGTGACCGAGGGCCATCCGGACAAAATTGCCGATCAGATCTCCGATGGCATCCTGGATGCCATTATGGCGAAAGATAAACAGTGCCGCGTGGCGTGCGAGACGATCCTGACGACCGGCCTGGCGTTTGTGGCCGGGGAAATTTCCACGAAGGCCTACGTGGAAATCCCCGATATTATCCGTGACACCATCCGGGACGTGGGGTATACCGATGCCACGTGGGGCTTCGATTATCGGACCTGCTCGGTGTTGACGGCGGTTGATGCCCAGTCGGGCGATATCGCCATGGGCGTGGATACGGGCGGCGCGGGGGATCAGGGGTTGATGTTCGGCTATGCCACCAATGAGACCGCGGAATTGATGCCCATGCCGATCGTGTTGGCCCATCGCCTGACGAAACGCCTGGCTGAGGTCCGGAAGACGAACCGGTTGCCCTGGGTGCGCCCGGACGGGAAGGCTCAGGTGACGGTTGAATATAAGCAGGGGAAGCCGGTCCGGATCGATACGATCGTGGTGTCCACCCAGCACAGCGACAAGGTGTCGTCCAGGAAAATCGAGCAGGACATTAAAGAACACGTCATCAAGCCCGTGATGCCGAAGGGGATCTTCAATCCGAGCCGGGTCACGTTCCATATCAATCCGACGGGCCGGTTCGTGACCGGGGGGCCCATGGGCGATACCGGGTTGACCGGTCGCAAGATCATTGTGGATACCTATGGGGGCGTGGGGAGTCACGGCGGCGGCGCGTTTTCCGGCAAGGACCCCAGTAAGGTGGACCGGTCCGCGTCGTATATGGCCCGGTATATTGCGAAGAATATCGTGGCGGCGAAGCTGGCGGAGAAATGTGAGGTGCAATTGGCGTATGCGATCGGGGTGCCGGAACCGGTTTCCGTGCTCGTCGATGCCAAAGGGACGGAGAAAGTCGCGATTGAGGTCATTGATAACCTGGTGAAAAAGCATTTTCCGATGACCCCGCGTGGCATTATTGATTATTTGAAATTGCGACGCCCTATTTATAAACAGACGGCCGCGTATGGGCATTTCGGGCGCAAGGGTCCGGGGTTCACCTGGGAAAAGACGGATAAAGCCCGGATTTTACAGCAGGCCGCCGACTTGAGCCGGTGACGTTCAGGGCGCATGCAGAAGGGAGCGACAACTATGGGAACGGCTACGCAACTTGAAACACCCGTCCGTGATTATAAAGTGGCGGATATCGGGTTGGCCGATTGGGGACGAAAGGAAATTCAGATTGCTGAAACGGAAATGCCCGGGCTGATGGCGTTGCGGGAGCAATATCGCGCGGCGCAGCCCCTCAAGGGCGCGCGGATTCTCGGGTGCATTCATATGACGATCCAGACGGCCGTCCTGATCGAAACCCTGATGGAACTGGGCGCGGACGTGCGGTGGTCCTCCTGCAATATTTTCTCCACGCAGGATCACGCCGCGGCTGCGATCGCGGCCCGGGGCGTGCCGGTGTACGCGTGGAAGGGCGAAACGCTCGAAGAGTATGACTGGTGCATCGAGCAAACCCTCCTGAAGGATGGCCGGCCCTGGAATGCCAACATGGTCCTGGACGACGGGGGCGATTTGACCCAGATGCTGCATGACAAGTACCCGGCGATGTTGGAGGCCGTCCACGGCATCACGGAGGAGACCACCACGGGGGTGCATCGGCTCCAGGAGCGGTTGGAGAACGGCACGCTCAAAGTGCCGGTCATCAACGTGAACGATTCGGTGACCAAGTCGAAGAACGACAATAAATACGGGTGCCGGCACAGCCTGAACGACGCGGTGAAGCGCGCCACGGACCATTTGTTGTCCGGGAAGAAGGCCCTGGTGGTCGGGTATGGCGACGTGGGCAAAGGCTCGGCGCAATCCCTGCGCCAGGAAGGCATGATCGTGCGCGTGACGGAAGTCGATCCCATTTGCGCGATGCAGGCTTGCATGGACGGCTTTGAAGTGGTGTCGCCCTACACCGACGGCGTCAATACCGGGAACGTGGCGGATCTGAACACGGCGTTGCTGGCCAATACGGACCTGATCGTGACGGCGACCGGCAATTACAACGTCTGTGACGCGGCCATGTTGCAGGCCCTCAAACCGGGGGCCGTGGTCTGCAATATCGGTCATTTCGACAATGAAATCGATACGGCCTACATGCGGAACCATTGGGAGTGGGAGGAGGTCAAGCCGCAGGTCCATAAGGTCTATCGCAGCGCCCGCGCCAACGACCACCTGATTCTCCTGTCCGAAGGACGCCTGGTGAACCTGGGCAATGCGACCGGTCATCCCTCCCGGATTATGGACGGGTCCTTTTCCAACCAGGTGCTCGCGCAAATGTATTTGTTTGAGAAGAAGTTCGCCAACACGCCGGGAGCACCCGTCACGGTCGAAGTGCTGCCGAAGACGCTCGATGAGGAAGTGGCCGGTCACATGGTGCGCGGGTTCGGCGGGACGCTGACCAAACTCACCAAAGAACAGGCCGCCTACATCAATGTGCCGGTCGACGGCCCGTACAAGCCGGACGCCTACCGGTACTGATTGGCGCGTTCGATCCTCTGCCGCGACGGTGCGAACTGCTGGGTCAAAAGCCTCATATCGCCGGTCTGCGCAATGGTCTAAATATCCGGCTTGTTGGGGCTTTTTCCAGGTTGCGAATTTCCGTGGAGCGGCATACAGTATCGGCTTGAATCGTCAAACCGTCGGGAACACGGGTATTGGCACGAAGCGCGTCAACGATACCTGTCATTCCTGCGCAGGCAGGAATCCGGAGTCCGGTTCTTCGTGAACAGTGGAACGGGACAAGCCCCGGATTCCTGAGGAAGCTGAGGAACTGAAGATGTCGACTATGTATAAGGTGTTGCCAGGCCCGGAGCATTTTCTTCCCCCGGCGGCAGCCAGCATGGGCATTCGTCTGCCGGACCCGGGGCAGGCGCATATTCACGGGAAAATCGTCAATGAGGAGGAGGCCATGGAAGTCGTGGCCCGTCAGTTCCTGTCCGCCAAGGTGCCGACGATCTTCCCCGGTCCGCTCGTCCTGTGGGCCTGGAATGAAAAAGCCGCCAGAAAGGCCACGGCGATCCGGCATTTGTATGAGACGCTGAAGGAATGCGTGACCCCGTCCCAGCAGGCGATGCTCATTCCGATGCCCGATTACCGGCCCAAGTATCCGAAAATCAACCCTGAAATCGAAATCAATCCCAACCATCCCAATCTCACCATTTGGCATAATCGAATCGACACCTGCATGTTCGTCGGCGTGCATTGCCATCAGGCGAACCTGTCCCTCAAGATTATCCGGGGCGGCACCTATTGTTATACCGTCGCGATGTGCGCCCAGGCCGGTCATGAAGATGCCATGGTGTCTTTCCGGGATGCCACGGCCGAGAAGATCATGAAATTGGCCGAGTGGGTGAAAAAACTGAAAGGGTCGGTCGAGCCGCCCAAAGACTGAACCGGCGGCATTTTTTCATTTATTTACCATTCGTAAGACGCTACAATAGAGAGAGAGGCCTTTCTCCACCGAAACTGTTCATATGAAACGCCCTGTGAGACACATACAGAAGGAGGCGCACTCATGGCAACGCAATCGTTAGTCGGGACCCAAAACAGAGCCGGTCAGGTGGTTGCCGATCCCTGGAAGATGTTGCATGAAGCCGAGCGGACCCCTTGTTTTTTTACGGGCAGCGAAGTCATCAAGGAGGCGATCCGGCGGGCCAATTGCGACGTGATGATTGCCTATCCGATTACCCCGCAGAGTGAAGCCGCGGCGTTGATCGGCGAATTGTTTGCCGAAGGGTTTATCGGCGACTACTTCCGCGGGGAAAGCGAGTTTGCGGTGATGTCCCAATGCGCCGGCGCAGCCTTCGGCGGCGCGCGCGTGTTCACCACGACCGCGGGCCCGGGCACCATGCGCGCGATGGAGAACTTCCCGATGTGGGCCGGCGCGCGGCTGCCCATTCAAATGATCGTCACCTGCCGGGGCATCAACTCTCCCCTCTCCATTCAGCCGGACACGCTGGAAATTTCCTATCTGTTGAATACCGGGATGCTGGTCTGGCACGCCGAGACGGCGCAGGATTTCTATGACTGGATCCTGAAAGGGTACATGGTGTCCGAAGAGCCGGACGTGCATTTGCCGTTGGCCCTGTGCTGCGACGGGTTTTTCGTGACCCACACCAAGGACGTGGTGAACCTGACGCCCGCGGACATGTGCCTGCCGCCCTACGATCCGTACCGGTCGCCGGTGCCGTGCATGGACATGGAATGCCCGCCGGTCCGGATGATGCGCGACCCGTTCGTCATGAAGAGCAACTATATCAGTTACGCCACCCACGCGAGCTGGCAGCAGGAGGTCTGGGCGGCGGTCGAGCGGTCCAGGAAGCACACCATTCGGTGGTTGGACGGCCTGATCGAAGTGGATCGGCCCGATGCCGAGATTTTGATCGTTTCGTCCGGGACCGCGGTGTCCCAGGGTCGTGAGGCGCAGGCGCTTCTGGCGGAGGACGGGATCGACGTGGGCATCGTCAAAATCAAAACCCTGCGGCCGTGGCCGGAAGAAGAAATCCGGCAAGCCACCAAGAACGCCAAGCATATCATCGTGCCGGAATTCAACGTCACGGGGTGGCTGGCCAAGGAAATTCGCGCGACGATTCCGGATGCGGATCGCGTGTATGCCGGTCCCCACGTCTGCGGAGGCATGACCATGCCGCCGGAAGTCATCTCGGCCGACATCAAGAAACATTTGGGCCTTAAATCCGAAAGCCTGGCCGGACGAGGGAGTTGACGCGCCGTCATTGCGGGCACATCCGGCTGCGGAAGGACCATGATCTATCTGACTACGCGCTAGGAGGCGACCATGAGCAAGGAACGCATTAAGATAGCTCCTGAGATGTTCGATATCATGCCCGAGGAATACCAGGATCTGGTTGAACGCGCCACGTATGGGAAGGATGGCCGCGGGTGGAAGGATATCGGCACCTCGAAGGAATTGATTGAAGAGCATTCGTTGTGTGCCGGGTGTCCGGAGTCCATGGCGTTCCGGTATATCCTGGCGTCGTTGCCGGCCCCCGAGGATACCGTGATGGTGGGGTCCACCGGATGCACCAGCCTGGTCTTTCCGCACGTGGGCGTCCACAACATTCATTCGCTCTTCGGCAACCAGAACGCGATTGCCTCCGGGCTGAAACGCGCGCTCAGCGTGCGGTTTCCCGGCCAGGTCAAGGACGTGGTGGTGTTGGCGGGCGACGGGGCCACGGTGGATATCGGCCTCGATATGACGCTGCAAGCCTGGTTCCGGCAGGAGAAATTCACGACCATCTGTTTCGACAACGAGCTGTACGCCAATACGGGCGGACAGGAGAGCGGCCTGATGCAAAAGGGGTTCGTGGCCAAGATGGCGCCCGTGGGCAAAACGTTTGAAAAAGTGAAATTGCCGGAAATCGCGCGCGAGTCCGGCTGCCACTACGTGGTGAATTGCACGGTCAGCAAACCGAACCTGGTGGAAAAGGTCATCAAGAACGCGATCCACGTGGCCCGCGAGATCGGCCCCACGTATTTGCAGCTCTACACCCCGTGCATCCTGGAAATCGGGAAGAACAGCATGGAGGGCTTGCAGGAAATGCGGGACTCTGAAAAGCCGACCGAACGGTTTGCGTATAAAGAGTACGTCAGCGATGAAGCCAAAGAGTTGTTGACCGAACTGGCGGCCAAGGAGAAAGAACGAAAGGCCGCGGCGAAAAAGCAACTGGCGGACCAGCAAGCAGCGGAAAAAGAATTGGCGGGCAAGGCCTGAGCCCTCCCGGCGGAAAGGGGATATCGTCATGATCAAGCGGAGATTGAATATTCGCATGTCGGGTCTTGGTGGACAGGGTGCCGTGACGGCCGCGCACGTGTTGGCCATGGCGGCGTCCCGTGACGGGAAATTTGCCATCTCGAATCCCTTTTTCGGCGCGGAAAAGCGAATGGCGCCGGCCGAAAGTTATTGCCGGATCGGCGTGAGCCGGATCTACGACCGGGGGGAGCTGGTGTTCCCCGACGTGATCGAAGTGTTTCATCCGCAGGTGATCACGATGGGCAAAAGTTACACCATGCCGTTTTACTCGGGCATCAAGGAAAACGGCGTCGTCGTCATCAATTCGGACGTGCCGCTGTTGTCGGATGAGGACGTGAAGCGGTTGAAGGATCTGGACGTGGCGGTGTTTTATATCAAAGGCACCCAGGTCGCGTTGGAAGTGGCGGGCACGGAGTTGTCCACGAATATGACCATGATCGGGTCGGTTGCCGGCATTACCAAATGCGTGTCCCTGGAGGCGCTTGAGGGCGCGCTGCAGGAGCGGTTCGGGAAAAAGTTCGTGGCCTCCGGCGGTACGGCCACCCTGGACGAAGCCATCAAGAAGAAATTCGCCAAAAAGGAAATGCTGTTGAAGAAGAACCTGGAGACGGTCATCCGGTCATATGAAATGGCATCGGAATGGGCGGAAAAGAACAACGTCGAACTGGCCGTGGCCGCGGCATAACCGAAGCAAACAGGAGTCCTCATGTATAACGTCGCGCAAGTCACCGATGAAAAATGTGTCGCCAAAAAGGGGTGCCGGTTGTGCATCATGTACTGCCCCGAGGCCAACTGTCTGGACCTGAACGTCGAGAAACTGGTGGCGGAAGTTTTTATCGATCGCTGTAAAGGCTGCGAGTTGTGCAAGGTCGTGTGCGACGCGGCCAAACATGAAGCCATCGACATGGTGGCGGTCAGCGCCAACGGCCAATTGATGGAACAGGCCGGCGAATCCGCCGGTTTGGGACAAGCGTATCAGGGGTAGTTTCGCGCATCAGGGTATCGGCTATCAGCATAAAGGCCCTGCGGCAGAATCATTTTTGATTGTCGCGGGGCTTTATTGTTTTCGATGGAGACCCCGCGCGATTCGCAGGAATAGAGGGTGTGGATATGAGCGATGACCTCAGAGAACTCATGGGCGAGATCAACGGGAGCATGACCCGATTCCATGACCGGTTGGAGAGTCGGGCCAAGGAAATGGAGCTCATGGGCGGAGACCCCGACGTCGTCAAAAAACTGACCATCGGCGCCGACGCCATGAAGGACAGCGCCAATATCTATTTATCGTGGGCGCGGCATTACGTCGCCTTGTCCGAAGGCGGCGCCGCGGAAGCCGACGAAGGCGAAGAGGATTCCGACGACTTTCAGTTTTAGCACCCCAAACCTTTGTCAGCAGGATCTAGTGCTTCATTCCAACATTATGTTATGATCACGTCCACCATTGTGGAAATAAATGCCAACGATCGTGTTCCTCGGTAGCTCAGTTGGTAGAGCGGTCGGCTGTAAAGAGAGGCGTATACGTACACGCCGGCTTGCAGCTTCCACAGGAAACTGTGGTTGAAAAATCGGGTGAATTCAGGGAAGCCTTCCCCGAGTTCGAGGCGAACTCGGAAAGGGAATCCTGAGCGAAGCTTGCCGAAGGGTCTTGGGTAGGCAAGAACGTGCAGAGACTAGAGGTTGAGGAACCCAAGCCAATAAGACCTCACGAGCGCCCGACACCCTCACCTGTTTCGTCAGGCGGGTGATGAGATAGTCCGAGCCCGGTAGAAATACCGGGAAACTCGTAACCGATTGGTCGCAGGTTCGAGTCCTGCCCGGGGAGCCACCTATAGAATCCTGCGTATTCCACGGGATTCTCGATTAAGCCCCGTAACGTTCCTGAGTTACGGGGCTTTTTTTGTCTTGCTGCTCCGCGATTGGAAAGCCGGTCGGCTGGCGCGCTTGACAATTCTCAATGAACGTCACATGCTTACAAAAAGAGAACGATTGTGAGCCAATCCACCTTTTTCGACACCCATGAATTCATCAAAGATGCCGTCGACGCCGGCTTTGAACCGGCGGCCGCCGAATTCCTTGCGCAGAAAGCCTCCAAAGCTCTCCAAACCGATCTTGCCACCAAAACCGATCTTGACGCGCTTGAAAGCCGGCTTCAAACTCAAATCGTCACCGCCAAGTTCGACCTCTTGAAGTGGCTCATCATGGCACTCATCGCCCAGGGTGGACTCGTCGTCGCGCTGGTCAAACTGCTCTAACCGGCGCTCCCACGATGAAGCGCCCCTCCAAAGCTCGGAAACAGCACAATCACGGCGAGCCTCTTCCGGGTGTGTCTTGGCCGGCAGGCCGACGTCATCTTGGAGGACGTCGACCCAGGGGAACGCGATTACAGTAGTTTAATCTCGGCGAGCAGGAGGCTATTTAAGAGGATCATCGTTAAGACAAGCCACTTCATGAGGTCGTTTTTGGAGCGTTCGATGTCGCGCTGGATATTGGCAATATCGGTTTTCGTCGCGGCCGTTGCATTGAGGTATGCGATTTGCCCTTGCGCGATGGCTTCGGCCAAGCGCGGCTCGGCGCCGGCATCGGTCATGCTCTTAACGTAAGCGTGGGTATCAAAGACAACGCTGGTATCCATGGCTGTTTTCCTTTCTAAGCATGTGACGTTTATCAGGAATTGTCAAGCGCGCCGGTCGTGGAGGCGCATAACGTCTGGCTATTTATCAAGAACGGACTATGGAAATTTGTACGATAAGTGCTGCGATATACTTCATGCCTCAAATCCATTCTCGGACAGGCAACAAGAAATCCAGTCATTTCTCGATGACACTCCCGCTTGGATGGAAAAGATTCTCGATTAAGCCCCGTAACGTTCCTGAGTTACGGGGCTTTTTTTGTCTTGCTGCTCCGCGATGTGGGCTTGGGAGAAAAAACGGTCCCGCATGCTAAAGATCGAGTTTCCGAACATGGGCGGGGGAACAGCCGAATACGCGCCTCAGGGCTCTGTGGACATTCGCAGAAAAAATCTGTATCTGTTTTCGTTTAATGAGTCTCCACGACCATAGCGACCACGATCTTGTCGACCTCATTGTTCAAGAGGACATGCACGCCTTTGAGGAGCTTTATGAACGGTATGCCGGCAAGGTCTTAAAGCGTTGTTATTTTATTTGCCTTTCTTCCGATCAAGCGCGAGATTTGATGCAGGAAGTCTGGATTAAAGTCTTTCTCCATCTTCACTCCTTCAAAAAAGAAGCAACCTTTCAAACCTGGCTCTATCGATTGACCACCAACCATTGCCTCAACTACATGAAATCCAGATCTCGGGCCGCTCAATTGTTTCGACAGACTGAACATCCTGAAACAGACCAGGGCGTTTCCACAGATGACGGTCTTTCCTTGGAGGTGAAAGACATTCTGTCTACGATCCCCTTCGAAGACAGAGAAATCCTCACGATGAAATTTATCGCCGGCTACACCTATGAAGAAGTCGCTTCGATTTGCGGAATAAAAGTAAGCGCCGCAAAAATGAAAGTTTCTCGCTTGCTTGGCAGGCTCAGAAAGGCGGTAGAATCATGAATCACGACGAAGAATTAATCTTCAATAACGTATTAGATGCCTTAGATTTACCAGAGCCTGATCGTTTCATGTTAAGGAACAGATCCTGAAAATGGTGATATTTCTTTTAGTCGCCAAAGAAGTCGGTGTCTTTCATGCTTCAATTCCTGGAATGCTTCTGGATGACTTCACGGACGAATAAAGGAGAATGATATGGTACCGCTACAAGAGGACATACAAAAATGGGGGACAGGTATCGTCGCCTTTTTTCAAAGTTTTTTTGAAACAGTTGGGGCCTATTTACCGAATCTTCTCGGTGCCCTGCTCCTCCTCCTTATTGGTTGGCTCACGGCAAAGGCGTTTCGAGGTGTCACCGCCAAAGTGGTCCGAATTTGCGGCATTCAGGCATTGGGCGAAAAAGTTCAATTTAATGAATTGTTGAAAAAGGCGGGGATAAGCAAAACACTGGACGAGATTCTAGGAGGGCTCGTCTATTACTTGGTATTGTTGGTCTTTCTGGTTTCGGCCTCAGAGGTCCTGGGTGTCAAGGTTGTCCTGGAAACGCTCAATGCCTTCATTGCCTATCTGCCGCATATTCTTGGGGCGTTTCTCATTCTCGTGATTTCACTGTATGTCGCCAAAATTGTCAAAGATGGCGCAAGATCGGCTTCCTCAAGCTTCAGCATCCCCTATGTCAGAGCGGTAAGTTCACTACTTGAAATCATCATCATCGGGTTTGGCGTCGTCATGGCCCTGACGGAAATTGGGGTGGACATGACGATTTTTACGACGAACGTTACCCTCATCATTGGCGGCGCGGTCTTGGCCATGGCTCTTTCAGTCGGGCTGGGCAGCCGAACGATTATTTCCAATACCTTGGCGCGTTATTACGTCTGCCAGATTTATCACGTTGGAGATGAGGTTTGCTTGGCGGGACACAAGGGAACCATTGTCAGGATGACGCCCGTCTCCGTCGTCCTCAAAACGGCTAATGATGAGAATCTACACATTCCGAACGACCAGATTATCAAAGAAGGCTCCGGTGTCCGAAAGCCCTAACTTGTTTTGTGACTTTCCTCCTTCTTCCGGTGTCTAAATAGCAAGCCGTGGTTTGCGTGCGCCTCCTTTTTGTTTTTTCCCAACGCTTCCTGTGACGAGACCCTCCTGTTTCTTGCCCTCCAATTAATCAAGGCAACCCATTCATGGCACCAAAGGAGGGCAAGGCATGACTGATGAAAAATCCATTATTGTCAAAACCAAAGAAAGTGTCGTTGAGACCGGGTTGGTTTTGTTAGGATCATGGGTAATAGAATGGGTTGCAAGCGGCACAATTCGACAAGGGTGCGGGTGATATCACGAATGCGCTTCTTGAATTGGTCAGCGGAACGCTTGTGACCGCGCTGAAAGGGGACAAAAGCCGTAGGAACTGAAGCGGGCAGTCTCGTCAAAGACACGATTGTTGGGTCGGTGCAAGGCGTCTCTCAAGTGGGGGCGGAGGTTGGTTCCGCAGCGAAAGGCATCGTCGTCGGCGCCGTCAAAGGAACCAGGGAGGTCACAACAGATACCCTGGACACCATTGGTTCAAGCACCTCTGCGTTAATCAAGACGACCGCGGACGTTGGCGGCGACTTGGCTCAAACGGCAAAAGGCGCCGTTGAAGGAGCCATCGTCGCGGCCAAGGACGTGGGGACGGGAATTGCCGACGCCGCGGCCCACGCGACGACCGCGGCGCTGAGAGGGGTCAAAGAAGTGGGAGGCGAACTGACCACCACCGCCAAAGAAGCTGTGCTTGGCGCCGCTCAGGCGGCACAAGAAGTCGGCGAGCAGGCGCTCGATACCGTTCGTCATACGGCAGAAGCCGTGATCAAAACCACTGGCGAAATCGGCGGGGACGTCGCGTCAACCGCCAAAGCCGCGGTGGTTGGGGCGCTCCAAGGAACCAAAGAGGTGGGCGAGGAAGCCCTGGACACGGTGAGCGGGACAACCCACTCGATCATCAAGGCCACCGCTCAAGTCGGCGGCGATCTTGCCAACACGGCGAAACAGGCCGTCGAGGGAGCCATTGATGGCGCGAAAGCGATTGGCGTGGATACGGTTGAAGCGGCCTCTGCTGCGGCCACGAGCGCGATCAAGGCCGCAGGCGACATCAGTGAAAGCGCCGGAACACAAGTGCGAAACGCGGTCACGGGAACGATTGGAGGGGTCAAAGTCGTCTTGAAGGAGCCGTTTAAGAAGTAATCGGGAGCGTCCCCGTGTTTGCCAACTCCCGTCCGGAACCACGAGAACCGTCCCGTCCTCTTGTGCTCGAACGCAAGCGGACGGGACACGGGCGCTTCATCGCGACGCGCTTTTCTCCAGCGTCCGCCTGATCCAGCTATTCAGGCTCAAGCCGCTTTCCGCGGCCAAGCGGGCAACGCGTTGGTGCAGGTCGGGGCCCAGCCGAACGTTGAGCTTGCCGGAAAATGGTTTTCTGGGTTCGACGCCGTCCTCGCGACAGGACGCGAGATACTCATCGATGGATCGACGGAACTCACGCCGCAGCCCATCGACGTCGGTGGCTTCAAACGTCGCGATCGGATAGGCGCCGCTGTTGACCACCCGCCCGTGAAGATGCCCTACCGACTCATCAAATTCGACCTCGGCAACGTATCCTTTATATTCCATCATGGCTTGACTCCTGTGGCTTCGAGAAACGCGACGATGTCGCGCACCGTCGCTCTCCCAGTCTCTGTTTCGGGGTGGGGCCGGTGAATCACGATCCGGTCCGCTCCCTTCTTCAGTAGCACGCGCGACCCCGAACGCTGAGAAACCTCGACGTCCGCCGCCTTAAGCATGGCGACGATGTCCGACCACCGAATGCCTGCGGGTGTTGGTTTCGTAAACAGGCTCTCCAGCGTGCGTAGATGCTTCACCCGCATAGGGCCGCTATAGTACCAAGCATAGTACCGGACCGCAAACTTTTTGTGGCGCGCCGAGCTTGCTCTCGATGCCACCATGCCGTGAGCGGCCTCAAACAAAAGATTGACGGAGATCGAGTATGGCCATAGACTTTTGCTATGGCCGTAACTACCATCAAATCGACCTATTCACTGGATGTGGAATCCATACACACGCTTGAAAAATTGGCGCAACGCTGGAACGTGTCGAAGTCCGAGGTGTTGCGGCGCGCCATTCGGCTTGCAGCGCTGGACGGGAGTCCCTGCGATGGTGCGGTCCTGGGTGCTCTCGACCGTCTCCAAGCCTCGCTACGGTTGCGCAGGGTCAGCTTCGCACAGTGGGAACAGGACGTGAAGACCGAGCGTCGCGCGACGGCTCGACGGCTGGCTCCCAAGACTCCATGATTCATCTGGATACGAATTTTCTGATCCGGGCGCTGAACGTGGGAACGCCAGAAGATCGCACGTTGCGGGAATGGATTGGTAGGGGCGAAACGCTCAGCATGAGTACGGTCGCTTGGGCGGAGCTTCTGTGCGGTCCGCTTGACGAATCCGAGATAGCATTGGCGGCTCAACTCGTCGGCCGGCAGAGCGCCTTCACGCCGGATCATGCAGCGCTTGCCGTCCGTGTGTTCAATGAGTCGGGACGGCGGCGAGGTTCATTGATCGACTGCATGGTTGCGGCGGTCGCGCTCGCTGACGGCGCGCCCCTTGCGACCATGAATGTGTCGGACTTTCGCCGGTTTGAGCGTTCCGGCCTGAGGGTCGTCTCATAAGGAGCGGGCCACACTTCATCCGAGAACTGGGAGGAACGCATGACGGACCGGAGCAATCCCGTGAATTGGTTTGAGATTCCAGTGAATGATTTGGCGAGAGCCAGGCAATTCTACGAAACCGTGTTCGATCTGCAACTCAGCCTCAACGAAATGGGTCCCATGCAGATGGCCTGGTTTCCCATGACCCAAGGCGGGGCCGGTGCCTAGTGTCCTTCCTTGACCAGGTTTTTATTCCATTCGGGGATTTCGACGACGAGGTTGGTTGATCCGTCGGGGACGCATTGGCAGGCCAAACGCGATTGCAGCGTAATCGCCGGGGCTTCGTCCAACTGGTCCAATTCGTCGTCCGTGGCTTCACTGCAGGAATCCAGCCCTTCCTTGACAACGACGTGACAGGTTGAACAGGCGCAGACTCCGCCGCAGGCATGTTCGATATCGAGTCCCGCTCCCATGGCAATGTCCAGCAGGCTGCCGGGCTGGCCGGTTGGTCCATACGGGATCTGATTGGGATCAACCGGAACTTCAATGGTTTCGCCGGGCATGCGAAAGGTCACCGTGAACGGGGTCGTGGCTGTTTTGACTTCGACTTGCTCAATATATGGATTACTGCCGCCCATCTGGTCTCCTTTTCCTTTTTTGACGTGGAACGAACAATGAATGAATTACGGCGTATTTTCAATAAGATAGTTGTGCAAACCGGCTGACGGTTCAATCTCCGACTGTTTTAATCTCCGATAAGAATACTCTTGACTAGAAAGGAATGTCAATGCTAGGATTTGCTCCGATTGTTTTGGTCGGAGATTCATTCACTCCGCGTTTTTGTGAGGCGTCATGCTGAAGTTTTCGAAAAGAGCCGATTATGCCTTGCTGTCGCTTCAGTATATGGCCACGGTCCAAAGCGACATTGGTGGACATCCGCGTGTCGTGAACACCAAGGAGATTGCCGAAGAACATCATATCCCCGTAGAGTTGTTGGCGAAAGTGCTTCAGACCCTGGCCAGGCATCAACTGATCGACAGTCATCACAATGGCCCCAGAGGCGGCTACGCGCTGGGGCGCGACCCCAAGGACATTACCCTGGCCCAGGTGCTCGAAGCCATCGAAGGGCCTTTGGGGCTGACGGATTGTTGCCATGAAAAAAACGGCCAATCCCAATGCGAGCAATTGAATCACTGCAACATTCGAACCCCGCTTTTCAAGATCCAGGAAAGTATTTTTCAATTGTTGAACAGTATGTCCATCGAGGATTTATTGGTTGAGGAAACACCCCTGATTATCGTCGAATCTTTAAAGCCACAAGGAGTGTCATCATGAAGTTACCCATTTATATGGACAACCATTCGACCACGCCCTGCGATCCTCGCGTGGTGGATGCGATGCTCCCGTATTTCACCGAAAAATTCGGCAATGCCGCCAGCCGGAACCATTCCTTCGGGTGGGAAGCCGAAGAGGGCGTGGATCAGGCGCGCAACCACATTGCCAATCTCATCCACGCCGACGCCAAGGAAATCGTGTTCACGAGCGGCGCCACCGAGTCCGACAATCTGGCGCTGAAAGGCGTGGTCGAGATGTATAAGGAGAAGGGCGACCACATCATCACCACGTCGACCGAACACCGCGCGGTGATCGACGCGGCCAAGTCATTGGAGAAAAAGGGCGTCAACGTGACGTACCTGCCCGTGGATAAAACCGGCCGGGTCGATCCGGACGACGTACGGAACGCCATCACGGATAAAACCATTTTGATTTCGATCATGCTGGCGAACAATGAAATCGGCACGATTCATCCCATCGCGGAGATCGGCAGGATCGCGAAGGAAAAGGGCGTGCTCTTTCATTGCGACGGCACGCAGGGAGTCGGGAAGATCCCGGTGGACGTCCGGGAACTGGGTGTCGATCTGATGTCGTTCACCGCCCACAAGATTTACGGACCCAAGGGCATCGGGGCCCTGTACGTGCGACGAAAAGCGCCGCGCGTCCGGTTGGCGCCGATGATCGACGGGGGCGGTCACGAACGCGGCATGCGGTCGGGTACGCTCCCGGTTCCGCTCATTATCGGCTTCGGCAAAGCCATTGAGTTGTGCGCGCAGGAGATGCCGGAGGAGTCCGTTCGCACGATGGCCCTGCGTGATCGCCTGCAGGACGGCATCATGGGGGCCATGGAAGAAGTCTATCTCAACGGTCACCCGACGGAGCGTCTCCCGGGGAACCTGAACATCAGTTTCGCCTACGTCGAAGGGGAGGCCCTGTTGATGGGAGTCAAGGAAATCGCCCTGTCGTCGGGCTCGGCGTGTACGTCGGCCACCCTTGAGCCGTCGTACGTGCTGCGGGCGTTGGGCGTCGGGTCCGATCTGGCGCATTCCTCCATCCGGTTCGGCATCGGTCGCTTTACCACGCCGGAAGAAGTAGAATATACGATTGACCGGATGATCAAGGCGGTCAATCATCTTCGGGAAATGTCGCCTCTCTATGAAATGGCGAAGGAAGGGATCGATCTCAAGTCGGTCCAATGGGCGGTGCACTGAGCGGGACAGGCAAGGATGTGGCAGACACCGTTTTTATAAATATCCGGGGAGGAGGGTAGTATCATGGCGTACAGTGAAAAAGTCATCGATCATTACAACAATCCACGCAACATGGGGTCTTTCAAAAAAGACGAAGAAGGCGTGGGGACCGGAATCGTCGGGGCCCCCGAATGCGGTGACGTGATGAAACTTCAGATCAAGGTGGAAGACGACACCATTGTGGATGCGAAATTCAAAACCTTCGGGTGCGGGTCGGCTATCGCCAGTTCCAGTTTGGCCACGGAGTGGTTGAAGGGCAAAACCGTGGATCAGGCCGGACAGATCAAGAATACCGAAATCGTGCAGGAGTTGAATCTGCCCCCGGTCAAAATTCACTGTTCCGTGTTGGCGGAAGACGCGATCAAGGCCGCCTTGAACGATTATAAAAAGAAAGCGGAAACCGAGGGCGAGCCCGAAGAAGCGGCCGCGCCCGCCTGATCCGCAAGGAGCGCAGTGATGGAGACGACGCAAACGACGGAAGCCTCACCAACCACGCAGACTCCTCTCGTCACGCTGACGGCGTCGGCGGTTGTTGAAGTAAAACGGCTCATGGACGTGCAGGATCTGACCGAAGGCGGCCTTCGCCTGGGCGTCAAGGGGGGCGGGTGTTCCGGGTTGAGTTATACGATCAATTTCGACGAACAAATCGGCGAGTTCGATACGGTATGCGAACAGGACGGCGTCAAGGTCATTGTCGATGCGAAGAGCGCCATTTATCTGGAAGGCATGCAGCTTGATTATCAGAAGGATCTGGTCAGCGGGGGATTCAAATTTCTCAATCCCAACGCGTCCAAGACCTGTGGGTGCGGGGAATCGTTTTCGGCGTAACCCTGTTGAACGGGGTTGCGTGACAATCGGAGAGCAAGCGGGCGGGCATGGTGAAGTCCTACCATGCCCGTTGTGCGAGGGCGTACCATGAGTGAGCACACACATCATCAGGATTCAGGACGAACCCGTGATCTGCCGATGGCCCGCAGCATGTGCTGGCATTGTCAATCCGAAATGACCGGCGAGTATTTTTGCGACCGGTGCGTCAAGGTGCAGCCGCTGTCCAGGGAACTCGACTATTTCACCTGCCTGAACCTGCCTCGCAAATTGAACCTCGACGAACAGGCGCTCGAGGAAACCTTCTACGCCTTGAGCCGGAGTTTTCATCCCGATTATTTTGCGACGAAGGACGAGGGTGAACAGGCGATCAGTCTCGGCAACACGGCGTTATTGAACACGGCGTATCGGACGTTGAAGGACCCCGTGCAGCGCGCCGAGTACCTCATTCGTCTCGAAGCCGGGTCCGCCAAGGATATTCGAACCTCTCCTCCGGCTGACCTGTTCGATGAGATTCTGGAACTTCAAGAGGACCTGGACGAGTTCCGGTCTCTGTCCGCCGAAGAGTCCGCCGACCGCCGGCGGGAACTGCTGGAGAAATTGCAGGCCGATCGCCGGACGCTCGAAGCGCGAAAAACGGAAATGGAACATCGCCTGCGTGAGCAGTTCAATCGCTGGGACGCCCTGCAAACCGGCGCGGAAGAGGGTCCCGCCGTTCAGGCGCAAAAAGACGCCGTCCTCACGGGCATGCAGGAAATCCTGTCGAACCGCACCTACGTCAGGAATATCGTGAACGATCTGGTGGAGGCGACGAGCCCCACGGCCGAACCCGGAAGGAGTGCCTGGCATTGATCGTCGGCATTGACCTCGGAACGACGAATTCATTGGTCGCGCACATGGCTGGCGACGGTCCGCGGGTGATCCCCGGCGCCCGCGGCCAGGCCAAGGTGCCCTCGATTGTCGGTCTGACGGATAATGGACTCCTGGTCGGAGACCCGGCCAAGGAATATCTGGTCCGCGACCCGTCCCGCACGATTTATTCCGTGAAGCGGTTCATGGGGAAAGCCGTGGCGGACGTGGCGGACGAATTGAAATATTTTCCCTATGCCCTGCAGGAAAAAGGCGGCGTCATTCGTATTCAGGTCGGCGAGAAAACCTATTCTCCTCCGCAGATCTCCGCCATGATTTTGAAGGAACTCAAGCTGCGGGCGGAAGCGCACCTGGGTCAGGAAATCACCAAAGCCGTCATTACGGTTCCGGCGTATTTCAACGACAGCCAGCGGCAGGCGACGAAAGACGCCGGCCTCATTGCCGGCCTGGATGTGCTGCGTATCATCAATGAACCCACGGCGGCGTCGTTGGCCTATGGGCTGGAAAAGAACACGCAGGGGTTCGTGGCCGTCTATGACCTCGGCGGCGGCACCTTTGATATCTCCATCCTGAAACTCAAGGACGGCATTTTCGAGGTGCTGGCGACCAACGGGAATACGCATCTCGGCGGGGATGATTTCGACAGGCGGCTGGTGGATGAGGTCATCCGGGACGTGGACGTCCGGCACGGCGTGAAGGTGGAAGATTCGCCGGAACTGATGCAAACCGTTCGGCTGGAAGCCGAGAAAACCAAAATTCTGTTGTCGGACGAGCGCGAAGCCCGTATGGCCTTCTCCCTTCCCGGTGACAAAGGGACGTATGAACGAACGTGGACGCGCGACGAACTCGAAGCCCTGGTCCTGGATTTGGTGGAACAAACCATGACGCCCTGTCGCCGCGCGTTGAGCGACGCGGGGTTGGAGACGGATCAAATCGACGAGGTGGTTCTGGTCGGCGGCAGTACCCGGATGCCGTTAATCCGGGCCCGGGTGCGGGACCTGTTCGGCAAGACGCCCCACTGCGATCTGAATCCCGATGAAGTGGTGGCGCTCGGCGCCGCGGTCCAGGCCGGTATTCTGGCCGGAGAGAACAAGGACATGCTCCTGCTCGACGTGACCCCGCTGTCCCTGGGCATTGAAACCATGGGGAACGTCATGAGCATCCTGATCCGCCGGAATACGACCATCCCGACGAGTGCCAAGGAAATGTTCACCACCTACGTGGACGGCCAGACCGGCGTGGATATTCACGTGTTGCAGGGCGAGCGCGAGCTGGTGAAAGACAACAGAAGCCTCGCCCGGTTTCAACTCAAGGTCCCGCCGTTGCCCGCAGCCGTGCCTCGCATCGAGGTGACTTTTCTGATTGATGCGAACGGCATGCTCAATGTCACCGCGGCCGATATCCGCACCGGCGAATCGCAATCCGTTCAAGTCAAACCTTCCTACGGGCTCACGGATGACGAAGTCGAAACCATGATTCGGGAATCCTTCCAATTCGCGGCCGAGGATATCAAGGCGCGTCAGGTGATTGAAGCCAGGACGGAGGCCGATGCCATCATCATGGCCACCGAGAAGGCGCTGAAACGGGGAACGGATCTGATCACGGCGGAAGAGATCCAGTCCATTCACCATGCCATTGAGGAACTGCGCGTCGCCAAGACTCAAGAGGATCATCGACTGATCCGGGCCAGGGTCGCCGACATGGAGAAAGTGACCCATCACCTGGCCGAAACGCTGATGGATGCCACTCTCAAGGAAGCGCTCGAAAGCAAAAAACTGTCTGAAGTCACGGATTGACCCCGCAGCTATCCGTCGAGGAGCCCCACATGTCTCAAGAATTGACCTGGGAGATGGCCGAAGACATCGCGATTCGGCTTCACGAAGAGCATCCGGACCTCGACCCGTTGACGGTCCGCTTTACCGACCTGCATGCGTGGATCGTGGCGTGGCCGGAATTCACGGGTGATCCCAAGGGGTCCGACGAAAAAAAGCTCGAGGCCATTCAGATGGCCTGGCACGAAGAATATCAGGACGCGCAGTAACCCCTCCCCGAGCGACAATCACCTCACGCGCCGTTCCGGTATCCGGCCGGTCTGAAGTGCCGGTGTCAACCACCCGCCCTGGCATGGCCATACGCTGAATGTGGCATTCCTGCTTCCGCAGGACTCAGCTACCGGTGTCAATGGCCGGGTCGAGTTGATCGAACTCGTAAAAATCCAGAGGATCGACCGGAGGACGGATGGGACGTTGAGGTATCGTGCCGGCGGCAAAGGCTTCCGTCGTCGTGCCCTTCGAGGGCTCGTCGACCACGGCGCCGGTTTTTTGATCGACCTCGACGAATTGAATTCCGTCCGGAACTGAAAAGGTCAGGACGGGGAGCAGGTTGAGGGCCTTCGCCATGAAGTCCGTCCAGATGGGCAGGGCGGCATGGGCGCCGGACTCCACTTTTCCAAGCGTCTCCACGCTGTCGAATCCCACCCAGACGCCGGCGGCGAGATTCGGCGCATACCCCACGAACCACGCGTCGCGGTAGCTGTTGGTGGTGCCGGTTTTGCCGGCCAGGGGCCGCCCGATCGAACGGGCGCGTTTGCCCGTTCCGCTCTGAATGACGTCCATCATCATATGTGTAATCAGATAGGCGGTTTGTTGGGAGATCACTTGCCGGGGCTCGAACACGTGGTGCTCCAGGATGTGGTCATGCTGATCTTTGATCAGGGAAATGGTGTAGGGGTGCAGCGCCAACCCCTGATTGGCAAAGACCCCGTACGTTGCGGTGAGCTCCTGAAGCGTCACGCTCGACGAGCCGAGCGCCAGGGACAGGTCCGGGCTTAATGGGCTGCGAATGCCGAGCAAGCGGGAAAAATTGATGACGCGGGGAACGCCGATCTGTTCGAGCAGGCGGACCGTGGCCGCGTTTCGTGAGTGGCGCAAGGCTTCCCGCAAGGTGATGGGCCCGAAAAAGCGTTTTTCGTAGTTTTCCGGCTTCCAGGTCTTGCCGGGCTCGTCCTCTTCGTAGACCACGGGCGCGTCGAGAATGAGCGTGGCGGGCGTCAATCCCTGGTCCATGGCCGTGGCGTAAATGATCGGTTTGAACGCGGACCCGGGTTGACGGAAAGCCAGTAAGGCGCGATTGAACTGGCTTCGTTCGAAATGATACCCGCCGACCATCGCTCGAATCGCGCCGGTCCTGGGATCGATCGCAATCAGCGCGCCTTCGACCAGGGGGGTCTGATCCAGCCGGAACCGGATCACGTCGTTGCCGGTCGATTTCAACGAAACTTCAATGACGTCTCCCGGTTGGACCAATTGCCCGGCTGCATCAATGGGCGTCACCTCCGCTTCGGTCACGGACGCGCCTTCGGAGAGCCGGCGCTCGGCCCAGAGCATATCCGGCAAGCTGATGGTGCCGACCAGTCCCCGGGCCAGGACTGTCGCTTCCTCCGGAGAGACGGTCAGGACGAGGCCTTCCACGATGTCGGCAGACGCCGGAAACGTCGCGGGCCGTTCTTCGGGCAGCGCGTCCGGCGGCTCCTCATGACGGAGCGGCCCGCGCCAGCCCTGCCGTTTATCGAGTTCGCGCAGCCCCTTCCTGATGGCCTCCTCCGCCAGGCGTTGGATCTGAATGTTCAGGGTCGTGGAGACGTGCAGCCCGCCTTTATACGCCATGGCCTCTCCGTATTCGTTGACCAGGTGCTGGCGGACGTCTTCGAGAAAGTACGGGGCCACGCGTTCAAGGGCCTGACGGGTAAAGGCCAGTGGGGTTTCGCTCGCCTCACGGGCGAGGCGCTCCGTGAGGAAGCCGGCCTGGACCATTCGTCCCAACACGTGTTCCTGGCGTTTCTTCGCGAGGTCGTCGTTTTTGTAGGGAGAATAGGTATTGGGGGCTTTCAGCAGTCCGGCGAGAAAAGCCGACTCGGGCAGATCCAATTCCGATAGCGCTTTATCGAAATACGTTAAGGACGCAGTGCCCACCCCATAGGCCCCATGGCCGAAGTAGATCTGATTGAGATACATCTCGAGAATTTGTTCTTTTGTCAGAATAAATTCCATTTTCAGGGCAAGAAAGAGTTCCCGAATCTTACGCTGGAAGGTCCGTTCCGGAGTCAGGAACAGGGATCGTGCCAGTTGCTGGGTGATCGTACTGGCGCCTTCGATTTTTCCGCCACGTTTGAAATTCGTCCATGCGGCGCGAAGGATGCCCCACACGTCCAACCCCGGGTGTTCGTAAAACCTGGCGTCTTCAACCGCAATGACGGCATCGATCAAATGCCGGGGAACGTCGCGAAGGGGAGTCAGCACTCTGCGTTCCACGTAGAATTGCCCGATGACCTGGCGGTTGTCCGCGAGGACCTTGGTAATCAGGCTCGGCTGGTAATCCCTGAGCCCCCCGAGCGAGGGCAGGCCGGTGGTGATATGCCAGGCCACCGCCGCCCCTCCCCCGATCGCCAGCCCGCCGACAATCAGGAGGGGCCACAGGAAGCGTTGTATCAGACGACGGAGGGGCTGAACGGGGAGACGAGACAGTAACGCGCGCATGGTCAGGGGAAAGTCATCTAGTGGATAGGGCTTATATGAATGACGATACCCCTGGTTGAGCCAAAAGACAAGCTCTTTGCGGCGAATTTTCCAACGGACGTTTTCCGGCCATCCGTCGTTCGGACGCCCCGGGAACGTTTCAGCACGTGTCGGCCACGGACCCGTTGCCCGGTTGACAAACTTCAAGGGGGCATGTTACGAAAAAATCCTGCAACGAAAAGGTCGTTTCAGTTCCATCACATTCCATCATCCATCACGAATACAAGGAGGCTGTTTCATGTCGGATGTTGCTTCAGAAATAAAAGTGGGCGACGTTGCTCCCGATTTCACCCTGAAGAATCAGGATGGCAATGACGTCACGTTGAGCAGTTTCAATGGTCAAAAGAACGTGGTCCTGGCCTTTTATCCTCTCGATTGGAGTCCGGTCTGCACCAATGAAAATAAGTGTTTGACGGATGACTTCCCGAGCTTCTCCGATGCCAATGCCGAACTGCTCGGGATCAGCGCAGACAGCTTTTTTTCCCACAAGGCCTGGGCCGACTCACTCGACCTCAAGCACACCTTGTTGGCCGATATGCATCGTACGGTCTGCAAGGCCTATGGTTTGTATTTCCCGGATCTCAATTGTTCCAAACGAGCCACGGTGATTGTGGATAAGGCCGGCAAGGTGGCCTACGTCAAGGTGCAGGAAATCAAAACGGCTCGGGATGACAAGGAAATTCTGGACGCGTTGAAAGCGCTGTAGGACCCCCACGGGGGGTTGTCCCTGCGCGGCAACGTCGAGGCGATCAAGGGGGATTCCACGAACAGGGGATCCCCCTTGGTTTTTGATGAACGGGAAAGGACGACCGGATGGCCGGAACCGTCGAAAACGTCACGGACGAAAATTACGAAGAATTCAAAGGCGCGGACGCGACCGTGGTCGCCTACGGCATTGCCGCCTGTGAACCCTGTGCGGCCTATGATCCCATCCTGGAAGAAGTCGCCCGGAAATTGCCCGCCGTTCGCGTCGGCAAGGCCAGGATGCACGTGCCGGGCCGGTGCCGGGCCATCAAGAAACAGCACCAGTTCGAAACGTATCCCACCACGCACCTGTATTCTCGCGGGACTCTCCTCCTGACTCGCGAAGGCAAAGTCGAGGAAGACGAATTGCTCGCCCTCATCAGGCAATACTTCCCCGATTCCTGACCCTCAGGCTCTCGCCCGAAACAGGACCTCCTCCATTTCTTGTTCCCCCGCTTTTTCCTCCTGCCATTCCAGACTGTGTTCAGTCATTTCCCCGATTAGATCCCAGATCGAGTCAGGGGCAAGTGTCAGGGATAGGCTCCGATCGAGGGTCCGGCGCCTTTGTCTTTGTAGCCGCGCCAGCCCCGTTCAACGGCAGAGACATGCCTCAGGATGCTTCGGCTGGTTCGAAAGACGATTCTTTCCGCAAGGGAACTTTTATGTTACCATTTGGCATCAATAGATCAACCGGGAGGGATACAAGAAGCGAAAAAACAGGAATAACTAAAATGGCACTGAGCAGAGATTTCAAGGAAACAATACAAAAAAGAGTTCAAACCGATCCCGTTTTTAGAGAAGAATTGTTAAAAGAAGGAGTGCAATGTTTGGTGTCCGGCGATGTGGATACCGGCAAAACGATTTTGCGCGACTACATCAATGCCACGGTTGGCTTTGAGGAATTGGGTGATCTGACGGATAAGCCTCCGAAAAGTTTGATGCGCATGTTTGGCCCTAAAGGAAATCCTCAAGCCAAGAACCTTTTCGAAATTATTGAGTGTCTGCAAAAAAAAGAAGGCATCTGTTTGGAGGTAAGGGCCGTTCATTGAGGGATCGCATGTGTCTCCTGCCCGAACTGCTGCCTCAAGGGGGCATTACCCTGACGTCGTTGGGTGGTTATGCATCAACCTCCCGCCGCAGATTCTCCGGTTTCCAGATCTGCTCGGCAAGCTTCCGATAGAGGTCCTGCCTGGCGTCCAGAGCCGCTTTCTTGAATTCGGGATGGGGCTGGAAGGGAAGCCCTGTTCTATCTATGAAGCGTAGGAACCCAGGATCATGTTCATAAGCCTTTTCGTGTAGACTCCGGGCAAGCAGGTTCTGACCGTAGTAGTGCTCGTACTTTTTGCCGTAAGGCATGTCGCCGTAGCTGGCGTTGAAGCTTTTGGGCAGAAGCAACAACCCGCCAATTCGATTGCGGTACTCGGAGAAGTCCGTCGGGTGACCGAACTCGTCACGGTGGCGTTCGGGTTTGTCAGCCCATATGTGTTCCACCTCGTAGCCGTTCTTATCCCGGCGTTGGATGTACTCGGCATAGTGTGATTGGCGTCCGGAATTGGTTTCCATGAATCCGATTATCCTCGCCAGTAGGAGGTGAATCTGTGGGCGGTTCTGACCGTGCAAGGAAAAACGCTCATTGGAGGTAAAGGTTTCATCTTCGGCTTCGAGGCGTTCTGTGAGAATCCGGGCCAGTTCGGTGGCGGACTTCCCACGGATCTTCAGAATCACCAGTTGGAACATGTTGTACTGCATCGTTGAGTAATTGGTGGACTTCCAATTCCAGATGCGACGGGCGATCAAGATGTCGAGAAAACTGGCGACAATGCGTAGCTTGCAGAGGCTCTCCTCCTCGCTGTCAGTCCGAACCAGCGGGGCCAGCAACACCGGGTATTGGAGGGTGAAGTTGTTTTGAGCATTGTAGTGAATTGCTTCGAGCCCTATGGTAAACGTCTCGGCTGCCTTGCGGATGCGTTCGTACCAGTGCCCGTAGAAGGCGAAATCTTCTTCGATGAAGCGGCCGAAGGCGGCGCTGGTGTGGAGATCCAGTGGTTCTTCGTGGTCGCGCACCCAGCGGTGGAATTCGGTGCCGATCAGGTCAAAGTCCCGTGGCTTGGCGCCACTCTTGCGCTCGCGGATGGTCTGTGCGTGCTGGCTGCGTAGCCAGCCCTTGATAGCATCTGCGTCCTCCTCCTTGCCAATGTTCTTGAGTGCGGCGATGCGGTCGCGCCAGATGCGGCTGGCGGAATTGCGACGGTCGATGTCTGTGATGTTGGCGAGCAGGTAGCCCTTGAGCATGTCCGTGGGAGTTAAGGAGAGTCCGCGGTCGTTCATCGTCTCGAAGATGGTGTAGGCGTCGGCGTCTGTGTAGGCGGTAATCTCGACCAAATAGACGTTCTCGATTAGCCAATCTGCGAAGAAGGGTAGGGCTTCGTTGGCGAGTTCGTCCGGAAACTGTCCTTCAATGTCCTGGTAGCGGCTCAGAATGTTGACAACCGATTCAGGCTGACCGTTCTCCTCGAAAGGTTGCCCGGTGAAGAGTGCGTCCATGCAAGCCGTCCGCTCGGCTACATCGAGATTAAAGGAACGCTTGCCGACTCTGTAGGAGAAGATGAGGTTCGCGATCTCCTTCTTCTGCTCATCGTCATCGAGCTGGCCGTAGATGTGGATGAGCAGAAGTGTCAGTGAGGTCAGGCGCTGCTGACCGTCGATGATGAACTTCCGGCCTTCCTTTTCGCTGATGATGATAGAGCCGAGAAAGTAACGACTGTAGTTCTCAACGGCACTGCGTTCATTACCCGCCGCGTGGTTTTCCAAGAACTTCTCGCAGAGGTCATTGAGGAGCTCGGTGATCTGTTTTTTCTCCCATCGGTACTCCCTTTGGTAATAGTCAATGGCGAATTTTATTCCTCCGAGCAAGGAACGTATGTTCTTGGCGTCGCCAAGTATTTTATTCATTACACCCTCTTTCCGATAAGCTTAGCTGTGTTTCGCCGCCGTGATGAAGTGATTGCGCTCAGGTGTTTGTCCCATTCCGGCTCGACTTCGGGTCCGTCCAGGGCATCGCACATCATGAAGAACTTTTCCATGTCAGTCGGTGATTTAAAGAGTTCGGAATGTTGACGATCTTCAAGTCGTTCACGGGCGGCAGCCCTTAGCCAAGCGCTCAATGTCAAACCCTCCCTGCGCGCTTGATGGACAAAACGGTCGCGGTCTTCATCAGGGATTATCAATTGGACTCTGGCCATGGCGTGCACCCATCCCCTCCATAATTATGGGTATGAATGTTACGCATTGTTGGAAATATGGTCAATTTTGCTCTGGCGTGGCGTTAGCCAAGTTGCCTGGTCAAGGAAACCGAGCCACCTCTGTCGATGACCATAGATTACGCCTCAGGCTCGGTGTCGTGGAACAAATCAACGTAGCTCTGATAGATGAACCTCCGGTTGCGAGCCTGACCGGTATACTCGCGCAAAATGCCGCTTTCGACCATTCGAGCAACCATTCCATTGGCTGCGGCATAGGTTGTCCCGATCAACCCCTGCACGCCACTTACTGAAATGATGGGTTGTTTGTAGATATGTTCCAGCACTCGGTGCCCGTTGCTGGCGGCTCGGCCGAAATTTTCGGTGACAATATGACGATGCTCTTCGCGCAGAGCGAGTATCTGCCGGGCGGTGTCGGTCGCCTGCCGGCTCACTTCCACGATGCCGCGTAGAAAAAAAACGAGCCATTGTTCCCACGTCCCGTTGTTGCGCACCGATTGCAGTTCCTCGTAATACTGTTGGCGATGCCGCTTGAAGAACCAGGACAGATAGAGGACCGGCTTTTGCAAAACCTCTTGCTCGCAGAGCAAGAAGGTGATGAGTAGCCTTCCGATGCGGCCGTTGCCATCAAGAAACGGGTGAATGGTCTCGAACTGGGCATGAACGACCCCGATCTTGATCAGCAAGGGCAGTTTCGTGTCAGTGTGGAGAAAGGTTTCCAATTCGCCCAGTTTTTCCGGCACTTCATGATGAGGCGGTGGGACAAAGGTGGCCTCGTTCAATGTACAGCCGGCAGGGCCGATCCAGTTCTGGCTGGTTCGCAGTTCGCCCGGTGAGAGACTAAAACCGCGTACGCCTTGCAGGAGTTCTGCGTGAATTTCTCGGATCAGCCGGGTCGAAATCGGAAGCTCCTTAAGGCGTCCAATGCCCAGGTTCATGGCGCTGACGTAGTTCATTACTTCATCGACGTCCCGGGGTTGTTTCGGCGAGAAAATTTTGGCTTCAGCGGCCAGCAGGTCCTGTAATGAGCTCTGAGTCCCTTCAATTTGGCTCGATAGGACCGCCTCCTTGCGGATGTACATGAATACGAAGAGATCCGGGTTCGGTAGTGTTTGGATAGAGCCGTCAAGACGGCCCAAGGCACGGTCTGCCTGAGAAAGCAACACTTGTAACTCTTCGGTGAACTGAACGGGTGGATTGGGTGGCAATGGTGCCGGAATGAAGGCCCTGTAGCCGTTCGCCTGGGTGACGTATCGTCCTGCACGAGCTGAGATTGTAGAATGGCTTTCCATAGTAAACTATTGCTATTCTATAAACAGGAGATTATTCATAGTAAATGCTAACTATACTATAATCCATAAACGCAAAAATATTAAATTCTACGTTTAATATAGAGAGGTGGCTCTGCCTTGTCAAAGGCAGCGTTTAATATAGATGGAGCTTGGAGAAATAAATTAAAGGGGAGAAGAGTGCCGGGGAGGATGCCCTATCCTGAATAGTCCAGGGTCAGGTTGTGATGGTCCGTGAGCCGGATGCGTTCGAGGCGCGCACCGGCAACGTCGAGCAATCGGGGCCAGAGGGCTTTGGCCAGGGTGGGGAGGGTAACCGGCCGGCCGGCGAATTCCGGGTGTTGCGACACATTTGTGTCCGCCAGGTGGTTGAGGATGTGTTCCCGGACCCGCTCGTCCAACGCCATGATATCCGTGACGCGGCCCGTGATCGGATCAATCGGGCCTCGAACCGTGACAGCCAGGGACAGGGGCCACGTTTCCACGTGGGACGCATCGGCGCTTCGCCGTACCGTCAGGGCGTACCGGCGAGTCAGCCGCGCCTCGGTCGGTTCCGCATGATCCTGCGATGCCTGGTCATCCGGCGGATTGAGTTCAGCCCACAGGTTTTCGCCTTCGCACAACCGTATCGAGGCGATGTCACGGGTTTCCGGGCGCTCGCGGAATTTCCGCCACAGCACCAGGGCAAGATTTTCAGTGGTGGGCACGAGCCGCTCAAAGTAGGGCGTATCGAGGTTGAGGTGTTTGTGGTCGAATTCTTCGAGCACGTCCGTCACGATGTGTTTCAGGTCGTACAAATTGATAATCATGCCCGTGACGGGATCGACATGTCCGCTGAGCGTCACTTCAAGCAGATAATTGTGCCCATGTTCCTGAAAACAGGGGCCGAACACCCGTCTGTTGCGCTCCTTGTCCCACTCTGCCCTGAAGTACCGGTGGGACGCGGAAAATTCAATGCGTTTTGTGAGCGTCGATCGCGTCATGTTCGAATGAACGGAAACCGGTTCTGACGAAAAAGGCCAGGAGTTCCGCCTGAGAGGCAGGAACCCTGGCCTTGTTGGGGTCGAATGCGATCAGGTCAGGTGCTGAAGGAACTGCCGCACCCGCACGTGCTCTTCGCTTGCGGGTTCTTGATCGCAAAGCCGGAGCCTTGCAGGCTATCGACGTAATCGACTTCCGCGCCGCTCAACATGGGAGCGCTTTGCGAATCCACGATGACTTTTACCTCGCCTTTTTCAATGACCGTATCGTCGTCATCCATTTTGGATTCAAAGGACATCCCATACTGATAGCCGCTGCAACCGCCGCCCTTGACGTAGATCCGCAAGCCGACGATGTCCTCTTCCTCATCGTGTATCAACTCTTTGATTTTTTCTTCGGCCATTGGGGTGATCGTAACCATAACGCCCTCCGCTCAAACGATGAGATGTTCGTGTTTCCCGGATTCCCGACAATCCAGAACGTTCTCCTCTTGGAGAGTAATCATAACCACGCCCCCGGCGGTTGTCAATTTATCGAGAAGGAAAAATTTGAAAAACAATCAGGTGTGTAGGTCCTTCAGCCACTCTTCCCGCATGGCGGGTGAGACGTTCGCCTCTGCCCTGTAGTGCTCATGGGTAATGCGGATGCCGGCGTGAGCCTCATCGTCCCGAAGGGCGTTCACAAAGGACGCAGGAACCGGAAACCGGACGAAATGCACCGCGCTGATTTTATCTTCCTTGCTGTGACCGGCTTCAAAGTCGGCAAAGACGGCCTGGTCGTTGACGGTCAGCGCCAGGGTGTCCGGCCGGTCGAACTGCCGGAAGGAGTCGAGAATCTCCCTGATCCGCTCCTGAGCCGTGATTTCAATCATCACAGTGGCGCTGAGTTCGCCCGTTCCGGGGAGCAGGGCATTGTAGACGTCGAGCTCGTCCTGAATTTTCGACGGTTCGAAAATGCGTTCGGTGCGGATCATTTCCTGCACTTGAAACAGCAGCGTCCGTCGATTCTCGAAGATCAGCGTGACCAGGGGGCCGACTTCGATCCGGCGTCGTTTTTTGAGGGCAATAATCTCCCGTCGAAACGCCGCGCGTTGCGCTTCGTAGTCCGCGTGGGAGAGAAGATCGTCCGGCGTCAACGGAGTCATGAGGGCAGGCGATACGCGTCGCGAACAATTTGAATGGGATGCCGGGTTTCGCGCTTCGACGAGGTCGCCCCGGCCTGATCGAGTTGCAACGCCGAAAGAGGACAGTCCGACGCCACCATGTCCGGTTCGCAATCGGAAACGGCGCGGACGGCCTTCTGCGCGATCTTCATCGAACGGTCAAAAAATTCCACCTTGGCGCCCCAGGAGCCGTCGTGGCCTGAACATTTTTCAATCACCTCGACCCGGGCGCCCGTGAGTTCCATCAGCTCTTTGGATTTGAAGCCGATGTTCTGATCGCGCAAATGACAGGGCACCTGGTACGCGATGCGCTGCCGGGTCTGCCGGAACTCCGTGGACAGGGCTCCGTCCTTCTTGAGCCGCATCAGATATTCGCAGACGTCGAACGTGCGTTCGGCCAACAAGGCCGTCTCGCGCGTGGACACCAGATACGGATATTCCCGTTTGAACATGAGACTGCAACTTGGGGTGGGGACGACGAGATCATATCCCTGTTGGAGATACGGCAGGAACAGTTGTGTGTGGTGCGCGGCGGTCTGCGCCATGGTCCCGGTATCCCCGAGATCGAAGGACGGCATGCTGCAACAGCGTTGTCCCTCGGGCACGACGACTTCCACGTTGTTCCTGGCCAGGACCTGCACCGTGGCTTTTCCGATATCGACGGCTTGATAGTTCACCATGCAACTCGGGAACAGCACGACTTTGCGCGTGGCGCCCGCGGGTTTCAACGCCGCCCCCCGTTTGCGCCACCACGCGGGAAAGTTCTCGCGGGAAAAGGCGAGCACGCGCCGGTCCCGGTGCAGCCCGGTGACCGGTTCCAACAGAGTCCGGATCCACCGGGTCTTGAGAACCCGGTTGGTCAGCGAGGCCGTCAGGCCGCCCAGTTTTCCGATCAGATCCGTTTTGATCAGCAGGCGATCGCGCCAGGATGCGCCCTGTTCCCTGACCCGTTGTTTTTTCCACGCGGCCATGAGACGCGGAAAATCGATCCCGTAGTCATGGGGCGGCGTGTACGGGCAGTGGTTGTAACAGAGCTTGCAGTAATAACACTCCTTCTCGACCTGTTCGTAATCTGCGGGGGCCAGGCGGGAGACGTCGCTCTCGTGCTCGTCGATCCGGTCCAGCAGGGTGTTGAAGGACGGACACAGGTTGAAGCACCGACGACAGCCCTCGCACACGTCGAACACGCGATTTGTCTCCAGGACGAGATCGTCCCTCGTCCAGTCTGGAGACATGAGGTGAAGGTTTTTCAAGAAAGGAGGCGCCACGCGCCCGGGTTGCCATCCTGAGCGAAGCGAAGGATCAAAGAGCCTGCCCTGAGCGAAGCGAACGGGTCGTTGAGACGCCGGGTTGTTGGGAAGAGATTCTTCACTTCGCTCAGAATGACGGATTCGGGGTATGGGTGGGTACGTTCGTGCCGACTACGCGTTGTTGAGCGATTCCAGGCCTTTGGTGAAACGGTTGGCGTGTGAGCGTTCCGCCTTGGCCAGCGTCTCAAACCATTCCGCCAATTCTTCAAAGCCTTCTTCCCGCGCGGTTTTGGCCATGCCCGGGTACATTTGCGTGTACTCGTAGGTCTCGCCTTCAATGGCCGCCTTGAGATTGGATTCGGTATTCCCGATGGGTTCACCCGTGGCGGGGTCTCCGACCTCCTTCAGAAAATCCAGGTGACCGAAGGCATGGCCGGTTTCGGCCTCGGATGTATCGCGGAACAGCCCGCCGATGTCCGTGTACCCTTCGATATCGGCGCGCCGCGCAAAATACAGGTATCGGCGATTCGCCTGGGATTCCCCGGCAAACGCCGCTTTCAGATTGTCATGGCTTTGTGTGCCTTTCAGACTCTTGCTCATAGTCTCCTCTTTCGTCAGAAATGGTATGAATGGCTGAACCGCATCCGCCAATGGCGGACCGGCTCGGATCATGAGTCCTGTTTCCCGATCGTGTCTTGCGTCAACGGCTTCCGGGCTTGGCCGTCAGGACGCAAACAGACCGGAGGCATGTCCGGACGATGCCATGAAGAACAACATGGGAATCGACAGCATCGTGTTGGTCCGTGAAGCCATGAGAGCCGTGCGGGCGGACTGTTTCTTCTCATCCGCCGAGGCGTCTTTCAGGCCCAGCACTTTTTTCTGGTTGGGCCAGATAATGCCCCACACGTTGAAGAGCATAATGGTTCCAAGCCACGCCCCCATCCCGATAACGGCATCCTGTCCCTGCAGGGCGAACGCCGACCCGAACCGGCCCTGGTTCATCAGGAGTACGGCGCCGAACAGCCAGGTGGCGAGGGCGCCCCACCGGAACCACCAAAGCGCATTCGGGACCAGATGTTGAAAGGCCTCCGCCTTGGTCTCGGGAGTGACTTTTCCCAGAAAGGGAACTTGAATGAAATTGAAGTAGTACAGAATACCGATCCAGGTGATACCCGCCAAAAAATGTCCCCAGGCCAATAAGGTTTCCATGGTCTATCCTCTTTGGGTTGAGTGCAGATCAGCAGAACGTTAGACAAGCATTTTCACCACAAAATACAGAACGATGGTCAACACGAATCCGGCCGTGATCGTTCCGGGGATCGAGTCGAGTGGATTCATGGTGTCCTCCTTGGGATTGGGCGATGTGTTGTCGAGAGGGCCTCGCAGAGTCGGCGTCGGCGCCATCCTGGCTGCGAAATACCCTATCCTATTCCATGGCCGGACTGCAAGCGAGTCGCCTCCGCCCGTGAGGCCGTCCGTTCATCATCATCTCCGGCTCCCGCTTCGTTCGCCGTAGGGCGGCAGGGTGGTGAGGCGAAGATCGTCGACGGCGCCGCCGACGGTGAAGTGATACAAGGATTGAAAGCGCGTGTCGGGATGCCACCCAAGGACGCGATGCACGGGGTCATCGAAAAAACAGCCGATGCCGGTCGAACGGACGCCGGCCGCTTCCGCTTCGAGGTACAGGACCTGCCCGATGAGCCCCGTTTCCCAAAACAGGCGTTTGTAGAACCATGGTCCATGTTTCTCCAGGGACGCCTCGAATTCCGCAATCATCCCCAATGAAAACGCGCCGGCACCGGCGATCTCCTGATGGCAACTCACCTGCGTGGCAATGCGTTGGGCGTTTCCGTCCTCGAGCAAAAACAACGGAAGCGAGGCCGGACAACCTTCGGGAACGGTCCAGGCAAATTGCCGGTGCATGATGTGTTGAAAGGTTGCCCGGAGAGCCGGATCGCCGGTTCGCAGGAGCATGTACAGGCCGGGCGGGAGACCGTCGACCCGATGGACGAACAGGGCCAGGTGAATGGCCGGGTCCCAGGGGAGCGCATCCCACGGCATGGGTCGTTGGGCGACCGGTCGATCCGAGTAAGGCATGACTCGTTCCAGCATCGTGAAAAATTGCCCCGCGGAAATCGACGTGGTGCCGTCGAGGGCCACCGCGCTCCGGCGTTGGTGAATGATCTGGCGCGCGGTGATCACGTCTGACCGGGGAGCGGGCGGAGACGTTGGTTCCGTTCCGTCCCGTGCCGGAAGCGGGGCTGGGACGGGGGCCGGGGCGGAGGCGGGGGCGGGTTTGTAGGGGACGCCCCCTGTGGCGTCCCATTGAGTTTGTTCCGTCGAGGTTTTCCAGGACGCCCTGGTCACGTCATCGATGATTTCCCATGGAACGGGGTTGTCCCGGCTCAACCGGTTCGCCGTGCCTCGCCAATCTCCTTGTTCCCAATGCCGGAGTGCGTCCTGAGCAACGGTGAGCGGCAGGGAGTTCTGACGGGAGTCGCGAGCGGGACAGACGACGCACAGCAGTTCGGGAAACTCGGGTTCGGCGCGATCGAATTCCCGGAGCCGGTTCAAGCCGAGCAGGGTTCCGATTGTCCGGTCATCGAGCCCGGCCAGAAGAACGACTCGCCAACCGAGCGCGGCGCCCGCAATCCGAAGCGCGCCCAGCGCGTGGCCGACGTCGTGCTGGCAGTAGCGAAACGCGCGTTCGCCATATTTCCACGCTTCCCGCCAATGGATCGAACTCAGCCCGACGAAAAAGGATTGCGCGGGAAAGGGGCGCAGGAGGGGTTCGATAGCCTCGTTCGAACCATGCCACCGGTGCTCCAGGCCGTGTTCCTTGGAGGCATAGTGATAGAGCCCCGGTTTCAAGGGAAGAGCGGCGGTTTCTCCGATCAGGACGTAGCCTTCCGTGGGATGCAGGTTGCCGCTGGACGGATTGCTGCGTAGCGCCCAGCGGTTCCCTCCGTATTCTTTCCACGCCGTAATGGAGAGGCCGTACTCGAAGAATCGGGAAAGGCTGTTCAGGGTCAGGGGTTGAGCGGAGACCGGGTGTGAGGCAAAGAGCGATTCGTACGCAGGCGAAACGGGGTCGTCGCCGGCTTCGAGCAGCGGCAATGCGTGGAGCGGAGCGCCTTCATAGCGCCGGAACGGATCAGGCTGGTTGGCCCAGTCCATGTACCCCAGGGCGCGGGCGTACCGGTTGAAGTCATGCTTGGTCTGCTCATGGTACTGTTTCACGAGTTCAAGGGGCTTCATCGAACGTGGATTCTACCGCCCCGCGCGCCTCAGGACAAAGCACGGGATTCGTCAAGTGCGGATGAGGCGGTCGGGGTCAGTGTAATGCTGGATTGTCGTTCGACAGTATGCTACTATCACGCGTCCGATTCACTTACATCCGGTTGTAAGCCATCTGACAGTCACTGCTTACTCAATCATTACTTATTACTTGCTACGGGAGCCGATACGCCATGGCGTCAACAGAAGATCGCATCAGAACACTCATTAACGAGAACCTGAAAGTAGATGGGCAGCCACTAAATTTGCCGGAGGATCTGAACACCCGTCTCACGGAACTGGGTGTGTCCTCTTTGGATGTTGTTGCGTTCGGGAAATTGGTTTCTCAGGAGTTCAACGTGCCGTTGACACCGGAAGATTGCGTGAAGCTTGACACCGTACGGAAACTGATCGAGTTTCTCGATAGCCACACTGGTTGAATACCGTTGGAGTCCTCACCTTTTGCGGTCCTGGTGTAGGACTCCGGCGTGGAATGAATACCTGTTATTGTTGCCGGTAGCCTTGTTCAGTCAGACCGGTAACACGTACGTCATTCACCTTGCAGTGACCCCGATCCTTCCATGACTTCAGAGGCCGCGTGGGAGATACCCGAGCCCCTGTCGGTGTGCGAAGTTCGCCTCGACGAAGACACCTTCACGACCCTGAGGCGGCACGGCAATCCGGACGGACCCCGGCTCGTGTTGAGCCACGGGAACGGACTGGCGATAGATCTCTATTACCCGTTCTGGTCACTGCTCGCCGATGACTTCGACCTCATCCTCTATGACCTCAGGAACCACGGGTGGAATACCGTCGGTGCCCGACAAAAGCATAATGTTCCGACCTTGATCCGTGACCTGGAGCTTATTCTCGAAGCCATCGACCGGCACTACGGGAACAAATCCAAAGTCGGCGTCTTTCATTCCGCTTCGGCTCTGATCACCCTCTTTTTATCTGCCCAAAGCCACAGCTTGGCGGCGCAGATCCTGTTTGATCCCCCGTTGTGCAAACCCGGCAGAAGCCAGATGGAATTTGATGATGCCGCCGAACGCGGCGCCGCGTTAACCCGGCGCCGAGCGCATCGTTTCCAGACACAAGAAGACTTTGTCGAACTGCTGCGCTATGTGCCGGCCTTCACTCGTGTCGTGCCCGGCGTGTTGGAACTCATGGCAAAAACGACGCTACGACGGTCCGCCAACGGGCAGGAGTATGAACTCCGGTGTCCCCCTGAATACGAGGCCCAGATCATGGATTACGTCAGGAGTTTTTCCCCGTTGGCGGACTTGGGAACGCTGCCGTGCCCGACAAAAGTCATCGGAGCAGATCCCACCCTGCCGTTTGCCTACCTGCCGACACTTGACCTGAGCCACGTGATGACCGTTGACTACGATTTCCTGCCTGAGACGACGCACTTTCTCCAGCTCGAAAACCCGGTGGAGTGCGTAGCGGTCATCCGTGAATTTCTTGAGGAGAACGGCTTGTTGTAGAGCAGGCGGGGGCAGAGCCGGACGGCAAGGTTACCGCTTCGGTGTCTGAATCCAGTAACGCCGGCGTTGGAACGGGTAGGTGGGAAGCGAGATTCGGCGCCGGGTTTCTCCGGCGAAGAGGCCGGCAGAGGACACCGGAAGTCCAGCCACGTATGCCTCCGCAACCGCCTCTACGAACGCGTCGTCAGCGGTCTTCGCTGCCGCATCGTGAGACAGCCCTGGGAAACTCGACAGCACGACCGGCGCCTCGCCATTGCGTGCAACCGAAGCTGGTGTCGTGCGCGGACCAATCTCCACCACGGTTTCCACTCCCAGGTTCGCCAATGTCTCCACGCACAGATCGGAGGCTCCCGTCTCGCTCGCCTGGCGGCGCCAGTACGCCGCGTCCAGCGTCTCATCCGGCTCCATCGCCCGGCCCGTCAGGTTGCTCACGAGGGTGAGCGAGGGCGGCGCAATCGCGATACCTTCCAGCGCCGCTTGCAGATCGTCGAGAGCCCCAGCCTGTACCCCCACTTCCGGCAACCCTCCGATCAGCGCACCCCGTGCCGCAGCAAAGCGCAATCCATCCTCCAGGCTGAACACAGCCGCTGCCTGGGCCGCGGCCAATTCTCCAAGGCTTTGTCCCACGACCACGTTCGGTCGGATCCCCACGCTCGCCCACAGCGCCGTGAGCGCGCACTCCAGCGCATAGGTCGCCGGCTGCGTCCATGCCGCGTCATTCAAATTCCTCGCGGCACCAGACCGCCCGAACATCACGTCCAGCAACGAGTCGCCCCGCACTTCCCGCAGCACCGCCTCGCAACGGTCCAGGACCGCCCGCACGACCGGCTCGCTCGCGTAGAGCGCTTCTCCCATCCCGACCCACTGGCCGGCTTGGCCAGCAAACGCGAACGCGACTTTGGTCGCTGTCCGTGGTCCCGGTCCTTTGTCCCCTTCGATGAGTCTCTTCAGCCCGTCCCGCAGGGATAGGGCATCATGGAAGACGACCCCGGCCCGGTGATCGAAGTGACTCCGACCAACGCCGGCCGTCCACGCCATGTCCGCAAGCAGGGGCTCAACGGCGTCCTCGGTAGAACGTTCGAGTTCGTCGAGCCACGACAAGTAAAGGCCCGCCAGTTCCCGGAGTACGTCGGCCGACTTGCCCGACAGGGGCAGGAACCGTGTCTTGCGCGCGGCGAGTTCTTCTTTGGCCAATGGCAGGTTCGCTATCGATTCCGGCAGGCCAACGGCCACGGGTTGCGCGGCACCGGCGGGCTGATGCCGTGAACCCACACCGTCGCCTGTCCCGTATCCTTCCACCACCACGTGCGCATTCGTCCCGGAGATACCGAACGCACTGACCGCCGCAAACGACGGCCGACCGGGGTGAACGGGCCAGTCCGTCGCTTCGGAAGTGACGCGCACGGGTAACCTGTCCCACTCCAGATTGGGGTTGGGATCACGGAAGTGCAGGTGCCTGGGAATCACGCCCTGGTTCATTGCCAGGATGACCTTGATCAGGCCCGCAACCCCGGCAGCCGGCTCCAGGTGGCCGATGTTGGTCTTCACCGAGCCGATGAAAAGCGGGTGCTCCGCTTCGCGTCCCTTGCCGTACACCGCGGCCGCCGACTGCACTTCGATCGTGTCACCCAACTCCGATGCGGATCCGTGGGCTTCCAGATAGTCCACGTCCGACGGGGACACGCCCGCCCGGGACAGCGCCTCCTCGATCACCCGCTCCTGCACCGGACCATTGGGCACCGTCGGCCCTGCGCTTGCCCCGTTCTGGTTGACCGCCGAACCGCGAATCACGCCCCAAATCCGGTCGCCGTCGGCCTTTGCCTCGCCGAGCCGCTTCAGGACGACCATGCCGCAGCCCTCACCCCGCGCGAAGCCGTCCGCGGAGGCATCGAAGGTCTTGCATGCACCCGTCCGCGACAACATCCCCAAATCCGCCATCTCTCTGATAATCCCGGGCGACAGGATTGCGCTCGCGCCTCCAACCAGAGCCATATTCACTTCGACTCGTTGCAAACCCACGACCGCGTGATGCAGGGCGACCAGTGACGACGCACAGTTGAGTTCCACCGGGATCGTAGGTCCCTCCAAACCAAAATGGAAGGCAATCCTCCCCACCGCCATGCTCGCGGCGGTGCCCAGATAACTGATGCCGTAGTCGGTGGTGGTCATCAGGTCCCGGTACTCACTGGTGCCGATACCGGCGTAGACCCCGGTGCGGCTACCCCTCAACCGGTCCGGAGCCATCCCGGCATCCTCGAGCGCCTGCCAGCTCGTCTCCAGCAGCATGCGATGCCGGGGATCCAGATTGCGCGCCTCGATCGGCGTAATCCGGAAGAAGCCTGCGTCAAATTTGTCGATCTCTTCCACAAACCCGCCTCGTCCGTATGAGGCGTACCCGGTCGGAAGGCTTCCGGCGAGATCGCCTGGGGAATCGGTATCCGGGCGTCTGTCGGTCACCGCGTTCTCACCCGCTTTGAGCAGACGCCAAAACGCCGGGAGATCCGGAGCGCCGGGGAAGCGGCACGCCATGCCGACGATCGCAATTCCGTCATCCTCGGACCGTACTGCCGGAGATGGCTCCGGTTGTGCCCGAGGCGTGGACGTGCGGCCGATCTCACCAAGTGCCTCGACCAGGTGACGGGCGAGAGCCGCGATGTCCGGGTGGTCGAACACGACCGTATTGGGCGCCGTGTACTCATCGGAGAACGCCCGGTTCAGCCGGTTCCGCAGTTCCACCGCCATCAGCGAGTCCATGCCCAGGTCGAAGAACCCCACGGTGGGTGCGGGGGTTGACGGCAGCCTCAGCACCGCCTGTACCTCCCGCTGCAGGAAGGACACCAGCAGTTCCTCCTGCGTCCCTGCAGGCGTTTGCCGCAGCCGGGAAAGCAGGTCGCCCGAGGCGGTCACGGCATCGGTCTTGGCTTCATCGGTTGCGGACAGCAGGTCCTCCAGCAGAGGTGGACGGTCCGCGACAGCTTCTGCAAACACCGACCAGTCCATCGACATCACCACGGAAGTCGTCGCGTCTTGTCGCACCAGATTTTCGAGTGCTTTGAGACCCTGTTGTGGGGTAAACCAGCGCCCCCCCAGCGCCGCCCGTCGCCGTTCAATCCGCTCCTTCTGCTCCGCAGCTTCGCCGATTTCGGACCAGGCCCCCCAGGCAATGGCCTGCGCCGGGAGTCCCAACGCCCGGCGGTGACCGGCGAGTTGGTCCAGGAAGGCGTTGGCCGCGGCGTGGTTCGCCTGGCCCGGATTGCCCATCACGCCGACCCGGCTCGAGAAGAGAATGAAGAAATCCAGATCACGGTCCACGGTTGCGCGGTGCAGGTGCCAGCCCCCCAGGATTTTCGGCCAGAGTACCTTTTCGAAACTCTCCCAGTTCTGGTTAGTCAGCGCGGCGTCCGACAGCACCCCCACGCTGTGGATCACGCCGCCCAATGGCGGCAGTTCCCGGTCCATCCGCGCCAGCATCCGGTCCACCGCCGATGCGTCCGATACGTCCGCCAATTCCACTTGGACCGTCACCCCGCGTTCCCGGAGCGCATTGATGGTTTCTTCGGCCGCCGCGTCCGGGTCCCGGCGCCCGTTCAGCACGATCGTCCCCGCTCCCCGGTCCGCGAGCCACTCGGCTACCGCGCACCCGATCCCGCCCAGGCCGCCGGTCACGAGATACGTCCGGTCCTGCCGCAACCGGCCGTTCAGCAGCGGCGGGGCCGTCACGACGATTTTTCCCAGGTGCCGGGCCGATCGCATGAACCTCAGTGCGGCCCCGGCTTCGGCGAGCGGCCACCGGCTGTGGACGATCGGTTTCAGTTCTCCCGCGGACACGCGCGCCATCACGTCCCGCAAAACCCTGCCTACCCACGCCGGTTCGGTTTTTTTCAGGACGTCCAGTTCCAGGATAGCGTAGGCCACGTCGGGACGCGTGGTCGCCATCTCGTCCTCGCTCAGGATATCCCGCCTGGCCAGTTCCACGAACCGGCCGCCGTGTTTCAGGCAGGATAGGCTGGCGTCGATGAAGCCTTCTCCCGTCAGGCTGTTCAACACCACGTCCACCCCGGCGCCGTCCGTGACTTCGAGGATTTCCTTGCCGAACGCCGTGGTGCGGCTGTCAAAGATCTGCTCTACGCCCAGCGACCGGAGATACGCCTGCTTCGGCGCACTTGCGGTGGCGAAGACTTCCGCTCCCGCGGCTTGAGCCATTTGGATGGCCGCGATTCCGACTCCCCCCGCGCCGGCGTGGATCAGCACCCGGTCGCCGGCCTTGAGCCCGGAAAACTCGTAGGACAGCGCGGCCGACACGAACGCGCTCGGCACGGTCGCAAGCGCCGTCACCGAGGCTCCCGAGGGTGCGGACGCCACGAGTTCCTCGTGCGTGACCATTTGCGCCGCGAATGCGCCGAATCCCAATCCGACCACGTGGTCGCCGATCGAAACGGTTGACACGTCGGAACCCACCTCGAGGATGTGGCCGCACATCTCCCTGCCAAGATTCCCCTCCGGGATAAAACCAAGGGAGCGGAACACGTCCCAGAAGTTGAGGCCGGAGGCCTCCACGTCGACGCGCACTTCCCGCGGCTTCAGGGGAGGCGCCGGGAGCGGCTGGACGTAGGGTTTCTCGAACACGCCGCCCGGATCCGGCGCCAGCACCCAGTCGGCCTCTTCCGGTAAGGAGAGGCGTTCCGGCCCGGCGCCGACACGAACCAACCGTGCGACCTGACGGCGCTCGAAGCGGTATGCGATGTGATTTTCAGGGTCCGGATACAACAACTCATTTACGAGGTCGGGGAGTGGCGCCATCTCCGCCGGGTCCAGATCCAGCATTCTCGGCTGCAGATGCGGCGCCTCGAGCGCGACCGCTTTCCCGAATCCCCAAAGCGTGGCGCCGGCAAGTTCCCCTCCCCGCTCCCGCTCCAGGATCTGCGCGCCTCGCGTGATGAACCATACGCCCTTGGCGGGGGTCACGTCGGCGTCGGACACGCCTTGGGTGAGCGCCAGCGCGCTCGCCCCCGCGCGTCTTACGTCTTCCGCGATTCCCCCGGTCGTGGCCTGCGCCCCGTGACCATCAAGGGCCACGAGATGCACCACGCCGCTGAGCGGCTCATCTTTGGGCAGGCTCTCCATCAGGGATCGCCAGGATTCCCGCTGCTCCATCTCCACGGCTTTCTCGACAACACCGGGTTCCGCTGTTGTCGGCCTCTCGTTTTCCGGCGCTTCGCTGCTTGCCAGGACGACCGTCTGGTTACGGGCTGCGAGGTCGGCTGCCAGTTTCGTTGCCAGATCACCGCGGTCCCCTGCCAGAACCCACACGCCGCGAGGCTCTTTCACTTCCGCCGGACCCTGCGCCACGATGACGCCCTTGTCCGGCGTCCCGGTTGACTCGTCCACTCCCAGGACTTCCGCTCCCGTGAAACCCGAGTCGCCGAGAGCTTGCCGCCATACCGTCGGGCTCGCCAAGGCATGATGGGGCCGGTAGTCGTCGGCGAACCGCCACCAGCCGTCCAGTTGGCCGAACGTCAGGTCCATCCAACCCAGTCCGCTGAGGTTCTCGAGCGCGACCAACTGTCCGGACGGCGCGAGCAGCTCACGGCAATGTCCCAGTGTCTCCTGCAGATACCGCGTGGCATGCAGCACGTTGGATGCGATGATCAGGTCATAACTGTGAGGTGCATAGCCTTGAGCGACCGGGTCCTTTTCGACGTCCAGGGTGCGGTACTTGATACATCCACCGCCGTCGCCGAAGCGCGCCTCCGCTTCCGAGAAAAAGCCCGCGGAGATATCCGTGTACGTGTAGTCGAACCGGCCCTCCGGAAGCTCCGGCAGGATGTAGGTGGTCGCCGACCCCGTGCCCGCGCCGACCTCCACCACTCGCAGCCTGCGGTTGTCCGGCAATCGGGCCATTAGCGCCCGGACCGCGTCGCGCAGCATCTTGTTGGCCGCACGGGCCACCGGCGCCTTCAGATACAGATCGGCCGGGGTCGGGTCTCCACTGCTGAACAGGAGCGTCAGCGGATCCATGCGCCCGAGAAGCACTTCGGCAAGGGCGCCGCCGCACCGCCGAAACAGCCCGACTTCGGTCACGCCGTGGGGGTATTGCTCCGCCATCGTCGTTGCGAATGCCTCAAGATCCTCCGGCATGCCTTGCGGCAGCGGGTCGTCGCGTCCCACGATCACAACGAAGCCATCGCCCTCCGCCGCCAGCACGCTCGACTTGGCAAGCATTTCCAGCATCCGGCGGAACAGGCGTCGGTGTTCCGGGATGACGTTCAGCCGTTGCCGCAAGGCATCGGAGTCCACGGTCTCTCCCGCCCTCCGTTGCCATCCCAACTCTTCGAGGGTCGCGAGCGCGCGGGATCGTGACCATCGCTCCAGGTCTGCCAGAAGGGCATTCCTGTCTTTGGGGTCGACACGTTCGGCGGACAGGTATTCCGACAACAAACTCGAGCTGGCGGCAACCATGGTTGGACTCGGGAAGAAATCCGCAGGTGTGATGCCGGCGGGCAGGGCGCGTTCGCGCCACACCACCTCGTACAGCAAATCCTTCACCCCTTCGACCGCCGAGAGCAGCGCCGCCCGGGTCGCTCGCTTCACCGTGTACCCGCTCAACCCGCCGAGGGGCGCCCCGTTCGGATCGTAGATGCGCAGCTCACCGGTCAGGACTTCCGCCGGCTCGCCGGTTGCCGCTTCAGCCGCAGGGGACGCGTCACTCATGCGCACGTGACAGACCACCCGGTCCGGCAGCGGGCCGGTCAGCCAAAAGCGCTCCCAGCCGAACGGCAGATACGTAGCCGGGTCCTTGCCTCCGGCCAGACGCGCGACGCCAATGACCTGAAAGCAGCCGTCCAGCACGAGTGGATGTACGTCCAGCCCGTTCCGGCCGGACGCTGCCGGGAAGGAGACCTCGGCAAGCGCTTCACCGGGCCGGGCCCATATCTTCCGTAGCGTGCGGAACGACGGACCGAGATCAATTCCGGTGGCAGCCCTGGTCCGGTAGTAGTCCGACACGTCCCCGGGCGACAGGCCGGCCTTCAGGTTTTCGAGATCGATCCGCGCACCGGCCTCCGGCGCCGGGGTGTCCGGCGACACGCGGCCTTCCACGTGCAGCGTCCATTCGCCCTCGCTCCCTTTGCTGAAGACCTGGGCACGGCGTCCGGGCAATTGCTCGGGAGCGTCGAGTACGACCTGCATCTTCCGGCTCCCGTCGGTCGTCCCGTCTTCGGCGTCCTCTTCCGGGAAGACCAGCGGGTTGTGCAACTGCATGTCCTCGATCACCAGCGAACCGTTGCCCTCGGCAAGGGACGCCGATGCCGCCATGGCCCCGTAGAGCGCGCCAGGCGCGATGATGCGGCCGAACACCCGGTGGTCGCTCAGCCACGGCGGATCCGAGGGGAACACTTCCGTCTCGAATGCGATCTCCCCGCGGGCGGATTCGTGACGAACCCCCAGCAGGGGGTGCCCTGCGCT
Organism: Nitrospirales bacterium; assembly: GCA_965232175.1. Classification (GTDB taxonomy): domain Bacteria; phylum Nitrospirota; class Nitrospiria; order Nitrospirales; family UBA8639; genus Bin75. The sequence goes on from CBDDOW010000006.1 coordinate 1,658,422, forward strand.
CCGTCGCCGTTGCTTCGGCGCCTCGATCCAGTGACGTTTGCGCTGGAACGGATAACCCGGCACCGAGATCCGGCGTCGCGCTTCTCCCGCGAACAGTCCTGTAAAGCGAATCGGGAGTCCCGCCGCGTATGCCCCGGCAACCGCTCCCACGAACGTGCCGTCACCCGCCGGTGCATTGTCGGACGGTTGCCGCAGGCTCGACAGCACGGCCGGCGCCGGTGTCTGCGCCGACTCCGGCCAAGCCAGGACCGCCATCGGAGCGAGGACCGAGTGCGGACCGATCTCCACCACCAGGTCCACCCCGAGGTCCGCCAATGTCCGGACGCCGCTGGCGAACGCCACCGGCTCCCGCGCATGCCGCTTCCAGTAGGCCCCGTCCAGCGTCTCGCCGGGTTGCACCGCACAGCCAGTCAGGTTGCTGACCAGGGTGAGGGAAGGCGGCTCGATTGCCACACCGTCCAGGGATGTTTCCAAAGCGTCAAGGGCCGGCTCCATCAGGGCGCTGTGGAACGCCTTGGCCGTGTTCAGACGCTTGACCCGGACGTCCTCCGATTCGAAACGTTGCGAGATGGATTCAATGGCCGCCACCGGGCCGCTGACGACCTGGTGGGTTCCGTTGTCCCCCGAGATGCTCAGCCCGACACCGGCGGACGTCGCGTTCAGCTCACAAACAGCCGCCGCCACTCGTGCCGCCGGAGCAAATATTGCGGCCATGGCGCCCTCTTCCATTTTTGACATCAACTCGCCTCGTGTACAGGCGAAGCGCATTCCGTCCGCCAGGCTGAACACTCCGGCTGCCTGCGCCGCGGCCAGTTCCCCGACACTGTGCCCTATCACCACATGGGGCCGTATCCCCACGCTCGCCCAGAGTGCCGTCAGCGCGCACTCCAGCGCGTACAGCGCCGGCTGTTCCCACGCCGTATCGTTCAGTTTCCCTTCCCCTCCGGCCCGGCCGAACATCACGTCCAGGAGGGATGCGCCCCGCACTTCCCGAAGAACCTCGTCGCAGTGGTCCAGTACGGCCCGCACCACCGGCTCGCGCTCATAGAGCGCGTGTCCCATGCCGAGCCACTGGCTCCCCTGACCGGTGTAGGCGAATGCTACCTTGGTCGCTGTCCGCGACCCCGGCCCTTCGTTCGCTTCCGCCAACTGTTTCAATTGATTCCGCAACGATGCGGTGTCGTGGAACACCACGCCCGCGCGGTGATCGAAATGACTCCGCCCGATGCCCGCGGTCCACGCCATATCCGCAAGCAGCGAATCGACGGCGCTCTCGGACGAAAGCGCGTGTTCGTCAAGCCACGACACGTACCGCTCCGCAAGTTCCCGGAGTGCGTGCTCCGACTTACCCGAGAGCGGAAGGAGACGGGTGAGGCGCGGCCGGCCCGCCGGCTCCGGCAGCGGCAGCGGCAGATCCCTCACGGTCGCCGGCAGCGAAACCGGCACCGGTTTCCCGGAGCCGACGGCCCACGGTTCGCCGGTGGACGCACCGTCCGCGGCGCGGTATTCCTCAAGCACAATGTGGGCGTTCGTCCCCGATATTCCGAAGGAGTTCACCCCTGCGAGGCGCGGCCGGTCAGGACGTTGCGGCAGGTCCATCATCGACGACGTCACCTGGAGCGGCAGACGGTCCCAATCGAGGCTGGGGTTGGGATTCCGGAAATGGAGGTGTTTCGGAATCACGCCCCGCTTCAGGACCAGCGCCGCCTTGATCACTCCGGCCACGCCTGCGGCCGATTCCAGATGGCCAACGTTGGTTTTTACGGAACCGATGAGCAGCGGCTGGTCGGCCGTTCGTCTCTTCCCATAGACCGCGGCCACGGCGTTGATCTCGATCGGATCACCGACTTCCGTTCCGGTCCCATGGGCCTCCAGGTAGTCCACCTCCAACGGGGAGATGCCCGCGTCGGCCAGCGCCGTTTCCATCACTTCTTCCAGAGCGGGGGTGTTCGGCACCGTCAGCCCGATGCCGGTTCCGCCATGGTTCACCGCTGCGCCACGGATCACCGCCCAGATCCGATCGCCGTCCGCCTCCGCCTCGCTCAGCCGTTTGAGCACGATGACCCCGCAGCCCTCACCTCGCACGTATCCGTTCGCCGACGCGTCGAACGCTTTGCATTGTCCATCAGGAGACAGCATCATCGAGTCGGCGCGCAGTTCGTAGATGCGACCGTTCAGGATCGCCTGCACGCCGCCGGCGATTGCCAGATCCGCCTTGCCCTGCTGCAAATCCGCCACCGCGTCGTGGACCGATACCATGGATGACGCGCACGCGGCGTCCACGGCTTTCGCCGGCCCCCTGAGACCCAGCACGAAAGAGACCCGCCCGCTGGCCCCGTTCAGGTTGGTGCCGCTGAGGGCGTAGAGACAGCCGGCAGCCTCGGCGGGCTTGTTCGAGTCCACGACCAACATCCGGTATTCGTCGTTGCTGATCCCGACGTAGACCCCGGTGCGGCTCTCTCTCAATTCCTCCGGATCGATTCCCGCGTCCTCAAGCGCCTGCCAACTCGTTTCCAGCATCATGCGCTGCTGCGGATCCAGCCACTCCGCCTCCACCGGCGAGATCCGGAAGAACGAGTCGTCGAACTGCTCGATATCGTCGACGAAGGCGCCGAAACGGCAGCCCTCGCTCTGCACCGCGTCGTCGCCGAAGATCTGGCCCCAGCGTCCGACGCCGGAGCCCGGGACGCCTTCCGACACCGCGTTCTCGCCGGCTTCGAGCAGACGCCAGAAAGCCGGGAGATCTGGCGCGCCCGGAAACCGGCACGCCATGCCCACGATCGCAATCGGCTGGTTGGAGCCTCTACGTTTGCGACCTTCAGGTTCGCCGCGTTGTTCTTCGGTAGGCTCGGAAGATTTTTTCATCATCGAAATGTTCGTTTTCTTATCAGGAGGCTAATAGTGCAATTTTTATATCCTTTGCGACTGTCCGGCATTATCGTGCGGCTTTCTCTGACAGTCAATCGCAACGTGAAGAGGGCATCCTTCCAGGCTGTCATTCCCGCGAGCTTTTAGCGGGAATCCAGTGTCGTTCTCTTCGTCAGCGGAGGAGAAAGAAAAGACACTGGATCCTCGATTAAAAATGTCGAGGATGACAGGAGGGAGGTCGGAGAAGACAGCAGGAGGAGGGCCAGCGCCCTCCTACACGTCCAGATTGTCGGCGAGCGCGGCGTTGGCCATCAGAAACTCGTACCGGGCTTCGGTGCGCTTGCCCATGAGTTCAGTGAAGGTACGGTCGGTGTCGAGTTCATTGTGCAGTTCGACTTTGAGGAGCCGGCGCGTGGCGGGATCGAGCGTGGTTTCTTTGAGTTGCCGGGGGAACATTTCGCCGAGCCCTTTGAAGCGGCTGATAACCGGTGTGGTTCTGCCGCGGATTTCTGCCAGAATGCGGTCTTTCTCTGCATCGTCCCCCGCCCAATGCACGGCTTTGCCCGCGTCGATGCGGTAGAGCGGCGGTTGGGCAATATATACGTGTCCCTGTTTGATCAGTTCCGGCACGTGCCGGAAAAAGAAGGTGAGCAGCAACGTGCTGATGTGGTAGCCGTCCACGTCCGCGTCCATGAGCAAAATGATTTTGTGATAGCGCAATTTTTTGAGATCGAATTCCCGTCCGATCCCGCAGCCCAGCACTTTGACCAGGTCCGCCAACTCCTTGTTCTCGACCACCTTGCCGAGCGTGAGTTCCTCGGTGTTCAGCACCTTGCCCCGGATGGGAAAGATCGCCTGGGTTTTCAGATCGCGGCCCTGTTTCGCGGTCCCTCCGGCGGAATCCCCTTCCACCACGAACAGCTCGCTGAAGGCGGGGTCCGTGCTTTGGCAGTCGGCCAGCTTGCCCGGCAGATTCAGGCGATGGCTCACCGCGGATTTTCGGATGACGGCTTTCGATGCCTCACGTGACGCTTCCCGCGCGCGCGCCGCGAGAATCATGCGGCCCACCAGGGCTTCGGCGATGCTTTGGTTTTCGTGCAGAAAGTTTTCCAGGGACGGGCGCAGGGCGTTGTCCACGAGTCCCTGCACCTCGGGATTGTTGAGCCGTTCTTTGGTCTGCCCCTGAAATTGCGGGTTCAGGATGAGCACGCTCAGGACGCAGGCCATGCCTTCGCGGAGATCTTCCGCCTGGAGGGTGAGCCCTTTCGGCGTGAGGTTGTGTGTCTCCATGTAATTGCGCACGGCTTTCACGACGCCGTTACGCAATCCCGATTCGTGGGTGCCGCCGTTCGGCGTGGCCACGCCGTTCACGTAACTCCGGACGAATTCCGCGGGCTCGTCCGTCCATTGCAGGGCCACTTCCATGGCGAACCCGTCGTCGGTTGTCGCGGATTTGCCGGTATCGCCCAACCGGCGTTCCAGATAAAACACGAAGTCCGCGGTGGGTTTGTGGCCGCGGTCCCTGACGAGCCTGGCGAGATACTCTTCAATGCCCTGTTCGTGGACGAAGTCATGCGTCTGTTGCGAAGGCCCGTCCTTGAAGGTGATCCTGAGTCCTTTGTGAAGGTAGGATTTGGCCTCGAGGGTGTCACGCAACAGGGTGGAGTCGAAGGTGGGCTGCTTGCCGAAGATCGTCGGGTCCGGACGAAAATACACCGACGTGCCCGTGCCCCGTACCGCGCCTCCTTTGGCGACCGGTCCCAGCGGGTTGCCGGCCTGATAGCGTTGTCGCCACTCGTGTCCGTGCCGTTTGACGGTGACCTCCAGATGATCGGACAAGGCATTGACCACCGACGCGCCGACCCCGTGCAAGCCCCCCGAGTGGATGTAGCTGCCGGTTTCGAATTTTCCCCCGGCGTGGAGCGTGGTCATGATAATTTCGAGCGCCGACTTTTTATATTTCTTGTGCTGATCCACCGGAATGCCGCGTCCGTTATCGGTGACGCGAACGCCGCCGCCGGTCTTGTCGAGTTCGACCGTGATTGTCGTGGCGTACCCGTTCATGACCTCGTCGATGGCATTATCCAGAATTTCCCACACGAGATGATGCAGCCCGGTCTTGTCCGTCCCGCCGATGTACATCGCCGGCCGCCGGCGGACGGGATCGATCCCCTCCAGAACCAGAATCTCGCTCGCGTCGTATTTTTTGGTCATGTAAATCCTTTCCTTCGATCCGCCTCGCGGTTTCCCTGGCACGAAAATACCCCGAATCTGTCATTCCGAGTGTCGCGAGGAATCTGCTTTTCTTTTTCCGTCATGCCCGGCATTTTTAATCGGGCATCCAGTGTCTTTCTCTCTTGCTCCTCTATTCGTACGGCCCTGCTTGGGGAAAAACTTTGGGGCCCCGCTAAGGGTGTTTTTGACGATCACGTGATTCCTATATGCCAAGGAGTAAGCCGTTCGGCTGAAGAGGCATTGAGTAAACGGCTATCGGCAGCGGCAAACTGCAACGGTTCCTGGGCGCCTTTTTGGAGACTGATTGCCGAGGCCAGATGAATAGCATCGAAGGCTCGGAGCGGGTGACGTTCAAGGAGGAATTTGGCTAAAGCCAGCACTTCCCCGGTGAGTTCGATGCGGATATACGTGGCCCAGTGTTCCTCGAAACGTCGGGTCAGTCTTGTATATTGCTGTCCCGAGAGATACCCTTCCCGCTTTCTTCGATTGAATCCCGAATACATTTCAGGATAGGCAATCGTCGCCGTTGCTACGGGAACATGATCGCGGGACAGGCGTTGAGCGTCTTCGCTGCCTTTTTCCAGGATGAACAACTTGATGAGGGCGCTCGTGTCGAAATAAATCACAGTCGCTCGTCGAGAATAGCTTCTGAAACGGGCGGTCCGGAGATTTTTATCGGTTTCGGGTTTTGACGGATTCGTCGAGTGGGCAGGGTGAGGAGACCAAGGGAAGCCAGTCGAGACAAGCGAGCTTCGAGCGAGGTGGCTCGGTCGGCAGTTTTGATGGGTTGGAGGAGCGCGATCGGTTTGCCGCGTTCCGTGACGATCACTTCTTCCCCTTGCTTGGTTCGGTGCAGGTAGTGAGTGAGCCGATTTTTTAATTCTTTAATGCCAACCGCGCACATCATAGAACCTCTATGGTAGCCATTGTAGCCACTTTATAGGTGTTGTCAAGCCGTGGGCCACAATGCAAAGCCGGGGGATAGCTGCCGTTCTTGTGGTTTTCGGCATCAGGCACCGGCAGGCCGTACTTCGCGCTTCAACAATCTGCCGGGGTGTGCAATAGGGTGCATGGTTTTTATTCTCAGTTGTTATTGCCCATTATTGACTTTCGGAACCTCCGCCATGGCTTCTTCGTACTCGGCAATCCATTGTTCGGCATCTTTTTGGGTGTAGGGGTTGATAATGGCATTGCTGTTTGTCGGCAGTTGTTTGTTTTCTGGCTTGTCAATATGTGGATTCAACTTCTCGCGCAGATTGTTTTTTGCATTTTCATTGGGCAACGCTTCGGCGAAAGAATCCACGTCTTCCTGGGTCAATCCACCCGCGAATATCGCTATAAACGACTCAGATTCTTTGCCGATCCAATATCGTATACGCTCTGTGAAAGACATGGCGCTGTCACTGATACCACTGATACCAATGCCTTGCAGGCGCGCTTGGTTAAGCCTAGCTCCTTGCAAGGATGCCTCCCAGAGATTAGCTCCTTGTAGGCGCGTACTCACAAGAGTAGCCCCTTGTACGTGCGCAAACTCCAGAATACTTCCTTGTAGATGTGTGTCCAAAAGATCTGCCATTTGCAGATTCGCTTTCTCAAGATTGGCTCCATACAGTTGTGCTTCCTTAAGCTTAGAATCTTGTAGCTGTGCTTCTACGAGATCAGCCCCATGCAGGCGCGCACGGTGAAGTTTAGTTTCTTGTAAATATGCTTCCCCAAGCCGAGCCCCTTGTAGATACGCTTTCCGAAGATCGGCTTCTTGTAAGTGTGCTTTCACAAGGTTAGCTCCTTGCAGGTGTGCTCTTACAAGACTAGCTCCGTTCAGCCAGCTTCCCTGCAAGTTGATATGGCAATCTTTGAAAATCTTGTACTCCTGCACGAACAGCAGGGTCAGCAGGCTTTGGACTTCTTCTGAGGGTTTGGAGGGGTAGTCTTCTCGATATTTCTTTTTGCCCGTGGTCTGGCGGATGTGGGCACAGAGAATGTCCATGACGGTCTGGCGCAAATCTTTATTGTCATGCGCCAGATGGAAGAGTTCGTAGGCACCACCTAGGCGAACTGAATCAGAGTCGTGCCCCAGGTGTTCAATGGCATTTTTCAAACGCTCCTGGCGCTGCCCTCGCTCGGTGTTCTCGTTAGCCTTTGCCTGCGCGTTTGCAGTGTCCTCCATCGCCCTGGCGCGTCTATTGGCTATGACGGCTTGCAGAGCCAACAAAATACCGCCCATGCCGATTCCGAGAAAGGTCAAAATTTTGTTTTTCTCGTTTTCCTCTGATAAACCGAAGCCCAACAGTTGGCCGATTATTTTTTCAGCCGCTTCGGATGTCATGACGGCCACGAAGGCCAAAAACAGCACGGCCAACAAGAAAACAAGGCCATCCTTTACAGAAAAAGTCGTCTTGACCCATCGGAACAGCTTTGTAGCTGCAGTGGTATCGGTGGTCATGGGAATGTTTCCGTCAATTACCAAACAAGTATTCATCCAGTGGGAATTATATATTAAAGTAAACATCATTATCCCCTTGGCATACCTATGTAAGGCTACTATGATGTTGGCATGGATTGGGATACGCTCACAGCCGTTGCTACATCAGAAATCGCTCTTCGTGGAGGTTGGGCCCTGTGTGGAGCACTGATTGGAGGTGTGGCAACCATGCTTGGGACGATGCTCTTAGGACGTAACTATAAGAAGCGTTTTGCTGACATGCAAGCAAAAATTGATGAGCTTTTTCAGCGGCCAGTACAGGGCCACATCCAGCAGACAGTCAATATTACCCAAGCCAGTGACGGTACATTTGTCAGTCATATTCAGCCGCCTGCGATGTCTAGGGTGGGTACGATCATGATAATCAGGATGCCAGAACGGATTGCACGGATTGGCACGAAGCATGGGACGATGAAGGTGTCATTTGGCAACAATCCACACATCTTGCATGAAATAGTCATGGTCCTTGAGAGACATGGCCTTTTGGATGTCCTAGAACCTCATGAGAGCGCGCTGGGTCCAGAGCGCGAACAGACCGATAATGGTTGACTCTCCGCTTTTTCTCCTGCCATAGTTTCCCTGTCTAGCTCTACAGGCTGCCCGTTGTCGGGTCGCCTGTGAAATACAAGAACTGTCTCAGGTGAAATCGGGTTGATCTCCGGTTTCGCTGAGGACTGTCCAACAGTAAATACGCAGGGAATCTCTCGCCTGTAGAGCTAGGCCGGCCCGACCTTTGTCGTGCCGTTGCCGGTCATTACACCTTCTCTACAGGAGAGGCCTATAATGTCCTTTTGGTTGTTTGTTTTATTGGCCATGCTGAAGCTGTTTGAGGTTATTGACTGGTCATGGTGGTGGGTAACGGCCCCCTTGTGGTATATGCCGTTTTTATTTCTCTGGCTAGCCATTTCTCTAGGAATCGGGGAAGCTTTTCAGAAAGTATTTGGCCGGTCCAAGGGTGGCGACTAATCACCATCAATCGGGGCGTCGTCGTTTTTCCTACTGACCAGGCTTTTCTCGTGTGATGGAAGGGCGGTAATCCTGGCATCTAATTTAGGTGGGGAACTGACCTATGAAAAGGAATAGACAGCTTCAACTACAAATCGGCTATTGTCTCATGACTGGGTTTCTATTGTATCCCCCCGTCTCCTTTGCGGACTATGTACGGACTGGTCCCGTGACCGGAACAGTCTGCACAGGAATTGGCATCGAATTTTGTAGCCAAGTTCCGATTGTGGCCATAAAAGAAAACGGACGATTCTATGAAGTAACAAGGTCTTTTGGATCAGTTGATGAATACAATGGCAAAACTTGTAGCATCCGTCTTCGTCATAGCGGGATATGGACTCCATTAAATTGGCTATTTGGAAAAGTGACCACGCCAGATTTTTACACCCGTGAAGATGGAAAAATGACGAAGGTCGCCCCCGATTACGTGAGGTTCAAATGCGCTAAGCGCCCCTAGCATGGGATGTGTGCCGTGCCATCATTTTTAACATCTCCAACATCGTCCGTTTCTCAGGATCAGAAAGGGCACGAAAATATTTAACGACTCGTTGCTCTCTGCGCGAGAGAGGATTCGCAGATGGAATGGGCTTGGACTGATCTTTTGGCGGCTTTGTGGGTTTGGTGCTACGCTTGACAATTTGTTCAAAGCTCAGGTCTAGCCACGTAAAACCTCTACGGGAAGATAAGCGGCGATAGCGCTTCCCTACTGATTTGCCAGGGTTTATAGAACTCGCCCTTGGCGTTGCGGTTGCCATTAAGCATGATGCCGTGACCTTCCCCCCAAATTAGGTCCACGGCGAAAGTGAGGAATTGCCCGAATTATAGCCCCCGTGCTGGTTGGAGGAAAGTGGGCCCTTGCCCGATTTGACCACGTTCGCCGAATGACCGGCTGACGGCCCGTGCCCCGTTCACCCGCTCGCCGAAACTGTTCCGGACTGAGAAACCCCAGCGCACTGTGGGGCCGCACGGTATTGTCGTGAATCCGCCAAGCTTCAATGTGGCGCCGGGCCTCGGCCAGATCCAGAAATCAGTGTTCATTCAGTCAGGCATCCCGAACTGTGCAGTGGAAGCTCTCCACCACGGCATGCTGAGTCGGCTTCCCCGGGTGGATGAACCGGAGCTGGACCCCGGTGCATTGCACCCACAGAAAGAGAGCCTTGCTCGTGAACTCCGGCCCATTATCCACCACAATGGTTGGGGGCCACCCTCGCTCGCCGACGAGGTGCTCCAGTAGACGGCTCACCTGAACCCCAGAAATTGACACATCCCCGAGCTGCCCGAGGCATTCCCGGCTGTACTCGTCCACAACGTTCAGAATGCCCAGCCGTCGGCCCGTCGCTACCTGATCCGACATGAAGTCCATCGACCAGCGTAGCTTAGGGCCGTCCAGACTCGGGCGCGGCACCCGCTCGCGGGCCGGCAGCCGGTTCCGTTTCTTGCGCCGGACTTGCAGGTGTGCGGTTCGATACGGCCGATACGTCTTTTGGGCGTTCACGACCAAGCCCTCCTGTTTCAGCAACTCATGCAGCCGCTGGTAGCCAGAACGAGGAAACACGGCCGCCAGTTCCCGTAGCCGCGTGCGCAGGGCTGCCTCGTCGGCCCGACACGACTGCCGACGCGCCACCGAGCGAAGGATACCCATGAGCCGACAGGCCAGCCCAGTTTTTTGAGAGAAGTTCCTTCAGGGCCGCTTGGTCCACGTGCGCGTCGGCCAACAGCTTCTTCAATTGCTGGTTCTCCACCTCCATGCACCGTCTGACCCATCCTGTCGAACTGGAAAGATCTCGGTCCCGTCAGGGGCGATCAGCGCGTAATAGAGTGAGGGTCGCGCTTCTCTACTGTCGCCTTGTCCGCCCATTGCCCTGAGTGGCTTCAGGTAATAGCGGCGACCGTCCTTGTCCTCTTTGTTGTAGTGTCTCGGTGCATCGCCCTTTGCATGAACTCTGTTCCAAGTAGTCCTAGAAATGTCTCTAGCAAAAGCAAGAGTGTTGTCATGCCGCGACGACATGAAGATTGCATCCATCCGGGGACTGTCTGACTTCTCCCACACGGCATTGCCGATGAAGTTCCTCCTCCCGAAAACTTCGTCCATAATGACCTTGAGGTAGTGTGCTTCGTTGTCGTCAATTGACACCCAAATTGAGCCGTCCTCGGACAGCAAATCTCGCAGGAGTTCCAGGCGAGGCCACATCATGGCCAACCATTGCGTATGTTCCAGATTGTCGTCGTAGTGCTCGAAGGCCGAGCGGGTGTTGTACGGCGGGTCAATGTAAATGCACTTCACCTGCCCGGCATAGAACGGCAACAGTGCCTTCAGCGCCTCCAGATTATCACCTTGGATGAGCATATTGCCCGCGTCCTGCTCACCCGCGGACAACTCCGGTGCCTCTTCCAACAACCGATACGGCACGCGCGAAGCTGCGCGAAGGTCATCATCCCGTGTCAGCCAGTTCAATATCGGCATGGGTTGCTATTCGTCTTCGGCGTTATTGTTACGGTTGTGCCATGCGTCGAGAAATATCCTTAAAGCTTCGCGATCTTTGGCTTCCAATTTTCCTTCGCGCATCGCTCGGTCCGCGTGAGAGCTAAATTCATCTAAATCAATGACATGTCCTAATTCTCCTCTCAGAGCGGTGGATGGTAGTGTCGTGGAATCTTGGATGAGGTCGGGCTGTATCAGGTCGATGAACGCCTTCGCCAAACGAGCGACTGCTATATTATCGTCTGTCACTTCGCTTATCCACGACCCGACCCCTTCTTCATCAAACCTTAACCACAAGACCAACACATTATCCAGTAAGGGGCAGTTTATCAATAAACCGCTCATCTTGGCCTCGCGGATGCGAGTAAGGGCCAAATCTTTAAGCTCCTCTGCGTGCTCCTTTGTCGTTAGGCATTCTGCTTGTGGTTTGGGTTGATTGCCGTGTAATGGGAAATGACAGTTATAGGCTGAGGTGGCAATGCGTACGAAATATCCGAGCGTTGCTTGCTCGCAAGCCGTACGCAAAACTTCAGACCGGGTTTTTAGAGGGAGGCGTTCCAAGGTCAACTTGCGCATAATCTGGTCTAGTTGCCTCATAGTTCCCTCCCACATGTTGCTCCCTTCTCTCTCTGCCATTTTATCTGCTATTGAGTAAATAGACTTGAGCAAGTCGCCGATATGACGCTCCGGTATATGATCTGTGCGAATTGCCAGTTCGTAAAGGAGGAGGGTGGACCTGGCGAAGCCGTTCGTCAGACTGATCTCTGCGGCGTCCAGAAACGAACGTTGAATGTAGTCAAAGTCGCCTGCCTTTTGGATGAGCCTGTCAATCTCGCCCCTGCTTATTTGATGCTCGGAAAGCGAAAAGCTGAAATAGGCGTCGAAGTGCCTGGGGGAGCAGACACGTCGATGTACGTCCCTGTCAGCAGGCAAATCTATATGATCAACGTTCCTCCAAGCACGTTCCAACTCGGGGAATAATTGTATTAGTCCGCCGCGTAGTCTTTCGTGCTCCGATGGTGGTTCAGGTTCAAGAAAAATTTTGTCGTATTGTTCAGATGATCGCCCTTGGTCTAACCGCATTCTGGCTGAAAAACCAATATCCTCCATCACGCTATCGGTCAAGAGAATTTTGTTCGATCGCAACGTGGCGTATAATTTCGGACGCTGGATTCGCAAGATTTCCAGACAAAGAAACTCGGCAGCATCGACCGCACCCTTGACAGTCGGCCAAGTGACTTTCAATGGGTTCAAGAGTCTTATCAGATCGCGCGGTATTTTGATCTCGGGAGCGATCATTTCGAGAAAGAGATTACGAAAATAGACCTCATCTACAAACTCTTTTTCCTCAATCACGTTGTCCAAGTGCCGCAAAAATTCTTTTTCCAGCGTTATCCGACTTGGCGCGGGCAATTCGAAGGATGCCTGAACAATCTTTTCGAGATAGTGTGGCCCCTCAGAGGGATAACGCTCGGCGACGATTTTCTCGGCAAGTTGTCGATCATACGCAAGCAGATACATGACTTTTGGTAATCCACCGACCGATTTGACCAATTGGAAGATCAGCATTGCTTCTTCCGGCGACAAACGGTCTATATCGTCGATTACGATTAGGTAACGCCTTGAATCTTCTCTTAGGGCATCAGAGAGTTCCTTGTGAAGCTTTTCGACCGTTTCGCCTTGCTCGATAAAACCGCCAATGGAGCTCATCAATGTGGAAACGATTTCGCCAGCGCCATGTCCACCAGCCACGTTCAGGATTGTACCTGCCAGCGGGCTTGCCTTGACCAAAAGTTGTGCGCCAAGTTTAGAGATGATTTTTTTCGTGGTTTCCCCGCTTGACTCCATTGCGGAGCAGAGTTCGTGAAAAAATGCAATCGTCAGGGCTTCCTGTCCACGAAACCACCAGCATTTGAAATCGACGATCTTTAAGTCACCCTTCTTTGGCGAGTTGTCCAAATGATGCCGTACGAGGTTAATCAGACTGCTCTTGCCAGATCCCCACGGTCCGTTGATGGCAATGACCGTGCCCTTTGGCGCAGTCATGTTTGAAATGCTGTCTGCTATCGCTTCCGCCAGCGAGTTGAACCCGAATATATCTTCTTCGGGTGACGCAATTGGCTTATCGTCAAATTTCGACATTATCGAATTCCCAAGTAGATAGTTACATTGGGTATGTTCCAATGGGAATTATATACTTGTCGCTGCAACTAGCACACCCTCTTACTCTCTTACTGGCTACTAGACGATTGAAGGGAAGACAGAAATGAGGGTTGGACGAGGGATTAGTTGTCCTTTGACTGTGTTTTGACGGTGCTGGTAGGGGCGGCGGGAGTATAAGTATTAGCTGGCCGGAGGTTTTGGATTTTGAACTTTCTTTTTGGCATCAGTAGGCCATTGAACATCTCTGCATTCATCGGCATGACGCAATAATTCTGGTGAAAGTGCTTGACTCGGTAATCGAACGATAACAATTTGGAGCCCGGAAACTCGACCGTATTTCATTGCTGGCACACAATCTGTATCGCCTGAGATAAGAGTAATGCGATCTACAGATTTTGAAATGGAAAAATTGGCTATATCGATACCTAGGCGCATATCAACGCCGTTTTGTTCAAAAATTGGAGAAAAGTCATCATCAGAAAGGGGAGTATTTGGGGCGGGCATCTTTGTGAGTTTGAAGCCTCTAAATTTTAAAACACCTTGCCGAACAGCAACGAAATTTTTAGTTGCCAGACTACTTAACCAATCATTTGCTTTATATTCATGTGGTTTTCCAGACACAGGAAGAATAACTTTCCCCTGATAGCGATTGCAGTCATACTATAAGACTCTGAAATGTTGTTCATCTCGTTGCGGAATAGAAAAAACCATCTTTTCAATAAATTCTCCATCATAATAATACTTTTGTTTTTTTGCTACTTCTCTTAAGTAGCCACCATCAATTAAAATGGCTATTTTCGTCATGTTTTTTTATTCCTTTATGCAAACGAAGAAAAGCCCCCGCATGTTTCCACGCGGGGGCTGAAGACCGCCTACGGTCATACGGATAACGCTCGCCTACGAGCATAGCGGATTATATTGAAAATATAGTTTAACGTGCATTCCTTGTCAAGCCGACAGTATTTCCCAATGACTAATCGAAAGGCTACCTGTTCGGGGCACCGTCAGGCACCGGCAGTCCTTACTTGGCGATGGACGACGCGACGTTTGGGGTGAGCGGATTGACGATGACTTGCCTGGTTTTGGGCACGACGATCAGGTCCATGTCTTCCATGGGGATTGCTCCCAGTAAAGGCGTATCTCCCATGACCAAGGCGCCGCTGAACCCGATCCGGTTCTGGTAGCGTAGCTCAATCGGGCCGACGTAGGGAACGAGTTTCCGGTTTCCGTCTGCCAGGGTCACTTCTTTTGTATCGGTCTCTTCAAGTTGCAACTGATGTTGGATATGCTGGGGGATGCACAGGTGGACCGCCCCGGTATCAGCGAGTGCATCGATCTCCACTGCTGCCAATTCAGGCAGTCTGGGATTGCGCAGTTGAATTTTTGCATTCGTCAGTCCCATGCCATGTTTCTCCTTTGCGGAGGCCGCCGCTGACTCTGGCAAATTATGGCAAATCCAGTATTGGGCTTCAAGAAGTGCCGGTGCCGTTCCTGTGATTGTCGGAATCGAGGATCGGCAGTTCCACGGGCAATGGTTCGGCCCCTTTCAGGACGCCGCGTTTGAACAGCGCGTGCCCCTTTCCCCCGCGGCTGACGGGTTGATACTTCCGCGCGGTGATGGTGAACGCGCCGCCTTCCTGTTTCAGCACGACCAATTGATCCTGCTTGCGGGATAACACGCGGACGGCTAGGACCCGGTCAGCGCTATCGAGTTTGATGACCGTGACTCCTCGTCCCGGACCGGAGAGCATCCCCACGTCGTCGGCTTTGCACAGGAGCACGCGCCCGCGCTGCGAGGCCACCGCGAGGATGGGCGTGGTCGCAGCGGACGGGGCCAGGGTGCCGACGCTCACGACTTCTTCCTGCTCCCGGAGTTTCATGAACTTTCGTCCGAGCCGGGTCGAGGGTTCCTTGAACGGACTCAGGTCGAAGCGGACGCCCATGCCGGCCGATGACACGGCGATCCCTTGTTCAAGGGCAAGGGACCCGGCTGCCGGGGTTTCGTCGAAAAGCGGGAGCGCCGATTGCGGGGCTTGTCCGGCTGGGGCGGATGATCGGGTGGCCGGAGGGTCGCCGCGCAGGGCGGCCCCGACAAGGGCCGCGATGACGCGCTCCCCGTCCTTGAACTTGAACAGCTTTTGCGCGGGATCGCCATAGCCGCTCCGGGCCGGTTGCAGATCGCCGATGCGCATGGTGTACGCGCTGCCGAAATTCGAAAAGCACACGATGGTGTCCACCGTGCTGCCGATCAGGGCGGTCAGCAGGGTGTCGCCTTCCCGGAGCCGTGTTTTCGACAGGTCCTTGACCATCCCGACGCGGCGAATCCACCCGTCCGCTGAAATCGTGACCACGGCGTCTTCTTTGACCATGTAGGCCTCGGGGTCGAATTCGATTTCTTCGCCCTGGCGGCGCCCGACCCTGGTCCGGCGTTTGTCGCCATACGTCCCGGCGAGGTCCCGGAGTTCCTGTTTGACGACGTTCCAGACCTTCGTTTTCGATCCGAGGAGGGTGTTGAGCTCCTTGGCCTGTTTCTTTTTGTCGGCAAGTTCATCCAGCATTTTCCTGATTTCGGTGCGGG
Source organism: Nitrospirales bacterium (assembly GCA_965232175.1). Classification (GTDB taxonomy): domain Bacteria; phylum Nitrospirota; class Nitrospiria; order Nitrospirales; family UBA8639; genus Bin75. Next base: position 1,674,235 of record CBDDOW010000006.1, read on the forward strand.
ACAGTTTGTAGATCGGCGTTTCCAGGATCGCGTTGGTTTGGGCGTCGTCGAGCCGGAACCGGCGTTTCAGTTTCTCGGCGGAGTCCGCCTTGCCGTCGCTTTGGCGGATGATGGTCAGCACGTGGTCCAACGCGTCGAAAATAATTTGAAAGCCCGAAAGAATATGGATGCGCTGTTCCAGAAGTCTCAGGTCATAAGAGAATCGGCGGGTGACCGTGTCAAAACGAAAGTCGACGAACTGTTCGAGGATTTCTTTCAGGCTCAGGCACCGGGGGCGCGTGGCGGGGGTGCCCGCAACCGGGATCAGGCACGTGAGATTGACGGAAAAATTGTTCTGGAGCGGGGTGTTTTTGAACAAATAGGCCATGGCCAGGTCGGCATCGGCGTCCTTTTGCAGCTCCAACACGATGTTGACGTCGGTCGTGGATTCGTCGCGGACGTCCACCAGTTGCGGAACCTTTTTGGCGGCGATGAGTTCGCCGATCCGTTCGACGATGGTGGCCTTGTCCACGGCAAAGGGTATCGACGTGACGACGATCCGGGATCTGCCGTGCGAGCCCGGGACGACCGTGAACTCGCCACGCACGCGCACCAGTCCCTGACCGGTCTCATAGATCTCCCGAAGCTCGGTCCTGTTGTTCAGAATCTCCCCGCCGGTGGGAAAATCCGGCCCTTTGATCGACTTCATGAGGTCGGAGATCGTGCACGTCCGGTTGTCGATCAGGGCCACGGCTCCGTTGACGACTTCCTCGAGGTTGTGCGGCGGCACGTTGGTGGCCATGCCCACGGCAATGCCGGTGGACCCGTTGACCAACAGGTTGGGAAACGGGGCGGGGAGGACCAGCGGCTCCGTATCCTTGCCGTCGTAATTGGGCTGGAAATCCACCGTGTCCTTGTTCAGCTCGTCCAGCAGGATCACGGCGACCGGGGTGAGTTTGGCTTCGGTGTACCGGTAGGCCGCGGGCGGGTCGCCGTCCAGGCTGCCGAAGTTGCCGTGGCCGTCGACGAGGGGCGCGCGCAGGGACCACCATTGCGCCATGCGCGCCATGGCGTCATACACCGCGGAGTCGCCGTGGGGATGCCATTCCCCGATCACCGATCCGACGACTTTTGCGCTTTTAATGGGCGGCCGGTCCGGCGACAACCGGTGGTTGTGAAACATGGAAAACAGAATGCGTCGCTGGACCGGTTTCAGGCCGTCCCGCACGTCGGGCAAGGCGCGCGCGGTAATGACGGACAACGCGTAGTTCAGGTAGCGCTGGCGCGCGGTCTGATCGAGCGGCACCGCGGTGATGGGTGCCGTAGCCGGGTTTGGCGTGCGCGCTTGTGATCGTGCCATCAATCGTGTTCCGGGTTTCCGTGCTGGTTACACGTGTGTTTGCCTTTGGAACTGCCCGTCGGATGACGTTTCGCTTATCCGACCTGCCCGGCCTACGGGGACGGGGGCGAGGGGCCCACGCGGTTTTGCGGAATCCGCTTCGGGCGGGCCACGTCATTCGTGCGAAGGGAAGCCCGATGAAGAGGGTCGTCGATGCGGGATTGCACCCACCGGCGGTCCCACCATTCCATGGGATTGATCTGGACTCCGTGAAGCAGCAGGCTGAAATGCAAATGATCCCCCGCGGCCAACCCCGTCATGCCGGACCGTCCGATGATGTGTCCTTTGCGGACCACGTCCCCTTTCCGCACGGCGAATGAGGACAGATGGGCGTAGAGCGACTGGAGCCCATAGCCGTGATCGATCACAATCGTATTCCCGTAAATCCCGAAATCCTCGGCCAGCAGCACGGTTCCGTGGTTGGCCGCTTCCACCGGGTACTGTTTCGTGACGGCCAGATCGAACCCCAAATGGTACTGGGTGTCCACGACCTTTCCGCGATAGCGGTATTTGCGGTGATCGGCAAATGCCGCTTCCACCTGAGAGTTGGACAATTGGAGAAAGGCTCCGTCCCACTGAAATTCGGGCAGGCTGTCCGAGGCCAGGGCCGTCAGCCGGTCGGCTGTCCGTTTGCGCAGGACGTTGTTGACTTGCAGAAAGTTGCGAAGCGGATCGTCCAGGTCTTCGATCTCAGGGTGCCGGGCGATGAGGGGCCGAACGGTCTGCTCGATGAAGCGGTCGGAAATGGTGATGGATCGGGATCGCCATTTTCGGGGCAGGACGGCGACGTCGAGTCTCTGCTCCCCGTGATTGCCCAGGTCGTCATCCGCCACGAGTATCACCGGGGTCGAGGCCGGCAGGTCATGGGGAAAGGCAAAGAGGGAGAACGCGGTGAAGGCCAGATCGGGGTTGGGGTATCCCGGAAAAAAGGTCTCGCCGATTCGGACTCCGTGGCGCCGGGCATCATCGGAGACGCGGTACGCCACGGCCCCGGCTCCCCCTTGCGAAACGGGCAACGGGACCGACATCACTTCCAGCCGCGGGGGCGTGAATTTGACGGCAACGTCCTGTTCGATCCTCGCCCAATTCCCTTCGAAAAATCCGCGCCAGGAATAATCCCGGGCCGCAATGATCAATTTCACCCGTCCCCGGCGTTTGGGGATGGCGTCGTCCCCGAAGGGAATGAGGTTGAGATCGAAGGTGGGCTGGACGCTGCCTCCAACGGGAAGTTGTGCGGGAAATTGTTCTTCCGCCAGGGTATACCGCTCCAGGTTCTGGACGAGGCGGACGGTCACCTCCCGGAGACCCGTTCCTTCATCCTCGACGTGAAGGATCAACGGGGTCGCCGGTCCGGCCTGGGTAAAGGGCTCGACCAGCGTGATCTTGGGCGGAGTCGCGTCTCCCCATCGGTAAAAGGCCGTCATGCCCAGGTACAGGGCGACGATGGCGAGTGCGATCGCGTAGAAAAGCGTTTTGTGACTCACGGTTGACACGTCGAAGGGGAATAAATCAGAGACAAGGGGAATAAATCAGAGACGCAAGATACCATGATTCCGTCAACTAAACAAAGAAGACGGGCATGGGCCGGGACGACGGTCGTTCTTCGGGCGGGACGCGACGACTTTACTGTTTCGCGCTTGCCGGGGTGATCCTGTAGATGCCTCCCCCGTGATCCACGACGTACAGTTCGCCTGCTTCATCCTCGCCGAAGGAAGAGATTCGTAACCCCGAGGCCAGAAGGACGAGCGGTTGTCCGTCGATCAGGCCCATGATCCGGCCGCTGCAGTAGTCTCCGAACACATAGGTTCCCCGCAGGAATCCCGCGCTTTTCCCGCGGTACACGTATCCGCCCGTGACGGCGCAGTGGGGTGCCTGATTCGGGTATTCCGCCACGGGGAGGGTCAGCCCGGCCGTGGCGCAGCCGCGAGCGGGCTGAAAACAATGGGCCCCTTCCATAACGCGCCACCCATAGTTGTGCCCCGCTTGCACCACGTCGATTTCTTCCCAACGATTTTGCCCGACGTCCGCGGCCCACAATCGGCCGGTCTGCCGGTCGAAAGAAAATCTCCAGGGATTCCGGAAGCCCAGGGCGAAGATTTCCCGTCCGCTTCGTCGCCCGGCAAAGGGATTGTCGGGCGGAATGCCGTACGGGTTTCCCTGATCCACGTCGATGCGTAACAGCTTGCCAAGCAGGGTATTCGGATTTTGTCCCCGATTTTCAGGGTCGCCGCCTGCTCCGCCGTCTCCCGTGGCAATGTACAGATACCCGTCCGGACCGAAGGCCAGCATCCCGCCGTTATGATTCGCATACGGCTGTTGAACCGTGAGCAGAGTTTTTTCTTGGGGGAGGGCTTGGTCGGAGCTTTGCGCAACCTGAAATTCCGCCACGACCGTTGCTCCATCCGGTTTTCTTGTATAATTGACGAAAAACCGTCCGTTTTTCGCAAAGCGAGGGTGGAATGCCAACCCCAGAAGCCCCTTTTCTCCGCCGAAGTCGACCCGGTTGGCAATGTCCAGCCATGGGGACGGGTGCAGGGTGCCGTTCTGAAAAACGCGGATGCGTCCCGGCTGCTCCAGGATAAAGAGCCGCCGGCTGCGGTCGCCCGCATGCCCGACGAAGACCGGTTGGACGAGTCCCTGCGTGAGGACGGGAGCAAGGGCAATTCGTTCGGCGGCAGGCTGAGGAGTTTGAGATAACGCCAGAGCCGGGTGCGCCTGGAGCAGGAAGAAGACGCTGAGCAACGGGGCCAGCGTGGTCATCCTGAACGAAGAGAAGGATCTCGCAATGGCGTTGCGCGCGCGTCGGCCTGGTGAAGCGTCATCCGCCGGGGCGTTGCGCGCGCCGAGGATTGCACACCGTTCGGCGTCCCTGTTATAAGTCATCCTGAGTGTTGCGGGGAAGAGCATGATTCTCAAATTTGAAAACGATCCGTTGGATTCCGAACACGCCGGCGGACATTTTTATCACGTTTGTCAGGGACGAATCCAGGAGACGGAATTGTCGATCCCTCCACCGGATCAACCGTACGAATGCCCGGAATGCGGCCTGGACCTTGAAACGGAAGATTTTTTCCTGGCCCAGCAACGCGGCTGGTCGTGACGGGTTCCGCGATGGAGGGGGCGCGCCGAGAGGAAGCCGGATGCCATGGTCGGGATTTCCGTGAAACGTGATCGGGTTCCGGGAGGAGGGGCCGTATGACCGGGAGCCATGGTCGAAAAACCGTGTCGGTGATGCGAGGGATCATGATGTTATGTGATTCGTGTTACCAGGACGCGCTCGATGAAAAATTGGCCGACGCCCGGAATTACGTCGAGAACTACGAGGCGCTGTTCGACGTCCTGTGCCCGGGTTGCGAAGATATCAACCGTCCGTTGGTCGATGATATGTTGGGCAGTTCCGAATAGAGCTTCGCTTTCCGGATGCGTGGGGCTTGTGGCACACAGGACAATCCGTGGGACGCATGCGTTCGCGTACGCCGGGTATGAACATGGCCAGCAACACCTCGAATCTGTCATGGCTGCGAAGAGAATCCGTTCTTTGCCTGACGGCTGTCCTTCTGTGCGTTCCGGGACTTCCATCGGTCCTTCCGGCCCAGCCCGTGAACCCGCGGGTCTCTCAACCGGCCAGTCCCGCGCAACCCGCGTCTCCGGTGAATGGGGCTGTCGTTGCGCTTGCCGTGCCGCGTTCTTCCGCGGACAGCATCGGCTTGCAGTATTTTCCACCGGACCCTGGCGGCGATCCCGGACGTCCGAACGAATCAACGCCTTCCGGGGAATCGGGCACAGCCAACGAAGGCGCCATCCCCGTCATGGATGAAACGGTCGTCGAGGGCACGTTTGAAGATCCGTTTGAGGATCCGTTTGAGACCGAGAGCGAACCGGTTCGGGATCCGTGGGAGCCGTTTAATTCGACGACCTTTGCGCTCAATTACCGGATCGACCGCTATGCGCTGAAGCCGGTCGCCAGGGTGTACGCCGGCATCGTGCCGCCCGACGTTCAGGATTCTCTGGCCAATGCGTTTGAGAATCTGGGATTTGCCTCGCGATTTCTCAATGGCATCTTCCAGGGGAAATTCGATCGGGCCGGAATCGAAATGCAACGGTTCCTGCTGAATTCGATCCTTGGCGTGGGAGGACTTTTTGACGTCGCCAAATACATGTTCGACATTGAAGCCCCGCCGGCGGAAGATGCCGGTCAGACCCTGGCGACCTATGGGGTGGCTTCCGGGCCGTACCTGGTCCTGCCGTTGCTTCCCCCGATGACGGTTCGGCATGCAGTGGGGTATGCCGGCGATATCTTCATGAATCCCGTCAACTATTTCATCCCGTTTGCCCCGAACCTGGCGCTCAATGCGGCGGACCGTTTGAATACTCGTGCCGTGAACCTCAAGACATTTGAGGAGCTTGAAGCATCCACCGTTGATCTGTACGGCGCCGCCCGGTCGGGGTATCTGGATCGCCGGGCCAAAGACGTTCAGGAGTAGTCTCTCAGTGTCATTGGCTTGTCATAAGCCGGAATCTGTCGTTCCCGAACATGTTCGAAGAAGAAAAAACGTTCACCCTTCGGTTTAATCTCGTCGCCGGGTTTCCGGAAGAGTACGACGGCGACGACGATGAGTACGCCTGGTTGCATGATTGGGAAACCCGGATCAAACCGGAATTGCTCAAAACCGTGGCCGCGTCGCTGCGATGCCATCCTTCATGGTCCGTGCACGTTCGCAATCGGGGCATGGCGGCGACGGATGAAGTGGAAATTGTCTTGAAAAAAACGTTTGCGACGGATGACCGGTCGTTGCCGGAGTGAACGGGAGGGCAGGGGGCGCGTCATGATCGGGTTCGGAAGGCGCACGTTCAACCCATGGATGGTCTGCGGCGCGGCGGTACTGGTTGCTGCCGGTCCCGTCCTGGCGCAGAATCTCGTCTTTACGCCGGTTCTGTCCGCGCCCGTCGGCGCCCATCCGGAAGGACTCACGGTCGGCGATTTCAACGAAGACGGACACCTGGACGTGGCCACGGCGAACAGCGATTCGGACGACGTTTCGGTATTGTTGGGCAACGGAAACGGCACGTTCCGGTCAAGCTATTCCTTCGGCGTGGGAACGAGCCCGATGTTTCTGGCCGCGGAAGACCTGAACCGGGACGGGACCGCGGATTTGGCCGTGGCCGAGACCGGCGCCGACCGCGTTCTCGTCCTGTTCGGCAAGGGCAACGGGTTCTTCGAGAAACCCGTGCCGTATCCTTCGGGGAAAGGCCCCACGTTTCTCGCGTTGGGTGACGTGGACGGGGATGAGGATTTGGACATGATTGTGGTCAACAGCGGCCGGTTCGGCCATTATCCCCCGTTCAGTTGGTCGGTGTTGTCGAACAACGGGCGGGGCGATTTTGCGTTGACGCAACACGTCGAAGAGCAGGACCGGAACGGCTTGTTTCCCACCGGCGCCTCACTGGCGGACCTCGACGGCGATGGATTGCCGGACGTCACGTTGACGTGGAGTCAGCCGAGTTGGCGGACGCCGAATGGATACGTGTCCGTGTTTCGGAATCAGGGCGGGGGAACCTTTGCCGCCTGGAAAACCATTCAGGCGGGGTTGACGCTGAGCGCCGTGACCCAAACGGATGTGGATGCCGATGGAAACCTGGATCTCATGGTCGCCAGTTTGTTTACCGACAGCGTCAAGCTGCTGCTGCAACTCCGTCACGGCCACTATACCAAACCCGCCAACATGGAGGTGGGGTTCAGTCCCGTGGCGTTGGGCTACAAGGATTTGGATGGTGACGGCTCTCGTGATCTGATTTCCACCAATCGCGCCTCGGATAGTACCTCCATACTCCTGGGACGGGGAGACGGGTCGTTTCAGCCCGCGGGGCACTATGCCGTTGGCAAGGTGCCGACCGCCATGGGGATCGAAGATTTTGACAATGACGGGTTGCCGGATATTGTGACGGCCAACAGCGGGTCCGACGACGTGTCGATTCTGTTGAGCGGGAAATCGGTTATTCCGTCCATCAGCCTGAGCGCCGAAGCCATCCGGTTTTCAGCGGACGTCGATGCGCCGGCCCGGCGGACGCTGCAATTAACCGTCTCCAACGTGGGGCTCGGTTCCTTGAATATCGACGAGATCGTCCTGGAAGGGTCACGGGCTTTTTCCGTCGACCGGGAGTCCTGCGCCGGGACCACTCTGACCACGGGAGAGCTCTGTGCGGTGCCGATTCATTTCAAAAGTACGGCGCCCGGCATGCATCAGGCGCTGCTGCGTATTTTCGACAATGCGCCGGGCGGCCCGAGAATCGTCACCCTCAGCGGACACGTCAAAGGCTGACGAGGCTGTCCGTCATTTGCAGGCGTTCGCTCATTCGTTGACAATTTCCCCCCTCACCCCAACCTTCTCCCACGATGGGGAGAGGGGGTTGGATCCAAACCGGAAACATGGTTGACAGTGGCACAATAGACGACCAACGATCCCCCCTGGCCATCGGCATCGACATCGGCGGCACCTTCACCGATTTCGTGGTGTACGACCAGGTTGGCGTGAAGACGTTCAAGGTGCTTTCCACTCCCGAGGACCCCGCGCAAGCGGTCCTGGAGGGATTGCGGAGGCTGTCCCCGGCTGACGGCTATATGGTGGTGCACGGCTCGACCGTGGCCACCAACGCGTTGCTCGAACGGAAGGGCGCGCGCACGGCGTTCATCACGACGCACGGTTTTCGGGACGTGTTGCAGATTGGCCGGCAGACCCGCCGGAACCTCTACGATTGGTTCAGTGGCGGGGTGCCGGCGCTCGTGCCTCAGGACCGGTGCCTGGAGGTGCCGGAACGGCTCGATCATCGCGGGCGCGTGTTGCGGCCTCTGGCCCAACGGTCGCTGCCGTCCCTCATTGAGACGCTGCGGGAACAACGGGTCGAAGCCGTGGCGCTGTCCCTGTTGTTTTCCTTTGTGAATCCCGAGCATGAACGGCAAATCGGGCGGCGCCTCCGGGAAGCGGGCTTCTTTGTCTCCGCCTCGCATGAGTTGATCCCGGAATTTCGGGAATTTGAGCGAGCCTCCACCACGGTGGTCAACGCCTATGTCTCCCCGGTACTCAACCGATACGTGGGAACCCTTGAGCACTCGTTCAAAGGCGGTTCCTTCCATATCATGCAATCGAACGGCGGGCGAATCCGGGCGGCGCAGGTACGGCAGGAGGGTGTCCGTTCGATCCTGTCCGGGCCCGCGGGCGGGGTAATCGGGGCGGAATACCTTGCGCGGCTGGCGGGGTTCTCGCAGATCATCACGTTTGACATGGGTGGCACGTCTACGGATGTGTCCGTGGTCGATGGCGCGATTCAAACGACGTCGGAAGCGGAAATCGCGGGCATGCCCATCCGCGTCCCAATGCTGGACATTCATACGGTGGGCGCGGGAGGCGGGTCCCTGGCTCGGGTTGATGCCGGAGGCGCCCTGCGCGTGGGACCGGAAAGCGCCGGTGCCGATCCGGGACCCGCGTGCTATGGACGAGGCGGGTCAATGGCCACGGTCACGGATGCCAATGCCTTCCTGGGACGTTTGCCTGCCGCGGGCCTGTTGGGCGGCGAATTGCCGTTGGATAGAGAGGCCGCCCGCGAGGCCTTGGCCGGGCTTTCGCGAGAGTTGGCCCCGTACGCTGCCGGCTCCCGCGTGGATCCGGAGGAGGCGGCCCTGGGTATCCTTCAGGTGGTCAATGCCGAGATGGAGCGCGCGATCCGCGTGATCTCCATCGAACGCGGGCACGATCCCAGGGAATACGTGCTGCTCTCGTTCGGCGGCGCCGGAGGGGTTCATGCCTGCGAACTGGCGCGGTCCCTCAACGTCGGACGCGTGTTGATTCCCCTGGCCGCCTCGACGTTATCCGCCCTGGGCATGTTGACGGCGAACGTGTTCCTGGATTACGTGCGGACGGTGATGTGTCCCGGTGAAACCGCGTTTGAAGAGCTGGAACGCCGGTTTGTGCCCATGGTCGAGCAGGCGCAGGAGGATCTGGCGATCCAAAAGGTCCCCGTTTCCGCCCGGCGCGTTCACTGCGAAGTGGATCTGCGGTATCAGGGCCAGTCCTTTGAATTGACCGTCCCCTTTTCCCCCGCTTTCCGAACGGCCTTTCATGAACACCACGCCAGGCGCTACGGGTATCAGGACGAGGCCGCGGGTCTGGAGATCGTCAATCTGCGGGTTCGCGCCATCGGCGACGTCAGTCCCCCGCGCATCGAGACGCGGACAACGGGGTCTGCTGATTCGTCAGGAGCCTTGTGCCATGAGCGTCGCCTCGTGTTCGCCTCCGGGCCCCGAACCGTCCCGTTCTATGATCGACGTCTTTTACGCCCGGGGCATCACGTTCCCGGCCCCGCGGTCATTTTCCAGGACGATACCACCATTCTGTTGTCGGAAACCGATGACGCGCGCGTTGACGTCCTGCAGAACGTGCTGGTCACCATTGGAGCGGCTCGTGCAGAAAGCCGTTGAGCGGGAAGTCTTTAAACATGTGTACGGCTCGGTGGCCGAGGAAATGGGGGTGCGCCTCCAACGCTCGGCGTTTTCTCCGAACATCAAGGAGCGCCGCGACTTTTCCTGCGCCGTGTTCGACGAGGCCGGGCGCCTGGTGGCGCAGGCTGCCCATATTCCCATCCATCTCGGGGCCATGCCGCTCTCCGTCGAAGCCTGTCGCAGGCACCTGACCCTTGGGCCGGGCGACGTGGCGATCCTGAATGATCCGTTTCACGGCGGAACGCACCTGCCGGATGTCACGGTCGTCTCGCCGGTCTTTGTCGAAGGCAACAGTCTCCTGGGATTCGTCGCCAACCGCGCGCATCACGCCGACGTTGGGGGCATGTCGCCGGGGTCCATGCCGTTGTCCAGGGAGTTGTATCAGGAAGGAGTGATTATCCCGCCCGTGAAACTCGTGGACGCCGGCAGGATCAACCGGGCCCTGTGGGATTGCTTCCTGGCGAACGTGCGGACCCCGCGGGAACGCGCCGGTGATTTGCAGGCGCAACTGGCGGCCAACCGGATCGGGGCGCAACGGCTTCAGGAATTGGCGTCGCGCTACGGGGTGGAGCGCGTGCGGGGCAACATGTCCGATTTGTTGGCCTATAGTGAACAACTGACGAGGCACGGCATCCGGCAGTTGCCGGACGGCATCTATCGGCATGAAGACGTGCTGGATGACGACGGCCTCGACGACACTCCGATCCCGATTGCCGTCACCGTGACGATTGATGGAGAGGAGGCAGTGGTCGATTTTGAAGGAAGCGCGTCCCAGTGCGAAGGCAGCGTCAACGCGGTCTATGCGATTACGGTATCGGCCACCGCGTACGTGTTCCGCTGTTTGCTGGGGCTGGATATTCCCGGCAACAGCGGGTGCATGGCTCCCATCCGCGTCCTGGCTCCTGAAGGGTCGGTGGTCAATGCCCGGTTTCCCGCGGCGGTGGCCGCGGGCAACGTCGAGACGGCCCAGCGCATCGTGGACGTGCTGCTCGGGGCGTTGGCGCAGGCCTGCCCGGACCGGGTGCCGGCCGCGAGCCAGGGGACCATGAATAATGTCACGATCGGCGGGTGGGATCGCGAAAAGCAACGGCCGTTTGCGTACTATGAAACGTTGGGCGGGGGCATGGGCGCCGGCGCGGCATGCCCGGGAGCCAGCGGCATCCATTCCCATATGACGAATACGATGAATACGCCGGTCGAAGCCCTGGAGTATGCGTATCCGTTTCGGATATCCCGGTACGTTCTTCGGGAAGGGACGGGCGGTGCGGGAAGTCACGCGGGAGGGAACGGGATCACGCGCGAAATCGAATTTCTGCAGGACGCCCACGTGACGATTATCTCCGATCGACGAAAATCGAGACCGTTCGGGTTGGCCGGGGGAGAGGCCGGACAATCCGGTCGAAACGTGTTGATCCGCAAGGGCCGGGAAAAGCCCCTCCCCGGCAAAACGACCCTGGCCGTGAGCCAGGGCGACCGGTTGAGGATTGAAACTCCGGGCGGGGGCGGTTATGGTGCCCTGAGGCGGAAAAAGCGAGATGAGGCAGGAATCAAAGAATCCATACGGGAGTCCTGAAACATGAACATCACCGATCCTGAACGGTTGGAAATGTTGTACGAACGGTTTTGCGACGTCTGTCTTGTGGAAAAAGAGGTGTGGACGGAAATCTTTCTGCCCCGGCAGGTTGAAAAAGGGGTGATCCTGACCAACGTGCAGGAAAAATACGAAGTGGTCATCGACGATCCCGCGATAGAAGACGCGCTCGAGGCCAATATCCCTCTGGGCAAATCCTCGTTACGCGCGGCCATTCAGGAATACAAGGATCATATCAGTTTTCGCAGAGCCTAGGCATCGACGTTGGTCTTCAGCCCGGCGCGGAGCCCCGTGTCCCGGGACGATCATCTGCTTCGAGCAGTCGTGAACCGCGTGAACGTCGAGCATCCATCATGAGCGCCAGCCGATACCGTACCGAGCCCGAACGTTCGGACCGGATGCCGTCCTGCATCCCGTTCCTGATCGTGAACGAAGCCGCCGAGCGATTCAGTTTCTACGGCATGCGCACGATCCTGGTGATTTTCATGACCCAATACCTCATGAATGCGGACGGCGTCCCGGACGTGATGAGTGAACCCGAAGCGCGCTCCTATTATCATCTGTTTACGTCCGCGGTGTATTTTTTCCCGGTCCTCGGGGCCCTGGTCGCGGACGTCTGGTTCGGGAAGTATGGCACGATCATGTCGCTGTCGCTGGTGTATTGCCTGGGGCATCTGGCCCTCGCGCTGGACCACACCAGGGTCGGCTTGGCCGTGGGGCTTACGCTGATCGCCGTGGGTTCCGGAGGAATCAAACCGTGCGTGTCCGCCAACCTCGGGGACCAGTTTGGCGCGGCCAACAGTCATCTGCTCAGCAAAGCCTTTTACTGGTTTTATTTTGCGATCAATTTCGGCGCGGGGCTTTCCACGATCCTGACCCCATGGCTGCTCAACCATATCGGGCCTCATCTGGCCTTCGGCGTTCCCGGATTGTTGATGCTGCTGGCGACGTGGGTGTTCTGGTTGGGACGGCGGGGTTACGCGCATATCCCCGCCGGGGGCACCGCGTTCCTTCAGGAATTGTTGTCGCGCGAGAGCCTGCTGGCCATGTGGCGGCTCACGCCGATCTATCTGTTCGTGGCCGTGTTTTGGGCGCTCTACGACCAAACGGGGTCGGCTTGGGTCCTCCAGGCCAGACACATGGATCTCTACTGGATGGGGGTGGAATGGCTCCCGTCGCAGATTCAGTTCGTCAATCCGTTTTTGATCATGCTCCTCATCCCGGTATTTGCCTACGGCGTCTATCCCGCCGTCGAGAGGGTGTTTCCGCTGACGCCGTTGCGGAAAATCAGCATCGGATTTTTCGTGACGGCCATCGCCTTTGTGATTTCCGCGGTGATCGAGATGCAGATTGCCTCGGGGCTGCGGCCGAATATCGTCTGGCAAATCGTGGCGTTCGTGGTGATCACCGCGGCGGAAGTCATGGTCTCGATCACGTGTCTGGAATTTTCCTATACCCAGGCGCCCAAGGCCTTGAAATCCTTTGTGATGGCGCTCTTTCTGCTGTCGGTGTCCCTGGGGAACGCCTTTACCTCGGCGGTGAATTACGTCATTCAGAACGACGACGGCACCGTGCGGCTGGACGGTCCGGACTATTATTGGTTTTTCACGTTGGTCATGCTGGTTGTCTCGATGCTCTTCATTGCGGTGGCCAAACGCTACAAAGGCCAAACCTATCTTCAGGGCGGGGCCGGCTGATTGTCGGGTGACGCCCTTCGACTTCGCTACGCTACGCTCAGGACGAACGGAAGAGAAATCGAAGGGGTCAGGACGAACGGGTGGCTCTCCGGTCATCCTTGTAAATGTTCACTAATTCGATGACAGAAGGAGACTGCGGAAACGGGCAATCAGGGTTTGGGGTTCTGACTGAGATACAGGACCTGGTTGACGCGAAACGCCTGGGTGTATTGGTCGGTCGTGATGTGCTGTGAATGAAAACAGCGCCCGTCGAAAATGATCAGGCGGTTGGGCTGCATGCGCATGAGGAAGAGGAGTTCCCAATAGGGATTCCCGTCGTTGATATACGCATTGTCCCGGTTGGCAAACAGGGGATTGAAGATCATGCTGTTTTGAAAATTTTCATAGCCCTCCGGACTGTTGAGAAATTCATCGCTGAGTTCCAGCCTGTCGGCCAGCTCGCGGATCTCCTGGTCCGGAACGATGGGCACCCGTTCCAGTCCCGTGGGAACGTGCCGGTACAGACCGGTTCCGCCCATGCAGGAATCAGCGGGATTCAGGTAGACCATGGCGGTCACGTCCTGGTCGATATGGGGTTGACGCTGTCCCACGTTGAGGCGGTACTGTTGGTTGGTGATGCCTTGAAACACGATCGGCTGGGGAACGAAAAACGGGTACAGCTTCTTGCCCCAGAAGTCGCTGATCGCATTCACGATCGTCCCGGTCTCGACGTTTACTGAAGCCCGAACGCCGGGAAAGTTGCCGACAATTTCAAATCGATCGGTATACGGAAGCTCCAGGGCCAGTTGCAGGACTTTGTCGGGATACCGGTAGAATCGATCGACCAGGACGACCTGGTGACGGCCCAAGCCGATTTGTTCGACGGAAATCTGGCAGTCGGGATTGATCGCGAAGGTTTCAGGAGAAGGCGGCACGAACGACTCCCTGTCCACGTGACGGGTTTCCGCCATGGTGCGCCATCGGATCCTCATGCGTCAATGGGGTGGTTTCCCGCGCGGCGAACGCTTCGCGCCCTTCCGTGGTACAATACACGGCCACGTCGTCTCACGGGTTGATTTTCGCAGCAATCAGGGAAGGAACACGATATGACCGCACCGTACCATGACCTTTTGGACAGGATCCGCGTCTGTTTTCCGCAGCCGACGTCCAATCGCGTGCATGACAGCTACTTTGTCCACAGCGTCATGCGCGCGATGGATGCGGTGGATGCGTTGAAAAGCGAGCGTCCCATTCTGGGACAGCGGACGCCCCTGGACTATGGGAAGGCCGGGGAAGCGAGTTTGCCCGAACGCGGGATGAGCGTCGAGGACGTGACGACCGAGCTTGTGCAGTACTGTTCGGGGTTGGCCATTCCCGGGCATCCCCACACTCAACAGAACGTGATCCCGCCACCGACCATTTCCTCTTTGATCGGAACGTTGTTGGCGTCTTTGGCGAATCCGAATCTCGGGTGGGACGAATACAGTCACCGGTTGGCCCTGGCGGAAGTGGAGATGGTGGCGATGAGCGCGCGCCTCGTGGGGTACGAACCGGATTGCGCGGGAGGCGTGTTTACCTTCGGCGGGACGGGCACAACGCTGTATGGCGCCAAGATCGGGTTGGAAAAAGCGCTCCCCGGCGCCATGGCGTCAGGCGTGCGGGAGGACGCGGTGATTTTTGCCAGTGAGGCCAGTCATTATTGTCGATACAACATCGCGGGGTGGTTGGGCCTCGGGTCGCAGAGCGTCGTCACCGTTCCGACGGACTCACGGAACGCCATGAACGTCGAGGTCTTTCGGGAGCAGGCCAGGGCGATCCTCAGCCGGGGCGGGAAAATCGCCGCGGTGATCGCCACCATGGGGACCACCGATGCCTTTGGGCTTGACGATCTTGCCGGGATCGTGGCGGCGCGCAATGCCTTGGTGGACGAATTTCAGCTTCCGTACCGGCCCCACGTGCATGCCGATGCCGTCATCGGCTGGGCCTGGTCGGTGTTTAACGACTATGATTTTGACCGGAATCCTCTGGGGTTCCGGCCGCGCACCCTTCGCGCGCTGGCGGGGGCTCGCCTTCCCATTCACGACTTGTCTCTGGCGGACAGCGTGGGGATCGATTTTCACAAATCGGGGTTTACCCCGTATATCTCGAGCCTGGTGTTGTTCAAGAATCGCGAAGACTTGGATTTGCTTCACCGGCCTCAAGAACAGATGCCGTATCTCTATCAGTTCGGAACCCATCGGCCGGGCATGTATACCATCGAGACCTCTCGGGCGGGCGGCGGGGTTCTGGCGGCGCTGGCCAACATGAAATTATTCGGGAAGCAAGGCCTGCAAGTCATTATCGGGCACCTTGTGGAAATGTCGCAATTGCTTCGGGAGCATCTGGAGGGGAAAGATTGTGCCACGGTCCTGAATCGGGAAAATTTCGGCCCCGTGACGCTGTTTCGGGTCTATCCTCGCGGGATTGATACGTTTCGAATCAAAGAGGCGGAAAGCCAGGACGCGGCCTGTCGGGAGATGCTGCGATCGCACAATGAGTACAATCGAAAGGTGTTCCAGTACGTCCATCAGGAGGCGATGGAAGGACGGGGGGTGGTGTTGTCCGTGACGGATTGCTATCGGACTTCGGAATACGGGGAACCGATCGTGGCGTTGAAATCCTTTATCCTCTCCCCCTTTGTCGATGAGGAACAAATCGAGGTGGTGGTGCGGAAGGTGCTGGAAGCCAGGAATCAGATCGAGGGATAAGCCGCCGGTGTGGACTAATGGGTATGGTCGCTCAACAGATCGAGAAAACGCGGCGCTAAGATGCGGCTCTGAATCATCAGCAATCCCCGTTCTCCCAGTCCCCGATAACTCAGGCTGATTTCGGTTTCCTCAAGGCGCCAGGAATATTCCTGGTTCAGTCCCCGGATCATCGATCCGCGGTTGTGTCGAATTTCCCCGAATTCCGATTCCAGCGTCTGCTTGATCCGGTTGTGCGTTGCTTCACTTCGGTAGCGGATCATCACCCGGGCAAATTGCTTGTCGATGGCGTAGAGCTTGATGAAGTCCACCGGTTCGTTCGCAAACCGCGGCGGGCCTTTCCTGTATGCATAAATGTCGACCCGCTCGTCGGGCTCGACGAGGACGAGTTGAGGCAATTCAGCCAGCGCGCTTCCCCAGGGAATCCCCTGAAAGCCGGGTTGTGGCGCGGACGTTGCCGCGATGAGGAGTCCGGGTAGCCACAGCAACGAAACGGGGGCAAGCATGCGACGCAGCATCATCCCGCCACCCTAGCATCTTTGCATGAAAAGAGCCAACAACGTCCCGAATCAGTCATGCCGAGCAACGCGAAGGATCTGCCTTTTCCTGGCGTTTGGTCGTTGAGCAAGAGATTCTTCGCCTCCGGCTCAGAATGACAATTCCGGTACAGTCGGTTCCTTTATTTTGTCAATGAATGACCGGGCACTTGCAAGGATTGCAGAAGGGAACGGGGAATGCGTGGAGTCAGAACGCCGCGTTTGCGGGGAGAGGCACGGCGTGAATCGACTCTTTGCCATTGGGAATACGACCGGCCAACGCCGCGGCGGACTTTTCAGGCGGACCCACAATCGTCCAGGCCTTCGGGTTGTCAAGAATCGACTGGACGAGTTGGGCGTGGAGCTGGTGCCCCGAACGTTTGCCGATAATATGGCCGATGACGTGGATGCTGAGGAGAGACAGGTCGCCGATGAGGTCCAGCACCTTATGGCGAACGCATTCGTCCGGGAAGCGGAGGGCTTCTTCATTCAGAATGCCGTTCTCCGAAAACACGATCGTATTGTCCAGGGAACCGCCCCTTGCCAAACCAAGCGCCCATAAGGCGTCCACTTCCTGTGAAAACCCGAAGGTCCGGGCGTGCGCGATATGGGCTGCGAACCCTCCCGCGGACCACTCGTATTCATAGGTTTGCTGTCCGATCAACTGATGATCGTAGTCGATCGTATAGGTGATCCTGGAATAGGGCGAGGGGAGAATGGAGATTCCCCGACTGGCATCGCCCGCGTGAATGGGTTCCAGAATTTTGAGATAGGTTCGCGGACGTTCCTGGGGCAGAATCCCGGCACGGTGAATGAGTTCGGCAAAGGGCGCCGCGCTGCCGTCCATCGCCGGAACTTCTTCCGAATCGATATCGATAAAGGCATTGTCGATGCCCAGACCCCAGAGGGCCGACAGCACGTGTTCGGTCGTTTGGATTTGGAATCCATTGGAGCCGACCGACGTGCACAATTTCGTGGATCTGAGGTTGCGAATCGACGCCTGGCACGTTTCGACGTGACTGTTGACTTTCCGCCGGAACACAATGCCGTTGTCCACGGGGGCCGGGGACAGGGTGACCTTCGACGGCCGTCCCGAATGGAGACCGATTCCCGACGTGGAGATGGTTCGCCCGATGGTTTGTTGCTGTTTCCCGAACATGTGTGGTTGTGTCCTGTCTGTCGTTTTGGGCTTACTGAATGAGAGCACATATTCTCAAACAGTACCGTATAAGCAATTTTCGGGCCAAAATTGGTGCAATCGAAGATATTGTAACTTGTTGAAATATAAAGAGATATAAGGGCGGCGCTTGGAAGGTCTTTGGAAGTTATTGAAATTGATGTGAAAAGTCAATAGTGGTGTTGCAAAAAAACAGCACGCAGGGATGAGCTGCGGCTATGGTCGAAAGGGCTCCAATAGGTAGCGTAAGGACCGGGGAAACTGATCCAGGGCCTCTGTGCGCGTCAGTCCGGTGATGATGCCGCGATGTTTTTTGTGTAATCCGGAGTCGATCAGGGCCCGGACGTGGAGTTGCTGTCTCAGGACATCATTGGCGAGCAGGTGCGCCTGCTCCTCGGCCGTTTGGGTTTTGACCAAATCGGAGAGACACCGTATGGTTTTTTCAACGCTGTCATAGGGCGGCGCGAGCTTTAAGGCCGCATAAAAGGCTTCCAGGTTCCGGCGGAATTCGGTGAGGAGGGGTTGGCCATCGTGTTGGGGCGTTGCCTCGGGATGCGATTTATTCGGCATTACTGAATCCGTCCAGATCATGCTCTTTCCCGATCATGACCAGGACGTCGCCTTTTTCGATCATATCCCCGGGCGAGGGAGTGAAATTGAAGGTGTCCTCCTTCTTTAATTGTCCCTTGATCATGCGATTGACCTGTTTCTTGATGCCGATGATGTTGAGATTGTGCTGCTCACGGATTTTGGTTTCCTGGATGCTCATGCCGGAAAAGCGATCCGGCACGGCGACTTCCTCGACACTGTAGCCGGGCGCCAATTCGAGATAGTCCAACACCTTGGGGGAAGCGAGTCGATGCGCGAGCCGGATGGCGGCGTCCCGTTCGGGGTAAATCACTTCGGTGACGCCGAGATTGCTGAGGATTTTTCCGTGCATGTTGGTCATGGCCTTGGCGATGATGGACGTGATGCCCATTTCGTGCAACGTCTGGACGATGAGGATGCTCGCCTCGATGTTTTCGCCGATGCTCACCACGGCCACGTCGGCGCTTTGAGTGCTGACGGCTTTCAGCGCGCGCTCGTCCGTTGCGTCGCACTGAACGGCAAAGGTCGCGATATCGCTGATGGCTTGAATCTTCGCTTCTTCCAGGTCGATGGCGAGGACTTCACTCCCCTTGTGCACCAACGATTCCACGACACTATAGCCGAATCGGCCCAGGCCGATGACTGCAAACAGACGTTTCATGACGTGAGGCCGTTCATGTGATGGTCGGGCCGCGGAACAGGTATCCTATGCCGAAGCCGGCCCTTCGGGTGGAGGCGCATCCGGGGATTCCATGCGTTTCAGAAACGGGCCCAACAGGTCAATGGGCACGGGAAACAGGATGGTCGAACTTTTATCCCCGGCCACGTGCATGATGGTTTCAAGATACCGTAATTGCAGGGCGGCCGGATTTTGGCTCAGGATATTGGCGGCGTCGGAGAGGCGCTGGGAGGCCTGAAATTCGCCTTCGGCATGGATGACTTTCGACCGTCGTTCCCGTTCCGCTTCCGCCTGCATGGCAATCGCCCGCTGCATTTCCTGCGGGAGGTCCACGTTTTTAACTTCGACGGCGGATACCTTGATGCCCCAGGGTTCGGTGGCCTGATCGATAATCCGCTGCAAGTCCGCGTTGATTTCGTCCCGTTTGGAGAGCAGGTCATCCAACTGGCTTTGGCCCAGGACGCTTCGCAAGGTCGTCTGGGCGATCATGGAGGTGGCGTAATAATAGTCCTCCACCCCGACGATGGCTTTCTCCGACTCCACCACGCGAAAATAGATCACCGCGTTGACTTTGACCGACACGTTGTCTTTCGTGATGACGTCCTGGGGCGGCACGTCCATGGTCACGGTTCGGAGGCTCACGCGAACCAGTTTATCGATGAACGGGATAATGATGACCACGCCGGGTCCATTCCCTCCGATCAGGCCCCTGGCCAGACGGCCGAACCGGAAAATCACGGCGCGCTCGTATTCCCTCAGGATATAGAACCCTTTCGAGATCAGGATGACAAACCCTAACAACAGAATGATCAGCATGGTGGGACTGAAATTCATGGTTTAGTGACTCCCGTTTGCGGCTCCAGGGGTTTGACGTGGACCGTGAGGCCGTCGATCTGCGTGATTTCGATAGGCTGGCCTTCGGTCACCGGCACCGAACTGACGGCCTCCCAGATTTCACCCTGGACGAAAATCTGTCCGTTCGGCGTCAGGCTTGTTTTTGCTGATCCGATGCGGCCAATCATCCCTTCGCTGCCGGTGGGCGTTTGCCGGCGTAAGGCCCGGATGCCGAAATTGACTACAAGCAACGCAAACCCCACCGCGATGGCGATCACGGGAAGCATAACAGACCATGAGAGCTGATAATAGGGGAAATCCTGGTTGAAGAGAAAAAGCGACCCCAGCACCATGGCGGTGACCCCGCCGATGGCCAACACCCCGTAACTGGTGACGGTGACCTCCAGGATCAACATGATGATGCCCATGATGAACAGCAGCACGCCCGCGTAATTTACGGGAAGGGACTGGAGGGAATAAAACGCGAGGACCAGGCTGATGGCGCCGACCACGCCGGGCAGAATCGCGCCCGGACTGTAGAGTTCCGCGATCAATCCGATGGTGCCGATGGTCATCAGCACGTAGGCGATGTTCGGGTCGCTGATGGCCTTCATGGTTTCGAGTCGCCAACTCATGGGGAAATCCCGGATGCGCGCGTCCCGGGTTTGCAGGGTGACGGGCTGTTCGCCAAGCGTGAGTTCCCAGCCGTCGAGTTGTTCGAGTAAGTCGTCGAGGTCCGACGCAATCAGATCGACCACGCCCAGTTCCCGGGCTTGCGTGGCGGTGGCCGAGACGCTTTTCTTGACGGCGTTTTCCGCCCATTCGACGTTCCGGCCCCGCCGTTCGGCAATGGACCGGATATAGGCGACGGCGTCGTTTTCCACCTTCTCCTTCATCACCTCGTCCATTTTCCCGCCGCCCATGGCCACGGGATGGGCCGCTCCGATATTGGTTCCCGGCGCCATGGCCGACACGTGCGCCGCCAGGGTGAGGAAGACTCCGGCAGACGCGGCCCGTCCGCCGGTCGGGGCCACGTACACCACAATCGGCAATTGGGCTCCCGTCATATCTTTAATCATCAAACGCATCGACGTGTCCAGGCCGCCCGGCGTGTCGAGTTGAAACACGAGAAACCGGGCGTGGGCCTGCTCCGCGTGGACAATGGCTTCGTGGAGATATTCGGCGGCGACGGGATTGATCACGCCTTCATAGGCCGCGGTGACGACCAGCGAAGGTTCCGCCCGGGAGAGGCCGATCTGACAAGAGAAAAAGAGCAGGCTGAGCGCGATGACCGCGCGTCCTTTCCGATGGGGTCGAGGGGAACTCCGAATGGGCCTGAACCGGAAAGGCGTTGTGCGAGAGATAGTCAATGCGGAGGAAACCTCCTACATCAACCATCTTACGACCCTCTCCAAAGGCTGTCAAGAAAACGCACCCGGCGGGCCGGGCTTGATCGGGGATCCAGGGTCGTTGCTTTGGTCTGTGTCGCCGCTGCGATGATTACTGTTTCGACGCGCTGAAGACTCCGACAAGAGCACTGGTTCCGTTTTCGGCGCCGAACGTTCCGCCGACGGCTCCCGGTTGATCCGTCGCTGACGTCCCGTTCCCGAAGAACTGGCCGCCCCATTTGCCGGTGAAGGCGCTTCCCTCAAACGACATGGTGGTGTTGCCGGTGAAGAATCCGTGGTTCGTATTTCCGATGTTGGCCGTTTCCAGGATCAGGCCCGGATTTCCTTCGAAAAGCCCGCCGTTTCGCTTGAACGTATCAATGCTTCCACGAATGGTTCCCAACCCGTTGCCGGCGCCGAAGTCGGCGGTCAACGAAGCCCTGGCGTCAAAGAAAAAGAGATCATTTCGGTTCGCGGTTCGATCGGCGTACACGCCCGTGGCCGATCCCTCATACGTTGCCGTGCCGGTGAGGGGCATGACGTTGGCGGACATGAAGGGGTCGTTGCCGTTCCCGAATGCCCCGAATTCGTAATCCTCGGCGCGGGTGGCGTCATCCGGGGCAAACATCCACACGCCTCCGGCCAGATAATCGGTGTCGTCGTCTCCGTGATAATCGGTGTAGGCGGCGACCCACAGATCTCCGGCTGCGGAACCGGCTTCGGCGTCGTGTGCGCGCATGCTTCTATACAACTGGATGCCGCGCAGTTCGCCGCTTTCCTGTACCCGTTGAAAGAGCTCCGTCCCTTTGGGTCGGCCCGATATGGATGACAGGCCGGTTGTGGCTTGTCCACTTCGAGTACTGACGATGCGTGCGCCGTCGTAGGAGACGTCGTAGGTCAGCGCGCCGTTTTCGGAGGTGATCTGAACGGCCACCGTATCCTGACTGGAGTTGGTTCCGTCCGAAGACTGCGTCACGCTGCCCGGAGCCGGTTCGTTTCCGGCGGCCTTTGCGAGTGCCGTGATCAACCCGGCGGTGATCTCCTGAGCCTGTGGAACCGTAAATGGTGGAGGCGTTGGCGGTGGCGTGGCAACGGCCGGAGACGTCGGCGTGACAGCCACCGGCGTTGATAGAGTCCCGCCACCACCGCAGCCGGTCAAGGTCATGGCAACAATCATCACGACCGGGGTATGTTTAAGGTCCATGTGTGTGCCTTTCCGGCCGTTTCAATGGCCCTTACAATAAGAAGGATGATGGGGCAAGGATAAGGAGAATTCAGTCTATAGCATACGTAGTAGAAAAACAAACAGTAGTGTAGGTCGGGTTAGCCCTTCGACAAGCTCAGGGCTAACCCGACCTACATGACGGTCACCATGGCCGCATGGTAACGCAGCAGTTGTAGGTCGGATTAGCGCAGCGTAATCCGACAGAAAGGCTGTGGGGAAAATGGAATGACAGAAAGAGACAGCAGCAGTTGTCAGCGAACGACGGGCACCTACACAACCGAAAGGCAGCCATGTAGCTGCCTTTCGGTTGCACTGCGGCTTCCATGCGGTCCGCTATGCGGACCGCATGGAAGAGGTGATTACTGCTTGTACGCGCCGAAGACGCCGACAAAACTTTGAGAGGAGTCCGTAGAGCGTCCGCCGAAGGTGCCGCCGACCGAACCCGGTTTGCCGTCGGCCTCTCCGTTACCCAAGAACGCTCCGCCCCACCTTCCAATGTAGCTGGTTCCTTGTGAGGAGCCGCTCAGACTGCCTTCGAAAAAGCCGCTGTTCGACGATCCGATGTTGGCCGTGCCAAAGAGTAATGTGCCATCTTGCCGTTTACCGTCTACTTCAAAATTGGTGAGCGATCCGCTGATCGTGCCAAGGTCGCTTCCTCCGCCGAAGTTGGCCGTCAGGGTGGCAGCGGCATCGAAGTACCCGATTTCCGTGCTGGTGGGTTCTCTGGCTGAATAAATACCAGTTGCCGCACCGACGTAGCGCGCCGTGCCAATCAGAGCCGGCAGAGCGCTTTGCGTGAACAGATCGCTGCCGTCTGCAAATGCGCCGAACACGTAATCGTCGAGACTCGCCGGATTATCAGGAACGAACAGCCATATTCCGCCGGACAGATAGTCGGTGTCCACAGTAGCCGTACCACTGCTCCCACTGCTCGAAACGAATGTAATCCCGCTGGCGGTATTAACAGGTAGCGGGCTACCTTGGTTAGGAAGCCCTCCCCTGAAGCTTACGCTGCAACCAGTTTGAGCGCACATAAATGTACCTGGTTGGCCATTCAGTTCTCCGGGGGTGCTTTGGCCACGACCAAGTACAAAACGGGACCCAGTGTATTCTACGTTGTCCCCTGACATAACAGTTACGGGTTGAGAGGTCCCTGTCCCAGTCTGTGGCGCTTTGATATCCGAATAGACGTCAACCCACAGTGTGCCGTTGTTGACACGCTTGTTCAACTCGGAACCTTTGAATGGTGGTGCAGCATCCGTCATCGCTCTAGGATTGCCATCAGCCGTCCCGATTGACCAGGTAGAGCCATTCCGAACCGAATAGGTGTTCCTGGTGGCTCCGTACTCTGTCGTGACTGTGACCCGATCTTGCGTGATGTTGTTGATCGCGTTCGAGGATTGCGTGATGCTGCCGAATCGGGGCCTGGCGTTAGCAACTTTTGAGGCTGCAATCTGCGCATTCGTTGCGGCTGTGGAAGATAGGTTTGCAAATGTGGTGTTGCCCGTCGAGGCAGGCGGGGTCGGCGTCGAAGCGGGTGGGGTCGGTGTCGATGCGGGCGGTTGCTGAGCGGGCGGGATCGAACTCATTGCCCCTCCGCCACTGCCTCCGCCGCAGCCAGCCAAGGCCATGGCGGCAATCGTAACCAACGTACAGATCAAGCGTTGCAAGTTCATAGTGTATCTCCCGTGCACATACTCCTGACCCCCTACCTTCCTGAAAAAGGAAAAGGGAAGAAGCAGATGATAGATGAATAGATAGATGAATGTTGTGATCGCGACCGAAATGGTCGGGCTAGTCTCTATCACCCAGGAAACTGTGGGAGATCCTGCGTATTTACCGTTTGCAATGACCGCTCGGCATGGGAGCGACCCATGACAGCGAGGTCGGGTTATTGTATTCAGCAGGTAGCCCGACAAAGGGTTTCCTGGTGATAAAGACGGGCGAAGTGTAGCAAATTCAATAAGATGTGTCCAGCGTCATGGCCCAGGGTGGAGCCCGACAAATACAGTAGCGTGAAAGGTGGATTGCGGAGGTAACGTGAGCGACGTTGCAAGCCCGGGGACGGGCTCCTAGAATGCGGGCGATGTCTACCTTTCAACCAGGTCAATGCGTCCATCTGGTCGATAAAAAGGGGCGGCGGTATGCCTTCACGCTCAAGGCCGGCGATCGGTTTCAATATAGTGGGGAAACGATCCCGCATGATGACATCATCGGCCGGGCCGACGGGACCATGGTCCGTTTTTCCGGGGGAAAGCGTATGATGGCGGTCACGCCCACCCTGGCGGAATATACGTTGAAGATGCCGCGGGGCGCGCAAGTCCTGTACCCCAAGGACATCGCCATGATCCTGATGTGGGCCGACGTGTACCCGGGGGCTTCCGTGTTCGAAGCGGGAGTCGGCTCCGCGGCGTTGACCCTGGGATTGCTGCGCGCGGTCGGCCATCGCGGACGGGTCGTGAGCTATGAAAAACGGGAAGATTTTGCGCGGACCGCGATGAAAAACATCGAGCGCTTCCTGGGGCCCGCGGCCAACTTTCACCTGGTGCAACGCGACGCCCATGACGGCATCGGCTGGGAGGCGGATGGCGTGTCCCACGTCTTCGACCGGGTCATCCTGGATTTGCCGGAACCCTGGAACGTTGTCCCGCACGTCCCCGCTGCGCTCAGATCCGGCGGCATTTATTTGAGTTTTGTCCCCACGGTGCCCCAAGTGGTTCAGACAGTCGAGGCCCTGCAACGGACCAGAGCCTTCGGCCTGATCGAAACCTTCGAGACGCTCGTGCGCCATTGGAACATCGACGGGCGTAGCGTCCGGCCGGACCTGCGGATGATCGCCCATTCGGGATTCATTACCGTGGCCCGGCGGCTGGAAAAGGGCGAGGCTTCTGAGGAGCCGGCCTCCACCGTTGTGCCCGGGGACGACAACGAGGATCCGGTGTGTGATGGCGGCTGAACCCGATCGATCCCCTGCGCACCCGCCGGGGCCGGCCGCAGGCGCGGACCTGCGTGCCGGCCCCGTGAGACACACGCTGCTCATTGCGGACGACGACCCGGATCTCCGGTTGTTGCTGCAAACGACCTTGGAGGATCCGGGTTATCGCATCCTGGAAGCCTCGGACGGGGAGTCGGCGTTGCATCTGGTTCGGCAGGAACGGCCTGACGTGGTGATCCTGGATCGGATGATGCCCAAGCTCGATGGGCTTGAAGTGGCCCAGGCCGTGCTGGTTGATCCGGCCATCCGGCATATTCCCGTGATTCTCCTGACGGCTCTGGAGCAACCGGCGGCCGGTGAGCCGGCGCCGGGGGTCTTCGCCTATCTGGTCAAACCCTTCAGCCCCCTGCACCTGTTGGAAACCGTCGGGCGGGCGCTCGGTCTGACGCGCACCGCGTAGCTCCTGATCGCCGATGACACGCTCTCAGGATTTCGTCCCGGATGATGATCTCAACAAACAACTGCGTTCGGCCAAGTCGCAACTGGCCCTGTATGCCAAAGATCTGAAAGCCCTGCTGTCCCGTGAGCGCAAAAAATCCCATAAACTGGAAACGACAAACACGCAGTTGCAGGCCTATGCCCGTGACCTGAAGGCGGCCTATGCGGCTCAACAACACAAAACGCGCGAACTGGAAAAAGCCTATGCCGATACGGTGGTCCGCCTGACTCTGGCCTCCCGGTACAAGGACGAAGAGACCGGCGCGCACATCCGGCGCTTGAGTCACTACAGCAAAATCCTGGCGCTGGTCATCGGACTTGATGACGATGACGCGCAACTGATTTTCGACGCGGCGCCCATGCACGATGTGGGGAAGGTCGGGATTCCCGACCGGATCATGCAGAAACAGGGGCCGTTGGATGAGCAGGAATGGGAAATCGTCAAACGTCACCCGATCCTGGGCGCGAATCTGTTGGCCGGGTCCCCGTCGTTGCTTCTGCAGACTGCGCGGGACATCGCCCTGACGCATCATGAACGGTGGGACGGCAGCGGCTACCCGCAGGGCTTGAAAGGCGAGGCCATTCCTCTGGGCGGGCGCATGGTCATGTTGGGGGATACGTATGACGCGCTTCGGAGTGTGCGATCGTATAAACCGGCCTTGTCCCATGAGAAGGCGTGCGACATCATCCTGAATGGCAACGCGCGCACCCATCCGCGGCATTTCGATCCGACGCTCCTCGAAGCCTTTCGGGAACGGCACCTGGAGTTCGACCGGGTTTTTTCGGAAATCCGGGAAGACGAGGCGATGCCGTAGAGTCGCACTACGCTATGCTAATCCGACCGACGGCATGCTCGCAAAATGCCGGCGCTCAGCGCCCGGGGAAATCGACCGGATATCCGGCCTCGTTCCAGGCGTTCATGCTCCCCGCGACGTTATACACGTACCGGTACCCGAGGCCGGCCAGCGTTTCCGCGGCGATGTTGCTCCGGTGTCCGGATTGACAATACACGACAATATGATCATCGAGTTTCGCTCCGATTTCCAGGTGACGGCGGCCAATCTCTCGAAAGTCGATATTGCCGTCGGTGCCGGGAATAAAGCCCGTCATATGTTCATCGCCGGTGCGGACGTCAACCAGAAAAAACCCTTTTTGCTGGAGGCTCGGGGCTTTTTGGAGTCCCCGGTTCAACTCCTGGACGGTCAGCACGTAGGTTTGCTGGGCCGAAACGGAACCGCCCAGCACCCCCAACACGAGTGAGAGACCCATGAGGCCACTGAGAATTGTCTGGATCTTCATACGCCACCTCCCTCTCGAAAAAGTGTGGAGGAGAATCAAACACCGAGTCCTGCTTGGAAAATATCCTATGCCCACCGGCAGGACGTGGTCAAGCGCCGGTGTGCTGTTCATCATCGCGCTGGGGAGCGTGACGGGGGGATGCGGCGGCGGCGTTGAGATGATTCGGGAGAGCCCGGATTCCGGAGTGGTCCGGTATCTGTACAAAGGCAATGAGGGACACCTGTACACGGCCAAGCGAGAAGAAGCGTTGGACCGGATTCGGGAATTCTGTCGCGGCCCGTATCAGGTCCTCAAGGAAGGAAAAACCAAAAGCCGGCAACGGGTGGTCGAGGGCATGGGCGGGCAGGAAGTCGTGACCGAAGACTGGTGGGGCATCCGCTTTCAATGCGCGCCCTGAGATTGCAAAAGATTAAGGTGGTGTAAAAAATCGTGGAATCAGATGACTTAGGCCGGCATGTGATGGAGCCCGCGCAAACCAACCGGGCGTGAGACATCATTGAGCGGAAACTATACCGGAATCGAGACGGGAAGGTTGACGGCTGGGGTCTTAAAGTCTTTCCCTAAAAAACGAAAGGCCCCGGGAACCCCCCAGAGCTAGTCGCCGACCGGCGAACAACTCCCAATCCAAGGAACAAGCCATAGGCCCTTAGCCGTCTGTTGTCAAACAAAGATGTCGCCTGCCGGGGAGAGCGTGTCATGGTCGCCGAGGATGAAGCGGATCAGGACGTTGGTGTCCAGGAGATACTTGGTCATGTATATCTCGAAACCCTTGCTTTGCGTGCTGCCGCTCGCTCCTCGGATTTGGAGGCAGGCGAACGGTCGCTTGCAAGACAGCCATACCGCGCACGAATGTCATCAGGTTGCATCGGACGTATGGGGGTAAGGCACAGTTCGTCGAACTTGCGCAGCGTCCGCTTATCCATAAGGCCCGCATCGTGCAGGTCGGAGGCCGTCTCATGGATCGCCCCGAGGGTGTCACTTCGATACGTTTTGCGCATGACGTGGCAGTAGCGTTTCTCAAGCCAATCACTTGCTCTTTCTACCAAAAAACAAAGGCGATTCGTGGAAACGAACCGCCTTTTGAGCCTGTGACTGGAAATATGGAGCAGGCTAGATCAGGAGCTTGTATTGGAATTGTTCGCCTGGGTACGAGAATTCACCTGGGGCTTGACTCCAGGTGGTTTTTGTTCGTTCATAGGGACTTGAGTCCCGACGCGTTTTTCCGAGGCTCCTTCCTTTATGTATTCCTTGTCCCTGTTGAATATTTTCCCCATCGTCAAATTTCCCTCCCATTCTCATCTAAATTTGGATTACTGTCAGTAAGAACTATATCATGAGCCGTGGTCCTTATCCAACCTCTGGGTCCTGACGTTCGCCAGAGCCACCATCGTTGTTTCTTCCTTGTCGCGTCACGCGGGTTAATTTCGGCGGGGATTTTCCCCATAACTCGCGCATTGTAGAAATACGTGGTGATGAGTACAGACTGAACAGCGTTTGAAACAATATGTTCAAACGTTGCAGTGACCTTTTCTCCTGGTTCTACAATAAGTTCGTCTTTGCCCCATTCAAGTCGTCGTTCTCTCAGAAGACGCCATTTCGGAATCTCATAGAGGTCTTTCTTAAATAGTTCTTCAAATAACCGTTCGGCATTTTTCTGAGACAACGGCGCAAGTTGTTCTACGGTGAACAAGCCATCGTGAAATTCCATTTTGACTCGTGAACTGTTATACAACGTTGCGGTTATTTCAATATGGACATATCCATGGCTAATCTCTCGGTGCGTAACGTCATGCGAAATGGTGACATGGGGCTGCTCGTATCGGAAGATGAATCCCCTCCGCCAGGCGAAAATCCCGCCCAGCACGATGGCGATGACGGTGGCAACCCCCTGCGCGATGTTTACCCACAAATGAACATTATCGGCAAGAGACGCCGACCCCATCGTTGCTGGTTCGGTCTCTTGCGCTTCCGCCACCCCGCTTGAGAAGGCAAAGCAAAAACAGGCAATCGTTATGGCTAGCACTATCGCCAGAGCAGTGTTAAGCATCATGGCCCATCCCATTCTATTATCATCTTTCTCCATCTATGCTCGTCAGGATGTAGACCTTATATATTAGTCGGTCGCTTTCCGCTTCCTGCTCGGTGGTGTCTGTCTTTAGGTATATCACGTACGTGATTTCCCATTCTTATCTAAAATTTTCTCTAAATTCCAAAAAGGGGGTCCGCCTTCTTGAATCAGTTTGTTAATCAAAATAGACGTTTTCGATTTTGTCCCCGGATTGTCATGGAAAATTTTGAATGCCTTTACCCACTGACCCCAATCAGCAGTGCTCAGTAGTAGCTCTCGTTGTCCGCCTTTTCGAATGCCTCCCTTAAGCAAATACAACCTGGCAATCTCAAGCGTATCCTTCGGATTTGCTTTTGCAAGCCGGACTATTGATTGAGTGAGTTTAAAATCCGAATCTAATGCCCCTTCGATCTTGTCAAGGGTTTTTCTGACTCGCTCCGCAAGCCATGCAGGCTCAAAAATGCCGTTCTCGAGAGTGATCCAGAAGTCAAATTGAATGAACGGCTTGGGATTCTTGTAATTCTCAAGCAGCCAGTCCCAAAACTGTTTTAGCCTCTTTTTGCTCGCCGGTTCTTTTTCTAAAAGTTCATGTGCGCTCGGATTATTTCCAGATACAAATGTGTGCCCAAGGAAATTCACAAAGTTTTCATGCCGTTCGGGATTGTTCCTTTTCCAGAACGCATCAAATAGCGGATGGTCGAATCCGAATTTTTTGTAGTGCATAAAGGCAAGCGCAAGATGTTCCGCGATGCCCTTGTCCGGTTTTTTGAAATGTTCCTGTTGCGGTGGGTAATCAGTGTCTGTTAACGCAAGGCCGCGCTCATAGAGTTTTTGGATTTCAGGATCGAAAAACATCCCCTCGTATAAGTTGGTGGCAAGATAGCCTTCCCATGCCGCCGTATAGAGAGGTTTCCGGGCTGGCTCTGGCGAAAATATCTGCTGCAGGAGTCCTCGAATCCAATCTCTGTCTCGGAAATAAAAAATCGGAAGGTCGTGTCCAAACATGAACATAATCGCGCGCGTCGCTTCCTTCTCCAAAGCACTTTCGTATAACGTTTTAACGTCAATGGCAATTTTTGCGGCATCCTCGTTTTTGAACTTCTTGCCGTCCTGATCCACAAAAAAAGTAAATGTCTTGAAAGCTTGGCCACGTACGGAATTGACGGCCATATGCAGAGGATCGCTGACTTGGTAGCCTGTATCGCCTGTATCATTAGCAGGTACGCTTTCAGTACCATAAAAACCTTCTTCAAAGTCACGTTGTGCGCGAGACTTTATTTTGGATTTGGCGGCATCAATTTTTTCGTCTTCGGGAGAAGGGTCTGGGTGCCTAAGGAGGTAACTTACAATACTGAAAATTCGATCCCGATATACACTAAAATCAAGCGGCAACAAGCCGTTCTTTTCGGTGAGTAACGCCTGCAAGATTTCGGTCATAGCGAAGTGAACTGCACCCCAGCCAGCACAAAAAGTGTCGAACCATCCTCGCTCTCGTCTTTTTTCTTCAAATGGAGCTTTCTCACCGGATACTTTTATTGCCATACAGAGATCAATGACTCCATCCCAATTTACATTTGAAGCGTGTGCCCTATCGGTATTTATCGTTTTCTGAATTCCCCACAAGAAAGAATACGTGTAGTGCTCATCAAGCACTCCTCGCTCGAAGAAGTCATTGGCATTGAGGACATATTCCTGTAACCGATTAGGGATGTCGTTACTCAATAATTCACCAACGCCATCCGCATTCAGAGGATTCAGAAAATCATCGGTTGTGTTTTGTTTGGTTAATTCTTGCGGTGTCCACTCATTACGGAGTTTTTCGGCTATCTGGGCGATGGAAAGTTCCCTAAATTCTTCCGGTAGAAAGGGCCTTCGCGGTACTATGGTTCCGACTCGCGGTCTGCCTATACTTGGTTCCGGCTGATAGTTTGGATCAAGATTGAATCCGGCATTTTCTGCTGTGGTTTTCTCTTCTTTTGTAAGTTGACTTGCAACCATCGAAAGGATGCGGGAACCGTTGCGAATATGCCAATTTTCTTCTTCAGTTTCTTGTCGCATAAAATATTCCACAACCCGCTTCACGTAGTGACGTTTGTCCTGCTCGGACAATGCAACAAACCCTTTTTGCAGCGCTTTTTGGTACTCTGTGCCGCGGATAATTTCGTAGTATTGCTCAACCTCAAACAGTCTGAAAAAGGTTTTTTTGAGTTCATCCTTAAATGCTTTCGGGCACAGGCTCAACACAAAAAGCCGCAAACGCCACATTGCGTGGCTGTCTGGTAGCGTTGCGTCAGGATTGTCAAAATCTCCAATAAATTTTTCGTAGATAGCGCGGATAGCTTCCGGTTCATTGCATTGGTCACCAATCAATTTTTCAGCAAGCCTCCCAATAACCGCTGCCAGTCCACGCACGTTGTCTTTTGACAACAAACGATCCTCTTGATCTGATTCTAGGTCAAAGAAATCTACGCGATAAAGCAAAAGACTGTCGTCAACTTTAAAGACTTTCTCACTTTCTTCTTCATTATGACCAATTTCCTGTTCGGCCAATTGTCGAAGCTGTCCCAGATCTGAATTTTTTCTCCATTCCGAAGCAATGGCGTCAGCCATGACCTTTGTGGCTAAAGCAAACGCTTGTTCCCTGTATTCAACATCCACGTGGGATAAATGCTCAAAAACTTTTGTAGAAGATAGGTCCTCAAAATAGAAAGGCATATCGCGATGACGGCGGGGTGCTTTTCCCATTTTTTCTTGAGTCCGCACGGCCAACATGGCTTCGGCAAGTACTAACAGGCTCCGGTAATTCTTCACGTCAGCCAATGTCTTGAGCATCTTCTTGTATTCGGAGCCCCATAGCCTGAAAGCGCTCATCAAAGGTATCCAGCGTTCATTACGGATTTTCTCAACCACATGGGCAAGCTGGTCTGCTCGCAGAGTGCTGCAGATAGCCAAGAAGCGATCAATAACTACCGGATTAAACGTTTCAGAAGATATTGGGACTTGGAGCATAATACCCACCACTTTTGCCGGAGCTTTTTCAGCCATTCGCACAAGGTAGGTAAGCTCTGGAGGCGTATTTCCATAGCGGTTCGGATCTTCCGCCTTTTCCTTGATGACGTCCAAAAATCCATTCTGCCAAAGCCAATCCAGCCAACGCTCGTCGGCTTTTGCGTAGAAATACTGCCGAGCATCCGGATTTACATGTATAAGCTTACGAAGTCGTTCTTTATCCAATCTTTGTGAGGTATTATTACTCATCGTTATGCTGTCGGGTTATCCAGGATGATCTGTGTTGGGTCGACACTCAAGACTTGCTCAATCTCTTCATGTATATCCATTTGGCGGGTCAATGCCTGCTGCATAACTCTCACAAAGTCAGCTAATAGCCGTTCAAAATCCGATATTGTGAAGTTTAGGAAATCCAGATTCGTCGACTTCCCGCCATGGTGAGCGAGGTCACTTAGTTGACCATATACCCTCCCTATTTTGTCCCTAAAGGCTTTGTCTACATGCACTGAACCATATTCTCTAAGGGCCTCTTCTTTACTTTGAAAGGGATAAAGAATTTCTCGGAGGGAATGAGCAGCCTGTGCAATCCTATCAGGATTACTTTGATACTCTGGCCTGATAGCAAAAATTGCCCCCTCAAACATTTTCGAGGGTTTTACCTGTAATCCGTATGGCTCGTGCCATTCGTCCAAACGCCTGCAAAGATCCTGTTGTTCGGGACTTAAGGGAGTTGCGCCTATCGGTGGTGGCAATGATTCATCTGGCATGATGTTCAACCACCCTAACTTCTTCCGCTGTCAGGCAGTAGAGTTTATACACCAGTCGGTCGATCTCTGCTTCCTGCTGGGTGGTGTCGGCTTTCGGATCGTCAGCGGTTTCGGATAATACCCTTATTTCTACCCTTATTCCGGCGTTACCACCCTTATTCCTGTCCCTTCAGAACCCCCGTTCGACTCCCACCCTCTTCCTTCAGCCGTGGTGTGAGGCGTGGGCTCCGTTCTGGATTGCACTGCTTTTGATAATATGGCGGAGAGGGTGGGATTCGAACCCACGGACCGTTGCCGGTCAACGGTTTTCGAGACCGCCCGATTCGGCCACTCTCGCACCTCTCCGTTTATCGGTCAGCGTTCAGTTCATGGTGAGGGACTGGTCCTGCCTGAGTCGTTGAAAGAAGCGTTGCAGCAGGTCACGACTTTCGTGTTCCAAGATGCCCTCTGTGATGGCGATCCGGTGATTCAAGCGGGGATCCTCGTGGAGCGTGAACAGGGACCCGCATGCCCCGGCTTTGGGGTCCCGGGCGCTGAAGACCAGGCGAGGAATCCGCGCTTGCAGCATGGCGCCGGCACACATCAGGCAGGGTTCCAGCGTGACGTACAGGGTTGTGCCAGTTAATCGCCAGGATTGCAACGTTTCTGCGGCTTCCCGGATCACGATGAGTTCCGCGTGCGCCGTCGGATCCTGGTTGCGTTCTCGGGTGTTTCGTCCCCTGGCCACGATGGCATGGTCACGCACGAGTATGGCTCCCACGGGAACCTCGCCGTCGGCAGCGGCGCGTTCCGCTTCCCGCAGGGCTTCGTACATGAAGGCGTCGTCAGCCGGGAGATGGGGCTTCATTGCCGTTTCGAAGTTCATGGTGTTCCTATAAAGAGGAAATATCGGGTTACGCTACGCCTGTCCTCGACGTTTGTAATCGGGGAATGGCGCGGCTACAAATTTACACGGCAATCATGGTACCATAGCGCGGCTTCAGACTCCATGAGGATCCGTCCTGAGAGACATGGCGCTTCGTACCCCCATCACTATTCCGCTTTCCGTCGAACAGCTTCAGACCATCTGGCAGGCGTTAAACGAGTCGTATTTCGGGAACCGGCTGCCGTCCATTGAGATTCAGTGGAGTACCCGCCTGACGGCGTCGGCCGGCCTGTTTCGGAGCCGAACGGGGCCGCGCACCTCCCGGGTGGCTCCGGAGGAACGGCATGGCAAGGGGCGAGTCATTCGTTTGTCGGTCCCGCTCCTTTCCGGGCAGTCTTTTGAAGAAATACGGGGGACCCTGGCCCATGAGATGATTCATCAATGGCAGTTTGACGTGAAGAAATGTTGCCCTTCGCATGGGCGGGAGTTCCGACGGGTGATGGCCCTGATGAACGCGGATGGGTTGGGGATCGCGATTTATCACACGCTCGCTGCGGAAGCCCCGTCCTCTCCGAAGTTTACGTGGCGTTGCGCGTGGTGCGGGCACGCGTATCATCGTCAACGCCACACCCTCTCGACGAAACGGCATCGGTGTGGGTGGTGCCGGGGGCCGCTTCAGGAAATGATCGACCGCAACAGGGGCGAGGAGCTCTCACCCCTGTCCCCGGATCGAGTCCGGGGCAGGCTCTCTCCCAATGGGAGAGGGAACCATCGGGAGGGCGGGGCACGCTTGCCCCACCCCGGAAGGCGAGGGAGCGGCCGTTCGGGCGGTCCGATTCAACTGGCCTTTCATTTTTGAGCGGGCAGCCCGGACGCGGCCAAAGCCTCCGCGTGGAGGGGGATTAAGCGCTTCCGGTTTCCGGGAGGCGTTTGTCGGAACGGAGAATCTTCCCGAATCGAAGCAATGCCGGTGTTGCCGAATCAGGCCGCGGTTTGGTACCTACGCGTGTGAGCCTGTCCCGGCGTCGAGCAAGGGCGTCGGATCACCGGCGAAAGGCATCCTTGCCTTTCACGATGTTGGAGAGAAGTTCGTCGGCTTGTTTGGCGGCCTTTCGTTGGCGCCACCACCGGATTCCGTAGCGGCAGGCCAGAAGTCCGGCCAGACAGCCCACGACGATTCCCATCTCGTCACTCATGACGCCAGTCTAGTGCACCCTCATCCCGGGAGCAAGGTTCGCGGCGCCGTTGCCCGGATCGCGGGTCGTCAAGGAAGCGTATGGAATTGTGGATTTTGTTCATTTCGTTGGTGGTGATCCTGATCGGCGCGGAAGCGTTTACCAACGCGCTCGAACATTTTGGAGAACGGTTGCGCATTTCCGAAGGGGTCACGGGTTCGGTGTTTGCGGCCGTCGGCACGGCCTTGCCCGAGGCGATGGTTCCGGTGGTGGCCGTGTTGGCTGCCAGCGGGGATTTGGCGGTCCGGCACGACGTCGGGGTGGGGGCCATCCTGGGCGCTCCGCTGATGCTGTCGACCATCACGCTTTTCCTGATGGGGATCTTTGCGGCCCAACACCGCGGATGGGCGCAAGCCTTTCGTCCCGAGCCGACCGGCGTGCGCCGGGATCTGGATTGGTTTCTCGTTGCCTTTGCGTTGGGAGCCGTCGCGCTGTTCGTGCCCCCGGAATGGCGTTGGGCGCGCGTGTCGCTGGCGTTGATATTGACCGTGAGTTATTTTCTCTATCTGTTGTTGACCATTCGCGCGTCAGGGCATTTGGTGGAGCAGGGCCATGGAACCGAGGCGGATCAGCCGCTGTTTTTGAGCCGGGTGCGCATTCCCGACAATCTCGCTACGATTCTTCTGCAATTGCTCATCGGCTTCGCCTTGATCGTTGGAGGGGCCAAGGGTTTCGTGTACGGCGTTGAGCATCTGGCCGCGTGGCTTGGACTGTCCACCCTGGCCCTGTCGCTGCTGGTCGTGCCGGTGGCGACTGAATTGCCGGAAAAAGTGAATAGTATCATTTGGGTGCGGCGTGGACGGGATACCCTGGCCTTCGGCAACATCACCGGGGCCATGGTTTTTCAGGGCAGTCTGCTGCCTGCCTTGGGGGTGTTGTTGACGCCATGGGCTCCGCGAAAAGAAGCCTTGTGGGGAATCGGGTTGACGTTGCTTGCCACGATCTATCTCAGGTGGCATCTGCGGTCCCATGCCTTGAGGCCCTACCATCTGATTTTCAATGGCCTGTGCTATCTCGCGTTTGGCTTACTCATTGTGTTTTGGTAAGGAAACGACGGAACGCGCCGGAGCCGTATTCGGAAGGAAAAGATTTGTAGTCTCGCGCCGGTTTTTATACAATACCCTTCTTCCCGTGCCGGCGTGTTGCCAGTCACGCGCGCGGCTTTGAGTAGCCTATGAAATTACCCGTAGTGACCTGTTTGGATATGGAAGGGGTGTTGACTCCGGAAATTTGGCTGGCGTTGGCCGAAAAAACCGGGATTGCCGATTTGAAGGTCACCACCCGGGACATTCCCGACTATGACGAACTCATGACGCTTCGCCTGGCCGTTCTGGCGAAATTCCAACTGAAGCTGTCGGATATCACGCAGGTGGTCGCGGAGTTGACCCCGCTGGATGGCGCCGTGGAGTTTTTGACGTGGTTGCGCGAGCGGTGTCAGGTCATTATTTTGTCGGACAGTTATTATGACCTGGTCAGTCCCCTGATGAAACAGTTGCACTATCCTTCCATTTTTTGCCACACCCTGGAGATTGACGACGAGGGATACATCCGGAATTATTCGCTCCGGCAAAAAGACCAGAAACGTCATGCCGTGGCAGCCCTCAGGAGTCTGAATTTTCACGTGCTGGCCGCGGGAGATTCCTATAATGACGTGTCGATGCTGCAAGAGGCCGACGCCGGGTTTTTCTTTCGTCCGCCGGATACGATCTGTTCCGAATATCCTCAGTTTCCGGTCACCCGCTCCTATCCCGAGCTGATGGAACAGTTCGTGTGCGCCGGAGGGTTTGGTCGCTGAGGTCTCACCGTCAGGCATTCGGCGTGGCGGGTGCGGCAAAACGCGAAGCAGTGGTTGTGCAGGCATTACCCATCATCGCAACGGTTGGAAACAGTTGCTTGGCAAAGGAGGAACCCTATGCGTCGCCTGTCTGTCGTACATAAGGCGTGCGGTATTCTCATGATCGTCTCGTTGACGATAACGGGCTGTGTGGGCTCACGGGACTGGCAATATCCGCCTCCCCCGGACAAGGCCTATCTGGACGTGACCGCCGATCAGCAGGTGGCCGGCAGTCTGGTGGTCATGCCGTTTGATGATAGGCGGGGCACGGAGGTGCGCGAGCAATATTGGGCCGCCGTGATTCCCTTTATTCCGCATGCCAGCGCGACCTATGATCGACCCGAGACGGTGTCGAGTGACGAATCCGTCGACACAGTGTCCTTTTCCCCGTCACGCGACTTTGCGCGCGCGCTGGCGGATGAAATTCGAAAGACCAACCTGTTTACGTCCGTCACGTTTGCCGACAAGGGCGAACCCCTGCCGGCCGGTGACTTTGTCCTACAGGGACGTCTCTATTCGACGCGGTGGGAACGGCATATTTCCACGTATCTGTTGGGTCCCGCCGGCACGCTGTTGTGGGCGGCCGGCCTGCCGATGGGAACCACCGAGACCGACGTGGAAATGGATCTGCTGTTGACCCCGACGGGGGAGCCGGACAACGTGCTTTGGGGCTTGGCCATGGAATTCGAAGCGCGCGAAACGGATAGTCTCTATTCCGGGCTGGAGGATTCCGTGACGAATTATCCGCGAGCCCTTCAGGAAGGGTTGCAGCTTGCCCTGAAGGATTTGGTGGCCAAAGTTCCCGCGCGCCTCAAGCGTTGAGGCGGCCAACGGGGGCCCTGGGAGCATGATGTCGCGAGGCGGGCGTTGATCGTGGGAGCCGTGGTGGTTCTGGTCACGGCTTCGAGCCGGGATGAAGCGCTGCTGATTGGGCGTCGCGTGGTGGAAAAGCAGTTGGCGGCGTGTGTGACGGTCGTGCCCAACGTCGTGTCCATTTTTGCATGGGAAGGCAAGGTCTGCGAAGAGCAGGAATGGCTGCTGGTCATGAAATCGAATGCCGACGTCTATGCTGCCCTGGAAGATGAAGTGAAGACGCTCCACAGTTATGAGGTTCCCGAAATTGTCGCCTTGTCAATCGAGAAGGGCTCGCGCGACTATCTGGCATGGGTCCGGGCCATGACCCGCGGACCGGGGTTGACCTGACGGCGGGATTCGCGCCCCGGATGACAGGCGTGGCCGTTGTTGAAAGGGATATTGCGTAGTGCACCTGATTGACCCTCGGGATGGCCTTCAGTAAAGTATTGCCTCGAATTCCAAGAGTGCCTCAGCCTCAACGTGCCTCAGATTCCAAAATCCCAGTGGAGATCGTTCCAGCCGCGTGACGCCCTTGACCCCCTCTGACGACAAATGGACGGTGATGCTTTTTCGGGGAGCGACCGGGAATCCTCTCGGGATTCGTTTGCGCAAGGCCACCGTCAAACGCGTGCTGGTGGGGATTGCGCTGCTGTTGGTCGTGCAAGTGGGTCTGCTGACGCATTACGTGGTTCAGACGAGTCAGGTCTCGGATCAGGGTGTCGAACTCGAAGAGTTGCGGGCGGAACTCAGGCAGTCCAGAGGACAAGCGATTGAATTTTCCGATGCCATCGATGAAATGCGGCAGCGCGTCCTGACGATCCAATCGCTCAACCAGAAGTTGCAGGTGATGTTCGGGCTTGACCCCAAGCCCGCGCAGGACGCCGTCGAGGGGCAGGGCGGTGAAGAGGTTCCGTATGAGGCGGCCTTTGACGGCGCGCCGGGGATCCGGGCTTTCAATGCGCTCGCGGAGGATGACGCGGGCGAGCGTGCCGGCCACTCCATGATCCACATGGCGTCCGGCATCCACAATGATCTGTCCTGGCTGGACCGACAGACGGCTCGACAACTCCGCGTCCTGACCCGGTTGGAACAAGCCGCGGGAGAACGCGTCGGCGTGTGGGCTGCGACCCCGTCCGTCTGGCCCGTCAGAGGGCCCGTTTCTTCAAAGTTTGGACCGCGCATTTCGCCGTTTACCGGGAAACTGGCGTTCCATGCGGGCTTGGATATCAGCGCCCCGCGAGGGAAAAAAGTGCATGCCCCCGCGAAGGGTAAAGTGGTCAGGGCGTCCTATGACGAGAGAATGGGCAAGTTTATTCGGATCGATCATCGGCATGGCGTCGTGACGACGTACGGGCATCTTTCCAAAATCCTCGTTCGGCATGGCCAGGAGGTGAACCGGGGCGACCTGCTGGGCCTGGTCGGCAGCACGGGGCGGTTTTCAACCGGACCGCATCTGCATTACCAGATTGCCGTGAACAAGAAAGCCGTTGATCCTCTCCAGTATATTTTGGATTAGTGTCCGCAGATGCTGATCCTTTTCCGGTATTCCGTTCCCTCACAACACACGTGACCGGATGCGGGTTTCCCGTGACGTGTTTCGCTGAAACACGGGCAATGGGGCCAAAGGCCTAGCCTCCAAATTCCTGCATAGGGCTTCTTTTTAAAGAAGTGGGTCTTCTTTTTTGTTGCCTTCTTCCATGGTTCGGTTTTAGGATGGTTCGTATATGGGGTGGCCCGTGAAGTCTCTTGCCGAGCACCAGTCACCGTGTGCCTCTCCGGACGGACCGTCGGGAAAGGAGACGAGGGGTGGGAGCTTCAGGGGCCTTTACTAGAAGGCCCCATCTACGCTAAGGTGAGCATTCACCGGGATTGGCCGGAATACGACAAAGAAAGAGCGGAGAAAAAGCAAGCAGAGAGCACGCATGATGGAATTTGCAGACTTCTCAGACGCATCGCTGATGGGCTGAGTTGCAAATATCACAAAAACGTCTCAGGAAAGGGGATCCACGATGAGCCTCGATTACGTCCAATTTACACCAGGGTTTGGAAAGTTCATGCCGAAAGAATATCGGGATATGGTGGAGCATGGCCCGTTTGGGAAAAAAATCTCGGTGTCTCAAGTGGGAACCTTCAAGGAAATTTTGGAAGAACATCCGATGTGCGCGGGGTGCGCCATGACCCTGTTCATCCGGCTGGCCATGGTGGCGTTTCCCAATCCGGAAGATACCATCACGGTCGGGACCGCGGGGTGTGGACGGCTGGCCATTTCTCAAGCCGCCATCCCCTTCGTGTACGGCAATTACGGAGACCAGAACGGGGTGGCCAGTGGATTGACCCGCGGGCTTCGTCTGCGGTTTGGCGACAGGCCCAAAGACGTGGTTGTGATGGCCGGAGACGGCGGGATGGCCGATATCGGGTTCGCCCAAACCCTGCATTCGTGGTTCAGAAAAGAGAAGTTCACCACCATTATGTTGGACAATGAGGTCTATGGAAACACCGGCGGCCAGGAAAGCGGGATGACAAACCGGAATCAGGTGTTGAAAATGGCGCCTCTGGGTAAGAAGTTCGAAAAAATGGATATGTTGGGCATGGCCAAGGTTTCCGGATGCGCCTATGTGGCCACGGTGGTTCCCAACAATCCGCGGCGCGTGGAAAGTGTGATCAAAAAGGCCGTCCTGGTCGCGCGGGAAATCGGTCCCAGCTATATCCAGGCTTACACGTCCTGTAACATCGAATACGCGATCCCGACGGATAAGGTGATGGAAGACGCCAAAACCGTGGAGACCGACCGCTACAAATTCTCGGAATATATTACGGATGAAGCCAAGGAGTATTTGTCCCAGTTGTACGGGTACAAGGAATATCTCCCGAAACCCGCTGCCGCTGTGACCAAGCAGTAAGGACGGTCCATCGGGTGTGAGCAGGGCCGGATGCGTACGTGATGACGAGAG
Source organism: Nitrospirales bacterium (assembly GCA_965232175.1). GTDB lineage: Bacteria > Nitrospirota > Nitrospiria > Nitrospirales > UBA8639 > Bin75. The sequence continues at coordinate 1,714,861 of CBDDOW010000006.1, forward strand.
AGGAGGGCGAAGATCATGGCGATTCGTTATAACATTCGTATGGCGGGAGTCGGAGGCCAAGGGGTCGTCACGGCTTCGCATATCTTCAGCACGGGGGTGATCAATGCCGGTGGGGAAAGCACCATCGTGCCCTTTTATGGATCCGAAAAGCGAATGGCGCCGGTGGAGAGTTACGTGCGGGTCTCCGATGAACCAATTTATGAAATCGGGGAGATCACGTTTCCCCACATTATCATGATCTTCCACCCCCAGGTCATTACCCACGGGAAAAGCTACACGAATCCGTTTTATTTCGGATTGAAAAAGGACGGGATCGCCCTGATCAACAATGATGGTCCCATGAAACTCGAGCCGGACCAGGAGCGGGAACTTGCCGAATTGAACGCCAAACTGTTCTATCTGCCCGCAACAAAACTGTCGCTTGACGTGGCCGGTATCGACTTGGCCACGAACATGGCCATGGTGGGCGCCATGGGCGCCATTACGGGGCTTTCGGATATGGAGGCCCTGGCGCAAGCGGTGAAAGACCGCTTTCTGGGCAAAGGCTTTGTGGTGTCCGGAGGGACGGCGGCCCTGGATAGCGTGGTCGAAAGAAAGTTCAAGAAGAAGCAGGAATTGATCGAGAAAAACCTGGCGGTGGTCCAAGCGGCGTGGGAGTTTGCCGTTGAACATGATTGGGTTCAAAAGAAACGGACGTCCACCGAACCAGCCATGGCGTAATGCTTTAACCGACGGGAGAAGCCGGTATGTATTTAGTTGCGAATATCGAGACCGAAATATGCGCGGCGACGAGTTGCAAGTTGTGCACGCAGTACTGTCCTGAGGCCAATACCATCCTGTATGACAATGAGGCCGGACAGGAGAAAGGGCTCAAATACGGAGCGGCCTACGTGGCCGTGGATCGCTGTAAGGGCTGTGCCCAGTGCGTCTGGGTGTGCGACAACATGGCCAAGCACAATGCCATCAAAATGGAAATGATTGATCAGATTGGTGACACGGCCCTGACGGAAAACGTCACCTATGGTGAAAAAACGAGCTCCGCAGTCCTGGCCAATCCCGTTCGAGGGCAAGGTTGAGGTACGGTATTCGTCGTAACTAGAAAAATACAGAGTGGAGGAGAGAGGTGGGCGCAACTGAATTGGAACGAATCGTTGAACCGGGTCCGGCGGGATTTCATCCGCCCTCCGCGGCCGAATTGGGTGTCCTGCCCCCTCTGCCGGAGCATGGACTGACGTTTGGGCATGAAGTGCCGGAAGAGAAGGCGATGGAAGAGATGGCCAGAGCCATGTTCACGAGAAAAAATGCGACGATCTTTCCCGGTCCCCTGGTTTTGTGGAATTGGAATGATCACGCGGCTGAGAAGGCCAGAGCCGTCCTGGAACTCGCGGCCCAAATTCCGGAAGTCCTCATCATCCCGATGCCCGACTATCGTCCCAAATACCCGAAGATCGAGCCCGAAGAAGTCATCAACCCCAATCATCCCAACCTCACGATTTGGGGCAATAAGATCGAAGCGTGTATTTTCATCGGGGTGCATTGTCATTACGCCAATCTGACGCTGAAAATGATTCGAGCCGGCACGAATTGCTGGACCTCGGCGATTTGCGCGGAGCAGGGCCACGAGGATGCCATGTTTACGATTCGGGATTCCGACGCGGCCAAGATTCGCAAGGCGGCACAGGTGTTCAAGCGCGTTCGGGAGGAAATGGGGATTGCCCTGCCGGAGAGCGGCGAGAGCGTCCGTTTCACGGGGTTGCAATCCCGCGTGCACGACGGCAAAACGCACACGAATCCATTGAACATTTCACTGGGAGAGGGAGGAACGGCAAGTGCCGCGGCTTTCGGGCATAAAGCCGAAGACATGCAGCGCGAAGGCTAGGGCTCCTATGTTCGATCACGCAATCCCGGATGGGTTGTGCCGGGATTGTCGCCACCCTGGAGGGGGTACGCCATGAGTGAAGCATTGGAAACGGAAGTCAAAACCAATCCGCAAGGGGATCCGATTACGAGTGCGGCTCCGCCGTCTGCCGGTCAGGGAGAGAAAAGAGACCCGCATGCGGAGGCCAAACGGCAACAGGCGGTTTCTCCGGAATATATGTTTTTCGAAGCGCCGCGCGAGCGGGAATTCATTACGGGCAGTGAAGCCGCCAAAGAAGCCGTTCGCCGGTCCAACGTTGATCTCTCCATCGCCTATCCCATTACACCCCAAAGCGAAACCATGCAGTTGATCGGGGTGTTGTATGGAGAAGGGTACGTCAAGGAATATTATCGGGGCGAGGAGGAATACGGCGTTATGTCGGCCATTGCCGGCGGGTCCCGCGCCGGCGTGCGGTGTTTTACCGCGACGGCCGGACCGGGCACGCTCCGGGGGATTGAGCCGATTGCCTCCTGGCCGGGACACCGGCTTCCTGCGGTGGCCATGTTTACCTGCCGGGTGGTCAATGCTCCGTTGGCCATTCAGCCCGATAATATTGAAGTGTCGTACCTGTTGAATTGCGGCATGATCGTCTTCCATGCCGAGAATCAGCAGGATTTGTTTGACTACATCATGAAGGGATTCATTATCAGTGAAAAGAACGACGTGACGCTGCCGGTCGGGGTGTGCTGCGACGGCTTTTTCGTGACCCACGCGCGGGGCTACTGCTCCATGCAGGATCGCGGACTCAAATTGCCGCCACGGGATTCCTGGAGAGGGGCGGTGCCGGTCCTGGACGCGGAAAATCCTCCGGCCAGGTTGTCCCGGGACGCACCCGTCCAAAAATCGAATTTCATGGCGTACAACATCCACGCCGTGTGGCAACAGGAAGTCTGGGCCGCGGTGGAACGGTCACGAAAATACATCGACCTGTACATGGACGGCCTGATTGAGACGCGGGACGTTGAGGGCGCCGACGTGCTGTTGATTTCATCAGGGAGCGCCGCGGCGCAGTCGCGCGAGGCCATCCGGATGTGCAAAGACAAGGGCATTCACGCGGGGCTGATTAAGGTGAAGTCGCTTCGCCCGTTCCCCACGAGGGAATTGCGGCAACTGTGCGCCAAGGCCAAACTGATCGTGGTGCCGGAATTCAATTACGTCGGGTGGTTGGCCAAAGACGTGGCGACGGCCATTTACGGCTACTCGAACGCCAAAATCGTGGCAGGTCCCCACGTTTACGGCGGCATGTCCATGCCGGTGGAAATGATTTTTGACGAGATCGAATGCGGGCTCACGGGTAAAAAATCGGCGACCGTTCCCTCTTCAGCCATCATGGGAGCCGTCGATCAGGAAGCCGTGACCCACTTCATGCAGAATATTTGAACGGGCCGTTGCGAGTTTCGGAAAAAGCCTGCCTCAATTCCGTTGAGGTAGGCTTTTTTATTGCACGCGGGTCTTCCTGTCCGTGATGAACATCCTGGTCACCAATGACGACGGCGTCGAATCTTCCGGTCTCCGTGCCCTGGCGACACACCTGAAGACGCTCGGCGACGTGTGGGTTGTGGCACCCGACGGACCGCAGAACGCCATGGGGCGGGCCATTACCCTGCACAAGCCCCTGCGTGTGAGGCAACTCGGCCGGCGGATGTTCTCGATCAACGGCACGCCGTCGGATTGTGTCATCGTGGCCGCGGACCGGATTCTCCGCGACCGTCCGATCCATTTGCTGGCGTCGGGGATCAACAAAGGGTTGAATCTTGGCGACGACGTGACCAATTCCGGAACCGTGGCCGCGGCGCTCGAAGGCGCGATGCGCGGCATTCCCTCGATGGCCGTCTCACTGGACGGCGTGAAACGATTTCGATTTCCCGCGGCGGCCCGGGTGGCGGTTGAGGTGGCCACGTTGATGCTGAAGGACGGGTTGCCGGCCGATACCTTATTGAACGTCAACGTGCCAGACGTTCCGCCTGAAGCCGTGACGGGGATGCAGGTCACTTCGTTGAGCCGTCGATGGTATCGCAATGCCGTTATTGAAAGCGTCGATCCCCGGGGAAGCGCCTATTATTGGATCGCGGGTGAACAGGTGAGCCGCAACAGGAGTACCCCGTCCGACGTGGATGCCATTGCCGGCAACCGGGTTTCCCTGACGCCGCTGCATTTTGATCTGACGCAGTACCGCGCCATGAAAACGTTGACGGCATGGGAAGCCGCGTGGTCAACGCGAACGCGGTCATCCTGAGGGGCGGCCATGCTCCAGGCCCTGTATCAGTGGATGGTTTCCTGGTCGGAATCCCCGTATGCGGACCCCGCGTTGTTTCTGTTGGCGTTTGCAGAGTCTTCCGTCTTTCCGATTCCTCCTGACGTGCTGCTGATGGCGTTGACCCTGGGGAATCCGTCGTGGGGCCTGTATTACGCGGCGATTGCCACCGTCGGCTCCGTTCTGGGAGGCATGTTCGGCTATCTCATCGGGTGGTGGGGCGGGCAGCCGATTCTGCTCAGGCTGATGGGACAGGACCGTGTCGCCGCCATCCATGATACGTTTGAACGCTATGAAGGCTGGGCGATCCTGATTGCGGGCCTGACGCCCGTTCCCTATAAGGTGTTTACAATCGGCGCCGGCGCGTTTTATGTTAATTTTCGCGTCTTTGTCGTCGCGTCGCTGCTCAGCCGGGGCGCCCGGTTTTTTCTGGTGGCCGGGACGCTGCAACTGTTGGGTCCGTGGGTCAAAGAAGCGCTGGAGCGCTACTTCAATCTGTTCACCCTCGTCCTGGTGGCGTGCCTGGTTCTCGGCTATTGGATCGTCAAACGACAAACGAAAAAGGCCGTGGCCGCTTCCGTTTCGCCGACCTCGGAATAAACGCGCCGTGAACATTTTCAACTCCCTGACGAATCAAAAAGAGCCGTTCGTTCCCATCGCGCCGCCCCGGGTGGGGATCTACGTCTGCGGCGTCACCGTATACGATGAATGTCATCTGGGTCATGCCCGAAGCGCGATTGTCTTTGACGTGCTCAGGCGGTATCTCGTGCATTGCGGGTATGACGTGACCTACGTCAAAAACTTCACGGACGTGGATGACAAGATCATCAACCGGGCGGCCCGGGAAGGCATGACCTGGGACGGCGTCGTCGAGAAATACATGCAGGCGTACGTCCGGGACATGAAACGATTGGGGGTCGGCGTGCCGGACCTTGAACCGCGGGCCACGGCACACATGCCGGAGATGCTGCGGATGATCCGCACGCTGCTGGACAACGGCTTTGCCTACCGGGTCGATGGCGACGTCTATTATCGGGTGTCGGCCTTTCCGGAGTACGGGGGCTTGAGTAAACGTCACCCCGACGACCTGCAAGCCGGGGCGCGGGTCGACGTGGATGAACGAAAACAGGATCCCATGGATTTTGCCTTATGGAAAGCGGCCAAACCCGGGGAGCCGGCCTGGGAGAGTCCCTGGGGCCCCGGCCGACCGGGCTGGCACATCGAGTGTTCGGCCATGTCCGTGCATCATTTGGGCGCCACCTTCGACGTGCACGGAGGAGGGAAGGATCTGATCTTTCCGCACCATGAAAATGAAATCGCGCAGTCCCGTGCCGCCACGGGGCGGGCATTCGCCCGATATTGGGTGCATCACGGATTCGTCACCATCGACCAGGAAAAAATGTCAAAGTCGTTGGGGAACTTTTTTACCGTGCGGGACGTGTTCGAGCAGTCGAATTGCCCGGAACCCGTGACGGCCGAGGCGATACGCTATTTTCTGCTCTCGACCCACTATCGTGGAGACGTGAATTTTTCCAACGTGGCCGTGGCGGAAGCCAAATCCGCGTTGGATAACGTGTATGACCTCTTTCGCCGTCTCTCCGAGAATCCCGGCGCCTCCGGTCCGGATTCCACGGCTGCGTGGGGAGATGCGCTGACGCAATTTCAGCAGGCGTTTGATGAAGCCATGAACGATGATCTGAATACGCCCAAGGCGTTGGCGGAATGCCAGCAACTTCGGGCCGCGGCCAACCAGGTCCTGCAAGGGGGGCTTTCCGGGCAAGGCCGTCGGGAGATTCGTGAAACCTTTCGGCGATATGGCGCGCCCTTGGGTTTGTTTCAACTCAATGAAACCGAATGGGTGTTTCGTGCGTTGGAGTTCGGCCCGGACCCGCGCCGGCTGCGCGCTGAGCAGGAGTGCACCGATGAGTGGATTCAAGAACAGATTCGACAAAGGGGCGACGCGCGGGCGCGGAAAGACTTCGCCGCCGCCGACCGCATTCGAGAAGCCTTGGCGGCCCAAGGGGTTCTCCTCGAAGACCGGCCGGACGGAAGCACCCGGTGGAAGCGGTAAGGCCGGGGATTTTCTGTTTGGGATTCGGGCGGTCACGGAGGCGCTGCGATCCGGATCGCGAACGTTTGTCAAAATCTTCCTGTCGCACCGCCATCGTCAATATTCCCAGATCATTCGTTTCGCCAAAGTCCAGGGCGTTCCCGTGCAGGTTCAACCGCGTGAACGACTCGACCATCTGGTTCCCGCGGGAAGTCATCAGGGGGTGGTGGCGCTGGTGGCGGCCAAAGCCTATGCCTCGGAGGATGCGATCCTGGAGCAGGCCGCGCAACAAGGGGAGCCGGGTTTTTTTCTTGCGCTCGACGGAGTGGAGGACCCGCAAAATTTCGGCGCGGTGCTCAGAACGGCTGCCACCGCGGGTATTCATGGAGTATTTATTCCCGACCGTCGATCGGTGGGCTTGACCGCGGGCGTGGCAAAGGCGTCAGCCGGCGCGGTCGAGCACGTTCGGGTGGCCCGGTGCGGCAATATCGGCAAACTGATCGAACGCCTGCGGGACCGTGCCGTGAACGCCGTGGCGTTGGACCCTCGCGCTCCCCGGCTCTATACCGAGTTGGATTTCAAGGGACCCACCGTCCTGGTGTTCGGGGGAGAGGGCCGGGGACTCAGATCCGGGATTGTCGAACAGTGTCAGGCGCAGGCCCGCATTCCCATGCGAGGGCCGGTGCACTCGCTCAACGTTTCGGCCAGCGTGGCCGCGGTTGCGTTTGAAGTGGTTCGACAGCGGGGAGGAGCGAGAAGGCATTACTGAATTTGGATCAGGCCTTCCTGGATAGCCGCGTTTAAGAGTTGAGCGGCATTCGACACGCGCACTTTTTTCATCATATTGGCACGATGGGCTTCGACGGTTTTCACGCTGATCGCGAGACGTTCGGCGATTTCCTTGTTTTTGAGGCCGGCCCAAATCAGTTGAAGAATTTCCTGCTCCCGTTCGGTGAGCGATTCAGGCCGTTTTCGCCGCAGCGAAAGCGGGTCCCTTTTTTTGCTGATTTTGGTTGTGACGGCCATCAGGAAAAGAAAGTATTATCAAGATGAATTATGTAGGTAATACTAGCAGGGTATTCATCAAAAAGTAAAGCACAGAAAAGACGGTTGGGACGCAAAATAGGCGAGTTTTTGCGGGACACGACATATAGCATCATGGATGCGCAAATCTTCTATATTTTGTTGTTTGTGGCGGGATTGGTCGTGGGAAGTTTCCTGAACGTCTGTATTCTGAGAATCCCCCGCGGGGAATCCGTGATTCAACCGGGGTCCCGTTGCCCGAAATGCAAGCGATCGCTTCGCTGGTTCGAGAACGTTCCTCTCCTGAGTTTTTGCTGGTTGCGGGCGCGTTGTCGATGGTGTGGCGGCGGGATTTCATGGCGCTATCCGCTGGTGGAATGTCTGAATGGCGCGGGCTATCTCGGCGTCGTCTCCACGTTCGGCTGGACCCGGAGCGCGCTGGTGTATGCGCTGTTTGTGTCGTTGTTGGTGGTGGTCATGATGATCGACGTCGATCATCTCGTGATCCCGGACGTCATCTCTCTTCCGGGCATGGCCATCGGCTTTGTCGCGTCGGCATGGATGCTCCCCTTGGGTTGGGCCGGTTCATTGCTGGGCATGGCGTTGGGGGGAGGAATCCTTTGGATGATCGCGGCCGTCAGTCCGTACCTGTTTGGAAAGGAGGGACTGGGCGGGGGCGACATCAAATTGCTGGCGATGATCGGCGCGTTCCTGGGCTGGCGGCACGTGTGCATGACCCTGTTTCTCGCGTCCTGTGCCGGGGCGCTGGTTGGGATTGGCCTTATGGTCTTCCGTGATATGGAGCGCGGTCAATACCTCCCGTTCGGGCCGTTCCTGGCCCTGGGGGCGGTGGCGTCGCTGTTGTGGTATCAGGACCTGTTCGGTCTGTATGAGGCCCTGTTGTTGCCGTGAAACCCCGTGCCCCACGTCTGACCCGTCCGGCGAATGCGCCATGGGGCTATACGTTGACGGAATTAATGATGGTCCTCGGTATTGTGGCGGTCGTCGCGGGATTGAGCGGCATCTGGCTGGCCTCGCAATTGCCGCAGTATCGCCTGAATGGGGTGGTCCGGCAAGTCCGGGCGGACCTTCTGGCGGCGAGGGCACAGGCCGTCAGACAGGGCAATGAAGTCCGCATCTTTTTTACGGAGCCGCAGCAGTATGATATTTTGGATGATGACAACAATAATGGAAAAGCCGACTCCGGTGAAGCCGTCGAATCCCGCTCGATCCGGGAGGACTTTCCGGGAGTCGAGATCAAGTCCAACAGAAATCCGATCTTCCATCCGAGGGGAACGGCCTCCAGTTTTGGCACGATCACGATTTCCAATACCGCAGGAGAAAAAGCCATCAGGATCGCAATAACGGGTCGCGTGAAAGTGACGACCCCCTAGCCGCTCTTCGCATGTGCCGGGTGACGAACCATAAGGGCGTAACGCTGCTGGAGGCCGTCATTGCCTTGGGGCTGCTGATGGTGGCCGTCCTGGCCCTTGCAGGCGTGGCGGTGACGGCGAGTAAAGGCGCGGCGGCGAGTCAGCATCTGACCACGGCCACAATCCTGGCCCAGGATACGCTGGAACAGGTGGGGAACGCCGGCTACGATGTGGGGTTGACGGGGGTCGTTGAAACGACAGAAGCCTACGGCAGCATTCCGGACTTTCCCCTGTATCAACGCGTTGTCGAGATGCAGCCGAACCGGCCCGTTCCGGGATTACAAACGGCGACGGTGACGGTGTCGTGGGCGGACGATCGACATTCCGTCACCGTCTCCACGATTCTTGCTCCGTAGGTCGAAGGGCTTCCTTCGACTTCGCTCCGCTACGCTCAGGACAGGCGCGGTGTCATCCGATCATTTCACGAAAAGAGATTCAACCCCGTGACGAACCAAAGAGGCGTCACCTTGACGGAACTCCTGATCGCCCTGGTCCTGGGCCTGTTCACCGTTGGCGCGGTCTATGCGGTGCATCTGAATCAGGTGAAGCGGCAAATGGTTCAAGAGGACGTGTTGGCCATGCAACAAACCGCTCGTGCCGCATTGGACATGATGGCCCGGGAGATTCGCATGGCGGGGTACGATCCCATGGGGGTGAATCAGGATGCCGATCCGTCGAATGATTTTCAGGGGATTGGCGCCCATCCCACGGAGTTGCGCATTCGAGCCGATTTGAACGGCAACGGCGTGCTCACCGATTCGAAAGAATCCATCGTGTACCTCTATGACGACTCGACGTCCACGTTACGACGCAAAGTGGGAAAAGGAGGGCGACAACCCGTGGCGGAACATATCGAAGCCGTGACCTTTTCGTATCGTGACGCCCTGGGGCATCCGACCACGCACGCGCCGAGTATTCGGGCGGTTGACGTGCGGGTGACGGCCCGGACGGCCCGCGCCGACAGCCGGTATCCCGAGAACAAGGGGTATCGGACCGTGACCCTCCGATCCCGCATCGTTCCCAGAAACCTGCGGTGAAGGGTTCCCCGTCAGGCGGGTCCCTTGCGTCGATGAGTCTCGGGGCGATCAGACGTCGGCCAGCGCGGCCATTTGGCGGAATTTTTCGTGCCGGTTTGCCAGGAGTTGTTCCGCGGACAAGGCGAGCAACTGGTTCAGTTGGGTGTGGAGGGTTTTGGCCACGGCCTGACAGGTGCGTTCCACGTCACGATGCGCTCCGCCGAGGGGTTCTGGCACGACTTCGTCGGCAATCCCGAGTTTGAGCAGTTCCGCGCCGGTCATTTTCAGCGCCGCGGCCGCGGCTTGCGTCCGGGCCGGATTTTCCCAGAGAATCGCCGCGCATCCTTCAGGGGAAATGACCGAGTAGATCGAATGCTCCAGCATCACGATCCGGTCGGCCACTCCCAGGGCCAATGCCCCGCCGCTGCCCCCCTCTCCGGCAATGACGGCGATGACCGGCACCTTGAGCCGGGACATCGCGAACAGGTTTCCGGCGATGGATCTGGCCTGGCCCCGTTCTTCGGCGCCGACGCCGGGATAGGCTCCCGGGGTATCAATAAACGTGACGATCGGGCGCTTGAATTTTTCGGCTAACTGCATCAGGCGCAACGCTTTTCGATAGCCTTCAGGATTGGGCATGCCGAAATTGCGTTTGATCCGCTCCTTGAAATTTTGTCCTTTGGCATGACCGATGACGCAAAGAGAGTGGCCCCGGAACGTGGCCAATCCCCCGATGATGGCCTTGTCGTCTCCGAAGGTCCGGTCGCCGTGGAGTTCGAGAAAGTCTTCGCACAGGTGTTTCATATAGTCCAGGATCGACGGGCGTTGGGGATGGCGGGCGAGTTGGGTCTGCTGCCAGGGCGTCAGATTGCCGAAGATGTCCTGCTCCGTCTTGGTCAACCTGGTCTGGAGCATGCGGATCAGTCTCGGGACGGCCTTCCTGTCGGACCCCGATTTCTTCAGCTTCTCGATCCGTTCCTCAAGTTCTTTCAACGGCTTTTCAAATTCCAGAAAATCACGCATGGTCGACTCGTGTTGGATTCGTCAGTGAAACGTGACGGATTCCTTTCCCAGGATTTGCTCCACTTCATACATCAGGTCCGAGCTTGGGAGGACGCTCAAGTTCGGCAACGGGGCGCTCTCCGCGCGCACCTCGGACATGAGATGGAAGTGCAGGGCAATCTGGGCCGGTCCCGGGTGACGGTGTAACACTTCCTGCAATTTGGGCAGTTTGCCCCACGTATCCGGCGTTTCCGCAAGGCGTATCACGACCCGTTTCACGGTTCGGGTTTGCAGATCGTGCAGGGGCTCCAATTTGGTCGCCTTGAGGCGGGCGCCCGTATCCATGTGATCCACCGTCCCCATGGCCTGAATGACGGTATCCGTCTGCAGAAACTCTGAACAGTGTTGAAAGAGTTCGGGAAACACGATGACTTCGACCACGCCCTGCAGGTCTTCCAGTTGCACGTAGGCCATCCGATTCCCTTTTTTGGTGGTGGTCATTTTGATGTTGCCGATCACGCCGCAGATTTTGACTTCCCGGCCTTCATGCGCCTCGTGCAGGGTGGCCGTGGTATGCGTCGACAGCAGGCGGATGGCTTCGGCGTGTCGGGTCAACGGATGGGCGGTGATATAGAACCCGGTGAGCTCCCGTTCATATTGGAGGATTTGGGTCTGTTGCCATTCGTCGATCTCGGGCAACGGCCGCGCCGGGGCGTGCGAGCCGGCAGCCTCCGATTCAAAGGCGCCGAATAACGACGTCTGGCCCAAGGCGCGTTCCTTTTGAACGGCGCTGGCTGCATCCAGCGTTTGTTCCAGCACGGCCATCAATTGAGCCCGTTTGGTTCCCATGGAGTCAAAGGCCCCGACCTTGATCAGGCCTTCCAGCACCCGTTTGTTGACCTTTTGCAGATCGATCCGGCAACAAAAATCGAAAAAGGAGGAGAAGGGTTCCTCCGCCTCCCGGCTTGCGATGACGGATTCAATCGCGCTGCCCCCGACGTTTTTGATGGCCGCCAGGCCGAACCGAATGCCCTCGTCCACGATCGTAAAGTTTTTCTGGCTTTCATTCACGTCGGGCGGCAGGATGGGAATCCCGCGCTCCCGGCATTCGGTAAAGTAGCCCACCATCTTGTCGGTGTTCCCCATTTCGCTCGTGAGTAACGCGGCCATGAATTCGGTGGGATGATGCGCTTTCAGGTAAGCCGTTTGGAACGTGACCAGGGCATAGGCCGCCGAGTGGGATTTATTGAATCCATACCCGGCGAAGTACGCCATTTGATCGAAGATCTTTTCCGCTTTCTTTTCCGTGAATCCGTTGGTCCGGGCCCCGTCGAGAAACTGCTTTTTTTGCTTGGCCATCTCCTCGGGCTTTTTCTTGCCCATGGCCCGGCGGAGCAAATCGGCTTGCCCCAAACTGAACCCGGCCATGCGATTGGCAATGGCCATGACCTGTTCCTGATAGACGATGACTCCGTAGGTGTCCTTGAGAATGGGTTCCAGTTCCGGAGGGTCGTACGCAATTTTCACGGGATCGCGTTTGCGCTTGATAAAGTCATCCACCATGCCGCTTTCCAGGGGACCCGGCCGGTAGAGCGCGAGGATCGCGATCAGATCTTCAAAGCATTCCGGTTTGATGCGGACCAGGAGATTGCGCATGCCTGAACTTTCCAGTTGAAAGATCCCGGAGGTTTTGCCGGAAGTCAGGAGCGCATACGTCTTTTCGTCATGGAGCGGAAGCCGTTCACTGTCCAGACGGTCTTCCGGGGGCCGCCGGTGGTTCACCATGTCCACGGCCTGGTGAATCATGGTGAGGGTTTTCAACCCGAGAAAATCAAATTTCACCAGACCCACTTTTTCAATATCCGTCATCGAATACTGCGTGACGATTTCGTTGTTGCCCGTCTTGTACAAGGGCACGTGGTCGATCAGGGGCTTCTGCGAAATGACCACTCCCGCGGCGTGCGTGGAGGCGTGTCGCGCCAGGCCTTCGAGGGCCTGGGCCGTCGTCATGAGGTCCTTCATCCGGGTGTCCCCATCGACCAATTCCCGCAGGCGCGGCTCCTGAGCCAGGGCCTCCTGCAGGGTAATGTTGAGTTGCGCCGGCACGAGTTTGGCGACGCGGTCCACCTCGGCATAGGGAATATCCATCACGCGCCCCACGTCCCGGATGGCGGCTTTCGCGCCCAGCGTCCCGAACGTGATGATCTGGCACACGTGGTCTTCGCCGTATTTCTCGATCACGTAGTTGATGACTTCTCCCCGGCGGTCCATGCAGAAATCCATATCGATGTCCGGCATGCTCACGCGTTCGGGATTGAGGAACCGTTCAAACAGCAGATTGTACGCGAGCGGGTCCAGGTCGGTAATGGAGAGCGCATACGCAATCAGACTCCCGGCTGCCGAGCCTCGGCCGGGTCCCACCGGAATGCCGCGCGACCGCGCAAATTTGATGATGTCCCAGACCACCAGGAAATACCCGGCATAACCCATCTGGGTGAGCACGGCCAGTTCTTCCCGCAGGCGGAGTTGGTAGGCCTCCGGCGGAAGACTCGACGGTCGCGCCCTCAGGCGTTCGGCCAACCCCTCCTTGACCAGGGCTTCGAGGTAGGTTTCATGAGTGAATCCCTCGGGCACCTGGTAGTGCGGGAGCGATAAGGCGTTGTTGGTCAGGTCCAACGCGCATTGTTCCGCGATGCGACAGGTGTTCAGCACGGCTTCCGGCAGTTCGGAAAACTCCGCGACCATCTCCTCCGTGGACTTGACGTACAGTTGGTCGGTATCGAACTTCAGGCGATTGGCGTCGCTTAACGTCTTGCCGGTTTGCAGACACAGCATGATTTCATGCGGGCGCGCGTCCTCTTTTTTCAGATAGTGGCAATCGTTGGTCCCCACCAGCGGAATGCCGAGTTTTTTATGGATCTCCACGAGGCCCCGGTTGGCGATCACTTGATGATCGAGCCCGTTGGCCTGGACTTCGAGGTAATAATGGTCCTTCCCGAAAATCTCGCGATACTGGCCGGCCGTGTGCACGGCCTTTTCCATGTCCCGTTGGCCGATGAGATAGGGGACTTCTCCGCTCAAACACCCGGATAAGGCAATGAGGCCCTCGTGGTGTTCCTGCAGGAGTTCCTTGTCCATCCGGGGTTTGTAGTAGAACCCTTCAAGATAGGCCTTGCTCGATAACTTGATGAGGTTATGGTAGCCCGTGAGATTGGTCGCCAGAAGAATCAAATGATAATAGTCGTTATGGGCCAGGAGTCCTTCGCGTTGCCGCCGGCTGCCGGGCGCGAGATAGGCTTCACACCCGATGATGGGCTTGACCCCTTGGGCCGTGGCCTTTTCATAAAAGTCGATGGCGCCGAAGAGGTTGCCGTGGTCCGTGATGGCAAGAGCGGGCTGGTGAAAGTCCCGGACCTGCCTGAGCAGGGGATTCAGTTGATTCGCGCCGTCCAGCAGACTGTACTGGGTATGGAGGTGCAGGTGAACGAATTGAGAAGACAAGGGGGGATCATCCTTTGATGGACGGCAGGCCGCCCTTCGACCCTTCGACAGGCTCAGGGCTCGGGACAGGCCCAAAAGAGCTTGCCGAAGTCAGAAAAAATTCTAACCCTGGGTCCGGGTGATGTCAACGAAGGCGACGGTCGGATGACGTCCTTCGACAGGCTCAGGGATGCACGGATTATTCTCCCGTCCGTCCTGAGCCCTTTGACTTCTCTTCCGTTCGTCCTGAGCGGAGCGAAGTCGAAGGAAGCTTGTCGAAAGGCGTAACCCGACAGCAGAGCTATTTCCCCAAACTCAGTTCGTAGAGCAGCGCTTTCCAGCCTTGCTCTTCCGTAATGAACCCTTTGGGTTGGACCACGGGCAGCATGCCGGTCCCCGGGACCCGCCCGGATTGGCCCATGCTGCCGTTTTTGAGGACCCACATCAGTTCGCCCGGCGTGCGCAGTTTATGAAACTTCGGATTCGTGAAGTTGCGGGGTTGGATCGGCAGGTTGTTCGCCGCGGCGCCGTTGCCCTTGCCTTCGGGGCCGTGGCAACTGACGCACCCTCCCACGCCCAGGAAGATGGTTTTGCCTTCCGCCAGGATTTCCGGAGTCGGTTCAAACGGCGGCTTGACCTTCTTGGCTTTGGCTAATGCCCCGGATGGAACCCTGGGGATGGTGATGTCGTATTCTCCGCCGGCTTGCCCGTATCCCGTCGGATTCACGCTCCAGGCCACGCCTGAAAAACCCACACACAACCCGGCACTCAACGCCACGCACAACGCACTTCTTCTCACGGCAATGTCCTCCTCGATGAATTGATGAAAGATAAAAGTCTCCGGGGCCGGAGACTCTGGACGTTTTTACTCCAACCAACGTTGCAGGGGCAACCCCCCTGTGGGTGCTGTACCGTTTGCCCTGGGTGTCGGTGCGAAGGACAGGCACAGGGGTCTGTCACTGCCGGAATGCGTGAACATCGGCCAATCACCGAAGGAACAACGAGGCTCGTCACCCCGTTGGGAGGAAAGGGGGAGGTTTGTGCTAGAATGCGGCGCGATCCATTCGGGACGGCACAGGCCGTCCCCTACGACCGAACACATGACGCTGACACGAACAGCACGGGGGCGCAGCCATGCCCTTTGACGAGCGGGCCAGGATTCGCTATTTCTCGGGCATGCGTCGCCGGATCGGCGAACTGCGAGCCCAATCGGAACGCAGCCTGGATGTTGCCATCGACACGATGATGCTGGAACGCGCCGAGAGTTACTTGAAGGTTGAAACCGGGCTGGTGGAAATCGAGCGGATGGTGACGCTCATCGAAGACGAATTGGGTGACGTGCGGGAACTGACCCACGCCCAGCGCCTGGAAGCCCGTCTCGAATTCATTGAGGATCGTTTTGAAGAGTTCGACAGCGAAATTCATCAACGTCCCAAGCGACGCCGGCGAAAAATCAACCTGTTTGATTTCTTCAAGAGGGCGACCGGAAGCGGGGAGGTGACGGCTTCTCAAGGAGAAATTAACTCGCATCAGGAAGCCTATGAGGCCTTGGGCCTCGAATTCGGGAGTTCGATGGTGGCGGTGACCCGGGCCTTTCGTCAAAAAGCCAAGAAGCTGCATCCTGATTTTAACAAGGGGGACCGTAGCGCCGAGCCCGAGTTGCGGCGCATCATCGAGGCGTACCAGTTTCTCAGGGCGGATTCCACGATCCCGCGCACCGAGGCCCACGGTACGGAAAACCAGGCCCGGTAAGGCCCGACGCCACCGCAACCACAGGGGGTTGTCCCTACCTCCCCTCAAAACCCCCAGGTGGCCTGGAGACGGAAGCCCTGATTGAGCGGTTGCCGCCCGTTAGGCTCCTGCCGCAGGCCTTCCAGGGTCATGGTCAACCCCATGGCACCCTGGCCCGGTAACAGCAGCCGCGTACCCACCCGGTACGTCCGGCCCGCGCCCTCCGCCAGAATCGTGCCCGCATACGGCGTCACCAGCCCCGTGTCATACAGCGCCATGCCATAGCCCACCTCCGCCGCAAGGCTGCCGGTAGCGACCTGATTGGCGCGGGGCGCCAGCCCCGCAGTGCTCTGCCGGCCCCATAAGGCCTCCACCCCACTGGCCGTGGCCCCCCAGGCCGGTTGCAGCGTCAGGGCCAGGCCCTGACCGCCCACGCCCGGCGCCAGCCGGACCGTGCCGCTCGCCCCCCATTCGTCATACGCCTCGGCTTCATGCGCCACCAATCCCCGCACCGCGCCTTCCACCGTTAAGCCCAGGGTTGGGTCGGCATACTGCACGCGCCCGCCGACTTCCACCCCGAAGCCGGTCTCGGCATCGCCCCAGTCATGCCGCACCCCCACTTCCACGGTCGGGGTCAGGTGACGGCCTTCGTCCCAGGCATAGCGCTTGCTTCCTTCCAGCACCAGCCGCAGCCGGTGCGCATCCGCGTCCGTGGCCTCCATGGTTGCCACGGCCTCGGTACTGGTGCGGGTAAACATGGCATCCAGACGGGTGGCTACCTGAAGCCCGCCGGTGGTGGCCGGGTCCAGCAGCAGGCCCCGACTGCCGACCGCGCCCATGAGGAAATCCGTATCCGTGTCAATGGCGGTCCCGTCCGTCTGAGTCAGGGTGAGTTCGCCCCAGCCGTAGCCCAGCAGGCCCCAGACCGTCAGCCGGTCGGTGAGGGCATACCGCAGATAGGGATGGAGACTGGTCAGGGTACTTTCCAGATCACCCGGATTGGCCTGGTCGGGGATGGTGTAGCCGCCGTCGCCCCGGCTGTGGGACACGGCGATCCCGGCCAACCAGCGGTCGCCCTGGGTGTCCAGGCCGAGAGTGCCGGTGGTCACGTTGCCATCCAGGGCAAGCCGGTCCTCCTGGCCGTCAAATCGCGTGTGAGCGACCCGGCCCCACGCGGTCAGCCGCGGGGTGGTCCCATCCGCGTGCTGATTCAGATTGAGCCGGAAGGCGCTGCCCACCAGGGCTTGCCGAAGATCCGGTAGAGTGAGGGCCTGGCCGGGGTTCTGTTGTTGGGATGGGCCGTTGAGCCAGGGAGCCTCGTTGGGGCGGCCGCCGGGTGTCAGGCCTTGCGCCCCTCCGGTTTGCCCATTCAGGCCCAACAGACTGGCAAGGCCGGTCAGCAGGCGGGTCCCCTGATCGGTCGTGGTGCCCAAGGCCTGCTTGGTCGTGTCGGCCTGCGCTTGACGCGAGCCCAAAGGCATGCGCCAGCCGGCCACGGTCAGGTGGGACTCGGTGTCCCCGGTGTCCCGCAGGCGCGCGCTCACCGCGTCGGTGATGTGCGTCCCGACAGTCCGCCCGAATCGAGAGGCCCACGCCTGGGTCTCCGGCCTGACTGCCGCGGGGGCGGCTGCCTGCACCGCGATCGTGAAGGTCAGCCTGGCGGTGTCCGCGTCCGTATCCGCCACGGTATAGGTGTAGGTGATGGCTGATTGCATCCCGGTCGGGGTGCCCGACAGCGTGCGCGTGGCCGGGTCAAAGCTCAGTCCCGTGGGCAGCGTGGGCATGATGGTGTAGGTCAGGGTGCCGTTGCCGCCGCTGGCCGCGGGCAGGACCCTTGGGGTCATGGCCTGGCCCTGGGTCAGGCTCAGGGGCGGAATCGAGGTGTCGGCTCCGAACGCCGGCGCGGTGTCCTCCTCCACCGCAAGGGTGAAGGTCAGGGTGGCGGTGTTATTGGCGGCGTCCGTCACGGTATAGGTGTGGGTGATGGCTGATTGCGTCCCGGTCGGGGTGCCCGACAGCGTGCGCGTGGCCGGGTCAAAGCTCAGCCCCGTGGGCAGTGCGGGCATGATGGTGTAGGGCAGGGTGCCGTTTCCTCCGCTGGCCGCGGGCAGGACCACCGGCGTCATGGCCTTGCTCTGGACCAGGCTCAGGTTTGCAATTGATGTGCCGTCCCCGAACGCCGGCGCGGTGTCCTGCACGGGTGGCCCGTCATCGTCCGGATTGACCATGCGGCGGCTGCTCGCGGCAACCGCCGCATGGGTGATGACGGCATTGGTGCCTCCGCTGTCCTGGATGGTGCCGGAGTTGAGCGACAGCGCGTTCGCCGGGATGCTCACGCCGGCGGCGTCGGCGTCGGCCGCGACCACGGTGTAGCGGAACACGAGGCCCATGGTGCCCCAAGCTCTGTCATAGTTCGCGTAGCGGGTGTTGCCGCCGATGGTGAGACTGATGCGCGGCGTGCCGTTCGTCGTGTCGACCGTCACGTTGTAGTCGAACGCCGCGGTGACCTCGATATGGTCGCCCGTGACGTATGCGTTGTCGTCGCCTGCGCTGTTCAAGATCAGCGTCGGGCCGTAGTACAGGGGCCCCAGGGGGCCCTTGAAGTGGCTCGTAGAGCCGTAGGACCCGGCAAGGCAGAGATACTCCACGGAACTGCCGGTGATTGTCCGTGTATAGGTACTGTTCGCCAACAGATTGCTCTCCACATTGGAAGCGTATAATATTGAATCGGATATTGAATCAACGGCGCAATTGGCCGTGGACGACGACACGAGAGCGTACGACATAAGCGTATAGTGTTTGTTGTCTTCCCTAACAGAGCTGTTGGATACGCTGAGACTGTACGTGGTGGCACCGGTCCGGGTCAGTGTGACGACGTCGATAGCCGCGTGGGCGTCTGCGGCAATGAAGCCGGCCAGCGTGGCGAGTACGAAGACAACCGATGAGAAACGGGAGCGCGCGGCCCGGGTTCGGCGGGACGCGCAAGTTCGGGGAAGAAAGGAGGAGCGGTCAGACGGTGCCAGACAACGGGCGCCGGAACGGCTCCCAGAAAATTCTGAGGGGCAAAGAGGAGGACAAAGGCTAAGTCGGTTGCCGTGGTCCGTCATTGCACCACCTCCGTTCGTGTTGCCGGTTGTTCAGCACAGACGTTTGGTTAAACAAAGCGATCATGGACCCTGTCCCACAAAACGAACACAGACATGACGGATGAATCCCAATTAACCCTGCTCAATAGTAAGATACCCTAACGAGTCAAGATCAGGGTGTCAAGCATAAAAATACTCATCGGTCAAATAACTGAACAAATCTAGACTCGTTAATCTCGATATAAAAATATTCATGGCGCTGGAGCGGCTCGCAACCCGACCCCAATCGGGGATGGCTCTTCTTTGATGGACGAGGGAGCAATACCAAAGGCAAGGAAAAGACCCTGGATCCCCGATCAGGCCGGGGATGACGGAGAAAGGCAAGGACGCGACCACGTTATCTTGACGGAATTTTTCCGTGCGTGGTACAAGCTGAGGCCGCGTTCTCCGTCAACTTTTTACGCGAACATCCCGCGATCATGACCGATTCACAGGCTCCGGAAGCGATCCAATTTGCGGTGGCGATGGATTCCCAGCGTACGTTAAAAGATCTTCGCGCACGCACACCCGGCCAGCCCGTTTGCGCCGTGGGGTCCGGGGAGGATCGGAAAGGCAGGGAAGGGGTCTTTCAGCATTTCAACGTGCGCTTGGCCATCGTCAAGTTTCCGGATGGGAAAACCCTGGGCTATGACCCTCTGGATCTGTTGCTGCCGTGCGAAATTCACGAGGATGGAGAAGCGTTTTTTGAAATTCGCTCCTGCGCCACGTGCAACCTGATTTTCCCGTTGACGTCCGATGAGTTTCGGGCCGAGCAGGAACGGACTGAATGTCCCGAATGCCAGCCGTGATCGTCAGGGAACCTCTGATTTCTTGCACGATCGGGCGCATGGCTGCGTTGTGTCCTCGCTCAACCCTCACCTGTTTCGATGATAAGCTTCGGGTTTCGCTCCGGGACGCCTTGCCCTGCATCCCGCTATCACAATAAATCAGAGGTTCCGGGGGCGTCTGTCCTTAGGCGTCTGGTGAGAAACCCGGGTCAGACGTCTCCCCATTTGAGTTTATTCCGTAACACGTCATAGTACGTCCGGTCGGGAAACCGGATGAGGCGCGTTCTATGGGGCGCGGCGCTGATCGTGAGCGTGTCTTCGCGCTCCAGGGCAATCCCGATTTGTCCGTCAATCGTGACGGTGGCTCCCTCGTGGCTGGTCAGGGTAATCTCCAACAGAACCTGGCTGGGGACCAGAAGCGGACGGTGGGTCAGGGTATGGGGACTGATGGGCGTCAGCACCAACGTTTCGAGACTCGGGTCCAAAATCGGACCGCCGGCCGACATGGAGTAAGCCGTGGAGCCGGTTGGCGAGGCAATAATCAACCCATCCCCGCGAAGCCGCGTGACGAATGCTTTGTCGACGTGAATGCTCGTGGTAATCATCCGTCCCGAAATGCCTTTGCTGATGACCGCGTCGTTCAACGCCGTGTGTTGCTGCGGGGTTCCGTTTTTGTGGCGGATATGAACCCGGAGGCGCAGCCGGTGATCCACGTAGAATTCCTGCGCAAAGACTTTGTCCAGAGATTCGTATATCGTTGCCAGCGTGCTTTCCGTCAGAAATCCCAAGCCTCCCAGGTTGATTCCCAGGATGGGGACGGATCGCTCTTCGACGAGCCGGGTGGCCCGCAACATGGTCCCGTCCCCGCCGAGCACGATCACAAGGTCGGCCTCGGCGGCAATTTGCTCGTCGACCGGTTGCGCGCCTTCATGAAAATAGTCCCCGGAGGATGAGCCGAGCAGCACGGTTTTGTGTCGCCGTTCGAGCCAGGCGAGCAGTTCCTCAAGGAGAGGGCGAACGTCGGGAATTTGAGGCTTGGTCAGGATGCCGATTACAGTCACGGGCGACTCATGCATGAGGGGCAAAATGGAGCAGCGAAGGGAGCTGACCGTCGAGGCGCGTCCGTACGGGTTTGACGTGCAAGAAAGGAAATTTTATCGCTCGCCGCGCTCAGGAGTCAATGGGGAAATCCTGCGGGCTGCTCTTGACGTTGGCGTCGGAATATGAAACCTTACCATCGGTCCTGCTTGACAGTTTTCAGAGGGGATGGATAGACTAACGATCGTATGACGGTGGGGTTGACCTGACGCGCACGGGGTGATGTCTTTGCCCCCCAAAAGGAGGAAAAATGTTCGAGCGATTCACGGATAGGGGTCGCAAGATTATTATTCTTGCCCGCGAAGAGGCTGAACGCCATCAGAACGACTATCTCGGGACGGAGCATTTGGCCCTGGCCATTCTCCGTGAATCCGATGGCATTGCCCTCATGATCATCAAGAAGATGGGGTTGTCTCCCGAACAGATCCGTTTGGAGGTGGAACGCAGTCTGCCAAGCGGGGGGACGACCGTGACCTTCGGGGAAATCCCCTTCAGCCCCCGCGTCAAGAAAGTGATTGAATACGGCGTCGAAGAGGCGAGGCTCCTCGGACACAATCACATCGGGAGCGAACATCTCCTGTTGGGGTTGTTGCGGGAAGAGGAAGGGATCGGCGGGAAGGTGCTTCGCAGCCTGGGCGGCAACCTGTTGACGGCTCGTCAGTTGACCGTGACCTTCCTGCGGAAATCCGGCACCCGGGAGCGGGACCGGAAAAGCAGTACCCCCGCCCTCGATGAATTCGGCAGGGATCTGACGCAATTGGCGCAGGATTCCATGTTGGACCCCGTCATCGGCCGGAGCGATGAGATTGAACGGGTCCTGCAGATTTTGAGCCGTCGCTCCAAAAACAATCCGGCCCTGATCGGCGAATCCGGGGTGGGGAAAACCGCGATCGTGGAAGGGTTGGCCCAGCGCATCGTCTCGATGGACGTTCCCGACAATCTCCTGAACCGGCGCGTGATTGCCCTGGACCTGGGGTCCCTGGTGGCCGGCACGAAATACCGGGGGCAATTTGAAGAACGGCTGAAAGTGGTCATGAAGGAAATCGTCCAGGCCGGCAACGTGATCCTGTTTATCGATGAGTTGCATACGCTGGTTGGGGCGGGGGCGGCCGAAGGGTCGATCGACGCCGCCAATATGCTCAAGCCGGCGTTGTCCCGAGGAGAGATCCACTGTATCGGGGCGACGACCATGGATGAATATCGCAAACATATCGAGAAAGACGGCGCTCTGAAACGGCGGTTCCAGCCTATTTACGTCAATCCGCCTTCCGTGGAAGAAACCATCAAGATTATTCAGGGCCTGCGGGACCGGTATGAAGAGCACCACGGCGTGGAGATTTCGGATGACGCGGTGGTGGAAGCCGTGAAGCTGACGGATCGCTATATCACGGATCGGTTCCTTCCCGACAAGGCGATTGATCTGATTGATGAGACGGGGTCCCGAGCCAAGTTGCAATCCTATTCGCTGCCCCCGGAACTGAAATCATTGGAACAGGAGCTCAAGCGCGTGGCGCACGAAAAAGAAGTCGCCATCGGGTTGCAAAGCTTTGAAGACGCCGTGAAATACCGGGAAGAAGAGGAACGCTTGCGCAAACTGCTGGAGGAGGCCAAGCGCGATTGGAAGAAGAACCAGGAACAGCAAAAACCCGTGATCGGGGCCGAAGAAGTCAGTTTTGTGGTGTCCAAAATCACGGGCATTCCGCTGTTTAAACTCGAAGAGGAAGAGTCGGAAAAACTGCTGCACATGGAAGACTTTCTCCATAAGCGCATCGTGGGGCAGGAAGAAGCCATTTCCGCGGTCTGTCGCGCCATTCGTCGCTCCCGGGCCGGGCTCAAGGAGGCGCGCAAGCCGATCGGGTCCTTCATCTTCCTGGGACCGACGGGTGTCGGGAAGACCGAGTTGGCCCGGGCCCTGGCGGAGTTCCTGTTTAATACCGAGGACGCCCTGATTCGCATCGACATGTCGGAGTACCAGGAGAAATTTACGAGTTCCCGGTTGTTCGGCGCCCCTCCGGGGTACGTCGGCTATGAAGAAGGCGGGCAGTTGACGGAGAAAGTGCGGCGCCGGCCTTATTCGGTGGTCCTGTTCGATGAAATCGAAAAAGCCCATCCGGATATTTTCAACGTCCTGTTACAGGTTCTGGACGACGGGCTCCTCACGGACAGCCTGGGGCGGAAAGTCGATTTTAAGAACACCATCCTCGTGATGACGTCCAATCTGGGCACGAAGCTCATTCAGAAGGGCGTGTCTCTCGGGTTCCACAAAGTTGAAGAAACGGAAACCCGGAAGCGCATGAAGGACGATATTCTGGATGAATTGAAACGGAATTTCAGCCCGGAATTTTTGAATCGGGTCGATGAGTTCGTGGTCTTCCATCCGTTGGATAAGGAGCACCTGCTGAACATCGTGGATATCCTGCTTCGCGAGTTGAACGAACGGTTGGCGGATCGCGACGTGCAATTGGACGTCGGCGAGGACGTCAAGCAATGGCTGATTACGCAAGGGTATCAACCACAGTACGGCGCCAGGCCCATGAGGCGAACCATCCAAAAACTGCTGGGCGACCCCTTGTCCGATGAACTCATTCGAGGGCGCTTCAAGGATGTCAAGAAGATCAAAGTGACCCTTCGGGATGATGCGCCCGTTTTTGTGGAAGAAGAGGCGATGGCGGGCGTCTGAGCGTTCGCGGTTGGTGTCGGATCACACCCCATTCACGGATTGTTTTCCTTCTGATGACAAACGACTCTCGTTACCCCCCGTGGCGAGAGTCGTTGTGTTTTGAGGCGCGGTGATGCCTCGAAACGGCCAGGTTTCCACGAAGACTCCCTCATCCATGCCGCCCCCGAGTCTCCTGGGCATCGAAACGTCCTGCGACGAAACGGCTGCCGCGGTGTTCTCGCTGCAAGGACAGTTATTGTCGAATTGTGTGGCGTCCCAGCACGAGGTGCACGGCCGTTTCGGCGGCGTGGTGCCGGAGCTGGCTTCGAGGAAACACGTGGAACGGATCGAAGGGGTGACGCAGGCGGCGCTTGAGCAGGCGGGCGTCCGTTGGTCGGATCTTCGGGCGGTTGCGGTCACGCAAGGCCCCGGCCTTGCCGGTTCGCTGGTCGTCGGGGTGAGTTTCGGAAAGGCCCTGGCCTGCGTGTTGGGCGTGCCGTGCATCGGCGTGCATCATCTGGAAGGGCATATTGCCTCGGCGTGGTTGGACCAGCCCGGTTTCGCGACCCCCTGCATCGTGCTCGTGGTGTCCGGAGGCCATACCCACCTGTATCTCGTCCCGCAACGCGGTGAATACCGGCTCCTGGGAAAAACCCTTGATGACGCCGCGGGGGAGGCGTTTGATAAAGGCGCCAAGATGCTGGGCCTCTCCTATCCGGGCGGGCCCGCGCTCGATCGTCTGGCGCAGTCGGGCGATCCGTCGGTCGTCCGTTTTCCGCGTCCGTATTTGAACCGGGGCGGGTTCAATTTCAGTTTCAGCGGCTTGAAAACCTCGTTGCTGTATTACTTGAGAGATCACCAGGCTCACCAGCCGTCGCCCGCGCCCGCGCACGTGGCCGCGGGATACCAGGAAGCCATCGTGGACGTGTTGGTTGAAAAAGCGTTTCGGGCGGTCCGCCGGTATCACGTCCCCGGCCTGGCAGTGGTCGGCGGGGTCTCCGCAAATTCCCGCTTGCGCGCGGCCCTCCATGCTCGCGCGGAACGGGACGGGATTCGTCTGGTGTTGCCGCGAATGCCGTTTTGCACGGATAATGCCGCGATGGTGGCCGCTGCCGGGTGGTGGGCCTATCGGCAACAACGGTGGGCTTCATGGGATTTGGATGCCCGGCCCGGTCTGGCGATGGAGACCGCGGCGCCGGGGAACGGGTAGGCGTCGCGACGTCGTCCGGGCGACGCGGTCGGGAAGAGGGGTCTCTATTCCACATGCCATTGGACATCTGACCGGGTTGAAACCGGGTCAGGTTACGCGCCTTGACCGGTTGTATCGCCGGCGCGTCCCCGTTGAAAAAATCATTTCTCCGGAATTGGCCCGCTCCTGCACGGAACTGTCCCATGAAATTCGACGACAAATCGGCCTGCTGATCAATCGACGGGGAATCATCGAATCCGTCATCATCGGAACGGACCGTCAGTTGGTGATCCCGCAACTGGCGCGGAGCCGGTCGGGACCGCGGTTGTTGCGCGGCGTGAGGTTTGTGCACACGCATCTCAACAATCAACCCCTGACCAAGGACGATCTCACCGACCTTGCGCTGCTTCGCCTGGATTTGATGGCCGTGCTTGGCGTGGGAGACGGGGGAGAACCGGTGTCGATCTCATTGGCCCACCTGCTGCCGCCCAACCCGCAAGGGAAAGCGTATGAGGCGTGGGCGCCGAAAAACTGGCAGACGTTTCAGTTTCAGTGCGATCAGTTCGTGCAATCGCTCGAAGCTGAAATTTCGCGGGCCACCCCGGCCCTTCGCCGAACGGACGGCAGCCCCGGCGCGTTACTGATCAGCGTCGCGGAGGGGAGCCGCGCCGATCAGGAAGAACGGCTGCGGGAGTGTCAGGAATTGGCGACGTCGCAGGGCATTCAGGTGGTCGGGACCGTGGTTCAACGATTGGCCCGGATCAATCCCAAGTACGTGTTGGGGGTGGGAAAGATTACCGAGGTGATGATCCACGCGCTGCAAAGCGGGGCCGATTTGTTGATTTTCGACCGGGATCTGACCCCGACCCAGATCCGGTCGTTATCCGAGATGATCGAGTTGCGGGTGATCGATCGCACGCAGTTGATCCTGGATATTTTTGCCAGCCGGGCGCATTCGCGCGGCGGGAAAATTCAGGTGGAACTGGCGCAACTCAAGTATCTGTTGCCCCGGTTGTCTCAATCCGGCACGGCGTTCTCCCGTTTGGGGGGAGGCATCGGGGCGCGAGGACCCGGCGAAACCAAACTGGAAACCGATCTGAGACGAATACGGGATCGGATTCACCATCTCGAACGCGAGTTGAAGGATGTGAGTCGCCAACGCGAGCAACAACGGCCCAGGCGCCTGCGCCGGGCCATTCCGGTCGTATCGATCGTCGGCTATACGAATGCGGGAAAATCCACCTTGCTGAACGCGTTGACCAACAGCCACGTCTCGGCCAAAAATCAGCCGTTTGAAACCCTGGACACCGTCAATCGACGGTTGCGGCTTCCCGCGGGCCGGAACGTGATTCTGACCGATACCGTCGGGTTCATCCGGGACCTGCCCCGGGATCTTCTGGAAGCGTTTCGCACGACGCTCGATGAACTGCGCCAGGCCGACCTGCTGGTGCACGTGGTGGATGCGACCGCGCCGGATTGTGACCAGCACATTCAGGTGGTCGAAGGACTCCTGCATGAACTTGACCTCCAACACGTGGCCCGGGTCCTGGTCATGAACAAATGCGATCAATTGCCGCCGGAAGACGCCGACGTGCTTGAGCGACGTTTTCAGGACTGCCCTGGGCGCCCGTCGACTTCGCTCATGCGACGCTCAGGACGAACGGGGGGAGAAGCCGTCGGTCCGGGGCAAAGCCGAAGCGCCCTCTGCGTCTCCGCGCTTCGGAAAGAGACCCTGGCCCCGTTGCGGGCCGCAATTGCCGACGCGTTGGAAGCCGGCGCATTGGCGGCGGAGGCACGGTGAACAATCGACAATCGGCAATCAGCAATCCACAATCCGCGAAAACCCGCGCCCGCCGGATCCTGAAACGCTTGCGAACGCAGGGCCCGCCCGCGTCGGTTGAACTCGCCCACGCCAATCCCTTTGAGTTGCTGGTGGCCACGATCCTGTCGGCCCAATGCACGGATGAACGGGTCAACCGGGTGACGCCGGCGGTGTTCGCGGCCTACCCCGGCGTCCGGGAATTGGCCGGCGCGTCCCCGGCGCGACTCGAAGCGTTGATTAAACCGACGGGGTTTTACCGGAACAAGGCGTCGCATCTCGTGCGGTGCTGCCGGGCGCTGGTCTCGCAGTTCGGGGGGGCGGTGCCGAAGACCATGGAAGAATTGACCTCGCTGCCGGGAATCGGAAGAAAAACCGCCAACGTGATCCTGGGCGCCTGTTTTGGCGCGCCGGCGATTGTCGTGGATACGCACGTGAAACGCGTGGCCCGGCGACTGCATCTCACCCGGAACAGCGATCCGACCAAAATCGAGTTTGACTTACAGGCGGTCTGGCCGGCTCGCGATTGGACTGAAGGCTCGCAACGGATATTGCTCCATGGCCGTTACGTGTGCCTGGCGCGGAAGCCGCAATGTGTCTCCTGCGTGTTGTCTGAAGACTGTCAGTGGGAAGGAAAGCCGGGACGCCCATGTTGAAAAGCATGACGGGTTTTGGAAAACGGGAGGGGCTGTGTCACGGGCTCGCCGTGACCGTGGAAATCCGGTCGGTGAATCATCGATTTCGGGAAATTGTCATCCGGGTGCCCAAGGGAGGGTTTGAATGGGAAGAGGAACTGAAGGCGCTGGTGGCCGGAACATGTCGTCGTGGGAGAATCGAGCTTCTCGTCGCCTATGGGAAGGGCCATGAACGCGGGAAACGGGTGACGCTTGATCGTCCCTTGGCGCGCCACTATCATCGGGTCCTCGAAGATCTGCGGAAGGATCTCCGGTTGGAGGGGAAGGTCGACGTCGGACTCCTGGCCTCATTCCGGGAAATCTTTCACGTTGCCGAGACGCCGATCGACGACACACGCATGAATCGGGTGGTGACGCGGCTCGTCGCAGGAGCGCTGACGGATCTGGACCGCATGCGGTCCAGAGAGGGAAAAGCCCTGCGGGCCGATATCGCGAAACGGCTGACGGAGATCCGGGGCATTCACCGGTCGATCCGGCGCCGTCTGCCCCTCGTGGTCAAGGGGCTTCGGGAACGCGTGCGGGCGCGCGTGCAACCGGTGGCCGGCTCGACGAATGAGCCTGAGGCGTGGCTCAACCGGGAATTGGCGACGCTCGTGGACCGGTGTGACGTGACGGAAGAACTCACCCGGTTCCAAAGTCATGGCATTCAATTTGAAGAAATGTTAAAACACCGTGAGCCGGTCGGACGGCAGTTGGATTTTTTGTTGCAGGAAATGGGTCGAGAGGTGAATACGATAGGGTCCAAGGCGAATGACGCGGAGATCTCGCGGCACGTCGTTCAACTCAAGAGCGAACTGGAAAAGATTCGTGAGCAGGTGCAGAATGTGGAGTAGCTCCCTGCGGAGAAGGCGTGGCTGATGTCGGGTAACGGTGTCCTGGTGGTGGTGTCGGGGCCCTCCGGCGTGGGGAAAAGCACGTTGTGCAAAAATATCGTGACGCAGTTGCCGGGCACCACGGTGTCGGTGTCCTATACGACCAGAAGCCCGAGACCGGGCGAGCGCGACGGGGTCGAGTATTGTTTCGTCGATGAGGCCGCGTTTCAGAGCCTGCTTGCGGAGGACGCGTTTGTCGAGTGGGCGGAAGTGTACGGCCATAAATACGGGACCCCGAAACAGCCGTTGTTCGAGACGTTGCAGAAGGGCATCGACGTGTTGTTGGATATCGACGCGCAGGGAGCCAGGCAAATTATGGATCGCTGTGACGGGGCCGTGTACGTGTTCGTGGCTCCGCCGTCGCTCGACGCGCTTCGAAACCGGCTCTGTCGACGGGCCTCGGACACCCCGGAGGAAATTGAGCGTCGTCTCCGGAAAGCGAGTGAGGAAATCGCCAATTTCAAAGCCTATCATTACATCGTGCGCAATGAAGAACTGTTGCAGGCGACGAAAGACTTGGAGTCCATTATTCTGGCCGAACGGGTGAGGACCGACCGACTGGATCCCGAATGGCTGGTGGAAAACGGGTTGGTCGAACCCGTGTCGATGAAGAAGAACGTTCCGTAACCTACCCAAGGAGTTTCGATCATGATTGATACGCTTCCGCTGCTTCCGGACGACCGGCAGGGCCGATTCGATTCTCGCTACCGGGTCGTGCTGGTGGCCGCCCAACGGGCGAAACAATTGATGCGAGGGACCACGCAGTCTCAAACGAGCAAATTTACCAAAGAAACCTCCATCGCCCTGGAGGAAGTGCTGGGAGACAACGTGGAGTATCTGGTGGGACAGGAGGCGCGCGAGGCGCTTCGTGAAACCAGGAGAGGCCTGGACCGGGAATTCGAACCGGCCCTCCTGGCGGAATCTGATGAAGATGCCAGGGAAATCAAGCAGCAGCTCAGCGTCTACGTTGACGATTCGCCGAGCGAAACTGTCGCGGAGGCGGACGCCGAGACGTAAAAGCGGCCCACCGCATTGCATGGAGCGGATGAGCGTCGCGTCATCAGACGTGGAGTTGCATGATGAGCGAAACGGCGTTACACGGTAAGCGGATCGTCCTTTGCGTCACGGGCAGCATTGCGGCCTACAAAGCCGTGTCGCTGCTCCGGACGCTGGTCGGCGAAGGGGCGGAGGTGTCCGTGGTCATGACGGAGTCCGCCACGCAGTTCGTGACGCCGTTGACCTTCGAAGTCTTATCCGGCCGGCCGGTGCTTCAACGGCTCTTTGCCGGCGCGCACCCCTTGCCGCATCTGAAGGTGACGGAAGAAGCGGACCTGGTCCTGGTGGCGCCGGCGACGGCGAACTGTCTGGCCAAATGCGCGCTGGGATTGGCCGATGACGCGCTGAGCACCGTGTTCGTGGCCGCGCGATGTCCCATCGTGATGGCCCCGGCCATGGACGGCGACATGTGGAACCATCCTGCGCTGGCGGCGCATACGCGGACGTTGCGTGAGCGCGGGGTCACGGTGTTGGACCCGGAGGACGGTCCGCTGGCGTCCGGCCTGATCGGGAAAGGGCGGTTGCCCGCCGAACGCCTGATTGTGGAGGCGGCGCGCGCCCGTCTCGCTTCTCAGCGGGATTGGTCGGGGCAGCGGGTGCTGGTCTCGGCCGGCCCCACGCGGGAACCCATCGACGCGGTTCGGTTTATCACGAATGCCTCTTCGGGAAAAATGGGCTACGCCATGGCGGAAGCCGCGGCTCAACGGGGAGCGGAGGTCCGGCTCGTCAGCGGCCCCACGCTGTTGCCGTCTCCGCCCAATGTGACGCGCGTTCCGGTGCTGACGGCTCAGGAAATGTATCAGGAGCTGGATGCCCGGTTTGCGTGGGCGACCGTCCTGGTGATGACCGCGGCGGTCGGAGATTTCCGGCCCCGGCGTCCCTCTTCCGCAAAAATCAAAAAACACGAGTGGACCGGCGAGCCCCTGGAACTGGAGCGAACCCCGGATATTCTGCACGCGTTGTCACGAAAACGGACGCACCAGGTGCTGGTCGGCTTTGCCGCGGAGTCCGAGGACCTGCTCGCCAACGGCCGCGACAAACTGCGCCGAAAAAACCTGGATTTGCTGGTGATCAACCGGATTACCGGACCGGAGTCGGCATTCGGCAACGAGACCAACGAAGTCATTCTCCTTCCTCGTCACGGAACACCCATTGACGTCGAACGATTGCCGAAGCGTGTCCTCGCCGACCGCATTCTGGATGCGATCAGGGAGCCTGGCGTCTCCCGTTCGCAGCAACGGCCTGAGGGAATCCGGCGGATTCAGTAACCCCTGCGCGCATACCTTGAGTTCTCTGCCCGGGCACGATTGTCGCCGTCTGCTGCATAGAGAAAATGAGGAGTGGGGCAGAGATCCTCAATCTTTATCCGAACGTGGGTTCGAATGCCCACATGACTCGATTTTTCTGGCCATTATCTGACCCCAACCATTTTTTTGGCATATTTATTGCCTTTTAAGAAGACGCAGAAAACGATAAAGAGTTTCAAACATATTTTCAATAAAGTCTTTACGCGCCTTCCAAATTGTGCTAAATCAGATCCCTGATTTCGGTTGATATCTTCGGTGCCAAGGAAATCGTATCGCATCAAGGAGTCACGAAGTCAGCCATTTGTAAGAGTAGCCGATCATGTCAAGCCGACCGAAAAGCCTGAACCCTCTGTCACCCATGCCGTGCGCCCACGTCACAAGGAACGGCTTCATGGCCACGGCGTGCCTGACAGGAGCGTTCTATCTGACGCTGTCCTGTGGCGCCCTGTTCTGCGTGACGACGCACGGCGGTCATCGTGGCTCCCAGCACAGCCAGAACCACTCCCTCCTTTGCGTCTGGTCGTGCCAAACGAATAATTCTGTCAGCTTGGTGTCTTTGGCCGCGCCACTTCTGGTCGTGTTGGGGTTTCTCTTTTTGGTAAACGACCCTTCGATCGTTTCCGCCGGCATCCCCCGTTCCCGTCATTTTCCTCGCGGCCCGCCCACGCGGTAATTCCCTTCTAAACAACAGATGTTCCACCAGCCTCAGTTGCGTTTACGCTCATCGAGTGCGGGATAACCAAAGGGGCCGGTTGAAGACCTCGCGTAACTCATCCCGAACCTCATGCCTTAGCGGCATACGGGAATTGTGGATGGCGCTGATGTGCTGCCAAGGGCTTGAAATTATTGAAGAGCGCGACTTCACAACAGCCCGAGAACCTCTTCGTAATGATTTGATTAAAGCGTCATAGTGCTTCCATACCCGGGCAGCTTACCTCTGCGCTACAAGACTTTGACAACCTTGCCCCTCAGTACAGATCGCAGGTTCCGTACGCTCCATGGGTGGCTGACAATCACGCGGCGTTTATACGTCGGGTGCATGGCTTACTGCCAAGCGATCGCTGGGCCAACTATGATCCTTGGCAAAGCTACGTAGAGGAAAAAGATGAAAGGCTGCGAGGATGTGGTATCTACTTCTCGTGGAAGTCGTGATTCATAGAAAGCACGTGTGCTTACAGGACGAACCTCGGATGCCTGGTTGTGCGGCCGCCTTTTTCGCGGTCGCACATGCAATTTTGGGTCCTTCTTTCAGGGGTTGTTACACCAGTTGCGGGCGTACAAAATGCTAGCCGTGTGGCAAAGTCAAAACGGTCGGCATCAGCCAAGCACTCTAGGACGAAGAAGCGATCATCATGAGGCAAGTCCCTTCGGCGATTCCCGGGTTCTTGTCGAAACCCTTTGATGAATTCCCACTCCTGCGGGTCCTTATGTGGAACCCGGTGATACCGGACAGGTTTCAGCCGCGCACTCACTGAGTTACCCTGCCTATGGTGTTTCCTGACCAAACCTCTTCACGTTCGGGTCTGATCTCATGGATGGCCGACCACACGGTGGCGGCCAACATGGTCATGGTCATTTTTATTCTCGGCGGATTGCTGGTCAGCACGCAGATCAAGCAGGAAGTCTTCCCGGAATTCAAAAGCGAGATCATTCTCTGCACGGTGCCCTACCCCGGTGCCAGCCCGGAAGAGGTCGAGCAAGGGATTATCCTGTCCATTGAAGACGTCGTGCGCGGGCTGGACGGGGTGAAAGAAGTCACCTCCACAGCATATGAGAGTATGGCGCAAGTGAGATTTACATTGGTGAACGGGGTCAATGCCAATAGCGTCCTGCAGGATGTCATCAATGAGATCGATCGTATCCGGTCATTTCCGGAATTGGCGGAAAGACCCGTCATCAGCTTGGTCGATATACGCAGTCACGTGTTGAGCGTGATGGTGCACGGCGACCTGGAAGAGCAGATCCTGCGGGACGTAGCAGGCCGCATTCGGGATGACTTGATGCAACGACCCGGGGTCACGCTCGTGGAGCTGGACACGGCCCGGCCACGGGAAATTGCCATTGAAGTGCCTCAACGGCATCTCCGGGCCTTCAGCTTGACTCTCGACCGGATTGCCAGCGAGATCAGGGAGGCTGCCATCGAACTGCCCGGGGGTGGAGTCAAGACCCCCAGTGGCGAAGTCCTGTTGAGGACGCAGGAACGGCGTGATTTTGGCTGGGAATACGCGGAACTTCCCCTGGTGTCGACGCCGGATGGGTCCACCATCACCGTGGGTGATATAGCGACGATCACCGACGGGTTTGCAGAGACGGACGAAGAAGCCTATTTCAATCGTCGCCGGGCGGTGCAGGTCAAGGTCTTTCGAGTCGGCACGGAAACACCCCAGTCCGTTTCCGAGAGCGTTCACACATATTTGGAGGAATTGGGGCTGGAATTGCCGGACGGCATCGGTCTGACGGTCTGGGAGGATTGGGCCGAGATGTATCGGGATCGCATGTCCCTGTTATTGAAGAATGCCTTTCTGGGTTTGATCCTGGTCCTGTTGCTCTTGGGCTTGTTTTTGGATCTCAAGCTCGCATTTTGGGTCACGGTCGGCCTGTGCGTGTCCATTATTGGGTCGTTTTTGTTCCTTCCTCTGGCGGGCGCCTCCATCAACATGATTTCTCTGTTTGCGTTCATCGTTACGCTGGGCATCGTCGTGGACGACGCGGTGGTGGCGGGCGAAATCATTTATCAGAAACGGGAGCAGGGGCTGCCGTTGCTCCAGGCGGCAATTGCCGGAGCCCGGGAGATCGCCGGGCCCATTACCTTTGCGGTGCTGACCAATATCGCTGCGTTCCTGCCCTTCTTTTTCCTGCCTGGCGTCATGGGGAATTTTGTCAGGCAGATTCCGTCCGTGGTGGTAGCGGTGTTTGCGGTGTCGCTGATCGAATCGCTGTTCGTGTTACCGGCGCATTTGGCCCATACGCGAGCATCGACCGGGGTCTGGGAAATCCTAGATCGGCCCCGGCGGTGGTTGAGCAAGAAAATGACCAGCTTTATACAAGACCGCTATCAACCGTTTCTCCGCAGTGCGCTCGCCAATCGCTGGTTGACGGTGGGGGTGGGGGTGGCCTTGTTGATTCTGACGGCGGGCATCGTGGCTGGCGGACATGTCCCCTTTACTTCATTCCCGTCGGTGGATTCGGACATTGTCAGGGTTGAAGCCACGCTGCCCTATGGCGTCTCCCTGGACGATTCCCGAATGGTCCTGGACTCCCTGCAGCAGGCGGTAGATGTCTCGGTCGAACAACTGGGCAGCAAGTCCGTACTGCGAGGAATCTATGGCTACATCGGCTCGTTCTCGATAGGTCAGGGTCCCGGTGTCAGGGGTTCGTCTGGCAGCCACAAAGTCGGCGCGTTCGTCTGGTTAGAGCCCTCGGATCAGCGGAATTTCAGCGGGGTGGACTTTGCCAATGCCTGGCGGGCTGCCATTGGGACGATTCCAGGGGTGGCGTCGCTTACCGTGAGTGCCGAAACCGGCCCGGACCCTGGGGATCCGATCGACATTCAACTCTCTCATCAGTCCAGACCCGTTCTGGAAGCCGCGGCCCGGGATCTGGCCGACGCGCTGACCCGGTTTGAGGGTGTTCTGGACATCGACGACGGGGTGTCGTTGGGCAAGCCGCAACTGAACTTTCGGATCACGCCCGAGGCGCACAGCCTGGGGCTCAATGCCACGGACGTGGCCGGGCAGGTGCGCGGGGCTTTTTATGGGGTGGAAGCGCTCCGTCAGCAGCGGGGGCGGGACGAAGTCAAGGTCATGGTACGGCTGCCGGCCGCCGAACGCCGGTCCGCGTTCACAGTCGAACACCTGATCCTGCTCACCGAGCAGGGCGGGGAAATTCCCCTGGCCGAGGCGGCGGACGTCGAACCGGGCCGGTCCTATACGGAAATCAAACGACACAAAGGCCGCCGCATCGTGGCGGTCACGGCGGAGGTCGATGCACAAATCGCCAATGCGAACCGCATCATTGGAGAACTCACCGTCAATGATCTGGCCGCGTTGACGAGAAAATATCCGGGGCTGACGTATTCCCTGGAAGGCGAGCAGGCGTCGCAACGCGAAACGCTCGTCGCCATGGCCATCGGGCTGCCCTTGGCGCTGTTGATGATTTATGGGTTGCTGGCCATTCCCTTCAGAAGTTACGTGCAACCGCTGATTGTGATGCTGGGGATTCCGTTCGGTTTCATTGGTGCGCTGATAGGGCACCTGCTCCTGGGCTACGGGCTCAGCCTCATCAGTCTGTTCGGCATGGTGGCTTTAGCGGGCGTGATGGTCAATGATTCGTTGGTCCTGATCGCGACGACGAATCGCATCCACGAGGAGCAGGGCATTCCCCTCTCCGAAGCGGTGATTCACGGGGCGATGAACCGGTTTCGCCCCATTGTGCTGACGTCGTTGACCACGTTCTTCGGGTTGGCCCCGATGATGTTTGAGACCGCGATGCAGGCCAGATTTCTCATTCCCATGGCCATCTCGCTGGGCTTCGGCATCCTGTTCGGGACGGTGGTCATTCTGGTCATTGTGCCCTGTGTCTATTTCATAGTAGAAACTCTCTTACGCAGGGACAGACCAGCCATGGCCGACACCTGGCTTTCACCGGAGCACCATCGTCCAACTGCGGGGTGAATAACGAAGACGCATGGCGAAACCGGATTCAGTAGGACCCTCCGTCACCGTCCAGCAATTCCCGGTAGAGCGCGTTGAGCGCCGCGGCCTCGTCTTCGATCCGAAACCGTTCCTCAACGTGACGCCGGGCCGCGGCCGACCAGCGCTGAAGCGTGGCGGGCGAGGCCAGCGCCGCCTCGACCGCCGCGCGCATCCGCTCCGCGTCGCCGGGGGGGATCAGGCTCCCGGTTTCGCCTTCCGACACCATCTCGTCGAATGCGCCGACGGTCGTCGCGATCACCGGCACCCCGCACGCCATCGCCTCGAGCGGGGTCAGCCCGAAGCCCTCCCAGCGCTGCGGGGCCACGAGCAGGTCGAGGGCCTGATACCAGCGTGGCATCTCCTCCACCGGCACTTCCGGCAGAAACAGGATTCGGTCCCGGAGGCCCGCCTGCGCCACCTTCTCGCGCAGGTCCTGCAGAAACGGTCCGTGCTTGTGCGCGGCGCGCCCCATCACCAGGGCGGTCACCCCGGCGTGTTGAGGCAGCACGTCGAGCATCGCGTCGACGAACACGTCCGTGCCCTTCTGGCGCCGGATGCGTCCGTAGCACCCGATGGTGACGTTTTCGGGCAGGCCGAGCGAACGCCGATGCGCGCGCCGGTCCCGGGGCGGGCGGAACGTCCCGGCGTCGATCCCGTGCATGATCACGCGCGACGACCGGCGCAGATAGGTCGCGGATTTGTGCGACGTGGCGACGACGTCGTCCATGCCCGAGATCAGCAGGCGGGTGTAGCGCGTGTGATGCCGCTGCGAGGCGGAGGTAAACACGAGCTTCAGGCGCTTTCGGAGAACGTGACGCAGGAGGAGACCCATGAGCATCTCGGTGTTGCGCCGCGCGTGCCAGACGCGAATCGCCCGCCCGGACATCCGGATCACAGACCACAGCGGGACGCAGGGGACGTGCGCCGGCAGCCCCGGTCCGGTCGCCACGATTCGTATTGATCGGGCCTGAATCGGCAACAACCGGACGATGGTTGCCGTGACCCCCGACAGGCGTCGCTTCAGATTCGGCGCGATCACTTCGATTGTGTCGAGCGTCAAGGCGATCCTCAACGTCAGGGGTTGGATAGGGGTGCCTCAACTTCCGGGTCGG
This sequence comes from Nitrospirales bacterium, assembly GCA_965232175.1. Lineage (GTDB taxonomy): Bacteria > Nitrospirota > Nitrospiria > Nitrospirales > UBA8639 > Bin75. Next base: position 1,751,182 of record CBDDOW010000006.1, read on the forward strand.
GCGGCTTGCAGATCGTCCAGGGTGATCAGACTGATTAACGACACCCCCTGTGCTTCAATGGTCTGTCTGCCGTCCCGTTCTTGCCGGTCCACGATCACGAGCGCATGGGAGGCGCGGAGGCCCGCCTCGCCGACGGCGCGGAGCGATTGCAGGAGCGACCCGCCGCTTGTCAGCACGTCATCGACGACCAGCACGCGATCATTGGGCTTGACCGCGCCCTCGATTCGTTTGCCCAATCCATGATTCTTGGCCTGTTTGCGAATGACAAAGGTGCGGTAGGCGCGCGACGGTTGAGTCGCAAAGGCGTAATCGGATATAGCTGTCGCCAGGGGAATGGCTCCGATTTCCAGGCCGCCCACCGCGTCGAGGGAAAGGTCGCGGATGGCTGCGCACGCGAGTTGCGCCACGAGCCGGCGGGCGTCGGGATGCGCCAACAGGGCCCGGCAGTCCACGTAATAGGGACTCGTTTCCCCTGAGGCGAGCACAAAGCCTTTGTCAGGGTCCCATTGAAACGCTTCGTATTGCCAGAACAGGGTTGCCAGTTGTGCGGCAGACATGAGAGCAAGACCGATCGACGTGATATGCGACGACTAGTTCTAGCATTCGAGGATGGATGATGGCAATTCCGAACCCGTTCTTCGACGGGGATGCCCGATGAAAATTGCGCAGGTGATGCTCGACCCGGATTATGGGGGCGCGCAGCGATATTTCACAGACCTTTGCGTGGAACTTGCCGGCAGGGGACATTCCGTGCTGTCGGTCATCCGGAAGACACAGCGTCGTCGAGCCTGAACTCCTCTCAATGGAAAACATCCGGGTGGTCGCCGTCGACAACCGGTTTGGGTGGCATGATCCCTTTGCCGCGCGTCACCTGCGCGTCGCATTCGACCGGTTTCAGCCCGATCTGGTCGAAGCGCATTTGGCCCGGGCGGCGTTGCTCGCCGGGAAAATCAAACCCGCCGGCACGTGGCCGTTGATTGCCAGAACGCATAATAGTCTGAACGGCAAATACTACCGGCACGTGGACGTCATTGTTCCGACGACGACTCACGCGGCGAAAGCGGACTATCATTCCAATGTGCCCCAACAGAAATTTGCCGGGGTCATTCCCAATTTTTCGCGACTCAACCCCGTGTCGAAGGTCGTCAACCCCGCGCGCCCGGAGACGATTGTTGCCGCAGGCCGGTTTGTCAGAAAAAAGGGGTTCGGGATTTTGCTGGAAGCCGTGGCCGGGTTGAAGTCGATGGATGAAACGTTTTCGCTGCAGATAGCCGGGGACGGGCCGGAATTGCGCTCGCTCAAGGCCCTGGCGGCTGAATTGGGACTCAACGAACACGTGCGGTTTCTGGGGCGCAGAACCGACGTTCCGGATCTGATCAAAGAGGCCGGTCTGTTCGTCCTGCCGTCTCTGAGTGAACCGTTTGGCATCATTCTCCTGGAAGCCATGGCCATGGGAACGCCGATTGTTGCGACCCGTTGCGAGGGGCCGCTCGACGTGCTGGATGAGCATTCGGCGATCCTCGTCGACAAGGGCGATGCCTCCGCGCTCTCCCATGGATTGCGAAAAGCCCTGCAGGACCCGGAACGTTCTCGGATTCGGGCTGAACACGCGTTAACCGTCTATAAGCGCCGCTATACCCCCGACGTGGTTGTGCCGAAAGTTCTGGCGCTTTATCATGACGTCATACGGCAGCGTGAACGCGGCATCCGGCGGTAATCGCGTGCAACCCATGGAGCGGTAACGCCCCCCGGGGGTTCACCGGGGAGCGCTTTCCTGTTCACGCTATCCCTGCGATACCGGGAAATCCGGACTTCTGTTGCCAGACGGAGTTGCATCCTCTACATTACGAACACCACGTCACCTTCGATTTGCGCGGACCATCGTGCCGGGTACTGTCATCACCATCAAATGGGGCGATCATCTGTATGGGCCTCACTACGTCAATCGCTTGTACGCGGGGGTTCACCGAAACTTAAGCTCTCCGTTCAGATTCGTCTGCTTTACCGACAATTCGCAAGGGATTCGACCTGAGGTCGAAGTGTATCCGTTACCGGCAATCAATCTGCAAGCCGCCCCCCATTTCGTCAACGGTCGAAAACTGGGACTGTTTCAAATGGGGATCGGCGATCTTGAGGGCCCATGTCTCTATTTCGACCTGGACGTCATTATCGTCCGGTCAATCGACTGTTTTTTCGAATATTTGCCCGGCGAGTTTTGTGTGTGCCGCGAGTGGCTTCCCCCGTATAAGCGCGTGATCCAGAAACTGTTTCATCATGCCGTTGGGGTGAATACGTCGGTGTTCAGGTTTGAAGCCAACTCGATGCAATTCGTGATCGACGGGATGAACGAGGCGCCGCAGATCCTGAAGAACTTTAAACTTGAACAGCGGTGGGTCGCCCACGTTGTGGGCGAGCGCGTCAATTGGTGGCCTGCGGAGTGGGTGTCCAGTTTCAAGCATCGAAGACCGGTGTATCCCTTCAGCTTTGTGTGGCCGCCCATCCTGCCCTCCGGAACCCGGGTCATGATATTCAACGGACCCTTGAAACCCTCACATGCCATAAAAGGAAACTTTGAGTTGTCGCCCCGGCGCGTGTGCCGTTCGGCGCCATGGGCGGCTCAGCACTGGATTGACTAGAAACGATCGCATTGCTGCGTGTCGGCTATGACAGGGATCGCGCATGTTCAAGATAAAAAAACGACCGCTTAAACCGGCCAAAGAGCCACAGCTTTATAACGTCCTGGAGAATTACACGGATTTCGATCCGCCCGGGAACGTCATGGTCTGCGCCATGGCCGGCGCGGAGAATATCGAACATCACGCCAGGATCCTCGGGGAAAGTTATGCGATCCCGGTTGAGGACGTGCAGCGGCTGTTGACGGAAGGAGGCCTGTATCTGTATCCGGAAACCGGGGGCGTGGTGACGCGCGGGATGTTCGTGTGCAAGGTCGATCCGACCGGGCGGGAGCCCAAGCAGACCTGGGTTCTGGATCTGGAGCAGACCGCGCAGGCCGAACAACTCGCGAAGGTGTCGGCTCTTCCCCTGGCCGAAGCCGCGGCGCGCGTGTTTTACCGGGGACTTTCCGAGGAATTGCAGGAACGCCTCAACCGGAAGAATCTCGGGCTTGATTACAGCAAACTGGAGCGGTCGGTGGCGCAAGGGGGAGATATTCGCTACATCGATTTTCGCAAAGACTGGTCGCCCTATTTCAAACGCAAGTGTTCGATGCCGGACGGGTCCATGGTCGAAACCGGCGGCATCGGGGAATTTGCCGAGCTGCACGGCATCACGGTTGCCCAGGCGCAGACGTTGATGGAGCAGGGGGGCACGCTGGAGCTTGAAGACGGGGTGCTGGCGTGTCAGGTGATCAATAACCAGCCGACGGTCGCCCGCTTCAATGCCAAACAGTACGCCAAGGCCAAGGAACTGATGGCAACCAGGGATCTGCACGTCATGGACGCGTTGAGTGAGATGGCGTTGAACGATCCGGCGCTGATGCGCGCGTTGAGACGGGCCGAGCGGGAAAGCGGGGGCTGACGGGGAACGCGTGGTTTCGCGTTCCGCAGCGGGAGCGCGTTCGCCGGGGCCTGCGGAGGAGAGACGATGACGAAGAGGATGCTTGTGGTTGCCGTGTGCCTGTGCATGGGAACGGGCGTGAACGCTGCCGTTCTCGAGCGGGTTCACGCGGACGAGGCCGTTTCAGGCGGAGACGGCGCGTCCATGGTGGTCATTCCCGCCGGTCCGTTTTTTATGGGTGTGCCCCAATGGGCGCGGGACGGGGGGCTGGATGAATATCCCAATCATGAAGTCGAATTGGACGTCTATGCGATTGACAAATATGAAGTTACCAATGGCCTGTATCTGGAATTCATTCGCGCGACCGGCCATCGTTCTCCGTCGCACCCCACCGACCCGTCGAAAAATTTGTGGCAGGAGGGACTCATGCCGGAATCCATTGCTTCCCTGCCGGTGGTCAACGTGGATTGGTTTGATGCCGACGCCTATTGTCGATGGGCGGGCAAGCGGCTGCCGACCGAAGCCGAATGGGAGAAGGCCGCGCGCGGGACCGATGACCGGCGGTTTCCCTGGGGGAACGTCGAGCCCACGCATCGGCATCTGAATTTCAACCGGTCCTGGCAGGGCGAAAAGACCCTGGTGCCGGTGGGGATTTATGAAAAGGGCAAAAGCCCGTACGGGGTGTATGATATGGCGGGTAACGTCTGGGAGTGGGTCGCCGATTGGTATGATGCGACCTATTATTCCCGGAGCCCGCGCCGGAATCCTCAGGGGCCGTCGACCGGCACTCGCCGGGTCATCCGCAGTTCCGGGTGGCAGGTGGAAACCCCGCAGGTGAGAATTTTTACCCGGGTTGCCAGTCAGCCGCTCGACCGGAATCATTCAACCGGGTTCCGGTGCGCCGCGGCTCTCCCGGCGCCGGCGCCGTGACCCCCGGGTTGTTGTGCCTGTCCGATGTCAGGAGCCGTATAAACCGGTAATGAGAAGGCCCGAGAGAGACAATCCAAATGAGGGGCCTGCGCTGCGTAAGCCGGTTTTACCTTCCGGACCGCAACCTGTCGTTGTTCAAAAATGTGGACATTCAATCAGCCCACAAGATATTGAGTAAGCAGAGAAGCCAACATTACCTTCTTGACAGAGGCGTGTATTCCCGTTACAGTCTCCACGGTCAACTGGTAAGTCATTAAAAAATATGAGAAAAATCAACTGGTTGAGCAGCAGCGCGTTCTTGACCGTTGCGACCGGCTTTTTACTCTGTCTGGCGGGATTTTTCTGTGGCGCCGGCAACGTCATGGCTGCCGACGTCGCCCCTCAGCCGGCGACGGAAGCGACGTTGTCTCTGCCCGTCGCGTCGAAAGCCGGAGGCCTTGTCTATTTTCCTCCGGACCCCCGATCCGGCTTTCTCACGCAGACCCCCCTCACCCCGCCTCCCGGATCACAGCCTGGGCAGGCGCTTCCCCTCCGGCGGAGCGGGGGGCGTCAGTACGTGGATATTCCCGTGATCGTCAATCCCGCGGTCGAACGCAATATTGACTACTTTCAAAACGTGATTCATGACCGCTTTCAGAAATGGTTGACCAGATTCTATCCCTACCAATCGTTAATCGAGCAGATCTTCGCGGAGTTCGGTCTGCCGAAGGAATTGGTCTATCTGTCGTTGGTCGAGAGCGGATTTAATCCCAGAGCTTATTCGCGCGCGCGGGCGTCGGGTCCGTGGCAGTTTATCAGGAGCACGGGCCGGATGTACGGCTTGAGGGTGAATTGGTACGTGGATGAACGCCGGGATCCCATGAAATCCACGGTCGCGGCGGCCGTGCATTTGCGGGACCTGTACGATCTGTTCGGCTCGTGGCCCTTGGCGCTGGCGGCATACAACGCCGGGGCCGGGAAAATCAGTCGCGCGATTGCAAAAACCGGCACCCGCGATTTCTGGACGATTGCGAGGACCCGTTATATCCGCCGGGAAACGAGGCAATACGTCCCCAAATTCATGGCGGCCATGATTATCGCCACGCGTCCCTCATTGTTCGGTTTCCACGCGCATTTCCAGCAGATTCATCAATACGAAGAAATTCGCATGGACCGGTCCGTGCATTTGCGGGCCGTTGCCAAGGAGACGGGAATCGCATTTGAAGAACTTCGGCGGTTGAATCCCGAACTCCGTCGCAGTATCACCCCGCCGGATGGGGACGGCTATTATTTGAAGATTCCCGTGGGAACGGCAGCGCGCGTGGAGGAGGCCAAATCCCGCATGAAGACGTGGTCGCAACCCCCGTCTCAACGGACGTGGTATCGCGTGCGTCGGGGAGACAGTCTCTCGGTGATTGCGCATCGCTTCGGGACCAGCGTCACGCAATTGAAAACCCTCAATCGTCTCTCGGGGAGTTTAATCAGGGTCGGACAGCGGTTGCGCGTCAACAGAGACGTGACGGAGGTCGAGGCCGTGAAGTGGTATCGGGTGCGCCGCGGCGACAGCCTCTGGAGTATTGCCAAACGGTTTCAGGTGACGGTGCAGGACCTGAAGCTCCTGAATAATCTGCGAAGCAGCCTGATTCGAGCCGGCCGGCTGTTGATGATCACGTCCTGAGAACCCGGCTCTCATTCCCCGGCTTCTTTCCCCTCCCGCGTCTCTTCCGGTTCGGTTCCCGGAAGGGCGGCTTCGGGTTCCTCCGAAGGCGGTTCGAGAATCCTGACTCGCAGGGTGGCTTCACTCGCGAAGGGGGAGTTCGGATGCTCATCCAACAACTGTTGGTAGCGGGCGAGCGCCTCGTCAGGGTGTTGTTCATGTTCCTCGGCTTTTGCGAGTTCGAACAGCACCTGATCCTTGTTGAGCGTGTGAGGCATGTGAAGCACTTGCGTGTAGGCGGTGATTCCCTTGTCGCGTTCCCCGTGTGCCAGATAGCTGGCCCCCAGACGCTGGTAGACCAATCCGAGCAGGGCGGGTGAGCTTCCCGCCCGGTCGATGAAATGCAGATACGCGTCGATGGCCCCGGCGTGGTCGTTCTGTTCGGCCAAGGCATTTCCAATGAAATACCACGCCGATTGCGCGCTGGCGGTACGAGGAAATTCCTCGATGATCCGTCGATACAGGGTCACGGCCTCCGTCAGGCTCTCCCGCGCGGCCTCGACGTCATCGAGGGACCGGTCCAGGTAAGCCCGGGCGGCCTGATGTTCGAGCGCCAACGCGTCCTGTTCCTGTTGGTGCTGTATCCAGGCCAGGGCCCCGAGAAGGATTATCGCCATGATGGCGACGCCGATTCCGGTCATGAGCGCCCGGCGATGGCGTTCGGCAAAAAGCCATATCCGTTCACCGCGTGACAGCCATTGGAGGTTCTCGGCGCCCACCTGTTTACTGAGATGTCTGATTTTGTAGGTCATTGTCGTTGGTCATCCCATGACGAAAACCGCACTGTAAAGGGTTACTCCCGAACTTCTCAAGGGGGCCGTTGATTTTTGTCGGGAGTCGGGCAAAAAAGGCTGGCATGTCTTACGGTTGACACAGTATGTTTGGCTGATATAATGAAAAAATCTTGAATTTTTGAAGGCGTCACGCATGGGGCGGATAGCTCAGGTGGGAGAGCGTTGCCCTTACAAGGCAAAGGTCGCAGGTTCGAGCCCTGTTCCGCCTACCATCTATTCAGACTATCCATAGTCGAGAGACCGTCGAGCGCGCAACCTGAAGGGATTCCAGGCAGGGGGCTCGGTTTGACATCACAATCACAAGGCTACCCCTCTTAGGTGAATGGGGCCGTCGTTCAGCCAGGTTAGGACGCCAGATTGTCAATCTGGAAGTCGCGGGTTCAAATCCCGTCGGCCCCGCCATTCACTTCGTGGTGACTCTCTCCCTGAGACGGGGAGAGAGAGTTTTTCGCGTTTCAGGCTGATCGTCACATCCGATGTTTTCAACTGATCCTCTTGAATTGTTTGGTTCCCTGGGGACCATCTCCGTCATCGTGTTAGTGGTCCTGGCGGGGTTTTCCGTCTTTTCGTGGGGGATCATTGTGTATAAATGGCGTACGATCAGGCTGATCAAAAAAGAAGAGCGACGGTTTTTCCAGGCCTATCAGGAGAGAGACGCGTTCAGCGAAAACGCGCTGCGACCACTGCAACGTCTGGCCGCGGAATTGCCGAATAGCCCCAGCGGGTTCGTTTTTCTTGAAGTGGTGAATCGCGTGGATCATCTTATCGATCTCAACGCGGACGACGGCCCGGCGACGGCCCGGAGGGCGGAGCAGCGGCCGGACCGCGGGTATCTGGAAAAAGTCATCCAGTATCTCGTTCAGCAACAGATCGCCAGGCAGGAAGCGTACCTGCCCTTCCTGGCCACCACGGGAAATATCACCCCCTTCATCGGGTTGTTGGGAACGGTCGTCGGCGTCATTAATGCCTTTCGCCAAATCGGACTCGAAGGCACGGCCAGTATCGCCTCGGTGGCGCCCGGCCTTTCCGAAGCCCTGATTGCGACCGCGGCCGGACTGTTTGCCGCGATTCCCGCAGTCGTCGGATATAATTACTATCTTGCCCAAATCCGAAAAACCATATTCGGCGTGGAAGCCTTCAGCATCGAATTTCTGAACGCTCTTGACGGATCGGCCCTTGCCGGTCCGAAAGGTTGACGTCGCCCGTGATGGCTGACCCCCGGCATCGCCGATTTCTTTCTGAAATCAATATCATCCCTCTCGTTGACGTGGTGCTTGTGCTGTTGGTGATCTTTATGGTGACGACTCCGATGCTGCATCGGGGCCTTGATATTTCACTCCCGCGTTCGCAATCGAATACCGTCGTGCCCATGGAGCGTCTCGTGATTACCATCGAACCCGATAAGCGGGTGTACCTGGGAAAAGATCCGGTCACGTTGATTCATCTGCGGAAACGCTTGGATGAAGCCCAAGCGTTGAATCCCCTGGTGTCGGTGTATCTTCGAGCCGACCGTCAGGTTCCCTATGGACGGATTATCCAGGTCATGGATGAAGTCAAAGGGGCGGGCATTGAACGGCTGGGCATGGTCACGAACCCTCAAGGGATCGTGGTCGAGGAAGAAGTTTTCGAGCCGCTGTCAATCGGTCAATCGGAATTGTAACTGCACTGCTACAGGAATGACGGCATGTCGTATGCGGCGCCTTTCAGTCTCGTATCGTTTCATCTCACGGATCGTGATGATGTGGCGGAAGACCGGCTGACGTGGCCCCTTGCCGGTTCGTTGGCCGTTCATCTCGTGGTCTTCATCGCGTTGCTGGGTTTGCGTTTTGCCTCATCGCTCGAACAGGCTTCAGGATCGTATGACGTCACGCTCGTCACGCTTCCGGAGATGGCGTCGTCGTTGACGGCTTCCCCGGAAAACGCATCGAGACCCGACCGGAACCCCGACAAAGCGCCCCCGCCCCCGCCGAAGGCCGCAGAAATCCCAAAGGCCGCAGAAGTCCCGCAAAGAATCCCTGCGAGTTCTCCGGAACAAACAGTCAGTCCTCCGAGTCCTGTCCCTCAGGAAAATCCAAGTGAGCCCGAACGAGTGACGGAATCGCTCATGGGCGCGCTGGATTCCGTGGTTGTGCCAACGCCGCAAGCTCCGGCGTTGCCTCAACAATCCGCATCCGCGCGGGCTCCTGTGCTTCCCGCTCCCCCTGTCAGGCAAACGCCTGCCCCGGAAATGGACGTTCAGCCGATCAAGGCGCCCCCGCCGGTGCCGGAATTGGCGCAGGGGCCGATAACCGGGAAGCCGGACACAGCGACCACTCCCGACCCGAGCATTGACCCGCTGTCCGAGAAACTGAAACAGGCGGTCAACACCATCGTCGTCCCCAAGAAACCCAAGCAGGCGTCGAACCGCGTCATGGTCGCGTCAGACGGCAAACCGAAACGGGACAGAACCGGGAAGGACGTCACCGGGACCCCGCGATCATCGGATATTGCCTTGCCCTCCCGGGCACCTCGTCTGACGGCTATTGCGCCGCCTGAATCGCCGAAGAAGCCGATGTCACGGCAAACGAACAGCACCGTGGAGTCTCTGACGAAGGCGCTGCAATCGGTGCGAGTCCCCAAGAGCATCTCCAGGAGCAAGCCTCAGGAATCCGTATCGGGAGCGGTTCCCCCAGTTCGTGAATCGTTGCCAAACCGGGTCCCTGCGAAACCCGCGGTTTCCCGAACTTCGCCGGAGTCGGATGCCCTCGAACGTCAGATTGCCAAACTCGAGATTCCGGATTCCAACGTCCCGCCGGGGTTCCAACACACGGAAAGCGGGTCGGAAGAAACGCTGGAACTGCGGGTGGCGGGATCTTCTTCCAAAGAAAACACGTATTGGGGAAAAGTTCGAGCCCTGATTGCCGGCAGATGGATCGTCTATCGCGTTGAATTTCAGCGCAGTCAGCCGCTTCAAGTGGTCCTGGCTTTTCGCGTCGAGGGAAATGGTCGGGTGACGGAGCCGACCGTCGAACGGTCCTCGGGAAACCGATATTTTGACCGGGCCGCGAAACGCGCAGTGGTTGCGGCTGTTCCATTGCCTCCTTTTCCTCCGGACATGCGGAATCCTTATTACGACGTTCAATACACGTTTACAGGCCCGAGGAATCGATGATGAAAAATGCCCTCATCCTGCTTGTCTGTTGCTTTGCGGTGGGTTCTCCATTTTTTGCCGGGGCCGAGGCACAAACGGCCGACGTCTTTTTGGAATCGGAAAAATCGGAATTTCAAAAAATTCCCATCTGGATCATGGGGTTCGCCGATGGACAGACCCGGCAAGGGGACGGCGCCGGATTCGCCAAGCAGATCGATGCGATTCTCAAGGCTGATTTGCGGCGGACTCACGTGTTCAAGGTCATGGAACGATCAACGCACCCTCTCCCGCTTTCCAAGGCAGGTTGCCGGGAAAAGGGTGCCATCGCGAAAGCCAGGGAAAGCGCGGCTCCGGTGGTCACCTGGGGAAGAATCGGCCGGAAAGACGGGAAATTGGTGATGGAGTCCTGTGCCTATGATGGAGGGGAGACGGATTTGATCGCGCTGGGCAAACAGTATACCGGCGCTCCGATTACCATGCGGCTTCTGCGGTCGATGGTGCATCGCTGGGCTGATGCCTTGGTTTCGCATTACACCGGGGATCCGGGCATTGCCCAGACCCGGATCGTCTATGTGTCCGAAGACACGTACGGCCGCCGTGACGTGTTCGTGATGGATTATGACGGGTTCGGTCCCAAGCGCGTGACCGGGGATCCGAAATTGAGCCTCATGCCGACCTGGTCGCCGGACGGCCGCTCCTTCGTGTATACGACCTATCGCGGCAACAATCAGGAAATCGTACAGCACGAGTTGGGCAACAAGGAGAGCAGACACATCCTGGTGTCCCCGGAAACGTTGAATATTACCCCGTCGATTTCCCCGGATGGCCGATGGTTGGCGTACGCTTCCGCCAGGGATTCCGCCCGGAAGGGAAATTCCGATATTTTTCTGCTGAACTTGAACCCGAACGGGAAAACGGACAGGACCAAGCAATTAACCCGTCATCGCAGCGCGGAATTGTCGCCCACGTGGTCGCCGGACGGACGAAAGTTGGCGTTTACGTCCGACCGGAGAGGGCGACCGCAACTGTACGTCATGAACGCCGATGGCTCAGACGTCCGCCGGTTGACCAGGGAAGGACGTTACAACGCCGCGCCGTCCTGGTCTCCGCGGGGGGATTGGATTGCCTACGTCTGTCGCGTGCCCGGGTATGGGTTGAAGTTATGCCGCATTTCGCCTGATGGGAAACAACGGGTTCAAATCACAAAGGGCCCTCCCGATCAAATCGATGATTCTCCTTCGTGGGCGCCGGATGGCCGTCACCTGGTGTTCAGTTCGACGCGAGGGGGGCGGAGTCACATTTACATGATTTATTTCGATGGGACGGGGCTTGAACGGTTGACGAAAGGCGGGATCCATTACAGTTCACCTGCCTGGTCTCCGGGACGGGACTGACGCGTCCCCGCGAAGAGAAAGAACAGCGACACGCCGAAGGTTTTCGAACGAGTCGCCTTCCCCCGGAAGCAGGGGGACGGGAAGCCGTGCAGGAAGATATCGCAAGGGAGTGAAACACCATGGGGATTGATCGTCTCGTTTCCCTGATCTCAAACGGTTCAATACGAAGAGCCGGTCGTGGCCTGAAACTGGGAATGTGCCTGACCTGTCTGGCCGTCAGCCTGGTCGCGTGCGCCCAGCAGTCAGACCTGGTGAAAGTGGAAAAAGATCTTGGTGGGAAAATCACCAAATTGGATGAGGAGAAAAAAGCCCTGGCCCAAGTCCTTAAACAGGCCAAGCAGGACATCGCAGATGCTCGAACCGCCCTGGAACAACAAAAAGACGAGTTGAACGATGAAATCCTGAAAGCCCGTGCGCAAATCAAGAGTGAGTTGCGGAGCCTGCGAGAGGAAAACCTGCCCAAAGCCATCGGTGATTTGGAAACACAATTGCATCAGGTCAGCCAGAAACTTGAAAAGGCGCTCCAGCGGCAGGGCCAGGCGCTCAATGCCCTGCAGGAACGGCGGAAACAGCGTGAAGCCGAACTGTCCGGGCAGATCGCCGCCCTGGGCAAACGTTTTGAAAAGGCCATGGAGCAGCAGGGCCAAAGCGTGAAAGACCAGTTTGCCGCGTTTCAGGATTCATTGGGCCGGTTTAAGGAAGCCTTGGCCGGGGTCAATAAACAATTGGCCGCGGAAGGGAAACGGGCGACGGGCGCCGAGACGAAAATCCGACGGGACTTCGACAAGCGACTGCAACCCGTTGACGTCAAGCTCGCCGGATTGGGACAGACCGATGCCCTGCACGGCAGGAAGCTGGAGGAAATCACCGTGTCTCTGGCCCAATTCCGTGACGTGTTGGGAACGACCGGGACCCAACTCGGCACCAAGCTGGACAGTCAGGGGAAAGGCCTGGAACAAGCGGGCAAACAGGTTGAGCGGTTGCAGGGTCAGTATGCGGCGTTGGCGAAAAAGTTGGACGCCGACCTGAAAGGCCTTCAGGAGTATTTGGACAGGGACGTTCGACCGAGTTTGGGATCGATCGCGAAGGCGTTTGGCGAAGAAAAGAGCCGGGTCTCTCAGGAGTTGGCAAAGGTCAAGTCCGGTCTCCAACGCGTCGAACAGGCGAGCGCCGCGACGGCCACGCAAACGCGAACGCAAGTGGACGCTCAAGCCAAGCACGTGCAAGCGCTGAGTGAAACGCTGGCGGGTATGCGCGAGGTGCTGGATTCCATGGCCGGCACGTTGGGCACCCGTACTGATCAGCACATGAGTCAGCTTGGGAAGATGACGGCGCGCCTGGAGCGGTTGGAGAAGGAGCAGTCGGGCAACGTTGCCCAGCAGTCATCGAATACGCAGGCCGTCTCAACCCATCTCAAGGAGGTGACGGCGAGCGTTCAGTCGATCAGAAAATCGTTTGAGCAATTCAAGAACAGGGTGTCCACCAGGATGAACGAACAGGAAGGCTGGATCCGGACGCAGGTGGATCAGGCGTCAAAATCGACGGCGGTATCCGCCGACGTCGCAAGTCTTCAGCAGGGCGTCAGGGCCAACGTCAAGCAACTGAATGACGTCATCCAATCCGTCGCGCAGATGAAAGAGGTGGCCAGAGGCATGGGCGAAAAGCTGGGCTCCAAGGTGGATGCTCATGAAGCCCAGCTTCACAACCTGGAGCAGGCGGTCAAGGCCGTCGCGCAGATGAAAGAGGTGGTCAGCGGCCTGGGCGAAAAGCTGGGCTCCAGGGTGGAGGCCCATGAAGCCCAGATCCGCAACCTGGAGCAGGCGGTCAAGGCCGTCGCGCAGATGAAAGAGGTGGTCAGCGGCCTGGGCGAAAAGCTGGGCTCCAGGGTGGAGGCCCATGAAGCCCAGATCCGCAAGCTGGAGCAGGCCGTCAATATGTTTAAGTAACCCGGTTCGCTCCGCATCGCGTTCTCATCGACCGAAGCGGCCTCGATTGAGGAAGAACGGGAATTCCGTCACAAAGCATGCCATATGGAGTCTGTTGAATCCAAAATCAGCGTCCTCCCGGAGCTGGTCGCTTCTCAAATCGCCGCCGGTGAGATCGTCGAGCGTCCGGCGTCAGTCGTGAAAGAACTCCTGGATAACAGCGTGGACGCCGGAAGCACGGTGATCTCCGTCGACGTGGTCAACGGCGGAAAGACCCTGATCCGGGCGATCGACGACGGCGAAGGCATGAGTCGAACCGATGCCTCCCTGGCCTGCCGGCGATTTGCCACCAGCAAAATCAGGCATCCGGGCGATCTTGACGGCATTGCCACCTATGGATTTCGCGGAGAGGCCCTGCCCAGCATTGCCGCGGTTTCACGGTTTCGGATGCTGACGGCCCGGCATCAGGCGCTTGCCGGGACCGCCGTGGTGATTGAGGGAGGAGACGTCCGGTCGGTCGAAGAACGCGGCGCCGCGCCGGGGACGCGAATCGAGGTGGAAGAATTGTTTTTCAATACACCGGGCCGACAGAAATTTTTGAAGACCACGGCCACGGAGTTTTCCCACGTGACGCACGTCGTCCAGCAAACCGCGTTGGCGAATCTGCACACGCAATTGCGCCTGACGCACAATGACCACGTGGTGTTCGACTATCCCCAGGTCGCCGCGTTGGAGGACCGGCTGCTCCAGGTGTACGGCCCGCGAGTCATGGACGTGATGTTGCCCATTCACTATGAGCAGGCCGACGTGCGGGTGCGAGGGGTGATCGTCAATCCGCATCATGCGAAAACCGGTCGCACCCCGCAGGAAATTTTTGTGAACCGGCGTCCCGTCAAAAATACGACGATTGCGCATGCCGTGTATGAATCGTATGGCTCCTTTTTACCGAAAGGACGGCATCCGACGTTTGTGGTGATGGTGGAGATCGATTCCCATGAGGTGGACGTCAACGTGCATCCCTCAAAACGGGAAGTCAAATTTCGCAGCCCCGACCTGATCCATCGGGCGATCAGGGCCGCGGTTCGCGGTCCCTTGCAAAAAAACGGGTCGCCAATTCTGTCCCCCGGTCCCGAAGGATGGGCGCCTGATCCCGTCGCACAGAGGCTGGCCGGGCCGATGGGGATACGCGAGCCGTTTGTCGAACGGCCTGCCTCTTTCGAGACCAGCGTCGGACAAACGGGTGCCGGGAGCATGCGAAGAAGCGAAGCGGACCGGGTTGAAGAGCAGACGGCGTTCTATCCGCCTGAGCCTGACGTGCAGATTCTCGGGCAAATCCATGCCACCTACATCGTGGCCCGTCTTGGCGATGCATTGCACGTGCTGGACCAGCATACGATTCACGAGCGCGTGCTGTTTGAAGGATTGTGGAGGGAGTGGGAGAGCCGCTCGGTCCGGACCCAGTCGCTCCTGATTCCCGAACCGGTGGAAGTGCCGGTTGGAACGGCGACACGGTTGGGGGAAATCGAGTCGGAGTTGGCCGCGGTCGGTTTCGAGCTTGAGCGCTTCGGCCCGTCTTCGTTTGTTATCCGGGCGGTGCCGGCGATCGTCGGACAGATGGATTATGCTTCCTTGCTCGAAGATATCCTGGAGGACGTGTCGGAGTGGAACTCCGTGGATTCTCTCGATACCCGTGTCCGGCCCATCCTGGCGTCGGTGGCCTGCCGGAGCGCGGTCCAGGCCGGTCGCCGGATGGAAGCGCCGGAAATGCAACACGTGGTGCGCGATTGGCTTCGCGAAGGAAGCCCCATGACCTGCCCCCATGGCCGAAGGATCTCTTTACGGTTCGGCAGCGAAGAACTGCATCGGATTTTTCGCCGTCTATGAATCCGTCCTTCGAGCATCGCCTTTCTTCGAACCACGGGACCCGCGCCATGATGGAAGCCCCTCCGTCGGCATCGCCTCTCGTCGTCCTGGTGGGTCCCACGGCCATCGGCAAGAGCCGCATTGCGATTGAAGTGGCCCGGGCCCTGGGAACGGAAATCCTGACCGCGGATTCGACCCAGGTCTATCGGGGCATGAACGTCGGCACGGATACTCCCCCGGAAGAGGACCGGCAGCGCGTCCCCCACCGGTTGATTGACCTGGTGGAGCCGGACGAACCGTTTAATGCCGGCGAGTTCCGGCGCCGGGCCCTGCGGGAAATCTCCCGTCTGGATGAACACGGGCTGCTCCCGTTGGTGGTTGGCGGGACGGGGCTCTACGTTCGGGCGTTGTTGAACGGCCTCTGGGCCGGTCCGCCCAGCGACCGCGCGCTTCGCCGGAAACTCGAAGAAGAAGCGCGTGCCCGTGGAGGGGAAGCGATGTATCGGGAGTTGGGCCGCGTGGACCCGGCAACTGCGGGTCGCCTGCATCCTCGCGATACGGTCAAAGTGCTGCGGGCCCTGGAAGTCTATCGGCAAACCGGCGTGCCTCTGTCAAAGGCTCACGAAGCCCATCGAGAACGGGCAACCCCCTTTCGGGCCCTGCTGTTGGGATTGACCATGGAGCGGGCCGCTCTCTATCAACGGATTGATCGTCGGGTCGACCTTGAGTTGGCAAAGGGATTGGTTGACGAAACCCGGACGTTGTTGGCGAAGGGATATTCCAGGGGTCTTGTCTCGATGAAAAGTTTGGGCTATCGTCAGATGGCCGGGTATCTGGAAGGAGAGTATCCATTCGACGAAGCCGTGAGGCGATTGAAGCGGGATACCCGCCGTTTTGCGAAACGGCAAATGACGTGGTTCAGAAAGGAGCAGGGATTGACGTGGGTGGAGGTGCAACCGGACGAGTCCGTTCACTCGGTTGCGCAACGCGTCCTTGCGCGCATTGATCGATTCAGGAAGGCCCTGCGGGGATAATCGAAGAGGAGGAAGCCCGTGCCGGCGAAACCGCGCGCCGACGTTGCCGTCATTGGAGGCAGCGGGTTGTACGAAATGGAAGGCCTGGAACGCGTTCGAGAGACGCGCGTGTCCACCCCGTTCGGACGACCTTCGGACGTCGTGATGCTGGGAACCTTGTCCGGCAGTCGCGTCGCGTTTCTCTCGCGTCACGGGCGGGGGCATCGCATCAATCCTTCCATGATCAATTATCGGGCGAACGTGTACGCGCTCAAATCGCTCGGCGTGACGCGGATCTTTTCCGTCAGCGCGGTGGGGAGCATGAAGGCGCGCATCCGGCCCGGACACGTGGTCTTTCCCGACCAATTTATCGACCGGACGACCAGGCGAATGAGCACGTTCTTCGATCACGGGCTTGTGGCGCACGTGGCGTTTGCCGATCCCGTATGTCGCGTTTTGGCGGATCAGTTGGGCGAGGCCGCCCGGTCGGCGGGAGTCGCGTTCCACGCGGGCGGCACGTATCTCTGTATCGAAGGGCCGCAGTTTTCAACCAGGGCGGAATCATTGCTGTATCGGCAATGGGGCGTGGATATTATCGGGATGACCAACGCGACGGAAGCCAAGCTCGCCAGGGAGGCCGAAATCTGTTACGCGACGCTGGCCCTAGTCACGGATTACGATTGCTGGCGTCAGAGCGAAGCGCCCGTCTCCGTCGAAGCGATCCTGCGCGTGATGCGCGAGAACGTGGCGAAGGCCAAAACCATGCTCCGGGACGCCATTCAACGAACCGGAGGGGCGAGAGCCTGTCCATGCGCCACGGCGCTTCGACAGACCATCGTGACTGCGCCGAACGCCGTGACGGCCGCGGTTAAACGGCGCTACGGCCTGTTTTTGAAACAGGCGAAACCATCGAACGGGAGAAGATGACATGGGAAGATTGCTGGTGGTGGGTTCCGTGGCGTTTGATACGGTTCGCACGCCTTTCGGGGAAGCAACGGAAGTTTTGGGAGGGTCGGCCACGTATTTCTCCACGGCCGCCAGTTTTTTCACCGGCGTTGATTTGATCGCGGTGGTCGGGGAGGATTTTCCGGACGAACACGTCGCATTTTTGAAAAGCCGCGGGATTGACGTGTCCGGTCTCGAACGCCGCAGCGGGAAAACCTTTCGCTGGCAAGGGGAATATACGTATCAACTCAATGAGGCCCACACCCTCGATACCCAACTGAACGTCCTGGAGTCCTTCCGTCCCAAAATCCCGGACCACTATCGTACTCCCGACATGTTGTTCCTGGGGAACATCGACCCCGAGCTTCAAATGGACGTGCTGAATCAGGTCGACCGGCCTCGCATCGTCGCCTGTGACACCATGAATTTTTGGATTCAGGGCAAGCCGGAAGCCCTGTGGAAGGTGTTGGAAAAGATCGACGTGCTCGTGATCAACGACGGAGAGGCCCGGGAGCTGGGCCGGGATTTCAGTCTGGTCAAAGTCGCACAAGACGTGCTGGCCCGCGGACCCAAATATTTCATCGTGAAACGAGGCGAATATGGCGTGCTGATGTTTCATGAGAAAGGCGCGTTTGGCGCGCCGGCGTTTCCGTTGGAAAGCGTCAAAGATCCGACCGGCGCCGGCGATACGTTCGCCGGCGGGTTTATGGGACATCTGTCCGCCACGGGAGATTGTTCCGACGCCGGCCTGAGGCGAGCCATTATTTTCGGAAGCGTCATGGCTTCATTTACGGTCGAAGGTTTTAGTCTCGACCGCCTGCGACACTTGGAGTATCATGACATTGAATCCCGTTTCCGCGCCTTCAAACGGCTCACCCATTTCGAGGACCTTTTGTGATCGCTCAACGGTCCAGGCGTTCAGTCGGTTCCATCCCGTTCTCCTTGTCGGAGAAAGAAGAACGGAGGAGCGTGTCCGCGCGCGGATGAAGACAGGTTTCTGGAGGTTGCCGGGTTCGTGCAACGTCGGAGCAGATGGATTCATTAGGCAACAGGTTCCGAACCGCCCGTGAGTCTCAAGGGTTGACCCTTGAACAGATGGTCGCAAAGACCAGGATTCAGGAAGCGTATCTGAAAGCCCTGGAAGAGGACGCTTTTGGGCAATTGCCCGCACAGGTGTTCGCCAAGGGCTTTGTCCGATCCTACGCGCGATCGCTGAACCTCGACGAAGAAGAATGTCTGCGGTTGTTTGTCGAATGTTCCGCGTCGTTCTACCGGAAAGAGCGCAAAGGCCCGCAGAAAAAAACGTTCCTGAAGGAAGACGGGCATAGAAGGAGACCCAATCGGGTTCTGGTGGTCCTGCTCGTCGCAGGGCTCTTCCTGCTGGGTGGGCTGGCGCTCTTCCAACAGCAATCTCCGGTGACGTCCGTCGTGCACCGTTTTTTGCAGCAGACAGGTGAGCCGCGCGACAGGGCTTTGCCGGAGCCGACGACGGACGTCACCGGGATTCCCGAAGAGCCGCCGGTTGACGACGAGGCCTCCACGTCTGTCCCGTCAGCCGAACAACGGGCCGGCGACCCGGGAGTCCCGAATACAGAGTCAGCCTCGACAGGAGCGGAAGAGGACCCGTTGGTTCTTGAACTGCGGACGGCGGAAATGACCTGGGTCGTGGTTCGGTCTGATGAAAACGATCCTCAGGAAGCCTTATTGCAGGTGGGAGAGACTGCCAAATGGAGAGCCCGGGAGCGGTTTCTGTTGACGCTGGGGAACGCCGGAGGGGTCGAGATCAGACTCAATGGTAAGTTGCGCGGTCCGTTTGGCGCCCCCGGCGTCGTGGTTCGAGAGGTGGAACTCAGACCGTAACCGTCGTTTGGGTGTCCTGACTTTCTTGACAGGAAAAATCCACATTGATATGTTCGGCAGGTTTGAAGGTTTCATTCAGTGTGATGGGGGCATAACAACGTCGATATTCCGAGGGCCTGTCCCCTCAATCATGGAATGCAATCATTATCAAAGGAGGGATTCATGAAGCGGTTTGTAGCGATTTGCAGTTTGCTGACGGCATTTGCCTTCGTGGGTGGCGACCTGGCTTTTGCCGGCCCTGAAAAAGACCCGCTGAAACCACGAGTTCCGAAGAACGAGCGCGGGAAGGCCAAGAAAATCAAACCACCCGCCGAGTTGTACAAGAAAACGAAAAAAGCCTCCGACGAGATCGTGGCCGAAGGCAAGAAGATTTTTGAAGGCAAAGGGACCTGCGTCAATTGTCACGGGAAAAAGGGAGACGGCCAGGGACCGGCTGGAAAAGTGTTGAATCCAGGCCCGCGGAACTTCACCAATTGCAAATTCCACAAGAAACGCAAAGATGGCGAGTTGTTCTGGATTATCAAGAACGGCAGCCCGGGGACCGGCATGGTGTCCATGATACCGGCGACCATCACGGAAGAAGAAGCGTGGAAGGTGTTGGCTTACGAGCGAAGCTTCTGTACGAAATGGCGCAAGAAGTAGTTGTATCCATTTGATCGTGTATCCAAAGCCCCGTTCAGGGTTGAACCTGAACGGGGCTTTTTCTCGTACCCGAACGTGCAATCCGTCCCACAAACGTGTTCCGGCAAATCTCCGGGCAGCGGCCTGCTGGCCGCGGGCCTGGTGCTGATAAGCTGGGGCCTCGCTCCGGCGACGGGGTTGGCCGAAGAAATCCAACCCTTGCGGCCCAGGGTGCCCGTGAGTGAGAGGCTCTGGGCCAGGCAATTGGCCCCGCCCTTCGGCTCGACGCAAACGGCTTCGTCGGAGATCGTTGACCAGGGAAAAGCCCTGTACGAAGGAAAAGGCGCCTGTGTGTCGTGCCACGGAAAAACCGGCTTGGGCGATGGTCCGGTCGGCAGGCGCCTGAATCCCGGTCCCCGGAATTTCACCAACTGCAAATTCCACAAGAGACGACACGACGGCGAATTATTCTGGATTATCAAGAACGGCAGTCCGGGGACCGGCATGGTCCCGATGATTCCGGTGCCGATTACCGAAGAGGAAGCCTGGAAAATATTGGCCTATGAACGAAGTTTCTGCGAAGATTGGCCCTCCGCGCAGGGCGACGGACGCTCGGTTGACACCCGTGAGAACCGTTGACTAGACTCATCTGTTCAATCAGTTATTATCCAATGCCTGCCCTGAGCGTAATGTGGTGAAGTCGAAGGGCCTGCCCTGAGCAAAGTCGAAGGGTGTTGAGGGGAGCATGAGAATGGCAAACAAGCGAACGCAAGAGGAAGAGCGCGACATCCTTGAAAAAAAAGTCAGGGAACGACGCGCCGGCAGTGAAAACCCCGAAGGGGACAAGGACGTGCGACAGTTGCGCAAGCGCCTCAAACGGGCCCAGCGAAAAATTCGTTGCAGGGTGGCACGGATCGCCAGGGCCGCCGGGAAGAAAGCCAAAGCGGCGTAACCCCGGTGCCCGGGGACGTCCGTTGAATGCCGTGAAAGGGGAACGTTCATGACTGACGATGTTCAGACTTCCGCCGAAGATGCTCAAACGCCACATGAGGAATCCGATGCCGTCTCTCAGGATGCAGTGACGGATGAATTCGTGGACGACGTCTCGGAATCCCTGTTGGACGGCGACGCCGTTCCAACGGCGGAAGCCGGCGAAGGCGAAGGCGAGGAACAGGCAGAGGAAGAAGAGCCCGTCCTGGAAGAAGAGAAGGTCAAAGACGAGATTGATATCCAGATCGACCTTCTTCAGGATACGGATTGGGTCGTCCGGCGCGAAGCGGTTGTCACCCTCGGTGAAATGGGAGACGAGCGCTGCGTGGAGCCGCTCGTCAGAGCCCTGCGCGACGGGGACTGGCAGGTCCGTGAAGCCGCGGTGGAGGCGATTGCCGAAGTGGGGTCTCCCGCCGTCGAGTTGTTGATCAGGTACGTGCGCGATTGGGAGGCCAGGAAGTACGTAATCCAGGCATTGGGGAAGATCAATGACGAGCGGGTCCTGGATCCCCTGATGTCGATGCTGCACAACGATGAGTTTAAGGATGACGCCACGAGGGCGCTGATCGACCTGGGGAAACCGGCCGTGCCTCGATTGATCGCGGCCCTGACCGATAAAGAAGAGTTTGTGCGCAAGCAGGCGGTGTTGGCCCTTGGCGCTATCAAGGATGCGGAAGCGGTCGATCCCCTGATCGCCATGCTCCAGGATCAGGATTGGTTTACGCGTCTGACCGCAGCCGCGGCCCTGGAAAAAATCGGGGATTTGCGTGGCCGGGACGCGATTAAGCCGTTGATGAAAGACCCGGACCTTGTGGTCAGGCTGCGGATAGAACGAATTCTGACCTCGTGGAAGAAACAGCCGGCCAATGCCTGACCGTCCGCGTGGTTACTCCTGCGACAGGAGGGCTTCCAGCCTTTCCTGAACGTCCTCCAAGGCTTCCTGGGGAACGGTTTGCCCGTCGGCCAGGGACCGTCGAAACTCTTCTATGTTCGACATGATTTCGCGGAGAGCGTCCGAGGCGGCGTCTCCCTGCATCCTGGCGGCTTCATCCAGGTGCGCAAGCGTGGCATCCAGTTCGGCGATGGCTTCCCTGGGCTTGCCGGAGAGTATTTTAGACCTGCCGTTCAAAAATTCTGACGTGGCCTGCACAATCTTTTTTTGCGCGAGGAAATCTCCCTCGACGAGGCCGACCGTTTGTTCCACCACCTCATCCGACAACTCCTGGAGTTGCTTGTGCACTTCCTCCGGTGGTTGCCGGCCCACGTAAAATCCCGCCCAAAAAGCGGCACCCAACAGCACGACGATGGCCAGAAATTTTTTCCCCGTGTGACGTCTTTCCATGGGATTTGTCTCCGTTTGAGGCCCCGAATTATAGACTTCACAGATAGGAAATAAAAGAGGGCAGAGGAATAAAAGATCGCTCATCGGTTGAGGCAGTCGAGTCGCATCGCCAAATCGCGAGCAACGGTTTGAAGGCAATCTTTTACGAAACGCCCGGATTATTTTGAATTTTATCTTGAATTTCATATTCAAAAATTTATACATAATGTGTAAAATTGTCCGGTTAATACAGGCAGGAGGCCTATGGCAGCCCAGACCAATTCCATCCTGATTGTTGATGATGACCGGGAAATGCGTGATCTTCTTCAAGATATACTGGAAGATCACGGGTATCAGGTTGCCGTTGCGGGAGAAGGGCGGGAAGCCCTTGACCAACTGGAGAGTGACGAATATCGCGTCGTGCTCACCGACCTCCGGATGAAGGGGATGGGTGGAGTCGAACTCCTGCACAAGCTTGTCCAATATTATCCCGCCTGTAACACCATCATGATGACGGCCTTCGGCACCATAGAATCGGCCGTCGATGCGATGAAACGGGGTGCCTTCGATTATCTGACAAAACCCATCAAGACGGATGAACTGTTGGTGACGGTTGAGAAGGCTCTCCGTGAGGCGTCTCTTCGTCAGGAAGTGGCGCACCTGCGGAAACAGGTTAATCGAGAATACGCCTTTGACCAGATTATTGGGAAAAGCACGTCCATGCGAGAGGTTTTTGGTCTCATTCGTCGCGTGGCCGACTCCCGGGCGAATATTCTCATTACCGGCGAAAGCGGAACGGGAAAAGAGTTGGTAGCCAAGGCCATTCATTTTAACGGCAGCCGCAGGGATGCTCCCTTCATTCCGGTGAATTGTGCGGCGATTCCCGAACAGCTTCTGGAAAGCGAATTATTCGGACACGTGAAAGGGGCCTTTACGGATGCCGGTTCCGACAAGCGTGGATTGTTCGATGAGGCTCAAAAGGGCACGTTGTTTTTGGATGAAATCAGTGAAATGCCGATGGTGCTGCAGGCTAAATTATTGCGGGCCGTCCAGGAACGGGAAATTCGTCGAGTCGGCGCGACGCAATCCACTCCCGTGAATGTCCGGATCATTGCGGCCACGAATTTGCTATTGGCGGAGGAAGTGATGGCCAAACGGTTTCGGGAAGATTTGTATTACCGTCTGAATGTCATTGAAATTCGGCTCCCTCCTTTGCGCGAACGCAAGGAAGATATTCCTCTGCTGTGCAACATGTTGCTGCACAAAATGGCGAGTGGAATGGGTCAGCAGTCTATGGGAATTGCAGAATCGGCGCTCGGGTTGTTGATGGATTACCATTGGCCGGGCAATGTACGGGAACTGGAAAACGTGATCGAGCGCGCCGTCACCTTGGCTCCGGGAGATATCGTGACCGTGGAGGCGTTGCCTGCCACGCTCCGCGAGGCGAAAGGAGAACGGCAGTTAATCGAAGAAGGAATCGAACAATCGCTTTCCATGGAAGAAGTCGAGCGCGTATATATCAAACGGATCCTGGAAAAGACTCAAGGCAATAAATTTCAAGCGGCGCAGATCTTGGGAATCGACCGCAAGACCCTCTATCGGAAATTGGGAGAAATGACGGAATCGGCCTCCCGAGAAATCCATTGAGAGCAGTGCATGATGCCCTCTCCGTCCAAAGACCAACTGATGAAAGAGGTCGAGACCCTTCGACGCGAACTCGCCGAACTGCGATCCCCTGAAGCCGTCCATCAACGGACCTCAAAAGGGCTGCGCACCGTTGAACGCCAACTGGCCGGAATCATTCACTCGGCCATGGATGCGATCATCACCGTTAACGATGAGCAACGTGTTGTCCAATGCAACGCGGCCGCGGAAAGCATGTTCGGCTGTTCGGCCAAGGACGCCATGGGGAAACCGATTGACAGGTTTCTCCCGGAGCGGTTTCGCGCCAATCATCATCAACAAGTAAGGAATTTTGGAGAGACTCGAAACACCGAGCGGCGCATGGGCGCCTTGGGTACCGTATCGGGGCTTCGCGCCAATGGAGAAGAATTTCCTCTTGAGGCATCGATTTCTCAATTCAAGAAAGGCACACAACGATTTTTTACCGTGATCCTTCGAGATATCACGGAGCGGAAGGAATTGGAAAGGCAACTTCGGCAGACCGAACGATTGGCTGATTTGGGCACACTGGCCGCTGGCATGGCTCATGAAATCGGAACGCCTATGAACGTCATCCTTGGGCGAGCCGAGCACCTGATCCGAAAGACTTCCGATGAACTGGCCAAGAAAGAATTGGCCACCATTGTGGCGCAGGTTGAGCGCATCACCAGAATTATGAATCAGTTGTTGAGTTTTGCCAGTCAGAAATCCATTGAATGCCGCCCGCTCGCCGTATCTCTGGTGGTTCATGATATCGTGGACGTGATTCAAGAACGACTGGAGAAGCAAGGAATCCGACTCGACGTGGACCTGGAGTCGGCCTGTCCGGACGTCTTGGCCGACCGGGATCAGATGGGACAGGTTCTGTTGAATTTAGTCGTCAATGCCATTCAAGCGATGCCCGGAGGAGGAACCCTTTCCCTCGTCCTTCGTTATCGCAACGAGGACGTGCGTCTGTCGGTTTCCGATACGGGATGCGGTATCCCTACTGACCACGTTCCGAAACTTTTTACTCCATTTTTTTCCACCAAAGAAGTGGGGGAAGGGACAGGGTTGGGGCTTACGGTTGTTCACGGCATTATCGATGAGCATCAGGGATCCATTACCGTGGACAGCGAACCCGGACGAGGAACGACGTTTCATATTGATCTGCCCGTGCATCGCTCTCATGCGCCACACACGTCTTCCTAGCCGGTTGCGTTCGTTTCCGGATTAATCTGTCGAGTCTTTGGTCGCGGATGTTGCTTCCCGCAACACCTGTTTTCCCGTCGCTGTCGCTTTTGGCTACACGATGGATCCCATTCATGCACCTATTTCTTTTTACATTCAGCGAGTTGCAGAAGGCGCCTCGAAAAATGTCTGCGGGCATCATTTTTGCGAACCTTCCTGTCACCATGAGCCCTGACACAGTGTGTCCAACTGTGAGGGAGTGCAGCGGTTATTCACCTGGTAGGAGGCCAAACGATGTGTCCTGGGGCGCGGTTGATATTCACGGGTGCGAGAGCCTTGGTGGTTTGGAGAGGGAGCGGTCGACAATGGTGTTTTGTCGCCGTCATGGTGGCGTTCATGATGGCCCCGATGCCCGACGCCGCGTTCGCGCAGTCGGCGGCGCCGGGGTCGCTCATCATGCTTAAGGAAGTTGTCGTTGAGGGTCGTCGAATGGGCGAGGAGGATCTGGCTAGAGAAAAGCTGGACGCCATTCCCGGCGGTACGGGGTTGATCGTCGATAGCGCCCTTAAGGGCAGGACGAACCTGACTATCTCCGACGCGCTTGTCTCGACACCCGGGGTGGTCGTGCAGAACTTCTTTGGGGGCAATGATCAACCTCGCATTCAGATTCGCGGGTCCGGCTTGCAGCAAAATCCCGTGGAGCGCGGGATCCTGGTTCTGCAAAATGGCCTGCCGATCAATCGGGCCGACGGCTCATATGCCGTGGGTCTCGCCAATGCGAGGCAGGCTCAGTTTACCGAGGTGTATCGCGGGTACACGGCCAACCGCCTCGGGGCGACCGTCCTCGGCGGCGCGCTCAATTTCGTCTCGCCGACCGGTTCGTCGGCACCCGGTGTGACCGCAGGAGTGGAAGGCGGAAGTTTCGGTCAGATATCCGCCTCCGGCCAAGCCGGCGTCAAGCAGGGAAATCTCGATGGGCTCGTACAAGTGCACTATAGTCAACGGGATGGATTTCGTGTTTACAATGAGTCGGACAGATTGAACCTTGATGCCAACGTCGGTACCGAGTTGACCGAAAATATCTCCAGCCGCCTCTTTGTGGGGTATACGGATCTGCGTTTTGACGTTGCCGGTCCGTTATCCAAGGAGAAACTCAAGCAGGATCCCACGCAGATCCACATCGGGCCTACGGTCCGCCCCAACCCGACACCGCCCCCCGGGTTGCTGGTGTCCAATCCCGGGCCGAACGTCGTTCGTGACCAACCGCAACGCGAGGTGGATCAGTTTCGGATCGTCAGCAGGACAACCGCAACGTCCGGCGCACAACTTGCCGACCTGGTGCTCGGGTACACGTTCACCGATGACGCGTTCCGGTTCCCCATCCCGGGCGGGATTCGCGAGACCGAAGGCGGCGATTTCACGGCCGTCTTACGCTATGCCTATAGTTCGGACCAGACCCGAGTGCTACCCTTGTTCGAGGCCACCGCCAAATACGTCGTGGGGTCGGCCGAGCGGCGCAACTTTATCAACAGGGCGGGAACCAAGGGACAGTTGTTTGGCCAGAGCGAACTCGACGCCAGTACGCTTTCGCTTTATGCCGGTCTGAATATTTCCATCGGCGACGTCTTCACGCTCTCGCCAGCCGTCGCCTACGCGCAGGCGGAACGCGACAACGCAGATATGTTTGCGGCCATGACACGGCCGACCATCGCCTTTAATCCCAGGAATCAGACGATGCCATTGCCAGGCGGTCAGGTGCCGGCAGGCGACACCAGCTATTCACGGAGTTATGATGGCTGGAGCCCAAGCCTCGCTTTGACATTTCAGCCCATGGAAAATCATACATTGTTTGCTGCGGTCAGCCGCAGCTTCGAACCCCCGACCCATGACGACCTGATTGCCACCGTGGGTGGCACGCCGTTTAGCAGCCCCGGCCGGCCGATGCCTCCCAATCCGCGCTTTGCCGCACCCGCTTTCCGTACTCCGGATCTCAAAGCGCAAACAGCGACGACAATCGAAGCTGGCTGGCGCGGCAGGTCCGGAATCATCGCTTGGGATGCCGTAACCTATTATGCGTGGGTGGAGAACGAGTTGCTGAGCCTGCGTGACGTGACCGGTGCACCGTTGGGAGCCGTGAATGCCGACAAGACCACCCATTTTGGTATTGAGTTGGGTTTCAGCGCACAATTGGTTGAGGAACTCAGCAGCCGGCTTGTCTATACCTATCAGGATTTCCGCTTCGATGGGGATCCGATGCGCGGGAATAACCGATTGGCGGGTGCACCGCCGCACGTCGTCAACTGGATCGTGCAGTATGACCTCCTGCCGGACTTGTTTGTCCAGACGGAAATGAACTGGCGCGCCCGGACTGCTGTCGACAATATGAACACGCTGTTCAACGATTCGTTCGCGATTGCTAATGTCCGCGTAAACTACGATATCAATGACAACTTCAGCGTGTTCGGAGAGGCACGCAACGTCTTCGATAAGGTGTATGCTTCATCGACACTGATCGTCGATCAGGCCAGAGCCGATCAGGCGGCGTTTCTGCCCGGTGACGGGCGAGCATTTTACGCCGGTCTGAAAGCGCAATTTTAACCAGGTAGTTGCTCGGGAGGGACTCGATATGACACAGAGAAGTACAGATCTGGAGGCGCCCGGCCACGGACTGGATTACGGCAAGATGCCGGGCCACTGGCTGTTGGCGCAGATGGGCAAGAAGGTGTTGCGGCCAGGGGGCGTGGAGTTAACCGGCCGCATGCTGGAGGCCTTGGACATCCGCTCCACTGACGAGGTGGTGGAGTTCGCGCCGGGGCTCGGAGTGACGGCCCGGGCGGCGTTGGAGCGAAAACCTGCGTCATACACCGGTATTGAAAGGGACGATACTGCAGCCAGACAAGTCGGGACGTATCTGAGCGGACCGGGTCGTCAGTGCCTGGTGGGCAGGGCGGAAAATACAGGTCTGCCCGATGCCTCGGCCACGGTGATCTTTGGCGAGGCCATGCTGACCATGCAGACGCCGATCCTGAAGGCGGCGATCGTCGAAGAAGCCGCGCGGCTGCTCAGGCCCGGGGGAAGATACGGAGTCCACGAATTGTGTTTACAGCCGGACGACCTGGAGGATACTAAAAAGTCTGAAATTGCCGGGGTCTTGTCGGATACAATTCGAGTGGGGGCGAGGCCGTTGACGCCCGGGGAGTGGGAAGCACTCCTGGAGGAGCATGGGTTGACGGTCGAAGCGCAGGTCACGGCCCCCATGCATTTGTTGGAACCCAGGCGATTTCTTCAGGATGAGGGGTGGGCACGCACGATTCGTTTCGTTCTGAAGGTGCTAACGACCCCTGCGGCCAGGCGGCGTATTCTCAGGATGCGGTCGGTCTTTCGGCACTATGTGGATAATTTAGGAGCGATCATGCTGGTCGGCGTCAAGAGGTGAAACCTGCCTGCCAGCCGTCAGCAGCATGATCAGGGAGGAGATGTGCCGCAGACGGCAATATCTTGTCCAGACCTCATCCATCATTGCCGATTGAAGTGAAAAGGTAAGAAATCAGGCGTTTCCGACGGGCGGGTCGGCCTTGCCCAGGACCTTGGAAGATTCAATGGCAAAACGGTCACCCACGATCCGGGCCACGCGATTCATATAGTCGGTGAGGGCGGTCACCTGATCCGGCTTCAGGTCCCGTCGAAATTGCGGAAGCAACCCCCACCGGGTTTCAAATTCTTCTTCTGAAATTGAACTCACCACGCTGATCAGTTTGATGACTTTGGAGGCGGACGGGGCGGATGAATCGCCTCCCGTCCCGGGCTGTGCCGCAGGAGTCGTCCCGGCTTCGTGTTCCGGGGGAGGGCCTTCAAAGAGAGCCGTCAATGCCGGAATCACGGCGCTGATGCAGAGGGTGGTCGTCGACAGGATGGCCTGGTTCTTGACGTCGCCGGCCCGCTCGGCCACGCGTTCGCTGACGAATTGGAAAAACGCGTTGCGTTCCTTGCTGTCTTCCGAAAACACGAATTTGTAGGGTTCATAGATCTCGCGGCTTTCAGCCACGGCCCGGCCCACGGCAAAGACGATTTCCTGCTCGTCGATTTGCGCGGAACTCAGAGAGGGCGCCAGCAGGGTTTTGAGGCGATCACTCACGTGATCTTCGAGACTGTTCATGAATTCGGGTTGCTGTTGGATGGAAACGTGGAACGCGGAAACGCGATCCGCCAGGTTGAACAGAACCTTCAAAAATTCCAGGTAGATTTCCCATTCCTGCTTTTGACTGAATGAGGTCGTGACGGCCGGGTCGCTGCGTTTAATCAGCGTCACGGATTCCCGGCAGACGTCCAGGATGGTGTTGGACAGGTCTTTGAGAATGGGTTCGTGCTCTTGGATGGAATGCTTCATGAATGGAACCCCAGGAACAAGTCCGGGAGACAACCCGGATACCAAGCCTATCTAATCAAATGAAGGAAAGATTCCGCAAGTAGGGGCGAACGATCGTTGGTCCCTGCCCGGTCAATCCCCGGGCTCCGTCATTGCGCGGAGGCAGACCCTGTGTTATACCCAACCTGCCTCGTTTCACCCCTTCGCGCGCGGGCCGTAAGCCTGCGCGAGGGATTCCCGAAACCACTTTTCCCGCATGCCCGTCATGGATTCCGTCAAGGCCGATTCCAAAGTCTACGTGCTGAAGCGCGCCGAGGCGCCGGTCAAACCGCTTTCCCGGGATTACGCGCGGGAATTAAACCCCCAGCAACTCGCCGCGGTGGAAGTCGTTGACGGCCCGGCTCTGGTCATTGCCGGCGCCGGAAGCGGCAAAACCCGGGTCCTCGTGTATCGTGTGGCCAGGCTGATCGATACGGGCGTCGATCCGGCTTCCATCCTGCTGCTGACGTTCACGCGAAAGGCCGCCAGGGAAATGTTGGGGCGGGCGGGCCTGTTGATCGGTCCGCAAAGCGACCGGGTCATGGGAGGGACGTTTCACGCCGTGGCCAACGTGCTGCTCCGGCGCTATGGCCGGACCATCGGCCTGGAGCCGGGGTTTACGATTCTGGACCGCGGTGATTCCGAAGACCTGGTCAACCTGGTTCGGACTCAAACCGGGCTCACCGAAACCGGCAAACGCTTCCCGCGCAAGAAGACGATCGCCGATCTGTTCAGCAAATGCGCCAATACCATGCAATCGCTCGAGGACGTGCTCTATGCCGAGTACAGTCATTTTGGAGACTACCTCGGGGACCTGACCACACTGCGGGACGCGTATGAGGCCGCCAAGCGCCAGCGCCAGTTGGTCGATTATGACGATCTGCTGATCCGGCTCCGGGAATTGCTGGCGGTCGATGAACAGGCCCGGCTGGCGATCTCGGAAACCTATCGCTATCTGTTGGTCGATGAATACCAGGACACCAACCGGCTGCAAGCGGACGTGGTGCGGAAACTCGCGGCCACCCATGAGAACGTGATGGTTGTCGGGGATGATTCGCAGTCGATCTACTCGTTCCGCGGCGCCACGTTTCGGAACATCATGGAATTTCCCGCGTTGTTTCCGGGGACCAGAATTTTCAAGCTGGAGGAAAATTACCGAAGTACGCAATCCATCCTGGCGTTGGCCAATGAGATTCTGAAAGGCGCAACGGAAAAATACAGTAAAACGCTGTTTACCCGACAGGGGCCGGGCGAACGGCCGGCCCTGGTCCAAACGGTCGGCGAAAATCCGCAGTCGCGGTTCGTGGCGCAGAAAGTGGCGGAGTTGCGCGAGGAGGGCGTCCCGTTGAAGGACGTCGCGGTGCTGTTTCGCTCCAGTTTTCACACCTTTGACCTGGAAATCGAGCTGGCCAGACAGGACATTCCGTTTGTCAAACGAGGCGGGTTCAAATTTCTGGAGACCGCGCACGTCAAGGACGTCCTGGCGCATTTGCGCGTCGTGCAGAACCCGCTGGATGCCGTCAGTTGGCACCGGGCGTTGCTGTTGGTCGACGGCGTGGGGCAGAAGCGGGCGAGAGACCTGATCCCCCAACTCGCGGTCAGCGAGGCGCCGTATGAGACGTTACGGCAAGGCGGCGGTCGCGCGGCCCTGGGGTTGCGCAATCTGGCTGCGGCCCTGGAGTCCGTCGGCCTCGCGAAAGACGGGGCGCCCGCCCATCAGGTCAACGGTCTCCTGGACTATTATTATCCGGTCCTCAGGGAGCGGTACGACGATTATCCCAAACGCATCCGGGATCTGGAACACCTCACGGTCATGGCGGAGCGCTACGGAGACCTGGAAGGGTTTCTTGCCGATCTGACGCTCGAACCGCCGGACGAAAGCGTGACGGACGTGGAGGCCCCCGACCGCGATGATGAACGGCTTGTCTTGTCCACCATCCATTCCGCCAAAGGGCTTGAATGGCGATGCGTGTTCGTGATCTGGCTGGTCGATGGACGGTTTCCGTCCGCCTATTCGTTTCTCACCGAGGAAGAACTCGAAGAGGAGCGGCGGCTGTTGTACGTTGCGGTAACCCGGGCCAGGCAGGTTCTCTATCTGACGTTTCCCGTCCAGGTGTATGATAAGGTCACGGGATCGGTGCTCTCGAAACCGTCTCGATTTCTCGATGACGTGCCCGCGTCCCTGGTCGAACCCTGGACCGTGGTTGAAAACGGCGAATCCTGGAGATAAACAGCCGTGATGCCGGGAACGATAAAATGGATGATCGCGCTTCTCCTGTTGGGGGTGGTGCTGGGCGTGACCAGGTTTGCCCACAGTGCCCAGGGGCCGGACAGGACCGTCAACACCTGGTTCAACCTCATTGAACAGGCGGAAGCTCTCGCTCTGCCGACGGGGTTTCTCAAGGAGATCGATCCCGATTTTGTCACGGTCACGTTCGAAGACCTGCGGACCTATGCCGCCGAATATCATCCCGAAGACCATCGGATGATCCTGAGCCTGCGGTTGTCGTTCAACAAAGCCGGCGGAGCGTTGATGGATCTGGCGCGCATGACCCATCACGACGTCAGTCTCCTGTATCATGAACTGTTCCATGCCTACCTGGATTATATTTTCAATGGACCGGGTTCCGCGGCATTGAGTCCCCGGGCCAATCGCGTCCTGGCGTTTGCCCGTGAACAGATGCGCTGTCATTACCGGTTCGTGCGCATCAATCCGGTGCGCCAGCGTCGGGACATGACGGAAATCCGGTTTCTTTCCGACGAGGATGCCTGGGAGGTGTTGAACGAAACCTGGGCGGTGTTCGTCGGATGGCAGATTTGGACAAAGCTGGAACAACAGGGGCAGGGGACCGGCCCGTGGACCGAGCCCCTGATTGATGCGTGGGCGGCGCTGCTGTCGAAGGCCAATACGAGCGGAGAGCTCCTCGGCTATTACGAACCGGACGACCCGGAGGAGCGCCGGGTGGCGCGCAAACGGTTTATTGCGCCCTCCAACGGCCTGAGCCCGGAAGGCGCCGAACTCCTGCTGGCAGTCGTGTTGGAGGAGCCCCAAGCCGTCGTCGAGGAAGGCGGCTTTGTCATCAGGACCACCAACGATCCCGCAGCCGAAGCCCTGTCGTGCGATTAGCCGGATGAATCATTGATGTAGGTGTTCAGGCATTCGTTGACAGAATGGTCATTCTGAACGAAGTGCCTGTCCTGAGCCTGTCGAAGGGTCGAAGGGCGTAACCAGACAATCCATCCGCACACGGGCACGAGTGACAAATGAGAACGAATGCTCTAAACTGTTTTGGCCAAATGTCAGGTTTTGGCGCGACATCCTCTTGCGCCAACTCACTCAGAAGGAGGATACCCATGACAAACAACCAGACCTGCCGGAGGATGGCGACATGGATTTGTTTGATCCTGCCCGCGGTCATTCTGCTGGGAATGGGAACCGCCCTTGCCCAGGAAAAGGCCGGGACATCCCAAAGCCCCAGCGTCTCCGACATTTATCAATTGGAAGAAGTCGTGGTCACGGCCACCAGGCGGACCGAAACGGTGATGGATGTGCCCTTTTCCGTCAACGTGCAGGACGAAACCAGCATCCAGCGGCTGAACAATTTCAACCTGGAAGATCTCTCCCGGAACATAGCCGGTCTGAACATCCAGAATCTGGGGCCCGGCCAAACCGTGGTGACCATGCGCGGAGTTTCATCCGGGCAGATCGTGCGCGACCAGCCCGGCGTCAAGGAGCAGGTGGGCGTCTATCTGGACGACACGCCCATCGCGATCTCGCTGTTCACGCCGGACCTGGATCTCTATGACGTGCAGCGTGTGGAAACCCTGCGGGGGCCGCAAGGCACGCTGTTCGGTTCCGGGTCCATCGGCGGCACCGTGCGTTACGTCACCAACAAGCCTCAACTCGGCGTCAAGGAAGTCCGGACGCAATTCGACCTGAACACCATTGACAGCGGCTCGGCCGGCGGGCACGTCAAGGCGGCGTTCAACGCGCCCCTGGGCGACAACGCGGCCGTGCGCGTGACGAGCTATGGCACCAGATACGGCGGATTCATCGATGCGCTGCGAGCCACCGGCGAAACGGATAACAACATCAACGACGGCGGCCGCTTCGGGGGACGCGCGTCCGTCCTGTGGAAACCCGCGGAGAACGTTACCATTACGCCCCGGATGGTCTATCAGTCCATCGACATGGACGGGTTCAATCGCGAAGAATTCTTCAATCTGTTCGCCAACCCGTATTCCACGACGCGGGCGCCCGTGCAGCTCGGCGAGCGCCAGCAATTTTTGCTGCTGGAAGAAGCCTTTGAAGACGAAACCCTGATCCTCGACAATACAATCAAATGGAACCCGAACGACCGCATTGAGGCGACCTATGCGGCCAGCTATACCAAGCGCAACGTGCTGGTCAGCCGGGACGCCAGCGCCCTGACCGGCAGTGTGGGGGTCAGTATTGGATTTCCACAGGAAGGGGTGCTCATCCCGTCCAACCTGCGGGACACCACCGAGTTGGAGCAGATGACCCATGAGGTGCGGGTCAGTTCCACCGATGCCGGCCCGTTCCAATGGCAGGCGGGCGTCTTTTACTCCAACATCAAACGCGACTACTCCCAGCGATTGCCCACGCCCGGGTGGGACCGGATCTATACAAACGCGGGAAGCGTGCTCGGGTCGTTGGCTGCTCGCAGCAACGGCTTCAACACAATGGATTCGCCGTATGTATCGGATCTGACCTACGACCTCAGGCAGGTCGCCGTCTTCGGCGAAGCCACCTATACGCTTTTCGATCGCCTGGGCCTGACCGCGGGATTGCGCTGGTACGACTGGGAAGAAGACAAGACCTTCAGAGCAGGGAATCCCTTCTCCAGCCCGAGTGTCCAAAACGATAACCAGACCGTGTCCTCCAACGGCTTCACGCCCCGGTTCATGGTCAACTACGACGTGACCGACCGCGTGACCGTGAACGCGCAGGCGTCGCGCGGCTTCCGGCTGGGCGGCATAAACGATCCGTTGAACCGGCCTCTGTGCGGGGATGCCTATGACACCTACCAGGGGTTCCAGCGGTTCAAGGACGAAACCCTGTGGAACTACGAAGTCGGACTCAAATCCTCATATGAGAAAGTGACGTTGAACGGGTCGTTGTTCTATACCGACATCAGTAACCTGGGCGTGAACGTGGATGCCGGGGCCTGTTCATCGCGGGTCACGATCAGCGTGCCCGAAGCCCACACCATGGGTGGCGAGCTGGAATTGACCATGCATCCCACGGACGCCTTGCTCGTGACGCTTGCAGGCAGTTACGTGGAAGCGGAATTCGATTCAACGATCATCGATCCGAATACCGGATCTGTGGTAGCCGGCATCAAGGACGGCAACCGCGTCCCGTCCGTGCCCAACTGGCAACTCTCCGCAGTGGCCACGTATACGTTCCCGGGTCTGTTGCAGTCACAGGAAAGTTACGTCACTGCCTCCTGGCAATTCGTCGGCAGTCAGATCACCCAGTCCGGCGATCAGGTCCCCGGCGCCGGACGCTTTGCGCATGGTCTGCCCTATGCCGGCATGACAGGCAACGAAGTGACCAACATGGACCTGGAACTGAACCCGTACCATCTGCTCAACCTGAACACGGGCCTCCTGTACGATACGTGGGAAGTCATGGTGTACATCAAGAACCTCACGGACGAAAACCCGCAACTCTCCTTCGACCGTGAACGCGGCGGTCGCGCCCGCCTGGCCTATCGCGTGGGGCAGCCGCGCACGTTCGGCATCCTCACTCGCTTCTATTTTTAAATGTCGGTTCCCCTCTCTCAGGTCTTATCCTCTCCTCGTTCCCGCATTAAGCGGGAACGGGGAGAGCGCCATGCGAAAGGAAAAGACGCTGGGTTCCCGATTGCCCTTTCTGTCACCCTTGCGAACGCGAGGGTCTAGAGTCGTTTTTTTCGCGAACGAAAAGAAAAGGACACTGGATCCTATAATCGCTTGGATCCCCGATTACAAATGTCAGGGACAGGCTATTTTTAATCGGGAATATTATCGGTGAAATTACTGAACATATACACGAATGACAAATGAGAACAGATGCCCTAAAATATTTTGGCCAAACGTCGGGTTTTGGTGCCACACTCTCTTGCGCCAACTCACTCAGAAGGAGGATGCCCATGGCAAACAACCGTGCCTGCCGGAGGATGGCGACACGGGTTTGCTTGGTCCTGCCCGCAGTCATTCTGCTGGGAATGGGAGCCGCTCTCGCCCAGGAAAAGTCCGGGACACCCCAAAGCCCCAGCGTCTCCGATATTTATCGATTGGAAGAAGTCGTGGTCACGGCCACCAGGCGGGCCGAAAAGGTGATAGATGTGCCCTTTTCCGTCAACGTGCAGAGCGAAACCAGCATCCAGCAGTTGAACAACTTCAACCTGGAAGATCTCTCCCGGAACATAGCCGGCCTGAACATTCAGAACCTGGGGCCCGGCCAAACCGTGGTGACCATGCGCGGAGTTTCATCCGGGCAGATCGTGCGCGATCAGCCCGGCGTCAAGGAGCAGGTGGGCATCTATCTGGACGACACGCCGATTGCGATCTCGCTGTTCGCGCCGGACCTGGACCTCTATGACCTGCAACGCGTGGAGACCCTGCGGGGGCCGCAAGGCACGCTGTTCGGTTCCGGGTCCATCGGCGGCACCGTGCGCTACGTCACCAACAAGCCCCAACTCGGCGTCAAGGAAGTCCGGACGCAATTCGACCTGAACACCATCGACAGCGGCTCGGCCGGCGGACACGTCAAGGCGGCGTTCAACGCGCCCCTGGGCGACAACGCGGCCGTGCGCGTGACGAGCTATGGCACCAGATACGGCGGATTCATCGACGCGCTGAGGGCTACCGGCGAAACGGATAACAACATCAACGACGGCGGCCGCTTCGGGGGACGCGCGTCCGTCCTGTGGAAACCCGCGGAGAACGTTACCATCATGCCCCGGATGGTCTATCAGTCCATCAACAAGGACGGATTCAACCGCGAAGAATTCTTCAATCTGTTCGCCAACCCGTATTCCACGACGCGGCCCAGAGTACAGCTCGGCGAGCGCCAGCAATTTTTGCTGCTGGAAGAAGCCTTTGAAGACGAAACCCTGATCCTCGACAACACAATCAAATGGAATCCGAACGACCGCATTGAGGCGACCTATGTGGCCAGCTATACCAAGCGCAACGTGCTGGTCAGCCGGGACGCCAGCGCCCTGACCGGCAGTGTGGGGGTCACGTTCAAGGGTCTTACGCTGGCCGGTGTGCTGCCACCCGGTCATCCCACGGACCCGGCGGCCGTCGCGCGAATCGTAAGCCTCCCGTCCAACCTGCGGGACACCACCGAGTTGGAGCAGATGACCCATGAGGTGCGGGTCAGTTCCACCGATGCCGGCCCGTTCCAGTGGCAGGCGGGCGTCTTTTACTCCAACATCAAACGCGACTACTCCCAGCGATTGCCCACGCCCGGGTACAACAGTCATTGGTCGGATCCCACCTTGACCCGGGTCACGCTCAATGGATTTGACGTGCAAGACTCGCCGTACAATTCAGACTTGACGTATGATCTCAGCCAAATCGCGGTCTTCGGCGAAGCCACCTACACGCTTTTCGATCGCCTGGGCCTGACCGCGGGATTGCGCTGGTACGACTGGGAAGAAGACAAGACCTTCCGATCGGGTGGGATCTTCTCCAATCTGGATGCGCAAAACGATAGCAAGACCGTGTCCTCCAACGGTTTCACGCCCCGGTTCATGGTCAACTACGACGTGACCGACCGTGTGACCGTGAACGCGCAGGCGTCGCGCGGCTTCCGGCTGGGCGGCGCGAACGATCCATTGAACGCCAAGCTGTGCGGGGATGCCTATGACACCTACCAGGGGTTCCAGCGGTTCAAGGACGAAACCCTGTGGAACTACGAAGTCGGACTCAAATCCTCATATGAGAAGGTGACGTTGAACGGGTCGTTGTTCTATGCCGACATCAGTAACCTGGGCGTGAACGTGGATGCCGCGTCCTGTTCATCGCGGGTCACGATCAGCGTGCCCGAAGCCCACACCATGGGCGGCGAACTGGAATTGACCGTGCATCCCACGGACGCCCTGCTGGTCACCTTCGCCGGCAGCTACGTGGAAGCGGAATTCGATTCCACGGTGATCAACACGGCCGACGGAAGCGTGATCGACGGCATCAGGGATGGCAATCGCATCCCGTCCGTGCCCAACTGGCAACTCTCCGCAATGGCCACGTACACGTTCCCGGGTCTGTTGCAGTCTAAGGAAAGTTACGTCACTGCCTCCTGGCAATTCGTCGGCAGTCAGATCACCCAGTCCGGCGATCAGGAAAACACCGTCTTTCCACCGGATCAGTCCTTCGTGGATCCGAGCGGTACCTACAGGCAACTCAATTTCCGCGACCAGATGGAACTGAACCCGTACCATCTGCTCAACCTGAACACGGGCCTCCTGTACGACACGTGGGAAGTCATGGTGTACATCAAGAACCTCACGGACGAAAACCCGCAGCTCTCCTTCGACCGCGAACGCGGCGGTCGCGCCCGCCTGGCCTATCGCGTGGGGCAGCCGCGCACGTTCGGCATTCTTACTCGCTTCTACTTTTAAATGCCGGTTTCCCTTTCTCAGGTCTCACGCTCTCCTCGTTCCCGCATTAAGCGGGAACGAGGAGAGCGCCATGCGAAAGGAAAAGACGCTGGATCCCCGATCGCCCTTTCTGTCACCCTTGCGAACGCGAGGGTCCAGAGTCGTTTTTTTTCGCGAACGAAAAGAAAAGGACACTGGAATGAGCCCTTCGACAGGCTCAGGACAGGCGAAGCGTCATCCGGCAATCGCAGATCTGGACAAGGATCATGCAAAGATGGTAGCGTCGCTTCAGGCCGTAGGTCGGATTCGCCCTTCGACAGGCTCAGGGCCAACCCGGCCTGCGGATGTTCCAGTGTTACCGTGAATCGATATGCGCCTGTAGCTCAGTGGATAGAGCACTGGCCTCCGGAGCCAGGTGCCGCAGGTTCAAATCCTGCCAGGCGCGCCATCACCAACGTCTCTCCTCTTCGGTGGGTCGTTAGCTCAGCTGGTAGAGCAGCTGACTCTTAATCAGCGGGCCACAGGTTCGATCCCTGTACGACCCACCATTTTTTCGTCAGTTTCTCCGTTGCAAGGGAACGCTGATTGTCACCCGTTACGTGACATGTTATATTCTGTTACGTGATTAAGGGCTTCAAGCACAAGGGACTTCAACGGTTTTTCGAGGCCGGTGGCAAGAACGGTATTCAACCCAAGCATGCCAATCAGTTGAGAGATATTTTAGCCGCATTGGATGCGGCGACTTCTCCCAAGGATATGGGGGCGCCCAACTTTCGATTACATCTCTTGGAGCCTCGCAGTGCGAAGAGGTGGTCTGTCTATGTAGCCAAGAACTGGAGCGTGGATTTTTTGTTTCGCGGCGGGCACGCCGAAGACGTGGATTACGTGGATCATCATTAGGAGATAGTCATGAGAATGCATAATCCTCCTCATCCTGGCGGGGTGTTGCTCAGACAGTGGATCGAACCGCTGGGGGTTTCCATTACCCGGACGGCCAAGCATCTTGGTGTTTCTCGCAAGGCGCTGTCTGAGCTTGTTCACGAGCACACCGGGGTAAGTCCGGAGATGGCGGTGAGGCTTTCCATTGCGTTCGGGACCAGTGCAGAGCTATGGATGAATATGCAATCCAGTTATGACTTATGGCACGTCGAGCAGCACAGGAAGGAACTCAAAGTCGAGTCTCTCGTGGCCGGGTAGTGGAGTGAGGCTTCGGCAAGCGGGCGGGAAACCCCGCCCGCTTGCCGTGATCCGTTTTTCCGCACGGGAAACGCTGGTCCGTCACTTTTTCCCATTCAGCATTTTGACGTGGCCCAGCAGGATCTTTGAATTCTGAATGTCGGGATTGTCTTTCCCGAGATCCTGGGCCATTTTAAACTCATTGGCCGCCGCCTTGTGCTGATCCGTCTTGTCCAACGCGAGCGCCAGGTTGTAATGGGCTTCCGCGGACGCCGGGTCCGCCTCGACCGCTTTCGTGAAATGGCCGAGCGCCACGTCCCAATGCTCCTGGTTGTAATGCTCGATGCCCTCATTGTTCGCGGCGTGAGCTTTGGAGTCGGCGGCAGTCATGAGCGCCGGTGGGCCGCCGGCAACGGCCGTTCCAATGCCGATGCCCACCATGGCGAAAAACGCAACGCAGGCAATCCAAAGAACCGGTTTGAAGAAACGTTTCATCACGAACCCTCCTTATTTGAAGTTATGTATTGAATGGGGATGATGTTCGTCCAACGATTTGATGGCGAACGGGAATGAGCACCTGTTGATTCAGGGCACGTCCGGTGAACGGATCGCGTAAACGTTACCAATAGCCAAATCGGAATGGCCGGTAAAAGCCGGGCCCCCAGTAGGGTCCGGCGTACCAGTACGGATACCCGTAAGAATAGGGAAAGCCGTAGCGCCCGAACCGGGGAGGAATTTGCATGGCATCAGGCCAAACCTTCAGGAATAAGATGGTGAACGTCGGGTACGTATAGTCCATTTCATCGAGCAATTCGGTGGTGGCTCCCGACACTTTTCCGACGATCGTGATCCGGGTACCGTTCGGGACGGTGGCCGGATCCAGAAACTCGGATTGAAACGCCAGAAAGCGTCCCCGGGACTGCGTCCGGTCCATGGCCGGGGCGTGATTCCTGCCGGTCGGAAGCTCCAGGATGGTCAGCCGGGTGTGTTCCCTGAGGCGCGTGGCGTCCAGGATTTCGCCGCCCAGCACAAGAACCTTGCCCACTTGGGTCGTCGGCGCTTCTTTGACCTGGGCAAACGAGAGCGTCTGATCAACCTGGTTTTCGAGATCCGACGGGATCATCGACTGCCCGGCACAGGCCGGCAGCAGGAAAACCGCGACGGCGAACAATCCGAAACGGGCCATGGATGATGCGCTCTGCATAAAAACGCGCTCCTGAACAGAGTCCCTGACCGACACCAGTAAGCCTACTCCCCCCGTTGTCTTTTCTCAAGCCCTGCACGAACGAAGACCGGTTGGCGAAGAAGAAAGACGGCATGAAATCCGCCCTTGACGAGGCATCCGGGTGTTGAATGACGGAGGTGCTTTGTATCCGAGATCTTGTTGTATAGATTGACATTAAATTACGCCGATTTATAATGTCATATCATGCAATTATATCCTCGCCTGTTTCAATGCCCCAAATCCAGTTTCTTTCTGTTAGGCCCGCGGGGTACGGGAAAAACCACGTTGGTTCGTACCCTTCGCTTG
Organism: Nitrospirales bacterium; assembly: GCA_965232175.1. Taxonomy (GTDB): domain Bacteria; phylum Nitrospirota; class Nitrospiria; order Nitrospirales; family UBA8639; genus Bin75. Next base: position 1,791,739 of record CBDDOW010000006.1, read on the forward strand.
GCCGACCATGAGATTTCCCTCCTGGATGAAGAAACGTTCCAACGGTATCTTGTCCGGCCGAGGACGTTTTACGAGGAACTCTCTGCGTTACAAGCCGGACAGTGGGTCTTCATTGACGAAATCCAGCGCCTTCCCAATTTATTAAACGAGATTCATCGTTTGATAGAGGATAAGCGGTTGCGCTTTATTCTCACTGGCTCCAGCGCGCGAAAACTGCGACGCGCAGGGGTCAATTTACTGGCCGGAAGGGCCAGTACTCGCTACTTGTATCCCTTAACACCCATGGAAATGGGAGAAGACTTTTGCCTGAATGCGGCATTGGAGATGGGGACAATTCCACTGATCCAGAATGCCGAAGACAAGCGGGAAACGTTGAAGAGCTACGTGCAAACGTATCTCAAAGAAGAAATTCAGGCCGAAGCCATTGTTCGGAACCTTGCGGGGTTTTCCCGCTTTCTTCCCGTTGCGGCACTCTTGCACGGACAGACGATCAACCTGTCGAATCTTGCCAGGGATTGCGAAGTCGGGCGCCCGACGGTGGCAGGCTTTTTTCAGATCCTGCAGGATACCCTTCTTCTCAAGACCCTCAGCGCCTATGATGCCAAGCTGCGCGTTCGTGAGCGGAAACGCGCAAAATGTTATTTTATCGATCCCGGTCTGGTTCGGGCGATCAAACGCCAATACGGGCCCGTGACGGTCGAAGAGAAAGGGCCGCTGTTTGAAGGATTGGTGTTGACCTTGCTGATGTTTCAAAAAGACACGTTTGACGACTTCGAGGAGGTGTTTTACTGGTCTCCCGCGGAATCCAAGCACGTCGAGGTGGATTTTCTCCTGATTCAAGGGAAAGACAAAATTGCCATTGAAGTAAAATCCACTGACACGATTCGACCCGAGTACCTCAAGGGTCTTCAGGCGATTGCCGGTCTGAAAGGTATCAGAAGAAGAATCCTGGTGTACTGTGGGCAACGCCGTCGAACGACGCAGGACGGCATTGAAGCGCTTCCCTTTTTCGATTTCGTCGAGGTGCTCAGAAAAAGAACGCTCTAGCCTTGCCGGAGGCTAGAGCGTGTGACAACGACGGGTCAACGGGTGCGGCGGCGGGCTCTTGCCTGGCTACGCACCCTTGTCCGGCTTGGTCGCAATGGCAAAGTCGAAAATGCCGGCTTCTCTCACGGCATCCATGACTTCGATCACCTGTCCGTGCGAAACCGCTTCATCGGCGTTGATCACCACCGCGGGTTTTTCCCCGTAATACAGAAGATCGTGGAGTCGCAGCTCGAGTTCCGAGATCGTGCAGCGGTCTTTATTGAAGAAAAGATCGCCCTGGTCGGAGATCGTGAGGGTGACCTGTTCCGGCAGATCATCCGACGCGGAACTGGCCTTCGGCAGGTTCACTTCCATGCCTTTCTGCAGGGTCATGGACAGGGTGGAGATCATGAAAAACACCAGCAGAAAAAACATGGTGTCGATCATGGGGATAATCTCAATCCGGGCTTTTTTCTGGTCAGGCGCAGACAACTTCATGACGTCACCGCCGTTGTGTGCAGGGCTGATTCATAGCGCGTGGCATAGTGTTCGATCTGTTCGGTTATGCGTTCCGTGCGAACCAGGAAGTAGTTGTAGGGGATGAGGGCCAGCACGGCAACGGTAATGCCGCCGGCCGTGCAGATGAGCGCCTCGGCGACTCCGCCGGTCACGGCATGCGGGCTGCCCATCCCTTCAATGGCCATAATGCCGAAGGAATCAATCATGCCGATGATGGTGCCCAACAACCCCAACAACGGGGAAAGCGTAATGATGGTGTCCAACGAAGGCAGGCCTCGTTTCGCAAGGCCGATCTCCCGGATACCCGTGGCTTCCATGGCTTTTTCCGGAGCGGAGGCGCGCGAGCGAATGCCCGATGCCAACACCCGGAGGACGGGATGCGGCGTTTCCTCGCTGAGCGAGAGCGCATCGTCGAATTTTCCCTCGTCAACCAATGCAATCATCTCATCGGCTTTCTCCGTGGAGGGTAACCGGTAAAAAAACCATGCGCGTTCAAGAATAATGGCCAGGGCCACCACGGAACACAGGATGATGGGAAGCATGAGCAAGCCACCGGCCATCAGGACTTTGATGAAAGCAAATGACATGTCAATCATGGCGTCTGATCCTTTTACGGTTAAATGGAGTTAGGCTTTATCCAAAGAAAATTTGATGGGAATGACCACCTGGGTGCGAATGGGAATATTCCCGTCCCGGGCCGGGCGGAACGCCCATCGTTTGACGGCTTTGACCGCCGCGTCATCCAGAACTTTATGCCCGCTGCTCCGTGACACGATGGCTTTACTGGCCCTGCCGTTTGTCTCCACCGTTACGCGAACGAGTACGGTCCCTTCCCACCCGGACTTCTTGGCGATTCGCGGATACACCGGATGAACGGAGCGTAACACGCCGACGCTGGTCGCGGCCTGAGCGGCGCCGCCGCGAGAGGCTTGCAGGGTTTTCTTTGACCGGCCGGGAGCCGATGACGATAACGACGTGCGGACGACGTGCCGGTTCGCGGCGCCTTCCAGCGCGGCGATGGTCGAAAACCCGGGGACGAACATCGACGGCGGCTCCGCAACCTTGGTTTGCGCCGTCGGGGCGGCAGTGCTGCGGGACGCAACCTTGGTCAGGGTTCGGGCTTTCAGGGTGTCCGTGGCGCGGTTATCCGTCAGCATGCGCCGTTTCAAAGGCTGAGGAGGGGGTTGCTGTTGGGGCGGCGGCGCCTGGGCAACCTTGGGGACCTCAACCGGTTGAGCCATATCGGGCGGCGTGGGCGCAATCTGTTTCCGTTGGACGGGTTGCGATTGCGTCAGCCGTTGCGGCTGGAGCGTGGGCGGGGCCTGCGGTTCAGGTTCGGGTTGTTGGGGAGCCGGGACTTCAACAAAGGTGACCTTCACCGTCGGCGGGGGTTTTTCCACGTCGAGCGAAAAATGCACGAAACTGACGAACACGAAAAAGAAGAGGTGCACAACCACGGACCCCGCCCCGAATCGCAGGAAGGTCGCGTTCTGCCCGAAAACGTTCATGGAAGCGGCGTGGTTCACGATCCGACTTTTTTCAGCAGTTTTTTGACGCGGTCATCCTGGCCGCCGAGTTCGATGTATTTACGGTATTGCTCAAGGGCGCGATCCGTATCCTTGCGGTGAAATTCGTAGAAGACGCCCAGGTTGTAATAGCCTTCGACCAGCTTCGGGTTCAACTTCAGCGCGGCCAGATAGGCCTGCTCGGCCTGATCGAGCTTGTTCAGATTCGCCAGGAGCACACCCAGGTTGAGCTGCGCTTCAGCGTGCTTCGGATTCAAACGGACCACCTCCTGGAAGTGGCTCACCGCCTGTTCCGGTTGATCCTGCGCCTGCATGAGATACCCCAGGGCGTAATGGGCATCAAGCAGGTCGGGTGTCACCGCCAAAGCCTTCTGATACGCCTCGATCGCCTGCGTGTCGCGTTGGGATTTTTCAGCCAACTGGGCCATCAGGAGCCAGGCGCTGGCGTCCTTCGGGTTCATGCTCGTCAATTCCTGCAGTTGTTTCGTCGCCTTATCCGTATCGCCCTGCAGATCATACAGGGTCGCCAGGTTGAATCGGGCGGTGAGCTGGTTGGGATCAGCTTTCAGCACGGCCTGATACGCGCCGATGGCTTTGTCGCGTTCGCCCAGTTGGTCATAGGTAAATGCCAGGTTCAGTTGCGCATCGGCAAAGCGCGGATAGATCTCCATGGCTTTTGCCAGCGCCGTTTTGGCGGCATCCAGGTTCTTCTGATGTTGATAGACCAACCCGAGGTCCAGATAGGCCCTGGCAAAATTGGGGTGCAGTTCAACGGCCTTTTTCAGGTGAGTGACGGCCTGATCGGGTTGCTGCAAGCCGCTAAACGAAACGACCCCCAGGAGATGATGCGCCGCGGCAAAGCGGGGAAAGATTTCCAACGCTTGTTTCAACGATTTGGCGGCTTCCTGGAATTCGCCATTGTTGGAATGGAGCGCGCCCTGGTTATACAAGGCTTGGGCTTCATCCGCGGCCGGGCTCGCAAGCGGAAAGGCGAAGCCCAGCGCGAGACCCAGGACACCGATAGTCATCATTCGCAAGAGTTGTCTGTTCATAACGCCTCTATTCGTGAAGAGGTGATTAATCAAAGCTCGATTCTTATTGATTACCCTCTCCCCTTGAGGGAGAGGGTAAAGTGAGGGGTGTCGTTAGAATGCATACAACGCTCTCAGGTAATAGTACCCGCCGTTGAAGCCAAAGGGCGAATACTCGGGATACATCGTGCCTGAAGCTCCGGTGCTTCGGTCAGGATACGAATCGAACAGGTTTTGCGCCCCTGCCGAGACCGTCAGCCCGTTTTTCATGGTGTACGATGTTTCAAAATCCACGAGCCACTGATCGCCGGCATCGGTACGGGTATCAACGTCACCGTCTGTTGTAAATTCCGTAAAGCCATCATACCAGTAGACCCGGCCCAGGAACCGCCAGGGCCCCTGTCTGTGGTCGCCTGTCAGCGTGAACCGGAACCAGGGCAGAGTTTGTTCCAATTGGACTATCCGCTTGTCACGCTGGGTTAAAGAATCATCGTAAATGGCACCGGGATTATTGATATCGGTGACCTCGGTCCGGTTGTAGTTGCCTGCGAACGTCCAGAGGGTGTTCCCTCCGGCGAACTGCATCGGATAGGTCGCCACGATGTCTACCCCATTCGTGGTGGTATCAAATGCGTTGGCATAGTAGGCTACCTTCTCGATGTCTTCGAAGCCTAAGCGTCGCGCCTCAGCCTTCTCACCTGGAGTCAAAGCGAGTTGGGCGCTCCGTGCAATACGGTCCCGCACCGCGACCCGGTAGTAGTCGATGGTTACGTTCAGGTTGCCGACATCCACCACCGTACCCGCGGACAGGTTAAAGGATTTTTCCGGCTTCAGTTCCTGAGCCTTTTTGAGGATCGAAATCGGATGACTGGGCGGATAGGTGCCTACGTTAGCGAGTCTTCCCTCGACGAACGCCGTCGTCACGTTCTGAATGTTCGCCTGTCCCACGGTCGGAGCACGGAAGCCCGTGCTGATTGCGCCGCGAAGCGCCATCATAGGCGTGGCTTGCCACCGGGTGTTGAACTTGCCGTTCAGGGTGTCGCCGAAGGTTTCAAACTTCTCATACCGTCCGGCCACGCCGACCAATATGTCCTTGTTCACGTTGGTTTCCAGATCCAGGTACGCGGCGTAGCTGCCCCGGTTGTTTGTCCCAGCGATATCCGGTGAGAATCCGGTAAATCCGTTGGATCCGACGCCGAAGCCCTGGGCCGCCAGACCACCGGGACTGTTGTCAGCAAACCAGGAATTCTCCCCGCCGGCTGTGACCTCGAATTGCTCCACTCGATACTCCAGACCGAGGCCGATGTTCAGGGGGGAGGGGAGCATCGCGGTCTGCAAAGACCTGGACAGGTCCAGATTGAACACGTGATCCGTCTCCGTGTACATGCCGGGATTGTATTCCGTGGGAATATCGGTTCTCATCGTGGCGAGTTGCGGATTGATGGTATTCCTCATGAAGAAGTCCGTGCTGTGTTGACCGAGCACGGCGCTGAAGTCATAGTGCCAGTCAGAGATGTCACCGCGGATCCCCCCGGCAACACTCCAATCGCGTACCGTCCCTCCGAAGAACGGGGTGAATCCGCCTGGGAATTTTTCGTTGAACATGAAGCAGTTAGAGGGAAGCTCTTCGATTGTTTGCCTGTAGTCAGCCGCATCGTCCCTCGGCACGGCAGGGCAGTTGCCCGCGCCAGTCAGGTCTGCGACCTTAACCGTATCAACATACCTCCCACTCTCTAGACCATCTTCAATTTGTTTTTCAAATCGTTTTTTTTCAGCGTCTGTAGGGTTATCTTGATCGGCATAGGGAGTATCGGGCATCGCTTCTGTTTTGTATGTACCGTCATTATTGACCACTGGTCCATCGAATACCCCGCCTCGCGTATTGGGATTACGGTAGTAGAACCCGCCTTCTATTTTGCGTTGGGAATAGTTGGCCCAGCCGTAGAGTTCGGTCTTGCTGTTCAGTTTCATGCCGAGATTTCCGAAGAGTTTATAGTCATACTGAACCTCGGGCGCGCCCCAGACCATGGCAGTGGGTTCCCGCGTGTACTGGCTGCTCACAACGTCCCTGTTGCCCGCGTCAATCAGTCCCTGCGCATCGTTGCGTTGTTGGCTGCGGCTGGTCCAGTCTCTCGTTCCGTATTCGAAGCTGAGATTGGCAAATCCGGATTGGATGAACGGGAGTGGCAGGGGGATGCCCAGGTTGCCTGCAATGCTGTTGGTGGCGCCGTCTCCCTGATAGAACTGACCCCAGCGGGCTTCCACCGTGCCGCTGTCGGGCGCGTCTTTCAACTGAAAGTTCATCACGCCGGCCACGGCGTCGGACCCGTACTGCGCGGCCGCGCCGTCGCGCAGTACTTCCACGCGCTTGAGGGCAATGGCCGGGAATGCGGCCAAGTCAGTCGCATGCGCCCCGTCTGAAATGCCGCCGCCCAGGAACGTCAGGACTGACCCCCGGTGCCGTCGTTTGCCGTTGACCAGGATCAGGGTGGAATCCGGGGGCAGACCGCGCAGGTTCGCCGGCCGCACCAGCGTGGCCGCGTCGCCGATGGGTTGCTGATTGACGTTGTAGGACGGCACGGTGGCCCTCAGCAGGGAGTTCATGTCCCTGACCCCGTAGTTCCTCATTGACTTCCCGTCAATCACGTCAATCGGCACGGGCGAATCCTGGGCCGACCTGGTTGGAACACGCGACCCGACCACCACCACTTCTTCGAGTTTGACCACGCCCGCGTCCTGATCCGCGGCTCCCTGCGCATGAGCGTGTTGGACCGGAAGACCCAGCAGGCACAACAGAACAAAAGATGGAATGATCCGATAGTCATTCATGAGAAAGCCTCCTTGGGCAGGTTATTCAGCATTTCCTGGTTCCTCCTGATAGTCCTCAATATTGAATCTGACGGGCAGGTCGACCGCGGAGGAAACGGGCTCGTCTCCCTCTTTCGCCGGGTCGAATTGCCACGTTTTGACTGACTGCGCCGCGCTTTCATCAAGCTCGGGAAACCCCGAGCTTTCCTGAATGGCGACCTGTTCCACGTCCCCGCTGGTGCCGACGGTGATTCGTAACACGACCGTGCCTTCCCAGCCCTGCTGGCGAGCCGTTTGCGGATACGGCGGACGTTCGGATTTGACCAGTCTGGCGGGTTTCTTCACCTTCACGGGTTCAGGTTCGGGCTCCGGCTCCGGCTCGGGTTCAGGTTCCGGTGCAGTCCGCTGGATTCCATATTCGTCAAGATTGAATCTGACGGGCAGGTCGACCACGGCGGCAACGGAAAATTCGCCATCTTTCGCCGGATCGAATCGCCACGTCTTGACTGACTCCGTGGCGCTCTCATCCAGCGCGGTATGCCCTGAGCTTGTTTGCGTGTTGACCTGTTCCACGTCTCCGCCGGCGCCGATGGTGATTCGTAACACGACTGTGCCTTCCCAGCCCTGCTGGCGAGCCCTTTGCGGATATTGGGGACGTTCGGCTTTGATCAATCTCACGGTTTTGCGAAGGCCTTTGCGGTCCGCAATGGAATCCCGCGGGGGTTGCGGTTTGGGCCCTTCCTGCGTCACAACGGGAGTCCTGGAAATCGCGGTGACGGTGAGGCTGTTGACCGGCGCGAGCGTCGCGGCGCCATGGGCGGCCAGGCTGATACGGCGTTGCGCCAGGTACCTCGTTCTGACGTATGGCCACAGTCTGAGCGTTTTGGGAATCGCGGCGACCAAGGGACTATTGAACGTCGCCAGGGTCGTGGTCTCGGGTTTGGGGATAGTGATGGCCCGCTCTTCTTCATCGGCCAGGGTGTCGGCAATTTCGAGGGTTTCCAGAAATTCGATGGATTGGTCAGGCGCGTCCTGCGCCCCGGCCGGAAGGCAGATGACGCACCCCATCAATGGGATGAGAAGAGCCCTTAAAATCCTTGGGAATGCGGGCGACATTTTTATCGAGTTAATGCAAAAAATTTCGTTAAATGTCAAGCGCTAAAAAACCAATATAGCATATTAAGAAACAAGATAAAATACCCCCCTTTTCCGAATATCAGATGCGATATTCGCGGTTGCTTCGTTCACTCGGGGCCTCTTTAGTTGCTTGATGAACCCATTCAGGTATTATACTAGCCGGATAGACGTTCGGTCCCGAAGGATTCATTCCAGTCGGTGTTTCTCTCCGGAGGTAGTGACTCCATGATGTTCGTGAGACTGCTCAACCTGCTGTTTGGAAGCAAAAACGATCGTGAGTTGAAGGCGCTGCAACCCCTCGTCGCGCGGATTAACGACTTGGAGCCCGGCTTGCAGTCGCTGTCGGACGAGGCGCTGGCGGATAAAACCCAGGCGTTCAAAAAGCGTCTCGACGCGGGAGAGACGACGGATGCGCTGCTGCCCGAAGCCTTTGCCGTCTGCCGCGAGGCCTCCCGGCGCGCCATCGGGCTGCGTCACTTCGATGTCCAACTCGTGGGCGGCATGGTGTTGCACGCGGGGAAAATTTCGGAGATGAAGACCGGTGAGGGCAAGACGCTGGTGGCGACCCTGCCTCTGTACCTGAATGCCCTGGCGGGAAAAGGCGCGCACCTGGTGACGGTCAATGACTACCTGGCGAAACGTGACGCGCAATGGATGGGGCCCGTATATCACGCGTTGGGCTGCACGGTCGGCGTGATCCAGCATGAATCCTCGTTCCTGTTTGATCCGGACTACGAGGCCGCGGATAAACGGTTGAACCATCTGCGGCCCTGCACCCGCCCTGAAGCCTATCGCGCCGATCTCACCTACGGCACGAATAATGAGTTCGGGTTCGATTACCTGCGGGACAACCTGGTCATCAATGATCTGAGCCAGCGGGTCCAAGGGGAATTGTCGTACGCGATCGTGGACGAGGTGGACAGTATCCTGATCGATGAAGCGCGCACGCCGCTCATCATCTCCGGTCCGGCCGAACAGAGCACGGAATTGTACAACCGGATCAATCGGCTCATTCCCAGGCTCAACGCTGAACGGGATTATACCATAGAGGAAAAATCAAGGACAGTGGCGCTGACGGAAGAAGGGAACGCCCGCGTGGAAAAATTGCTGGCCGCGGACGGGCTGTTGGCGGGCGACAACCTGTACGATCCGAGCAATCTCGACGTGGTGCACCACGTCATCAAGGCGTTGCAGGCCCATGCCATTTACAAACGCGACGTGGACTACGTGGTCAAGGAAGGCGAAGTGCAGATCGTCGACGAGTTTACGGGACGCCTGATGCCGGGCCGGCGGTGGAGCGACGGCTTGCACCAGGCGGTCGAAGCCAAGGAGGGCGTGAAAATCGCCAACGAGAATCAAACCCTGGCGTCCATCACGTTCCAGAATTATTTCCGGATGTATGCCAAACTGGCGGGGATGACCGGCACCGCGGATACGGAAGCCGCGGAGTTTGCCAAAATCTACAACCTGGACGTCAACGTGATTCCGACCAACCGGCCGATGGTTCGCGAGGATCATGCGGACGTGGTGTATCGCACGGAAAAGGAAAAATTTGAGGCGATTGCCCAGGAAGTCATGGACCACCACGAGCGGGGGCAGCCCGTGCTGGTGGGCACGATTTCCATTGAAAAGTCGGAACGGCTTTCCGGCATTCTCAAACAGCGGGGCGTGAAACACCACGTCCTGAACGCCAAATTTCACGAAAAGGAAGCGGAGATTATTTCCCAGGCCGGGGGCCGGGGCGCGGTAACCCTGGCGACCAACATGGCCGGCCGGGGCACGGATATTATCCTGGGCGGCAACCCGGACGCGATGTACAAGCAGCAGGTGGTCTATCGGGGCGATGAGATGACCGATGAGCAGAAACACGCGGCCCTTGAACGGATTCAACGGCAATGCGAGGCGGAAAAGGCGGACGTCCTGACATTGGGCGGGTTGCACATCGTCGGCACCGAGCGCCATGAAAGTCGCCGGATCGACAACCAGCTTCGAGGCCGGTCCGGCCGACAGGGCGACCCGGGGTCGTCCCGCTTCTTTTTGTCCCTGGAAGACGATCTGATGCGCATTTTCGCGTCCGAGCGGGTCTCCAACCTGATGTTGAAACTCGGGATGGAAGAAGGCGTGCCGATCGAGCACCGGATGGTCAGCAAGTCCATCGAAAATGCCCAGAAGAAAGTCGAGGCCCATAATTTCGACATCCGGAAGCACATTCTTGAATACGATGACGTCATGAACAAACAGCGGGAAATTATCTATGCCCATCGCGCCGGCGTTCTGGGGGGCGGTTCCGTTCAGGAGGACGCGGAGGAGTGGCTCGTGGACGTCGTGGACCATGTGCTCAACACCCACTGTCCGGAAGACGTCTATGCCGAGGCCTGGGATCTCGAGGGGCTGCGCGAAGCCGCGCTGGCGCAATTCGGCGCGGAAATCCCGGCGACCGAGGACCTGTCGGAAATGGGGCGGGACGGTCTGCGGGACGAATTGCTGGAACACGTCCGGCAGCTCTTCCGGCAACGGCAACACGAACGCGAGGAACAGATCGGTCCCGAGTTTCGCTCGCAGCTTGAACGGAGCCTGGTGTTACAGGTTATCGATCATCATTGGAAGGAGCATCTCCTCGGCATGGATCAGCTCCGGGACGGCATCGGGCTCAGGGGCTATGGCCAGAAGGATCCGCTGGCGGAGTATAAACGGGAAGGCTTCGACATGTTTGCCGCCATGATGGACCGCATCAAGTCCGAGGCGCTTGAGCGCCTGTTCAAAGTCCAGGTCGTCAAAGGAGACCGCCCGCCCATCGAAGACGAGGCGGCCCCGCCTCCCCAAATGACCTTTAACCGCGGAGACGGCGCGCCCTCGTCACGGACGGTCCAGCGGTCCCAGGCCAAAGTCGGCCGGAACGATCCCTGCCCCTGCGGCAGTGGCAAAAAATACAAAAAATGTTGCGGGGCGTGAGGGCCGAAATATCGAGCGTTGCCCAAGCGACTTTCTGTTTCAACTATCGCATCCGCCTCTGACAAAGCTTTCCAACTCTTCAAACGGCAAGCGCGTTGCTTATTTGGTGTAGTGGTGCTATGGTGTCAATATCCTGAATAATCTCTCGGAGCCTGTGTCATGATTCGTCTGACGATCAGCTTGGCTGACCGTACACATCGTGCGCTGAAAGAAGCCGCAGCGCGGCAAAATCGCTCAATGGCTTCGATCATCGAGGAAAGCCTGAAGTTGCGAGGCATCCAGCCGATCGACAGCGCGCGCGAGATCGTCGCCAAGGCGCGGGCGCGGTCCCGCCTGGATGCCGATCAGGCCATGGCCCTGGCGGTCAAGGAAACACGGCGTTCCCGTAAGGGCCGGTAACGCCGTGCGGCGCCTTTCGGCCGTGCGCGGGACACGCGGAAGGCGCCGATGACTTCCGGGGTTTACATCGTCGACACGAACGTGATCATTTCAGGACTGATTGGCGGGGACCCGAATAGTCCCCCGGCGCGCATTCTGGACGCCATGCTCGACGGTGGCTTCATCTACCTCATGTCGGACGAACTGCTCAGCGAGTATTCGTCCGTGTTACGCCGTCCGGGCCTGGTCCGGTTGCATGGCCTGACCGGCGAGGAACTCGACCGGCTGCTTGCTGACCTGGTCGCCAATGCGATGTGGCGAGTGCCTGTCTCGACGGGCGACGCTCCGGACGCCGGAGATCAGCACCTGTGGGCATTACTCGCCGGCCATCCCCAGGGTCGTCTCGTTACGGGCGACCGGCTTCTTCTTCAAAACCCGCCGGGCCGCGTCTCCGTCATTTCTCCACGCTCCTTTGCCGATCGTTTCTTGCCCCCGAAATAGCGTTTGGCTTGAGCAGGTTTGACCAAAAGAGGACATGACAAACTTGCCCTGCAATGGGTCTGGCCTTCTCTTGACTAACAGGCGAGGGATAGCTAACGTATAGATCTTTTGGCCCATAGAAAGCCTGGGTCAAAAGGGGAGATTGTTCATGTTCGGTAATTTGTTGACAGAATGGTCGGCCTGAATGCGGGACCAGACTCTTTTCCTCCCCTTTGTAAGTGGGCGCATTTCCGAAGAGGGAATGCGGGAGGGGTAGAGGATTTGACCGGATGCTCTACCTCCCAACTTTTCCCTCTTCGGGAAAAGTTCCCCTCCTTGTATCTTGGAAAGGGAGTATACTGCATGCAATGTTATTCATCTACCGAGCCGAACAGCCCGACCCTCCTCCGGGCTTCCAAGCCCGATTGTAAGCGTGGTGCGTTCGGCTCGGCCTCTCAGCAGCCCGCACAGTTGCCTGGGCCGGATGAGCCCGCATCAGTGGCAAGGTCGGGCGCCTGGAGAGCAGCCCGCTCGCAGAAAGGAGCCTCGTATGTCCCCTGCACGCACCTATGTGGGTATTGATGTTGCCAAAGCGAACTTGGACGTCGCCAGTGAACCGCCGGGGTTGACCACGACCGTCCCGAATACGGAGGTGGGGCTTCAGGCGTTGGTCCCTCAATTGCAGGCGCGGGCCCCCGAGCGGATCGTGGTGGAAGCCACCGGCGGGTATGAACTGCCCGTGGTCCGCGCCTTGGTGGAAGCGGCGCTGCCCGTGATTGTGGTGAATCCGCGGCAAGTCCGGGATTTTGCCAAAGCCACCGGGCAGTTGGCGAAGACCGATACCCTGGATGCCCAGGTGCTGGCCTTGTTTGCCGCGCGGGTGCAGCCCCCGATCCGGCCGCAGCCCGATGCCGCGACCACGGAATTGGCGGCGCTGCTGGCCCGCCGCCGGCAAGTGGTCGAGATGCTCACCGCGGAGCGCCACCGGTTGGGGCGGGCCTCCACGGCCCTGCGCCCGGGGATTCAGGCGCATATCACGTGGTTGACCCAGCAAGTGACGACCTTGGATGACGACCTCACCCAGCGCATTCGGCACAGCCCCGTGTGGCAGGCACAAACCGACTTGCTTCAAAGTGTGCCCGGCGTCGGGCCCGTCCTGAGCCGGACCCTCGTGGCGGAATTGGCGGAATTGGGCACCTTGACCCGGCGGCAGATCGCCGCCCTGGTGGGCGTGGCCCCGCTCAACCGCGATAGCGGGACGGTGCGGGGCCCGCGCACGTGCTGGGGCGGCCGCGCCCCCGTCCGGACGGCTTTGTACATGGCGACCTTGGTGGCCACCCGCTGGAATCCCGTCATCCGGCACACCTATCAGAGCCTGTGCGCCCGTGGCAAAAAACGTAAAGTGGCCTTGGTCGCTTGTATGCGCAAATTGTTGACGATTCTCAACGCCATGCTCAAACATCGAACCTCTTGGCAAGAACAACGGCATGTCACTCCTTAACCTCCAGACAGTTGCTTACAAAGGAGGGGGAAAAAGCGGAAAGTGTCAACGAATTACTGAACACCCACAAGGATGACGAAGGCATGGAATCGCCGGATTCGCCTTTGATGCGGCACATAACCGCGTGCATTCGGGAAACCGGGCCGCTGACGTTTGCGCGGTTTATGGAATTCGCTCTGTATGATGAGGCGCACGGGTACTATATGACGGGCGGAGGGGGTTCCCGCGCGACCTCGCCGATCGGCGAGGCCGGGGGCGATTTCTTCACCGCGCCGAGTCTTTCCCCTCTCCTGGCCAAGTGTCTGGCCCGTCAGATCGAAGAGATTGATGAACGTCTCGGGCATCCGCCGGTATTTCATCTCGTGGAAATGGGGCCGGGAGACGGGGCGTTGCTCAGGGATCTCCTGCAGGAGTGTCGAGCGCAGCACGCCTCGCTTCTTCCCCGGTTGGCGTGCATTCTGGTCGAGCGCAGCCCGGCCTTTCGCCGGCGACAACAGGAAACCCTGGCCGCCTGGAAGGAGCAGGGCGAGGGGATTCAATGGGTTGACGACCTTCAGGCGATTGCGGATGGCAGCCTGACCGGCACGTTGTTCTCGAATGAATTGGCGGACGCGTTTCCGGTCCACAGGGTCCGCATGGGGCGGGACGGCCTTCAGGAATTGTACGTCACCGTCCGCGATGATGGCTTGCAGGAACGCTGGGGAGAGCCGTCCACCCCTGCGCTGGCGTCGTTCCTGGCCGACCTGGACGTGGCGTTGCCCGTTGGATTTGTCACGGAAATCAGCCTGGAAGCCGTGAAGTGGATTGAACGGATCGCCAGGGTCCTTGATCGCGGAGTTGCGATCACGATTGATTACGGCCACACCGCCGGGGATTACGTCGCGCCCGAACGAAAAAACGGGACCCTGCTGGGGTACTACCGGCATACGGTATCGACGGATCCCTATACGCGGGTCGGGGAGCAGGATCTGACGGCGCACGTGAATTTTTCGAGCCTGGCCCGCGCCGGTGAACGGGCCGGATTCGCCACGACGGGCTATACGAATCTCCAGCATTTTTTGATGAGCCTCGGGATTGAGGAATTGGTCCGGGGGTGCGATCAGGAATCGGCAATCGTCCGGGCGGCGGCGCGGTTGTTGCGGCCTCACGGCATGGGCACCACGTTCAAAATTCTGATCCAACACAAGGGGGTTGTCGTCCCGGCACTTCGCGGTTTGGGGCACCGGCCGTTTTTTGATTCGGTGTTGGAGACGGTCCATTGAACGATTGACGGGTGTTTTGATTGCCGATTGTGGATTGATGAATCTAAAATCCACAATCAAAGGGTAAAACAGGATGGGTGGTGAGTCCGTACCGTTCAATTATATCCCCATCGCCGTCTTTGCGGTGATTGCGCTGGGGTTCGGCGTGGTGTCGCTGCTGGCGGGATGGATCGTGCGACCCAGCCGGCCCTATCGCGCGAAGCTGCTTCCCTATGAAAGCGGGAGTCCGCTTTTCATGGACGCCCGCATTCAGTTCCCGATGCGGTATTACATCATCGCCATGTTGTTTGTGGTGTTCGACATTGAAATCGTGTTCATGTTCCCGTGGGCGGTGGTCTTTCACAAGCTGGGATTGTTGGGACTCATTGAAATGGGCGTCTTCATTGCCATCCTGGTGGTCGGATTCTGGTACGTCTGGAAAAAAGGGGCGCTGGAGTGGGATTAAGGCCCGTACTCGGTTCCTGGGTTCTACCGTTCCGCCCCGTGGATGGGTGTTTTGCTATCTGTACGTTCCGTGGCGGGGCGGGTCGTTCAAACGCCGGTGGTTCGGCTTGTTCGGGTGTCAGCGGGGCGGGTCGTTCAAACGCCGGTGGTTCGGCTTGTTCGGGTGTCAGCGGGGCGGGTCGTTCGGACGCCGGTGGTTCGGCTTGTTCGGGCGTCGGCGGGGCGGGTCGTTCAAACGCCGTCGGGTGGCCACTTTTTTTGTCATTCCCGCGGCAAAGGGCATCAAGTCGGACGGCTCTTTCAACGCGGGAATCCATCTTGCGCGCTTTATGTGCATGACGAAAGAGAAGCAACTATGAGCATGCTCGAACGACAGTTTGACTCGAACATCATTACCACCAATCTGGATTATCTGGTGAGCTGGTGCCGGAAGTCGGCCTTGTGGCCGATGACGTTCGGGCTGGCCTGTTGCGCCATCGAGATGATTGCGTCGGTCTCCTCCCGGTACGACATCGACCGGTTCGGGGCCGGGGTCTTTCGGGCTTCGCCCAGACAATCCGACGTCATGATCGTGGCCGGCACCGTGTGTCGAAAGATGGCGCCCGTGATCCGGCGGATCTACGATCAGATGCCCGAACCGCGATACGTGATTTCCATGGGGTCCTGCGCGACGTCGGGCAATCATTACAACAGTTACAGCGTGGTGCAGGGCGTGGATCAGATCGTGCCGGTGGACGTCTACGTGGCGGGCTGCCCCCCGCGTCCGGAAGCCTTGCTGGACGCCCTGATCAAGTTGCAGGAGAAGATTCAGCAGGAAAAGGTGTTTGTGAAATAGCGTGGAGGCGCCTATGCATCGCGTTCTTGAAACCCTGCACGAGCGTTTTCCCGAGGCCGTGCTGTCCGTGCGCGAGGACCCGCAGCGGGGAGACCTTTCGGTCCAGGTGCGGGCGCAGGATCTCGTGGACGTGGCGCGCTTCCTGCACGATGATCCCGGCATGGCCTTCGATCACATTACCGATATCTGCTCCGCGGACTATCCCGACGACCTGGAACGGTTTGAAGTCATCTACCATGTTCTGTCCCTTCCGCATCACGCCCGGCTTCGTGTGAAGACCCGGGTGCCTGAGGAGAAGCCCGTCATCGGAACCGTGACGTCCATCTGGAAAGGCGCGAATTTCCTGGAACGTGAAGTCTACGACCTGATGGGGATCACGTTCGAGGGGCACCCGGACCTGCGACGCATTCTGTTGCCCGAGGATTATGAGGAAGGCCATCCCCTGCGGAAGGACTTTCCCACCGAGGGCAAGGGGTGGAGAAGCACCTTTGATTTCATTCCCCGCCTGGATGAGCCGGAGAGCGAATGGACCGAACGCGAAATTCCCCATGATCAGCGGCACGTGTTTCTGGCCGGCGATTCGCCTGAAGCCGCCAAGCGCACGACCGAACTCTTGCTCAACATGGGACCGCAGCATCCCAGCACGCACGGGGTCCTGCGAGTGGTGCTGGAACTGGACGGGGAGCGTGTCGCCAAGGCCATCCCCGACATGGGATACCTGCATCGGGGTGTCGAAAAACTCGCGGAAGGGCTCCATTACATGCAGGTCATTCCGCATACGGATCGCCTGGATTACGTGTGCGCCATGACGAACAACTACGCCTACGTGCGCGCCGTGGAAAAACTGGTCGGCGTGACGGTGCCGGAACGGGCCGAATACGTCAGGACGATCGTGGCCGAAGTACAGCGAATCGTCGGCCACCTCTTCTGGTTGGGCACCCAGGCCCTGGATATCGGGGCCATGACCGTGTTCTTCTGGACGTTCCGCGAGCGCGAAGTGTTGCTCGACTTTTTTGAACAACTCTGCGGCGCGCGCCTGACGCTGAATTATTATCGAATCGGAGGGGTGGACAGCGACCTGACCCCGGCGCTGGCGGACCGCCTGCGCGATTTTTTGAAAACGTTTCCCGAGCACGTGCAGGAATACGACACGTTGTTGCAAAGGAACCGGATCTGGGTGGCCAGGACCAAGGACGTGGCGGTCATTTCCGCGGAAGACGCGATCAACTTCGGTTTGACCGGGCCGACGCTTCGCGGGTCGGGCGTGGCCTATGACGTGCGCAAACTCGAGCCGTACGGCGTCTACGACCGGGTGGAATGGGACGTGCCGGTCGGCAAGGGCGGGGACACCTATGACCGGTATTGGATCCGCGTCGAGGAAATGAAACAGAGCGCCCGGATCATTACGCAATGCCTGGATCAGTTGCCGGACGGTCCCATCATGGCGGACATGCCGCAAGTCATTCCCCCGGCCAAACCCCACGTCATGCGGGACATGGAAAGCCTGATCCATCATTTCATCATCTTTACCCAGGGGTTCAAGCCGCCGAAGGGGGAAACGTATTGCGCCACGGAGGTGCCCAAGGGCGAACTGGGCTTTTTCCTGATCAGCGACGGCAGCCCGCGGCCCTATCGGATGAAAATCCGCTCGCCGTCGTTTGTCCACATGGGCGCGTTTGATTTTATGGCCCGCGGCTACCTGATTTCTGATATTATTACAATCTTCGGCACCTACGATATCGTCATGGGCGAGTGTGACCGGTGAATGGCATTGCGGATTGATGTAGGGGACGACCCCTGTGTCGTCCCAGGGGATGAGTGGTTCATAAACGTTCATAAGCCATTATGATTTTCGATAAGCATCAGGAGACCGTTGACGAGATTCTGAGCCGGTATCCGGTCAAGCGTTCGGCGATCCTGCCGTTGTTGAACCTGGCGCAGAAGGAAGAGGGCTACGTGAGCCAGGCCGCCATGCGGGAGATCGCCGGGATCCTGGGTCTCACTCCGCCCCAGGTGTTCGAGACCGCGACGTTTTATACCATGCTCAATCTCAAACCCATCGGGAAATTCCATATCCAGGTGTGCCGGTCGTTGATGTGCGCGCTGGTTGGGGCCGACCCTCTGGTTGAATGGTTGCGGACGCATCTGGGTATCGGCGTGGGCCAGACCACGGAGGATGCCCTGTTCACCCTGAGTATGGTGGAATGTCTGGGATCGTGTGGAACCGGGCCGATGATGCAAATCAACGACGATTATTACGAGCGGCTCACCGAAGAAAAAGTCGGATTGATTCTGCGGGACTTGCGGGCATCCGGCGATTGCGCATTGAAGAGCGGTCCCTTTATGGTGCCCGAACGGAATAAGGACGCCGTGTCGCCGTGAAGCCCTTTGAGAAGATTCTCCTGACCAATATGGAACGGCCCGGTTACACGGGTTCTCTGGCCGATTATGAAGCGACCGGCGGGTATGCGGCGTTGAAAGCCGTCCTGGGGAACGTGCCGCCTCCCGACGTGATCGACATGGTGAAACAATCCGGCCTGCGCGGCCGGGGCGGGGCGGGCTTTCCCACCGGCGTGAAATGGGGGTTTATTCCCAAGGACCATCCCGGTCCCAGATACCTGTGCTGCAACGCCGATGAAAGCGAGCCTGGCACGTTCAAGGACCGTCAGTTGATGGAACGGGACCCCCATCAGGTCCTGGAAGGCATTGCCATCTCCTGTTATGCCATCGGCGCAGAAATAGCCTATATCTATATCAGGGGGGAATTCCGGCTGGCGGCGCAGATCCTGGAGCGCGCGATTGCCGAGGCCTGCGAGGCCGGGCACCTGGGCTCCGACATTTACGGCAGCGGCGTCACCGTCCGCGTGTACGTGCACGCGGGGGCCGGGGCGTATATCTGCGGGGAGGAAACCGCGCTGCTCGAATCCCTGGAAGGCAAACGGGGCAAGCCCCGGACCAAGCCGCCGTTCCCGGCCACGCACGGCCTCTACCAGAAACCCACGGTGGTCAACAACGTCGAGACGCTGGCGAACGTCCCCCACATCGTGAATCGGGGAGCCGAATGGTTTGCCTCCATCGGCGTCCCGCCCAAGAGCACCGGCACGCGGGTCTTTTGTCTGAGCGGTCACGTGCAACGACCGGGCAATTATGAATTGCCCGTGAACGCGACCTTCCGGGACCTGATTTACGAGCTTGGCGGGGGCATGCGGTCCGACAAGCCGCTCAAGGCGTTCATCCCGGGCGGGGCCTCGGCGCCGTTTCTGACTCCGGACCACGTGGACGTGCAAATGGATTTCGAATCAGTGGCGTTGGCGGGGTCGATGTCCGGGTCCGGCGGGATCACCGTGATGGAAGAAGGCACGAGCATGGTGTGGGCGGCCCTGCGCCTGATGGAATTTTTCTATCATGAATCGTGTGGAAAGTGTACGCCCTGCCGGGAAGGCAGTTCCTGGATCGTGCAGATTCTGCAACGGATCATGAACAGGCAGGGACGCCCGGAAGATTTACGGACGCTCACGGAAATTTGCGAAAACATCGGGGGGCGAACGGTCTGTGCGTTCGGCGACGCGGAAATCGCCCCGGTGCAGAGCACGTTGAAATATTGGCGGAATGAATATGAAGCCCTGATTGCCGAGGCCGAGGCGCTCAAGGGGAGCAGGAAGGAAATCCCCGTCCTGAGCGTATCGTAGATGAGCGTTCTTCGACTTCGCTGTCGCTACGCTCAGAACGAACGGAAGCGAAGGGAATGCCTGTCCTGAGCCTGCCGAAGGGACTGAACGCATACGGTCATAATTAACCATGTCGAATCCCCCGAACATGCTGACCATCACGATCGACGGAATCCGCGCGCAGGTTCCGGAGGGCACGCTTGTGATCGAGGCGGCCCGGCAGGTGGGGGTGATGGTGCCCCATTTCTGCTACCATCCGAAGCTGGCGCCCGACGCGAATTGCCGGATGTGTCTGGTGGAGATCGAAAAAATTCCGAAACTCCAAACCTCGTGCAGCACCCGGGTGGCCGACGGCATGGTTGTGCGGTCGTCGGTGCCGCACGTCGAGGCCGCGCGAAAATCGGTGTTGGAGTTGCTGTTGGGCAATCATCCGCTCGATTGTCCGGTGTGCGATCAGGGCGGACGCTGCGACCTGCAGGATTTTTCGCACGAGTACACGCCCACCGTCAGCCGGTTCAAGGAATTGAAACGGGTCTTTCCGAAACAATACCTTGGCCCGGTTATTGAAACCCAGATGAACCGTTGCGTGTCGTGCATGCGCTGCGTGCGGTATTGCGACGAAGTGATGGATGCCCAGGCGCTGGCGGCCGAAGGCCGCGGCACGCTGACGCAGATTACGCATTGGGCCGGCAATGAACTCGAATGCGACATGTGCGGCGGATGCATCCAGATTTGTCCGGTTGGCGCCATTACCAGCCGGTTGTCGATGTACGACTATCGTCCGTGGATGCTGAAACGAACGGAGACCATTTGTTCCTATTGCGGGGACGGGTGTCAGATCACCGTCCAGCAAAAGAACGATCAGTTGATCGAAGTGAATTCGGCGTTGGGGGCCGGCCGGAACAACGGAGACCTGTGCGTTCGCGGGTATTTCGGCTACCACGCCGCGGTCCATCCCGATCGCGTGCAACGTCCGCTCGTGCGTCAGGCCGACGGCTCCTTTGCCGAAGTCACGTGGGAAGAAGCCCTCGATCGCGTCGCCCGGGAGTGGACGGCCATGAAAGCGAAGCACGGCGCCGACGCCATCGGTGGGCTGATCACGGCTCGTTGTACCAATGAGGATCTGTATCTGTTCCAGAAATTCATGCGCGTCGTCATCGGGACGAATCAGATCGACAGCGACGCGCGATACGGGTACGTCAACGGCGTGCGGGCGCTCAGGCGGGTGCAGGGCACCCATCGCTGGACGGTTCGCTACGAGGACCTGGGCCGGGCCGACGCGATCATGCTGGTCGGCGCCAACCTCAACGAGTCCAATCCCGTGACGGCCCTGCACGTCAAGCGAGCCGTGAAACAGGCGGGCGCCCAACTGATTACCCTGGAATCACTGCTTCCGGTCCGCTCGACGGTGAGTAACGTGGCCACGCTGTCCCGGCATCATCTGGCGGTGCAGAGCGGCCGGTTCGCCGCGGCCATCCTGGGGCTGGTGAAGGCCGTGGTCGAGGAGGACCTGGTCGACGAGGCCATCGCCCGGGAGGCGCCGGAGTTCGTGCAAACGATACGGACCACGGTGTCCGGGGTGGCCTGGGAGGCAGTCCGGGAGCAGTCCGGTCTCTCACGGGAAGACGTGGTTGCCGCGGCCCTGACGTATGCCCGGGCGGAGCGCGCCGTCGTGCTGGTCGGGCGGGAAGTGCTTCGTTCACTGGGCGGAGAGGGAATGGTGACCAACCTCCTGGACCTGGAGATCCTTACGGGGCATCTTCGGAAACAGGGCTCGGGGCTGGGTTGCCTGGCTGAAGCGAACAATGAGCAGGGTGCCGTGGAAATGGGCGCCGTTGCCGAATATTTCCCGGGTCCGGCGGACCTCCACGACGAAGAGTGCCAACGAATCCTGACGCGGGCCTGGGGACAGGCGGTGCCGGGGGGCGCGTCGGCCGCCTTGCCGGATCTGTTGAGCCGGGCCAAATCCGGCGCCGTGAAATCGTTGTTCATCGTGGGAGAAAATCCGGTTGAATCGTTGCCCGGCGACGCCGGCGTCATCGAGGCGCTCGATGCGCTGGAGTTTCTGGTTTGCCAGGAACTGTTTCTGACGGAAACCGCGAAACGGGCGCACGTGGTGTTTCCCGCGTGTTCAGCCCTGGAAAAGGACGGCACGTTTACCAATACGGAAGGCCACGTCCAACCCGTTCGCCAGTCGATCGAGCCGTTGGGGGAGAGCCGGCCCGATTGGGAAATGTTTTCGGCGCTGTCGGTTCTGATGGATCAGCCCATCGAGTACGGCGACGTCAGGGAGATCTTCAAGGAAATCCGTGACGTGATTCCGGGGTATGGGCTGCTGGGTCCGGCTTCCACGCCGCCGAACGTCTGCGAGGAGACGATGGCGCGCTACGTGAAGACGGGGTTCAGGGAGGACGTTGCCCGGCGGTACGCGCTCGATCTGCCGTCCGGCTCCCCGGCGGGGGCGATGACGCTGCGGTTGGTCCAGTCCTTGTATCATTCCGGAAAATACAGCACGCGCGCGAAGGGATTGACGGAGATCGAAGGAGCAGGCCTGTTGTGCGTCAATTCACGCGAGGCCCGGCGATTGGGGATTGCAGAGGGGCAGACCGTCCGGCTTTCGAACGATGGCGGGCAGGCCACCGTTTCCGTGAAACTGAATGATCGCGTGCCCGATGCCGTGGCCTGGTTCCCCGAGCATTTCGATCAATCCGTGCGGGCGTTGTTCTCGTTGAACGGGCCTGCCCCCGCGAAAGCGGGGGTTGATCCGCAGACCCGCGTGCCCGTGTGGAAGACGACGTACGTGACCGTGACAACGTGAAGACGGACAAACTATTAGAGGAGTGTTCCCGTGTTTGAAACCAGTATTAAATTGGCGCTGACCTTGTCGCAGATCGGGGTCGTGATGGGCGTGGTTCTGCTGACCGTGGCGGTGCTCACCCTGTTGGAGCGAAAAGTGCTCAGTTGGATGCAGGACCGCATGGGCCCGATGGAGGTTGGACCGTACGGGGTCCTGCAACCGGTGGCCGACGGGTTGAAGCTGTTTTTCAAGGAAGACATTATCCCGGCCGGGGCGAACAAAATCATGTTCAGTCTCGCTCCCATCATCGTCCTGGTGCCGGCCCTGATCGGCTTTGCCGTCATCCCGTTCGGTCCGAACTGGACGATCGACGTCCTGGGGGTGGAGTTCAAGCCCTTTGTCATCAGCGACATCAACATCGGCGTGCTGTACATCCTGGCGTTCGCGTCCATCGGAGCCTACGGGGTCATCCTGGGCGGGTGGGCCTCCAACAGCAAATACTCGTTGTTGGGCGGCCTCCGGTCGGCGGCCCAGTTGATCAGCTACGAACTCAACGTGGGGCTGGCGATCGTCGGGGTGTTGTTGCTGGCGGGGAGTCTGAGTCTGGTCGAAATCACCGAAGCCCAAGCCGGCGGGTTCTGGAACTGGTTTGCCTTTGATCCCGTGCCCTTTCCGCAATTCATCGCCTTCGTGATTTTTTTGATCGCCTCCGTGGCCGAAACCAATCGGCTTCCCTTTGATCTGCCGGAAGCGGAAAGCGAATTGGTCGCGGGGTTCTTCACGGAATACAGCGGCATGCGGTTCGCGTTTTTCTTCATGGCGGAATACGCGAACATGATTCTGGTGTCGTGCATGGCCACGGTTCTGTTCTTCGGCGGCTGGCACGCCCCCCTGCCGTTTTTGCAGGCCCCGGGCATGTTCGCCTGGGTGACGGGGATTTTCTGGTTTACGGCGAAGGTCTACTTTTTCCTGTTTTTGTTTTTCTGGATACGGGCCACGCTGCCGCGGTTACGGTACGACCAGTTGATGCGGTTCGGGTGGAAGGTGCTGTTGCCCATTGCCTTGGGGAACATCGTGGTGACGTCGTTGCTGGCCTATATTTTCCCCAATTAGATCCCCGATCAGAGCCTGTCCCCGACGCGATCGGGGACCGGGGACACGCGCCGAGGGAGCCGGGTCGATGAAACTCAAAAAGTGGATTCAGTCGCTGATCTTTTTTGAAATTCTCCTGGGCATGAAGGAGACGCTCAAGCATTTCCTGAAGTATCGTCCCATCACCCTGGAATATCCTCACGTCAAGAAACCGCTGCCCGAGAATTACCGGGGCATGTTGGGGTTGCTGCGCTACGACGATGATACGGAAAAATGCGTCGGGTGCGACCTGTGCGAGGCGGCCTGTCCCTCTCGCGTGATTCGCGTGGTGAGCGCCGAGGTGCCCGGCGAACCCACCAAGCGATACGCCAGGGAATATTACATGGACATGACGCGCTGCCTGTTCTGTGGATTGTGCGTCGACGCCTGTCCGGTGGACGCCTTGGGCATGTCGCAGGAATTCGAATGGGCCGTGTACGACAAACGACATTTGCATTTGAATAAAGAACAACTGTTGGCAATCGGAGATCGGGCGTTTCCGAAACGGGAAAAACGGTTGGAATTCCAGCATCCCAACGTTGCCTATTTCAACGTGTCCTTCAAGGATATTCCGGAAAAGGAATTTTGACGCTCGCTCGCTCACCTTTCCCGATGCCGGTTCCCCTGTCGGGTCGACGCGCAGGCGTCTTTGCCGGGAGCAACGTGTAACGGTGGCTACATTCGTCTTCCTGTACTTTGCCGCAGTCATCGTGACGGCTGCCTCGCTTGTCGTCGTGTTCCGCAACCCCATCTACAGCGCCCTGTCCCTGCTGGTCATGTTTTTTCACGTGGCCGGGCTCTACGTGACGCTGCACGCCGAGTTTCTCGCCGCCATTCAGATCATCGTCTACGCCGGGGCGATCCTGGTGCTCTACCTGTTCGTCGTGATGCTCCTGAACGTGAAACGCGACGAGCGGTACAACCAGCAGGGGACGGTGGCCCTGTTTCTCGGCGTGGTGTTGTTGACCGAAGCCGTGTTGCTCGCGGTCGGTCGCGGCTTCACCGTGGCGACGCCCGTTCCGGGTCCGGACGGGACGGCCAGGGCCGTGGGGAACACCGAATCCATAGGGGAAGTCCTGTATTCCACCTATCTGTTCCCGTTTGAAGTCGCCTCGCTTATCCTGCTCGTGGCCATGATCGGCGCGGTCATCTTATCCAAAAAAGGTATCATGGGATGAGCGTGCCGGTGGAATTCTACATGGCGCTGAGCGGGCTGGTGTTCATCATCGGTCTCATCGGCGTGCTGGTCCGGAAGAACCTCATTATTATCCTGCTGTCCATTGAATTGATGCTCAACGCGACGAACATCAATTTCGTGGCCTTTTCCTCCCATTTCGGCAACCTCGCCGGACAGGTCTTCGTGTTCTTCGCCCTGACCGTGGCCGCCGCGGAAGTGGCCGTCGGCCTGGCCATTATCATTGCCCTGTACCGTCATCACGCCAGCATCAACGTCGATGATTTCCGCTTGCTGAAATGGTAGCGCCATGCTGTATGCCCTGATCCCCCTCCTCCCGCTTCTGGCCTTCATCGTGCTCGGTCTGGCCGGTCACGCGTTGAAGGAGCGCGCGCACCTGATCGCCGTGCCCGCGGTCTGGCTGTCTTTCCTGTTGTCGGTCGTTGCGTGTTTCGAGGTCGCGGGCGGACGCGTGCTGGAAATCCCCTTGTATACCTGGGCGGCTTCGGGCGATCTCACCATCCGGCTCGGGCTGTACGTGGATCAGTTGACCGCGGCCATGTTGCTGCTGGTGACCATCGTCAGCGGATTGGTGCACGTGTATACCATCGGGTACATGCGCGGCGAACCGGGCTACGCGAGGTTTTTCGGCAACATCGCGTTGTTTACGTTCTCCATGCTGATGCTGGTCATGTCCGACAACTTTCTCCAACTGTTCGTGTTCTGGGAAGCGGTCGGGCTGTGTTCCTATCTGCTGATCGGCCACTGGTATGAACGGCATACGGCAAGAGCCGCGGCGACCAAGGCGTTTCTCGTCAATCGGGTCGGCGACTTCGGGTTTCTGCTCGGCATCCTGTTGGTGTTCGCGGTCTTCGGGACCTTGCAGTACCAACCCGTGTTTGCCGAAGCCGCGGCCCTGGGCGAGTCGAAGGGCGGTGCGATGATCGACGTGTCGGGGGCGTTCGGCCTCGGGTGGGAGGTCTCCGCGATGACCCTGATCTGCCTGCTGCTGTTCGTCGGCGCCGTGGGAAAATCCGCGCAGGTCCCGTTGCACGTGTGGCTGCCGGATGCCATGGAAGGCCCCACACCCATTTCCGCGCTGATTCACGCCGCGACCATGGTCACCGCCGGCGTGTTCATGGTGGCGCGCTTGGCCCCCCTGTACAATCTGTCTCCCGAGGCCATGGCCGTGGTGGCTGTCGTGGGCGGCGCGACCATGATCGTCGGCGCCACCATTGCCCTGACGCAAAACGACATCAAGCGCGTGGTGGCCTATTCGACTTTGAGTCAACTCGGATACATGATGATGGCGTGCGGGTTGGGCGGGTACGTGGCCGGGATCTATCACTTGCTGACGCACGGCGCCTTCAAGGCGTTGCTCTTTCTGGGATGCGGGTCCGTTATCCTGGCCGTGCATCACGAGCAGGACATGCAACGCATGGGCGGGCTGAAGGAGAAAATGCCCGTCACCTATTGGACGTTCATCATCGGCTCGTTGGCCCTGGCCGGATTTCCCCTCACCGCGGGATTTTTCAGCAAGGACGAATTGCTGCTGGCCGCCTGGAACGCCGGGGCGTTGGGCCAGGTTCTGGCGGTGGCGGGGATCCTCACCGCGGGCCTGACGGCGTTCTACAGTTTCCGGTTGGTGTTCGTGGCGTTTTGGGGCGAGTCCCGGATTGATCCGCATCACGCCGATCACGTGCACGAACAATCATCGGTCGTGACCGTTCCCCTGGTGGTGCTGGCCGTGCTGAGTCTTGCCACGGGGTATCTCGGCATTCCGGAGTTTCTGCAACCGGCCTTCCCCGGCAGTGACGGCGCGGGCCACCATGGCGCGGCCGCCACGGTCATCATGCTGGTCGCCGCGTTGGCTGGCGTGCTCGGCATTGCCGCGGCCTACGTCGTCTATGTGCAGTCGCCGGATTTGCCCGAACGCCTGATGAACCGGTGGCAGGCGTTGTATCGCGGCTCATTCAACAAATGGTACGTGGACGAAGCCTACGACAAGGTCTTCGTGAATCCCACGTTCGTCCTGGCCGACCGGATGTGGAAAAAGGTGGACGTGGCCATCATCGACAACGCGGTGAACGGCGTGGCCCGCGGGTTTGCCTGGTGGGGATGGATGGCCCGCCTGATTCAAACGGGCGAAACGCAGAATTACGCGCTCAGCATGACCATGGGCGCGGTCATTATCCTGACCGCGTACCTGCTGTTTTAGGGGTAGGGGACGGCTGCGCCGTCCCGACATGAAAGGATCTCACGGTGTCTTCCGGCGGATTTCCATGGCTGACGTTGGTTGTCTTCCTGCCCTTGGCGGGCGTGGCGGCGCTGTTGCTGGTTGAAGACGCCCTGGCCAAATGGGTGGCCCTGGGAGTCTCGTCACTGGTGTTCCTGGTCTCGCTCCCGCTGTGGGTCCTGTTCGATGAATCCACGCCGGCCATGCAGTTCGTGGAAACGCACCGGTGGATTGCGTCGCCCCCCATCAACTACGCGGTGGGCGTGGACGGGATCAGCCTCCCCCTGGTGCTGCTGACCACCCTGTTGACGCCGCTCTGCGTTCTGGTGTCCTGGACGGCGATCGACACGCGCGTCAGGGAATTTATGATCAGCCTGCTCGTGATGGAAACCGCCACCCTCGGCGTGTTCGTTTCGTTGGACTTCGTGCTGTTCTACGTGTTCTGGGAAACCATGCTGATCCCCATGTACCTGTTGATCGGGATCTGGGGCGGCCCCAATCGCGTGTACGCGGCCATCAAATTTTTCCTGTATACCCTGGCCGGCAGTATCCTGCTGCTTGTGGCGATTATCGTGCTCTATTTTTACGCCGGCGAGGATTCGTTCGACATTCTCGCGTTGAGCAACGCCGAGTATCCCGCCTGGTTGCAGGCCTGGCTGTTCTGGGCCTTCTTTGCCGCGTTTGCCGTGAAAGTGCCGATGTTTCCGTTTCATACGTGGTTGCCGGACGCGCACGTGGAAGCCCCGACTGCGGGCAGCGTGATGCTGGCGAGCGTGCTGCTGAAATTGGGCGCTTACGGGTTCCTGCGCTTTTCATTGCCCATGCTGCCGGATGCCACGCAACGGTTCACGTCGGTGGTGCTCTTCCTGTCGGTCACGGCCATCATCTACGGCGCCTACATGGCCTTTGCCCAGGCTGACCTCAAGAAACTCATCGCCTATTCCAGCGTGAGCCACATGGGATTCGTCACGCTGGGCATTTTCGTGTTGAATGCCCAGGGGATCGAAGGCGCGATTCTGCAAATGGTCAACCACGGCATCACGACCGGCGCGCTGTTCCTGTGCGTGGGCATCGTGTACGAGCGGACGCACAGCCGGGAGATTGCCGATAATTCAGGGCTCGCCGCGTCCATGCCGGTCTACGCCACGTTCCTCGTGATCTTCGCGTTGTCCTCCGTGGGGTTGCCGGGCATGAACAGCTTCGTCGGCGAATTCTTCGTGCTGCTCGGGACCTTTATGTGGAGCAAGGCGGTCGCCACGGTCGCGGCCGTGGGGGTCATTCTCGCGGCGGCCTATATCTTATGGATGTTGCAGCGCGTGGTGTACGGCACGCCGGCGCAATCCGTCGCGTCGCATCTCCACGATATGAACTGGCGTGAAATCGGCATGTTGGCGCCTCTGGCGTTCTTCGTGTTCTGGATCGGGCTCTATCCCAAGCCGTTGCTGGACGTGATGCACGCCAGTGTCGATCACCTCGTGCAAAAGCAAACCAACGTCATGATGGCGGGTGCCGGACCTTCATCCTTCCCGCCCATGCCCATGACGCCGGATGAGGTCTCCCTCTCCCGCGATGGGAGCGCGCCTGCTCCGGATCCCCGATCAGGTCGATTGCAAGCGTCGAGGGCAGGCTCTGATCCGGGGGCCGGGGTGAGGGTGACGTCCATGGAGGCAGAAACGCGATGATGATTCCTCTCGCGGATCTGGCCACGATTCTCCCGGAACTGATCGTCGTGTCCGCGGCCTGTCTCCTGTTGGCGCTGGACCCGATCACCCCGTCGCACAGGAAAGACCTTCTGGCGTGGATGAGCGTCGCCGCGCTCGCGGTGTGTTTCATCGTCACGGCCGGCGGCATGGGCGACCGGGTGTTTGCGTTCAGCGACCTCGTGGTGGTGGACGGATATGCCTCGTTCTGGAAACTGTTGCTCTACGTCGTCAGCGGCATGACGATCCTGCTCTCCATCGGATACCTCAAGGAAGAACGGATCGACCTGGCCGAATTCTACGGATTCGTGCTGCTCTCCCTGACCGGGATGATGATTATGGTTTCCGGCGCCGATCTGCTGGTCATCTACCTGGGCATCGAGCTGATGTCCATCTCGCTCTACGTGCTGGCGGGCTTCAAGCGGTTTGAAGCCCGGTCCATCGAATCGTCGGCCAAATATTTCATCCTGGGCGCGTTCTCGTCCGGTCTCCTGCTCTACGGCATTTCCCTCATCTTCGGGGCTGCGGGCAGCACGCGCCTCGTTGAAATCGCCGCAGCGGTCGAGGCCCGGGGTCTCGACGACTCGATCATCCTCATCGCCCTGATGCTGGTGATCGTGGGGTTCGGCTTCAAGGTGGCGGCCGTGCCGTTTCACATGTGGACGCCGGACGTGTATCAGGGCGCGCCGACCTCGGTGACCGCGTTCATGGCCGTGGCCTCGAAAGCCGCGAGTTTCGGAGCGTTCCTCCGGGTGATGCTCGAAGGCTTCGGGGGCATGAAACCGAATTGGAGCGGACTGATTTTGGGCGTGTGCATCCTGACCCTGATCCTGGGAAACCTCGTGGCCATTGTGCAAACCAACGTGAAGCGGATGCTGGCCTACTCCAGCATCGCTCATGCCGGCTATGCCCTGATCGGGCTGGTCGTGGCGGGATGGGTCGGAACCGAAGCCGGGGTCTCGGCCAAAGGCGTGTCCAGCATGCTGCTGTACCTGGCCGTCTATTCCTTCATGACCCTGGGCGCCTTCTCCATGGTGGCGATTCTTCGACGAGGGGGGGAGGAAGGCGAAGATCTGGACGATTTTACCGGGTTGGCCAAGCGTCACAAAGGCGCCGCGTTTCTGATGCTGCTCTTCATGGTGTCGCTCGCGGGCATCCCGCCCACTGCCGGGTTCATCGGCAAGTTTTATCTGTTCATGGCCGCGGTCAATGCGGGCCTGACCTGGCTGGCCGTAGTCGGGTTGATCTTTGCCGCGGTGTCGGCCTTCTACTACCTGCGTGTCGTGATGGTCATGTACATGCGCGAGCCTTCGCCGGCCCAGGAGGGTGAAACGCGCCTGGCTCTGTCCCCCAGCGCAATCGTGGTTCTGGCCCTGGCCCTGGCGGGCGTCGTGCTGTTCGGCATCTACCCGTGGCCCCTCGTCTCCCTCACCGCCACCGCCTCGCTGCCCTGATCCTTCCGTCATTCCCGTATGTGTTCGGTCCCTTCGACAGGCTCAGGACAGGCGTAGCGTGATCCGACAACTCCGCTATTACCTCAAGCTGAACGTGACAATGTCCTCACGGATGTGCTGGTGCCTCCTCAGCGGTCGCGCGTGGATGAACATTGATCTGTACGTCTACGTGCTGGCCGAGCTTGTTGAGCACGGTCATCAGTCGGTCAATGGTGAAGCGATTAAGCTGCATATTGCGAATGCGGGTAAAGTCCGCATGACTGACACTGGTGCGATCCTCGGCCTTACGTGTCGAAAGCCCCTCATCGTCAAGAATGCCAATGATGCGGGCGGCCAAAAGCGCCTTGGTCTGTTGCACGTCGGCGTCAGCACGGCCGAAGTCACGAAAGACATTGCCGCTACCGTACACTAACTCAAAGTTATCGTCTGGTTTGCTCATTGTTGTAACTCCTTCTTCAACCGTTTAAGACGTTCGTGGATCAGATCGATATCCTTCTTCGGGGTCTTGATGCCATGCTTCGCCTTCTTCTGGAAGGCGTGCAAGACCCAAAGCTGCCCTCCGAGATGTAGAGCGTAGACCGTCCGATACGCATCGGTGCGGTACTTGAGCGCGACCTCAAATACACCGGAGCCGAACCCCTTCAGCGGCTTGGCGATGTCTGCCTTACGGCCTTCGGCCGCGACCGTGAGTGCCCGCATGATCTCATCCTGCGCCCCTTCGGGAAAGACATCGAAAGCGTTGCGCGCCGCCTTGATCCACGAGATGGGCCGGGTATCTCTGCTTTTCATAGCGTATGGTGGCAAATATGTCACCATACGTCAAGAGGAACAAACCAAATTCTTGGCCTGTAAGCCCGGATAGGCTATAAGTACACAGGGACCATTAACAGATCCCCTTCAGGATACGCCACTGAGACACTGACGTGCCCGGCCACTTATTCACCCACTACTTCCTCACCAAAGGCATCAAGACCACGCCCGAGTGGGAGGCCTCTCTTGCCAGGCCTGAAGCCTTTACCGCGTTCAGGGATGGCGTGCGTCAGAAGTACGAGGCCCTCAGCCTTTCAGCAGATCCCAACGAAGCCGTTACCGAGCAAGACTTGATCCGTCCTATCCTGGATTTGCTCGGATGGGCCGATTATCTACCTCAACAAGGCGCGGCTCTTAACGAAGACATTCCCGATCACCTGCTTTTCGCCAATGCCGGCGACAAGCGGCGTGCTGCCGCAAAAAAGAAGCCCAGCAGTCGCTACCGGGACGCGTTGGTGGTGCAGGAGAGTAAGCGCTTCGGCCTCGCTTTGGATGCCCATGATAAGGACGACAAAACCAGGTCCGGCACGCCGCATGGGCAGATCCTCAGGTATCTCTCGACGGCCGAGACCGCTTCGGAGGGCAGCATTCGCTGGGGTATCCTGACCAATGGCGGCGTGTGGCGTCTCTATGATTACCAT
Source organism: Nitrospirales bacterium (assembly GCA_965232175.1). Lineage (GTDB taxonomy): Bacteria > Nitrospirota > Nitrospiria > Nitrospirales > UBA8639 > Bin75. The sequence continues at coordinate 1,823,249 of CBDDOW010000006.1, forward strand.
GCTCGGCCCCGCGCCAGTGGTTACTTTGAAGCCGATCTGGCGGAACTGCTCGAACCAGGCAACGAAGACGGCCTCCGTATCTTCCACCTGCTGTTCCAGCGCGACTCCTTCGTTCTTCAGGAGGGCGCCAAGACGACGTTCCTGGAAGCCGCCTTGGAAGAAGGTCGCCGGTACGAGGAGCGGGTCGCGCAGGATCTTTCGGGCGTGGTGTTCGAGCGTGTCTTCCCCAACCTGGTGCAAGCGGTTGCGGATGCCACGGATAAGAGTCTCGCAGAGGTACGGGAGGCCGCCCTGATTTTTCTGTACCGGCTGCTCTTCGTGCTCTATGCCGAAGATAGGGGACTTCTGCCGGTCAACGATACTCGTTACGACGACTACGGCCTGCGAAAGCGCGTGCGTGACGATATAGCACGCCGGATGGCCGACAAAGACACCTTTTCCGCCACCGCATCCATCTACTACGACCACCTGAAGTCGCTCTTCAGGCTCATCGACAAGGGCGATCCGTCCATTGGCCTGCCGCCTTGTATCTTGGAAAGGGAGTATACTGCATGCAATGTTATTCATCTACCGAGCCGAACAGCCCGACCCTCCTCCGGGCTTCCAAGCCCGATTGTAAGCGTGGTGCGTTCGGCTCGGCCTCTCAGCAGCCCGCACAGTTGCCTGGGCCGGATGAGCCCGCATCAGTGGCAAGGTCGGGCGTCTGGAGAGCAGCCCGCTCGCAGAAAGGAGCCTCGTATGTCCCCTGCACGCACCTATGTGGGTATTGATGTTGCCAAAGCGAACTTGGACGTCGCCAGTGAACCGCCGGGGTTGACCACGACCGTCCCGAATACGGAGGTGGGGCTTCAGGCGTTGGTCCCTCAATTGCAGGCGCGGGCCCCCGAGCGGATCGTGGTGGAAGCCACCGGCGGGTATGAACTGCCCGTGGTCCGCGCCTTGGTGGAAGCGGCGCTGCCCGTGATTGTGGTGAATCCGCGGCAAGTCCGGGATTTTGCCAAAGCCACCGGGCAGTTGGCGAAGACCGATACCCTGGATGCCCAGGTGCTGGCCTTGTTTGCCGCGCGGGTGCAGCCCCCGATCCGGCCGCAGCCCGATGCCGCGACCACGGAATTGGCGGCGCTGCTGGCCCGCCGCCGGCAAGTGGTCGAGATGCTCACCGCGGAGCGCCACCGGTTGGGGCGGGCCTCCACGGCCCTGCGCCCGGGGATTCAGGCGCATATCACGTGGTTGACCCAGCAAGTGACGACCTTGGATGACGACCTCACCCAGCGCATTCGGCACAGCCCCGTGTGGCAGGCACAAACCGACTTGCTTCAAAGTGTGCCCGGCGTCGGGCCCGTCCTGAGCCGGACCCTCGTGGCGGAATTGGCGGAATTGGGCACCTTGACCCGGCGGCAGATCGCCGCCCTGGTGGGCGTGGCCCCGCTCAACCGCGATAGCGGGACGGTGCGGGGCCCGCGCACGTGCTGGGGCGGCCGCGCCCCCGTCCGGACGGCCTTGTATATGGCGACCTTGGTGGCCACCCGCTGGAATCCCGTCATCCGGCACACGTATCAGGGCCTGTGCGCCCGTGGCAAAAAACGTAAAGTGGCCTTGGTCGCTTGTATGCGCAAATTGTTGACGATTCTCAACGCCATGCTCAAACATCGAACCTCTTGGCAAGAACAACGGCATGTCACTCCTTAACCTCCAGACAGTTGCTTACAACGGCGGGCTGTTCGCAGCCGCGACGTTACTGGAAGAAGCCCGGCTGTCCGATGCAACGATAGCTCCCATCATCTACGACCTGAGCCATACCAGGGATTTGCAGGAAGATCGACGCTTCGTCAACTACCGTGACATGTCCGTGCAGCAACTCGGCTCGATCTACGAACGTCTCCTCGAACACGAGCCGGTCCGCGATGACGATGGCAACATCACTATCCGTCCCAATCCTTACGCCCGCAAGGATAGCGGCAGCTTCTTCACGTCCCAGGAACTTGTGGATCTGATCGTCGAACGGACCTTGAAACCGCTGGCCGAGGAGTGTCTCAGAGCGTTTGAAGACAAAGCCGCCGAACTCAAGAGCGACCGACGGCCAAAGGCTGAGCGAAAAGCCGAATTGCTCAAGCTGGACCCGGCCGAGGCAGTCCTGAATTTGAAGGTCCTGGACCCCGCCATGGGAAGCGGTCATTTTCTGGTCACCGCCGTGGATTTTTTATCCGACTACGTCGCCGAGTTGATCGAGTACGTCCCCGCCGTCCCGTCGTGGCTGGATGGCGAGTACGCGTCGCCATTGGTGAAGCGTGTGGCCGCGATTCGCAAAGAGATCCTTCAACGGGGCAAAGAAGCGGACTGGGTCATGGACGAGTCCCAACTGACCGATCAGGCCATCATCCGTCGCATGGTGCTGAAGCGCTGCATCTACGGCGTCGACAAGAACCCTCTGACCGTCGAGCTGGCCAAGGTCTCGTTGTGGCTGCACAGTTTCACCGTGGGCGCGCCGTTGTCCTTTCTCGATCACCACCTCCGTTGTGGCGACTCGCTGGTCGGGTTGCGGGTGGGCGATGCCACCGACGATCTACAAAGAATGGCTCACCTGTTTCTCGGCAGCGCCATAGCCGGAGCGGAAGCCGCCAGCGCGGGCATGCGGCGCATCGAGGAAATGTCGGATGCCGACGTGGCGGAGGTGCGGGAGTCGGCGGCGTTGTTTCATCAGGTGGAGGAAAAGACTGCGGAACTCCGCGGGCTGCTGGACACGCTCTGCGGCTTGCGCTGGTTTACCGCGGGAATGAAGCAGAAAGATCGCGCTGAATTTGGGAATCCACTGTTCAGGATGCCTGCCCTGCAACCTGCGGATGCCTACAAGCTACTGGTCCGCGGCCCTGAGCACGTTCCGTCCGCTTCAACCAACGAGGCTTGGTCGAAATTTGTTGAACGATGGCATGAAACCAGAATCATCGCCGGCCGAGAAGGTTTCCTGCATTGGGAAGTGGCTTTTCCGGGGGTATGGCGCAACTGGCAAAGCACGTGCCCGGAAGGCGGTTTCGATGCCGTGATCGGGAACCCGCCGTGGGACCGGATCAAGCTGCAGGAAGTCGAGTGGTTTGCCACCCGCGCCCCCGAACTGGCCCTGGCACCCACCGCGGCGGAGCGGCGAAACGGCATCAAGCGGCTACGCGACGCCGGCGACCCGCTGGCCGCGGCGTTCGACGACGCCAAGGAACGCGCGGACAGGCTTGGGGAAGTGATTCGTGCTTCAGGCGATTACCCGTTGCTCGGCGGCGGCGACATCAACCTGTATTCGCTGTTTGTCGAGCAGGGCATGAGCCTGATCAAGTCTCACGGCTTTGTGGGCCTGTTGATACCGTCGGGCATCTACGCCGACAAGACTGCGGCGGAGTTTTTCAAGTCCGTGTCCACGAGTGGAAGGGTGGGCGGCCTGTTTGATTTCGAGAACCGACGATTGGGCACCAAATTGCCGCCCTTCTTCCCCGACGTGGACTCGCGCTTCAAATTCTGCGCTCTGATCGTCGGCGGCGAGGCGAGGCGCTTCGATGAAACGCGCTGCGCCTTTTTCCTGCACGACACGAAAGCGATCCATGACGAGAACCGCTGCTTCCCGCTGGCGCCGTCCGACTTCGCCCGCGTCAACCCCAACACCGGCACTGCGCCCGTGTTCCGCACCCGCCGCGACGCGGACATCACCCGCCAAATCTACGAGCGACACCCGGTGCTGGTGGACCGCTCCGGCGGCAGCGAGCGCAAGACGTGGCCGGTGAAGTACACGACGATGTTTCACATGACCAACGACTCTCACCTTTTCCGCACCGCCGCGCAACTTAATGCCGAAGGCTTCTACCCCGTCGAAGGCAATCGCTGGAAGAAGGGCAAGGAACTGTATTTGCCACTGTACGAAGGCAAGATGGTACAGGCATTCGACCACCGCGCTGCCAGCGTGGTGGTCAACCCGGAGAACCTGAACCGACCCGCGCAGCCTCGGGAGGCGACTGCGGATGAGCGCGCGGCCCCGAATTGGCTGCCTGCCCCGCAATTCTGGGTCAGCATCGACGACGCCGAATGGCCGGAAGGCTTGGGATGGACTGTGGCGTTCAAGCATGTCACGGCCCCGACAAATGTCCGGACCATGATCGTCTGTCTGGCACCACGAGCCGGTTTTGGGAACAGCCTACCCATCCTGTCCTCTACAGGCGGAATGTCCGAAGAAATAAAGGCTTACAAGGAAAGCTCGCACCTGGTCTGCGCCAACCTCAACGCCTTTGCCCTTGATTTTGTCACGCGCCAGAAGGTTCAGGGACAAAATCTGAACTGGTTTATTGTCGAGCAACTCCCCGTCATCGCCCCCGCCGACTACGACCAGCCCTTCGGCGCCACCACTGCCCGCGCCCTCGTCCGCGACCACGTGCTGCGCCTCACCTACACCGCCCACGACATGAAGCCCTTCGCCCGAGACCTCGGCTACGACGGCCCGCCCTTTGTCTGGGACGAAGAAGAACGCCGCCACCTGCGCGCTCGCCTCGATGCCCTCTACTTTCACCTCTACGGCCTGTCACGGGACGATGCCGGCTACATCCTCGACACCTTCCCCATCGTCCGCAGGGAGGACGAAAAGCAATTCGGCCGCTACCGCACCCGCGACCTCATCCTCGCCTACATGAACGCCCTCTCCGCCGGAGACACGGAAACAGTAGTGGCGGTGTAATCATGGTAGCAATTAAGTTAGAGAATTATATACTTGGTTGCAAAATCCGCCGATTCCTCAAACTCGTGCGTCGGCGAAAATAGAGAGAAGATCCATGGAAGTCGCTGCCTACCGCCTCTTGTACGACAATATCCACGACTTCAAGAATACGGCTGTCCACGTCGAGTCGGAGATCACACGCCACGGCCTCCGTGACAACAGCTCCGACGTCGTGCCGGATATGAACGGTCGCAGGCACCACGATATGTGGGTGTCGATGAAGACGGTCTCACATTTTAACCTTGGGCTTGCCTTGGAGTTGATGCTCAAGCTGCTTCTTTTCCTGAACAAGGTCCCCTTGGATATAATTCCCAAGAATCGTCGTCACTGCTTGACCAAGCTACACGATGCCCTCCCGGCGAAGTACCAGAAGCAGCTTGAGTCTACGTATCAGGCAAGCAGAATGATTCTCCCGGAAGGCTACAAACTGATAGCGTTCATCAACACGGCCTCGCCTACACTCCCGACTACAGGGCTGCCGAACCGAAAAATTTCAAGTCTCAGGGATTTCTTCGAGTATTTAGATGAGGACGTCATCCTGTGGCAGAAGCGATATTCGTGGGAACTCATCGAGAAGAAACGTTATCGCCATTACCTCAGCGATATCTCGGTGTTCGTAAAATTCATCAACTGCGTGATGCAAGACATCGAAAGATGCTAACTTGCTGTGGACAGATGCGCCAAGGCGATGCATCAATGGGTGTGTTGTAGTCAATGTATAATTCCCTTAATTTTATATAACTCCGTAGGTCGGATTAGCCGAGGGCGTAATCCGACAGCCGCATCAGTCGATATCCGATGGCAGGAAAGGAATTTTCTTCATGGCCAGCGAAAACCAGATGAACCAGTTGAAAAATGTGGCAAATACAATTTTAGATATTGACGAAAATAGATTATTGCGGCCTGGATTGGGGGAAGAGTCTCTCAAAGAAGATTTTCCTCCAAAATTGATGAAAATACTTCGAGCCCAGTTGCACATGTGCGAAAAGAATAGACACCGTCAACGTGTCGCAAATAGTATGGAAGCCTTTGTGGCGTCGGCGGTCACGCCTGAGCAAAGGGATTTGATACTAAGTCAGCTTGTAGAGTCTGTTGTGCAATTCGGCAATTCCGGCTTGGTTCAGCGAGAAGACGATCACGCCTATCGGCCGAGGATGACCATAGATTCGATTAACAGAAACCTTTCGACGATGCCTCAGAAGGATGTGTAGTCCTAGGTCGGATTACGCTTCGCTAATCCGACCTAGGGCTTGACTTGTGAATGCAAAAAATCTCAGGTTCTGCGCAACCAGACCTCTAGCCATGGACACAGGCTGACGGTATACTATGAGGATCATCCTCATACAGGGAGGGAGCGTGATGACGACTAAAGAGCGGGAGGTAGAATTGCTAAGGGGCGATTTTGAAAAACAGGAAGCTGGGGTAACCGATTTGATGGAATTTTACGAAAAGGTCGAAGAGATTTACGTCCAGGCATCCGCCTCGGTTTCTGAAAGCGAGGTCGTCTACTCCTCAGATTCAACGAACATGACGGAGCCCAATGCCTACCTGGGGCGAGATTCTAACTGAACTCAACAAGTCCTCTACTCCTGCCGGCACACCCGACTACGACCGCGTTCGCAGACAGTACTTGCAGCGGTTCCACGATCTGACTGGGAGAGCAGTTATTCTCTATGCGACTGCCTGGCTTGAGTCGCGCCCGATCTCACCAGCAGAACTGCAAGTCGGACTTCCCGACGTTCAAGGTTTTATGGAGGCCGTTTCCAATGTCCGCGAGCGGGACTTGGATCTTATCATACACAGTCCGGGCGGTTCCGCGGAAGCTGCCGAATCATTGGTGGAGTACATCAGGAAGCGGTTCGATCATGTCCGGGTTTTCGTGCCTGTTGCTGCCATGTCCGCAGCGACTATGATGGCACTTTCCGCCAACGAATTGATCATGGGCCAGCATTCACAACTGGGGCCGATTGATCCACAGTTTATAATTTACACACCTGAAGGGGCGAGATCGGCCCCCGCCAAAGCAATCCTCAACCAGTTTGAACTCGCCAAGCGCGAGTGTAGAGCACCGGAAAATCTCGCTGCTTGGATGCCTATTCTCAGGACATATGCGCCGGGTCTCCTGACCCAATGCGCAGATTCCCAAAAACTGGCGTCTGACATGGTTGCCGGCTGGCTAGGGCGCTATATGTTTTCCGGAGAGGAAAATGCGGAAAGGAAGTCCAAGACTGTCGCGGATTGGTTTGCCGACTACGAATCGTTTCACTCGCATGGACGGCGGGTTGGCCGCGATCAAGCCCGTGCTATAGGTGTCAAGGTGGTTGATCTGGAAGCTGATGCGCAACTTCAGGATGCCGTGCTCTCAGTCCATCATGCGACGATGCACACTTTTGCTGGCACGCCAGCACAGAAGATCATAGAAAATTATCACGGGCGTGCTTGGGTCCGAATGGGAAGTAGGGGGGGCATTCTTCAGATGCCTGCTGGCAAGCCCATTCAGACAGGCAACCGAGCTGAACGGCGACGTCAGCAAAAGAGAGGGAAATAGCCGGCTCTGACAACTCGTGAACCTGAGTGTATCGCCTCGAAACGATGTGGTGCGGAATACGTCAGGTAATTGTTATCAGGGAAGTCGAAACAAGAAGAGTTGGAGTTTTGGGGCAAGCATACTGAAAGTTTGCGTTCTCGGCAAAAGCCGGAAATCTCGGAATTTGAGCAAGATATCGTCTGGCACAAGTCGCTCTACCTCAGTTGTCCTCAGATCGGGCTCACATCATCCAACTTATTGCGTTGAAAAGACAGCCGAGCCCCATGTCTGCTTGCAGGCATGTACCATCCCGCCTGATTACGTCTCTTCACTTCAATCGGGGCAAGGTGTACATTCGCTACGTCCTGACACGCCAAGCGTATGACCGCGGAGGATGGATGATATGAATACGATAAGCCCACAGATTCAGCGATCCTGGACCCGGGTGAGCGACTTGTTCAGGATTCAAAACGAGCAAGACTATGATCGGGCGGTGGAGCGCCTCAATAGCCTCATTGATGAAGTTGGCACCAATGAGCGGCATCCGCTCTATTCTCTGCTTGATACGCTTGGCACCGTGCTTCACGCCTGGGAAGAGCAACACCATGTCATGCCTGAATGCGGGGGAGCGGATGTGCTGCGATTCTTCATGGAGGAGCACAGTCTGAGCCAGTCGGACTTGCCGGAGGTCGGTTCCCAAGGGGTCGTTTCGGAAGTTCTGAGCGGCAAACGGGACTTGAACGTCAGGCAAATCCGCGCTTTGTCCAAACGCTTCGAGGTCTCACCCTCGGTCTTTGTCTAGGCTCAACAGAGAGAGCGGAAGCCCCGGCTTGATCGGGGACCCAGCAACCAAGATTGACTTTATATTACAAACCGGTTATATGTCTAGTCAGAACTGACATTGTCAGTATCAGGAGGATGTGTGAGTAAAGTGTGGCAGGTACAAGAAGCGAAGGCACGGTTTAGTGAACTCCTTGAGACCAGTCTTACTGAAGGGCCTCAAATCGTGACGAAACGGGGCGTAGAGGCTGCGGTATTGGTTCCCATCAATCAATGGCGACGATTGGAGCAAATGGCAAAACCCACCTTGAAGCAACTGCTACTGGCGTCCGAACCGCAAGCCGACCTCCCGGTGCCACCCCGTACCAGACAACCCCATCGGCCGGTGACGGGTTTCGATTGAACAGATGTATCTCCTCGACACCAATGTCATCTCGGAAACGCGTCGCCCTCGTCCCGATCGTGGTGTCCTGAACTGGCTTACCGGTGTGCCAGACGAAGAATTGCACGTCTCTGCCGTCACGATTGGGGAACTCCAGGCAGGTATCGAGATCACCCGTAAGCAGGGCTCCGCCAAGGCTGAAGAACTTGAAGCCTGGGTCGGCAAGATCCTCGCTTCCTACAACGTCTTGTCGGCTGATGCGGCTGTTTTTCGAGTTTGGGCCAGGCTCAAGCATCGGCAGTCAAATACCTTGATGGAAGATGCCTTGATCGCGGCAACGGCCCTGGTTCACCGGTTCACGGTCGTGACCCGCAACACCGGTGATTTTGCCCAACTCGGTGTGGAGACGCTGAACCCGTTCGAGAATTGACACATCAAGCGTATGACCGCGGAGGATGGATGATATGAATACGATAAAAGCCCACAGATTCAGCGATCCCGGACCCGGGTGAGCGACTTGTTCAGGATTCAAAACGAGCAGGACTAGGGGCTGATTGTTTTAACTGGTCTGACTGGTTATAATGATGCGCATGGGTATTACGTATTCGGCATACGACGCCAAGGCACGGTTTTCTGAGGTCCTGCGGCAGGTCCGCGATGGGAAGACGGTCACGGTATCTTATCGGGGGAAACCTGTGGCCGAGATTCGTGCGATTCGGGATACGCCTGAGACGATTGAATCGCGACTCGATGACCTGAAACGACAAGGGATTGTGGTGGGCTCGGGCGAGCCCAGGAAGCCCATGGAAGCCGTAGGGCGTCGGCCCGGCGCCCTCAAGCGGTTTCTCGCCGAACGGGACGAATGAGCGTCGCCTACGTCGATACGTCCGCACTCGTTTCAATCGCCTTCAACGAGCGGGGCGCTGCCGCTCTCGCCAGACGACTGGATGCATGTTCGGGGCTCCTGTCTTCGAATTTGCTCGAGGCGGAACTGCGTGCCGCGTTCACGCGTGAGGGACACCGATTTGAACCAAGTCTCGTCTCCGGCATCGAGTGGGTCCTGCCGGACCGGCCACTGACCGAGGAGATTGAGAGAGTGCTCCGGGTTGGCTATTTGCGGGGCGCTGATTTGTGGCATATCGCGACGGCTCTCTACCTTGCCCGGGAGCCCAGCTCAATTTCGTTCGTCACGCTCGACGCCCGGCAGCGGACCGTAGCCACCGCTCTGGGATTCCTCGTCTGACGTGCCCCACTTTTTTCCCACGGCACTCAGTGGCGGTTTTTGAGTGCTTCTCTATAAATACCGTGAATAAAAGTCTTTTTATCCGGTAAATTCACGTGCATTTGGAAAAGCAGAGGGGCGGGCTCAACCCGGGGCCGTGTGTTTACGGCTCGTAGGTTTGGCGTTCCACGATGGGCTTGATGGCGACGTCCCCGAGCAATTCCACGCCGAATCGCGTCCCTTCACTCACTTCATTGGCGTAGAGCCGGCCTTTGGGCGCGTTGATCGCAATCGGCAGGTCCGTGGTGCCGTTGGGGGTGATCGTCACGGTATAGTTTTTCTGAACCATGGGATGCCAGACCTGGACCGTATAGGTGCCCGGGGGGATGTCGTCAATGGCATACGAGCCGTCTTTCGCGCTGAGTGCGTAGTAGGGGTTCTTGACCGCGAATCCCCAACTTTCCATGTACGCGTGAAATCCGCATTGCATCACGAACAGATTGCGTTGTTTCCCCATTTTGATGGGTTGGGTCAGGACCTTGCCGGCCCGATCCTTGACCGTCTTGCCGGCCAGTAACTCGGCCTTCCGCAGTTTTTTGCTCATCGGCAGGGGCACGTTGAAGAGGACCCGGGCTCCGAACTTCGAGGTTTCATAGCCTTGAATGTCGTGAAAGACCGGGTCCATGTTCACGACTTCGATGTCATGCCTGTCCCGGACGATGGTGATATACGGCTCGAATGTGCAGTCGACCGCCTCAATCCGGGGAGGAGCGTAATGGAAGGGTTTTCCCTTGGGAATCTCTTCGATATAAATCACGACGTTTTTGAATCCGCCGTTGGGGCCGATGACAAAGGGTTGCAGGAGACGCCATCCCGTTCCGGTCGAGATGCGGCCGCAATAGACGGCGTCCGGTAAGGTGACGAGGTTGTATCCCTTGGGCTTGGGAACTTTCCCGATCAACGTGACCATCCCCTGTAAGGTTCCCCCATCGGAGACGGGGATTTCTTCATATCCCCAACTCGGGCTCGTGGTCAGGCCAACCGCCAATCCCAAGCCAAGGAGTAATCTTACCGGTTTCATGGAGCGTCCTCCTTCTGAAGTCATGATCGTCATGATGAAACAACAAAACCGCATTGTACCATTGACGAAACCAGGATGGAAGAAGCGGGTGTCCGGGGTTCGGGAGGTGGCGGGCATCCGGCTCCCGGACCCGGGCAGCGGGGCTTCCTTGACCGGCTTGAGGGAAACCCACTAGACTGAAATCACGGCCGGACTGAAACGATGGCGCGGTTTCTTGGAGAAGGAGGGCATGGATGAGAGTGCGTTTTGCATGGATGGTGGTGGCGTGGAGCGGCCTGTTCGTTGTATCGGCTTCTTTGGCGGACGTTGGTCCGCCGGCTGTTCGACCGGCGTATCCCGTCCCGGTCCAAATCCCTTATAACGCCCCGCCCGAGGCGGAATTCCCGGAAATCGAAGAAGCCGCTCCCGCCCCGGAAGTCCTTTCTGAAAAGGAACTGAAACGCGCGGAAGCCCTGCTGCCATTGTTGGAAGGACGCCAGGAACTGTACATCATCGCCGAGTTCGTGCACTTGGGAAAACCGGTCGTCCCGGTCCTGGTGAAAGCCCTCACGATGCCCGGGAGCCGGCTTCGTTACAATGCGATTGAAACGCTGTCGATTATCAATGACCCGCAGGCCGTGCCGGATTTGCTCAACGTGGCCGTGAATGACGGGGACGTCACGAGGGTGCGGGCTCATGCCCTGCGCGTGGCGGTTCGGTTGGCGCCTATGGAGACACTGGCAACCCTGCAATCGTTGATGAAGGATCAGGCAGACACGATTCGGCGAGCCGTGGCCTTCGAGGCTCGCCACGTGAGACATCCGGACGCGGTGTCGCTCCTCATCCGGTTGTTGGCCGATCAGGAAAAGTACGTTTCCGTCACGGCCCTCGAGTCGTTCTGGCGGTTGACCCGGTGGGTGGGGCCGCCGCATGATTGGCAGGGGTCCACCCATGAACAGCGGATCGCGTGGGCCAAGGAATGGCAGGCGTGGTGGGACAAAACCCTCAAGGAGCGCGGGATGACACCGGACAAGCCATCATCCGAACCGGTTTCCTGACGCCGTGGCAGCCGGGGGAGTCTCATCAAAGGAGTCCATCATGGCAACGTTGCCGATTGCAAAAATAGGGAATCCCGTCTTACGGAAAATGGCCGAGCCGGTTGATCCGGCGATCATTCCCACGCGCGCCTGGCAACGATTTATCGACGATATGTTTGAAACGATGGAGGCGCACGAGGGGATCGGGTTGGCGGCCCCGCAGGTGTCGCGGTCCGACCAACTCGTCGTGATGCGGTATGACGGCCAGGATGCGTTTCCCGAGACGGTCCTCATCAATCCCAGGATTGTGTTTTATGGCCCCGTTCAAGTCGAAATGTGGGAAGGCTGTTTAAGCGTGGACGGGCTGCGCGGGAAAGTGACGCGGCCGTCTTCCATTCGGGTCCAGGCCTTGAACCGGGAAGGGCGTTCCCTCGATTTCGAGGCGTCGGGGTTGTTTGCCGTGTGTATTCAACATGAGATGGATCATCTGATCGGAAAACTCTTTTTGGACCGGATGGCGGATCTGTCCACGCTGACGCAGTTGCAGGAATTCGACGCGTACTGGAAACAGGAACCTGCTACGGTTATTTGATGAGGTCGTGCGCGATCGGGCGCATGACGGGGTTGTGTCCTCGCTCAACGCTCGCCGGGGCTCAGAGGTTGCTGAGCAATCCTTCCCCCTGACGGTTTCCCTCCGCCGACGGACGTCGGCTTTCACGCGGCCGTTTCTGCGCGCCGGTCGCTGGGTCATGGTGTGACACGCAGTGAACGTGCTTCTTCGCATTCTCGGATATTTGCGGCCCCACCGCTCCCTTGCCCTGACGACCCTGTCCTTCGCCGCCCTGGCCACGGTGTTTGATCTTCTGCCGCCCTGGCTGGTGAAGGTGATTATCGACGACGTGATCCAGGCGGACCAGTTCGCCCTCTTGCCGTGGGTGCTGGGCGGATTGGTGCTGGCCTATGCGTTCAAGAACGTCGCGAATTCCCTGCGCATCCGGCTCAACAATATCCTGGAACAACGCGTCGTGTTCGAACTGCGGCAACAGGTGTTTCACGCGCTCCAGCGGCTCTCGGTCGGGTTTTACGAGGATCGATCAACCGGAGAAATCATGTCGCGCATCATGAATGATACCGAACACGTCGAGCGCATTTTCATCGACGGGTTGGAAGGCATGCTGACGGCGTCGTTGACGTTGATCGGGATCACCGCGGTGCTCTTCGTGGTCAACTGGCAATTGGCGCTCCTGGCGCTGGTCCCCATCCCGATTCTGATGGTGTCCGCGGTGAAGTTTTCCCGCCGGGTTCATGGGTACTATCATGACATTCGACGGAATACGGCGGACCTGAGCGGCTATCTGCAGGATTCGCTTTCAGGCATTCGGGAAACCATGGCCTTCAATCGGCACGCCTTTGAACGGGAACGATTCGACGTCAGAAATCGCGAGGTCAGCCGGAGCAATCTCAAAGCCATGTTTCTGTGGGCCATCTATTCGCCGGCGATGATTTTTCTCGGGGCCATGGGCACGGTCCTCATTCTGTGGGTGGGTTCGGCGGAAGTCGCGCAGGGGCACCTGAAAGTGGGAGAGCTTGTGATGTTCGTGTCGTACCTGGCGCTGTTCTACGTTCCGGTGAACCAGATCCATTCCGTCAATCACATGCTTCAGCACGCCCTGGCGTCGAGCGAACGCATCTTTGAAGTGTTGGATGCGGAACCCGACGTGCAGGACCGCCCCGGAGTAGTGGCGCCCGCCGCCCGGTTTCACGGAAGCGTGCAGTTTGAAGGCGTAGCCTTTTCCTATAAGCCGGAGGTTCAGGTCTTGCACGAGGTCTCCCTGAACGTGGAGGCGGGAGAGCGCGTGGCCCTGGTGGGGCCGAGTGGCGCCGGCAAGAGCACGATCATCAAACTCCTGATGCGGTTTTACGACGTGACGGGAGGCATGGTGGCCTTGGATGGCATTGACGTCCGGAACATGCCGCTGGCGTTTCTGCGCTCGCAAATCGGTTGGGTCCAACAGGAACCGTTTCTCTTTAATGGGACCGTTCGGGACAACCTCGTGTACGGCGACCCGCATGCCGCCGACCACGCCATCGAGCGGGTCGCCGTTGCGGCTCGGGCGCATGAGTTCATCATGGAACTCCCGGAACAATACGACACCCTGGTCGGAGAACGGGGCGTGAAATTGTCCGTCGGTCAAAAACAACGGGTGGCGATTGCCCGGGTGTTATTGAAGAATCCTCCCATTGTGGTCTTCGACGAAGCCACGTCGAATATTGATACGGAGACGGAGGTCCAAATTCGTGAGGCGTTGGCCGTGCTCACCCAAGGACGCACCACCATATTCATTGCGCATCGTCTGACTACCCTGCAACAGGTTGACCGGATTCTGGTGCTGGAGCGGGGACGAGTGGTTGAAGAGGGAACCCACGCCCGCCTGCTGGACGAAAAGGGGCTCTATGCCGATTTGTATGAGGCGCAGTTTCGGGTTTGATGCGAGGCGGCGGCCCCGGTGCCGCGCCGTGTCTTGTCCCGGCGCGCCATACGTGGAATCAGGAGAGGCCTATAATATGATTGACAGATGATAGGCTCTTATGATACACGGTCACTGAGTTTTGATTTCGGATAGGTCTTCATACATGGTTGTTATTTTATAAGCTCTGCCGCAGAAGGCTACAAGGCTCTCTGCGGTTTTTTTTTAGGGCCTTTGTGGGAAAAACCGCGGTTTTTCCCGGTCCTGGAGAGGGAGGTGCCTATGAGTGATCGAAAGTCGGGAACGGTGAAATGGTTTAATGATCGAAAAGGCTTTGGATTTATTCGAGTCGAAGGGGAACAGGACGTCTTCGTGCATTATTCCGCTCTTCAGGGTGAGGGATTTAAGACCCTGAAGGAGGGAGAGCCCGTTGAATTTGATCTGGTGGAGGGGGCCAAAGGGCCACAGGCGGCTAATGTGGTCAAAACGGCCGCGGCTCAACAATCGGCCTGATACCTTTTTTAATTTTCGAGCCGGCTTGAGACGGCGTCAGGAACGTCGTGAAACCCAAAGGGGCGGCTAATCCCGCTCCTTTGGGTTTTTTTATCGCGTTCCGGAGGGGGCGTGGGCCTGTTGACTGGCTTTTTCCGGGAGGCGTATACTTTTTTCGCGTTTTGAAGGGGCAAAGTCCGGAGTGGTTCTGACCGGTCACGATCACTGGAAAGCTTGAAGAGGAGGAAAGACATCATGGCACTTCGCTTAGGGGATGAAGCTCCCAATTTTACCGCTGAAACCACGGCGGGTACGATACACTTTCATGAATGGCTTGGGGATGGATGGGGTATTCTGTTTTCCCATCCCAAGGATTTTACCCCGGTGTGTACCACGGAACTGGGAGCCGTGGCGAAAATCACCGAGGAATTTGCCAAGCGCAACGTCAAGGTCCTTGCCGTGAGCGTGGATCCCCTGGATTCGCATACAGGCTGGATCACGGACATCAACGAGACGCAACAGTGCACGGTCCGGTATCCGATCATCGCGGACCCCGAACGGCAAGTCGCAAATTTGTACGACATGATTCATCCCAACGCGTTGGACAATATGACGGTGCGGTCGGTGTTTGTCATAGGGCCTGATAAAAAGATCAAATTAACCCTCACCTATCCGGCATCGACCGGAAGGAATTTTGACGAAATTCTTCGAGTAGTGGACTCATTGCAACTGACGGCCAAGCATCAGGTGGCCACCCCTGCCAATTGGAAGGACGGGGAAGATTGTATTATTGTCCCTGCGGTGAAGGATGAGGAAATTCCCGCCAAGTTTCCCAAGGGCCACCGGGCGGTGAAGCCGTATCTTCGGTACACGCCACAGCCTAACAGATAAGGTCTTCTCGCAGGTCCCGTTCATTCCGGAAGCGCCGCTCTCCTTTTCTATACGAGGGCGGCGCTTTTTTTATGGATTTATTGTGCTATCGGGCGCATGGCGGCGTTGTGTCCTCGCTCAACCCTCGCCTATCTCTACGATAAGCCTCAGGTTTCGCTGTGGGACGCCTTGCCCTGCATCCCGCTAGCACA
This sequence comes from Nitrospirales bacterium, assembly GCA_965232175.1. Taxonomy (GTDB): domain Bacteria; phylum Nitrospirota; class Nitrospiria; order Nitrospirales; family UBA8639; genus Bin75. The sequence continues at coordinate 1,839,043 of CBDDOW010000006.1, forward strand.
ATAAATCGGGATGGGTTGGCTATCGGGCGCATGGCGGCGTTGTGTCCTCGCTCAACTCTCGCCTATCTCTATGATAAGCCTCGAGTTTCGCTGTGGGACGCCTTGCCCTGCATTCCGCTAGCACAATAAATCGGGAGGGGTTGGCTATCGGGCGCATGGCGGCGTTGTGTCCTCGCTCAACCCTCGCCTATCTCTACGATAAGCCTCAGGTTTCGCTGTGGGACGCCTTGCCCTGCATCCCGCTAGCACAATAAATCGGGATGGGTTGGCTATCGGGCGCATGGCGGCGTTGTGCACGCCCGTTATGGCTGATAGGTTTCGAATACAGAAACCGTCGTCTGAAAGCCGGTCCGGCATTTGCGACAACGGAATTGGACGATGTCCCGGTCCACGCTCACTTCCGTGACGTGCAGGGCTTCCGGATGGTGGCCGGCGCAGGATCTCAGCTTGGCGCTCGCGTCTTCTGCGCTCAACTCCGAATCCCCGATGATGCGGGTAATGTCGCCAATGGTCAGTCGGTGCTTGGATTTGCAATTTATGCAAAAAATGCCGATGGTGTCGGGTGCGGTAAACACTTTAAAGCTCAGCGACAGAGGGTGGACGGAAAAGCATTGCTGCAAAAATGCGCCTGATCGGAAAACATTACCCATACGGCCTTGCCTTTTGTTGAGGTTCATGCATCCGGACGTCGGGCGCGGGAAAGGGAGGGCGGGGCGGGACAAGAACGGGTTGGGACTCGGGCGTGAACGCGTTCCCGCAGCGACGCGGTCATAGATCGGTGTCGGCGCAGGCTTCCCGCACCCAGCGTTGGAGAATCCTGGTCGCTTCATCGAACGTGAGGATATAGTGGAAACAATGGGGCCTGACGCTCGGATCCAGCGGATTCCCGGAGTTGCCGCCGAATCCGATCATGGATCCCACGCTTTCGGTGGCCTGAAAGACGCTTCGCCCGAGCATGTCGACACCCATGGGGTCGAGTTCATCCTGAGTGAGCGCGTAGCGATAGATCCACCGTGATTGCCCCTTTAACAGCGACGTCTTTTTTTTCCATGGTTCCCCGAGTTGTTCAATGATTTCTTCTTGCGAGGCTTTCTGCAGGGCGTCTTTGAGGTATGATTCCCGCGAGGAACTACAGGCCGGAAGAAACAGGATCAGGACAATCGCGGTGATCCGGATCACCCCTGCCGGCAGGGAGAGCGAACGGGTCTGTCGGGAAAACGCAGTCATGAATCCGGGGTATTCCGTGACGGCATTCTGGTCATGATGGTTCGGTAAAACGCGTACACCTGGGCGCACAAGCCCGTCACGATGAGGACGAGCGCGATGGGCAACCAAATCGAATCCGGTTGATTCAGGCCTTCGATCCCGAGCAGGAATCCTGCCGCTATCGCGACCATGCCGATAACGCGGGCAATCACACTATGGGGCTGGTTCAAAGCATGCACGTCAACGCTCCCATAATCGTGGCCGGTATTCTGCCACAACTCGTATCCGGCGGCAATGAGCCGGATGGTCCTTCGTTTGGGTCTTCGGTTTGAAACGCATGCCGCGAATCTTTTAAAAAGGGCTGAGTGCGGCACGGCATCCGTCAGCGGCGCGTGTCGCATTGTCTGACAGGATGGTCGAACGGAGTCCCCGGGAAGAACATGACGACGGACGGGCAAGGCAGGCTCTTCGAAATCGGCGTCAGTTTCCGCTACGCCCGGGAGCATGAGTGGGTCATTCAGGCGATTACGGGGTTTCTGTCTGCCTACTTCATGGAAGATGCCGGCTTTCGTCTCAAGCGACACGTTCATGAATTGGAAACGGGCATGGACGTGTGGATCTGCGAAGCCCCGGGAGACAAATTCATGCGACGGTTGCTCAGGCGGTTGCAGGTCGATATCCCGCCTTTCGAACTCCGCGATTCGAATGCCGGCGAGCGGTACGTCATTGATTTGCCTTCCCCTCACCCTGAACGGGATTCCTGAATCACCGGCGCGGAACGCGAATGAAGGGGTGTCGAGTCATGGCCCGCGTGGTTGACAGGATGGCCATCGCTGGCCTGCTCGTGCTGTTGGCGAGCGTGGGTGCCCAGGGTCTGCCGGTTCCTGAGCCGGGTCCCCGTCTCCACTCTGCCAGGCCCACGTTGTTGGACGGTTTCGGTTTCTCGGTATCCGGTGAAGGGGATCAGATCCTCGTCGGCGCGCCCCATGCGACCGGAATCCACGGCCAAACGGGAAAAGCGTTTTTGTTCGAACGCGCGTCAGGGAAACTCCTCCGGGACTTTGTTCCCTCTTCGCCGCTGGGCCATGATTTGTTCGGCCTGTCCGTGGGCCTCACCGCGAACCATGCGATCGTCGGCGCCCCCAGGGGAAGAGGGACGTCGCGTCGACCGGGAGGGTCGGTCTCGATATTCGATCGACACACGGGAACGTTGCGGCGGGTGATCGTGAGCCCCAATTCATCGGCGGCGGCGTTTGGGCATGCCGTGGCCGCACAGGATCTGCTGGTGGCCGTCGGAGACCCCGGGGCAAGTACCCCCACGGAATTTGAGGTGGGGGAAGCCTATCTGGTTGACGCGACGACCGGGGAGATCCGCCTGACCTTGACCGCTCCGCGGGCGGAGCGCCGTCAGGCCGATGGATTCGGGCACGCGGTGACGTTTCTGGGCCCCCTGCTTGCGGTGAGTGCCCCGCAAGGCGGCACGGATCCGGTTGATCATGGCCGGGTGTTTCTCTTTGATCGCGAAAGCGGACGGTTGCAACGTGTCCTTGAATCGCCTGATCCTCGGACGAATGAGTATTTTGGATGGGCGTTGGCCGGTGACGCGGAGTTGTTGGTCGTGGGCGCCCTGGGACGAGGGACCACGCAACCCGATGCCGGAGTTGTGTATCTGTATGCGAAGACCGGCGAATTCCTGCGAACGTTGGAAGCTCCGGAACCCGGGAAGGGGGACCGCTTCGGAGAAGCCGTGGCTCTTCTCCCCGCGTCTGTCGTTGTCGGCGCGCCCGGCCATGACGCGGCCGGAGTCGATGCCGGGTCGATTTTCATCTTCGATCGAAAAACCGGAACCCTGCAAGCCGTGATGGCCAACCCGTCGGCAACAACGGGCGTGGCCGACCTCTTTGGACTGTCCCTGAGTGGCGTCGGCCATGACGTGGCCGTGGGTGCGCCCTATGGAGACCTTGACGCGATGCCCGACGCAGGGGTGGTCCATCAGTTTCGTCTGCCCTTGAGCTGGGGAGGAATGTAGGGCATCCCGGGAGGCGTGAGGCCTGTTGCCCTCCATTCGGGACGGCACGGGGGCCGTCCCCTACAGCCGGAGGAGAGCCCGTATTGGTAGGGGCAGGCTCCTGTGCCTGCCCTCCGGTTCCCATGATAGACAGGGCCGGTCTTCTTCGCTATGATCATGAGCATGCCTCTCACCTTGCAAGCGTGGCGGAAGGTTCGACAATACTCCGTCGTCAAATTGGCGGTCGCGTCCGGTGTTGAAGGCGCCGTGATTGAAGCGATTGAAGCCGGAGAAACGGACCCCGCCGTTTCAACGGTGGAGGCCTTGGCCAAGGCGCTTGCCCTTCCTCCATCCTGGTTGTACAGTTCCCCCCAAGCCATTGATTTATTGTTGGGGGATGCTGACGAAGACGGCTCCCTTGCTCCCAACCTTGATTCTCCCGATCCCGTGACCGAGCGAATTCTCCACGGGAGTCGAATCGAACGGGATTTGTACGTGCTCCTCACGGCCTTGCTTCGCCACGGCGACCCCAAACTCCTTCGTGCCGCCGGGGTCAATCTTCGAAGTCTCCTCAAGCAGGCCAGGACGACGACGGTCCCCTGGCAGAATCGGCCTTCGGGTCATTTTGAACCGCCGAGTGATTGACGAAAGAGAAGACCATCCGATGATCGGGCGGGTGCCGGTTGCGCGTGCGGATGGGTTTCTTGCAATGGTCGTTTCTTTTTCAATACGATAGCAGATCACCCACGTGCGCGCGTTCCGCGACGCATAAAGTCCTTGTTGAAAAAAATGGAAGAGGAATAAGCGATGCCCAAAAATAGCGGCCTCCGGAATATGAAGCCGGTTGTCGGTACGAACCGGGAGACTGGCAGTTTTGAAGACATGGGGGGGGCTGTGCCGCCTGAGACAGGATCTTCTGAAGCGTTTTCCACGTTGTTTGCCGCGTTGGAAGAAGAGACCGTTGAGCGCACAAGTGCCTTTCGACATGAAGGTTCCGATGCCCGACTGAAGAAGGAGCCCGTCACGCCGGTCGATGAACTTGATGAAGCGTTACCGGAACCCGACAAGGAAATCGATCTGACTCCCGGTACGGTCAACAGGATAGACGACCCCGTCCGTTTATACCTCAACGAGATGGCCAGCGTTTCCCTTCTGTCAAGGGAAGGGGAGATCGAGTTAGCGAAGAAGATCGAAGAAGGCCAGGAAGAGATGACGCGGGCGATTGCGGGGATGCCCATGACCCTGGCGACGCTGGAAGGGTGGCGGGGCCGGCTCAAGAAGCGGGAAGTCAGCGTGAGCGACGTGGTGCTCGTGCATGAACCCGGCGAAGACGACCTGGACGACGTGGACGTGGCCGAAGCGCAGGAAGAAGAAGAAGTGCGGGCGCAAGCGCTGGCGGACCTGGACCAGGTGCGGCGCTTGGGGAAGACGCTGACGCGGCTGTACGCGCGGCGGCGCGCCGCGCCGGTGGCCCAAGAGGCCCGCTGGAGCGCCAAAGTCCGGGGCGTGCAAGAAGCCCTGGGGGCGCGCGTGGAAGGGTTGCACCTGCAACCGGCCGTGCGGGACGCCCTGGTGAGCCAGATCAAAGACGCCGGGCGGACCGTGCGGCAAGCCGAGCGGGTGCTGCGGGACTGCTGCCACCGCGTGGGGCAAGGGCCGCCGGAAGGCGAAAAACTCCTGCGGCGGCTGGCGCGGGCCGGGGCCCCGGCGGGGCGGCGTCCGGCCGGGCTGAGCGAAGCCGGGCTGCGGCAAGTCCTCACCCGGAGCCAAGCCGCGCAGGCCACCCTCAAGCAAATCGAACGGACCGTGACCCTGCTCCCGGCCGCGGAATTCAAAAGCGCCCTGGTGGGGCTGGAATGGGCCGAAGAAAAGATGAAGCGGGGCAAAGCCGAACTGATCGAAGCCAACCTGCGGCTGGTCGTGAGCATCGCCAAAAAATACACCAACCGGGGGCTGCAATTTCTGGATCTGATCCAGGAAGGGAACATCGGGCTGATGAAAGCCGTGGACAAATTTGAATACCAGCGGGGGTACAAATTCAGCACCTATGCCACGTGGTGGATCCGGCAAGCCATCACGCGGGCCATCGCCGACCAGGCGCGGACCATCCGGATCCCGGTGCACATGATCGAAACCATCAACAAACTGGTGCGGACCTCGCGGCACCTGGTGCAACAACTGGGGCGGGAGCCGACGCCGGAAGAAATCGGCGTGCGGATGGAGATGCCGTTGGAGAAAGTGCGGAAGATCCTGAAGATTGCCAAAGAACCGATTTCGCTGGAGACGCCGATCGGGGAAGAAGAAGACAGCCATTTGGGGGACTTTATCGAAGACAAGAAAGCGGTGTCGCCGCTGGAAGCGGCGGTGCGGTATGACCTGCAACGGCACATTGGGAAATCATTGGAATCGCTGACGACGCGGGAAGAGAAAGTGCTGCGGAAGCGGTTTGGGATCGGAGAGGCGACGGATCACACGTTGGAGGAAGTGGGGCAGGACTTTGAGGTGACGCGGGAGCGGATCCGGCAGATCGAAGCCAAGGCCCTGCGGAAACTCCGTCACCCGACCCGAAGCAAGAAACTGCGCAGTTTTGCCGAAGGCGTGTAATCGCGTGCCCGCCCGTGGGCCCATAGCTCAGTTGGTCAGAGCGGCTGACTCATAATCAGTTGGTCCCAGGTTCAAGTCCTGGTGGGCCCACCACCTTTGCTATTTGGAAAAGGGATCAGGTACAGTGTTTGATCGTGAGTGGTTTGCTCCTTTCTAACCCGCAGAGGCGTTTTTGAATCTTCAGCTTTCCCTCCTGGTGCAACTCCAGCAGCTTGACCTGAAGCTGCATGATCTTGAAAAACAGCAACAACGGATTCCTGAACGGCTTCTCGCGGCGCAGTCGCCGGTTGACCAGGCGCGCAAGCGTTCGGAGGACCTGAAGGCCCTGCTGGAGGCCATTGCGACGGAGCGGCGCGGCGGTGAACACGACTTGAGCGTGCATGAGAGTCACGTCCAGAAGATGCGCGAGCGGTTGAATGAATTGAAAACGAATAAGGAGTATCAGGCCCATTTGTTTGAAATCGAACTCGCCAACAAGAAAAAGGATGCGCTGGAAGAACGGATTCTCCTGGCCATGGAGCGGGGAGAAGAGAAACGGAAGGAGTTGGATGAAGTCGAGCAACTTCTTCAGGATCTGACGCAAACCCTGGAGCGGGAAACGGTTGAACTGGAGGCCTTGGCCGGAAAATTGACGGATGAAGTCGCGCAGATCGAACAGGAGAAGGACAGCCTGTTGCCCTCATTGGAAAAACGGGTCTATCATCGATACTCGACGCTCAAATCTTCCTTGAAACTCGTGGTGGTTGCGACCGTTCAGGGCGAAACCTGCCAAGGGTGTCAATTGCAGATTCCTCCCCAGTTGGTCGCCAGTGTGAAACGGGCCGATGAGCTGTTGGCCTGTCCCTATTGCCATCGCATTTTGTATTGTGACGCCGCGCCCCCTGAATCGCCGGAATGTGTGAGCGCTCAGGAACCCGTGGCTCAGGAGCAGATGGAGGGGTGACCGGCCGCTCCCTGCCGCAAGTCTCTTGTTTCCGGGACGGGTATTGCGTATCATGGGTGCCGGGTATGAGGCGTGGGTCAGGTGGCCGCTTGCCGGAGTCTACGACTCGCAGGCGAGAGGAAAGTCCGGACTCCAAAGGGCAGGGTGCTGGGTAACGCCCAGGCGGAGCAATCCGACATGAGCGCCACAGAAAACAAACCGCCGCGGGGCCATTCTCGGATGGGTTCGCGGTAAGGGTGAAATGGTGGGGTAAGAGCCCACCGCATCCACGGCGACGCGGATGGCAGGGTAAGCATCACCCGGAGCAAGACCAAATAGGAGGACGATCCGAACGGCTGATCGGCTTCGCGCGGCGACAGCCGTGTGCGAGGGCGCATCGGTGCCGTTCGGGAAAGGTCGGCCCGGCCAAGGTTCTCGGGTAGGTCGCTGGAAGCTTATGGCAACATAAGCCGTAGAGACATGGTCACCGCCGTATGCACAGCAATACGGAACAGAATCCGGCTTATCGACCCACCCCATACCTTTTTCACGTCAGCCTGAATGCAACCCCCACGGCATCAGCCGGCGCCTTGCGGCTTGGTTGTTGCGACTCCCCCTCAAGGCGGGGAGTGATCGTGTGGGCGAGAAACGTCTTTCAGACTGAGGCAGGACCAACGAGCAGTGATGTTTGACCCGGTTCGATTTCCCTTGTTACCATGCGTCCCTGCCGAGCATTCGTGTTTTGCGTCCCCATCGTCTAGCCTGGCCTAGGACGCCGGCCTTTCAAGCCGGCAACACGGGTTCAAATCCCGTTGGGGACGCCAACCTTCCCTTCCATAGACTTCCATCCCATTGTTGCATCGGCAACAACCAGTCGTTCATTTCAAACTTTTATCGGTTGTGATCCCCAAGTCCACTTTGTACAATGGAGAGGCCGTCCTGCAGGGGCGGAGGGATGCCAACGGAATTCAACATCGTAACGCCGTGGGACGGAGGAGAATCATGGATCGGCACAAAAAGCGTGGAAGGTGGTTGCCCTGTGTCATGGGAATGATGGGGATGGTCCTGGCATGGCATCCTGCGGGAGCGGAATGGAAATATGAGTCCACCGAACCACCTATCGAATCCCAATTTGAAATGATTGAGGGAAAGGATGGGGCTCCGATGATCAGGATCCCCGAAGGAGAGTTTCTGATGGGGGCCAACGACGGGTCGAGGAATGAACGTCCGGAACATACGGTCTGGGTGGACAGTTATTATATCGATCAATTTGAAGTGACGATGGAGCGGTATCAGACGTTTCTTGATGAGACCAATCACGACCTGCCTCCGTTGTGGGACGATTATGCGGCGGTTGAAGAGGCAAAAGATCGGCCGGCCGTGGGCATGGCGTGGGACAGCGCGAAAGCCTACTGTGAATGGGCGGGCAGGCGGCTGCCGACCGAAGCCGAATGGGAGAAGGGCGCCCGGGGCCTTGATGGACGCCGCTATCCCTGGGGACACATGCAGCCGTTTGTCGATATTGCGCGATATAACTTCGGCACGACCGGATGGGTCAGCTACAAGGTCACCTTGGCGCCCGTGGAAAGCGGAGTGACCGGAATGAGTATCCGCCATGGGTTAAAGGAAGGCACGAAAAGTCCCTATGGGTTATACCACATGGCGGGCAACGCTTCGGAATGGGTGGCGGATTGGTATGATCGGACGTATTACGAAGAGAGTCCGGAGAAAAATCCGCCAGGACCCGCAGAGGGAGAGCGGAAAGTCTATCGGGGCGGGTCGTGGGAAGATCCGCCGAAATGGCTGAAAGTGACGGCCCGGCGAAGCGCCGAACCCAATTTCCCCATTGATGCGAATGACCTGACGATCGGATTTCGTTGCGCGATGGACGTAAAGACGAAGAAATAAAGGGACCTCTGATCTCCGATGAAGAACATCGGGGACAGGTTTATTGTGATAGCGGGATGCAGGGCAAGGCGTCCCACAGCGAAACCTGAGGCTTATCGTAGAGATAGGTGAGGGTTGAGCGAGGACACAACGCAGCCATGCGCCCGATAGCCAACCCCTCCCGATTTATTGTGATAGCGGGATGCAGGGCAAGGCGTCCCACAGCGAAACCTGAGGCTTATCGTAGAGATAGGTGAGGGTTGAGCGAGGACACAACGCAGCCATGCGCCCGATAGTGCATTAAATCAGAGGTTCCTACGAACACCCCGTGGTTTCACCGCAATTTCTGCAAACCAGGCACATCCCGTTACGGACCAATTTGAACTGTTTGCAATTGGGACAGGGGTCGCCTTCAAACCCTTTCTGAAACGCCGTCTCGACGTCGGTGGCATAGGCGAGGGCTTCCCGCTTCATCTCGAGTTTGTGCGCGACGTTCCCGTTGCCCCGGCCGTTTCCCGGCGCCGGATCGCTTTGAATGCGCTGTCGGGCGGGAAACCGTTCCGGGCTGATGGTCGTCGTCGTGATGGTCCTGGGGTCGGCCGGTTCATCGTCCGTGCATTCGGGGTCCTGTTTGACGGAATCCCCGCGCAGGTCCTCCTGGTTCACCTGCGCGAGTTCTTTCTTGTCGAGATAGGTAATGGCCAACTCGCGGAAGATGTAGTCGATGATCGACGTCGACATTTTAATCTGGTCGTTGAGGTTGACCGGGCCGTTGGGTTCGAAGCGGGTGAACAGGAAGGCCTCGACGAATTCTTCGAGCGGCACGCCGTGTTGGAGGCCCAAGGAAATGGCAATGGCAAAACAGTTCATGAGGCTGCGAAACGCCGCCCCTTCCTTGTGCATGTCGAGAAAGATTTCGCCGAGCGTTCCATCCTCGTATTCGCCGGTGCGAAGATAGATTTTGTGGCCGCCGATCATGGCCTTCTGCGTATAGCCTCCGCGTCGTGACGGCAGCGGGCGACGTTTGGCCAGATACCGGACCAGGACCCGTTCCGTGACCTGTTGGGCCGCCTTCATGACGTCGTCGTGAAGTTCGGATTTCGAGTCCGTGGAGGCGTTCAGGGGCTGGCTCAGTTTGGAGCCGTCCCGATACAGGGCCACGGCCTTGAGCATTTGCTGCCAGCCCATCAGATACGCGGCGTCCGCGTCCCTGACGCTGGAATCCGACGGCATGTTGATGGTCTTGCTGATGGCGCCGCTGATAAACGGCTGCGCCGCGGCCATCATCCGAATGTGCGCCTGGGTTGAAATGTACCGCTTCCCGGTGCGACCGCACCGGTTGGCGCAATCGAAAATCGGCAGGTGTTCGTCCTGGAGATGCGGCGCTTTTTCCACCGTCATGGTCCCGCAGCAAAAATCATTGGCCGCGAGAATTTCTTCCCGGGTAAATCCCAAGGCGTTGAGCACGTTGAACTGCGAATCGTTGAGTTGGGCGTCGGAAAAGCCGAGGACGTCCCGGCAGAAATCCTCGCCCAACGTCCATTTATTAAAGGCGAATTGAATTTCAAACACCTCGTCCAGCGTCGATTCCAGGCGGTCGAGGATTTCAGGCGTCAATCCCTTGGCGCGGAGCGATTCGTGATTCACGAACGGAGCCTGTTTCAGGGTTCGGGTTCCCGTGGCATAGGTGATGATGTCGTGGATCTGTTCCTGGGAATAGCCCAGTTTCTTTAATGCCGGGGGCAGGCTTTGATTGATGATCTTGAAATAGCCGCCTCCCGCCAGTTTCTTGAATTTGACGAGAGCGAAGTCCGGCTCGATGCCCGTGGTATCGCAGTCCATAACCAATCCGATGGTGCCCGTGGGGGCGATCACCGTGGCCTGGGCGTTCCTGAATCCGTGGGCTTCTCCCAATTCGATGACGCGGTCCCAGGTCTCGCGCGCGGCGCGCAGGAGCGGGGCCGGGGTGGTAACCGGATCAATGCCCTTCGGCGTCATCGTCAGGCCTTCATAGTCGTCGGGCGCGTTCTGATACGCCGCTCGTCGATGGTTTCGCATGACTCGCAGCATGTGCTCGCGGTTTTTCGCAAACCCGGGGAACGGGCCGAGTTCCGCGGCCATTTCCGCGGAAGCGGCGTACGCTTCGCCGGTCAGAATCGCGGTCAGGGCCCCGCAGATCGCCAGCGCCTGGGGAGAATCATAAGCAATGCCCATCCGCATGAGCAGGGATCCGAGGTTGGCATACCCCAGCCCCAACGTGCGAAAGCGGAAACTTTTCTCGGCAATGGGCTTGCTCGGGAATCCCGCCATGAGCACGCTGATTTCCAGCACGATGGTCCAGAGCCGGATGGCGTGACGATACGCCGGGACGTCGATGTCGCCCTCCGGCGTGATGAAGGCGCCCAGGTTCAGGGACGCCAGGTTGCACGCGGTATCGTCCAGGAACATGTATTCACTGCACGGGTTGGACGCGTTGATACGCCCGTCCTCCGGGCACGTATGCCATTCATTGATCGTGGTATCGTATTGAATGCCCGGGTCGGCGCACATCCAGGCCGCCCAGCAGATGCGGTCCCACAGGTCCTTGGCCTTGATCGTTTTGGCCACGGCTCCGTCCGTTCGACGGGTGAGATGCCACTCGCCGTCCTGCCGTAACGCGTGAAAAAAGCTGTTGGGCACCCGGATGCTGTTGTTGGAGTTCTGCCCGGACACCGTCTGATAGGCTTTGCTGTCCCAGTTCGTGTCATATTCATGGAACACGAAATGGGTATAGCCTTCCCGGGCGTAGGCAAAGATGCGCTGGACATAGGCTTCGGGTACGCCCGCCTGTCGAGCCGAGCGGATGGCCTCCTGGAGCGGACGGTTTCGTTCGGGGTCGAGTTCGAGCGTAGCGGGACCGGCGGCGTTTGTCTGATGACAGGCTTTCAGAATGGCGTTCAACTGACTGGCGCAGCTTCGGGAACCGGTCACCATGGCGGCGACCTTTTGTTCCTCGATCACCTTCCAGTCGATGAACTCTTCAATATCGGGATGGTCCAGATCCAGGCACACCATTTTGGCGGCTCGCCGGGTGGTGCCTCCGGATTTGATCGCGCCCGCGGCCCGGTCTCCGATTTTGAGAAAGGACATCAGGCCGGAGGATTTTCCCCCGCCGGACAACGGCTCGTTTTCTCCTCGAAGCCTGGAAAAGTTGGTGCCGGTTCCCGATCCGTATTTGAATAATCGGGCTTCCCTGACCCACAAGTCCATAATCCCGCCGTCGTTGACCAGGTCGTCACCCACGGATTGGATGAAACAGGCGTGAACCTGGGGGCGTTCGTAGGCGTTTTTGGACCGGTGGAGTTTTTTGGTGCGGGGCTCGATGAAATAATGGCCTTGAGAGGGGCCGGCGATGTCGTACGCATAGTGCAGGCCCGTATTGAACCACTGCGGGGAATTGGGCGCGGCCATTTGTTTGGCCAGCATGAAACACAATTCGGCATAAAACGCCCGGGCATCCCGGTCCGTATCGAAATACCCATGGGTCTCGCCCCACTGGGTCCAGCAGCCTGCCAGGCGATGAAACACCTGCCGGGCGTCGCGCTCCCCGCCGGTTACGGGATTGCCGTGCTCATCCCTGACGGGCTTTCCCTCGGCATCGCGTTGCGGCACGCCGGCTTTCCGGAAATATTTCTGCGCCAGAATGTCCACGGCCAGTTGAGACCACTGGTCGGGGACCTGAATGTCCTCGAGCCGGAACACCACGGAGCCGTCCGGATTTCTGATCTCCGAAGACCGGGTGGAAAAAGGAATGCCTTCGTAGGGCGATGCGTCAGGTCGGGTAAAACGGCGCTCGATTTTCATCCGTACCGTTTACGTCTGGTCTGGGTGGGGATTTTCCGAATTGATTTTTCAGGAGGCACAATTTATAGATACATATAAAAATTGTCAATACTAAATGTTGGGTTTGTGGCCTCAATGACAGGGGATGCCACTGGATATCCTGTGAACAAAGAAATCTTTTGAGATGCAAGGCGTTAGAACGATGTTTTTGTGTTATCCACATCATAAAAAAAGAGGGTTTTCAGTCATCCACAGCGTTCTTCCGGAATCCGTCCCGCGGCCCGGCGGATTGACAGGGTCGTTCAGTCTGGCTTTTTGCCGGAATCCATACTACGCTGCGGCTATGGGAACGGCTCGCCGTCACAGTCAAAGCCCGATCTCTCTCACAAGAGGAGGCGTGAATCATGTACGTATGGAGCAAACGGATTGTCATCAGCCTGTTGGTGGCGTTCGGCGTCCTGCAAGTGCTCTTTTGGAATGCCGCGACGGGTGGGAGCACCAGCGAACTCGCCACGCGCACCACGCACTGGTTGGGGATCAACTACTTCCTGCTGGTGGTGTGGGTGTTTGTCTGGATGTATGATCAGGCGCGCGTCCGCGGGAAAAACGCGTGGGTCTGGTTGATTCCTCTTCTGGTGGCCCCGCTGCCGACCCTGGTGGCGTTTGTGCTGGTCCTGCAACGGCGGCTGACGTAACGGGGGGGGCCTTATCCGAGCATCACCCGGGCTTCCGGATAGCGATACCGGGGGGCGGTCGTGGTGTGAATGGCGAACAGGCCGATCAGGAGCGGCCCGAAACGGCCGATCAGCATCGAGGCAATGATCACCAGCTTGCCGAAGTCGGTGAACAGGGCGGCGAAGCTTCGCCCGTCTCCGTCTCCAAGGGACATGCCCACGATTCCCATAGCCGACGTGACTTCGAACATGATGCTCAAAAACGGGCGTTCTTCCGTAAAGGCGAGGGCCAGCGTGAACAGGGTGATGGCCGTGAATGCCAGGATCGCCAGACAAAACGCGCGGACCACCAATTCTCGCGATATTCTCCGGTGAAAGATCTCGATGTCGTGCCGGCGGCGAAGCACCGCCCAGATCGTCAGCCAGATGATGGCGAAGGCCGTGGTCTTGATGCCGCCCGACATGCTGCCGGGCGAGCCGCCGATGGTCATCAGGAGCAGCAGAAAATACAGGGTGGCGTCGTTCATGGCGCTGATGTCAATGGTCGTAAAGCCCGCGGTCCGGGACATGGCGTGAAAATGCGCCGTGACCAGGCGTTCGCCGAGGCTCAAGGGCTGAAACGTCCGCGGGTTGTTCCATTCGAGAATGGTAATGCCCACGGTGCCCGACGCAAGGACAATCAGGGTCACCACGATCACGAGTTTCGTATGCGTCTGGAGTCGAAAGCGGCGGCCCTTGAAATTGTCCCACCCGTCCTGAAAAACAAGAAACCCGATACTTCCCAGAATGACCAGGACCGTGACGATCAGATTGACGGACAGGTCCGTTCGATAGGAAATCAGGCTGTCGGAGAACAGGGCGAATCCCGCGTTGTTAAAGGCGGAGATGGAATGGAAGAGCCCGGAGTAGAGGGCTTCCCCCCACGGCATGTCCCGTGAAAAGCGTAACGCCAAAAAGAGAAACCCCAACCCTTCCAGGGTCACGGTGGCGACGGCCACGATTTTGACGTAGCGAATTGAGCCGGCCATGTCAAACGTGCTCAGGGTCTCGGCCAGCATCATCCGGTCGCGCAGGCCGATGCGATGCCCCAGGGCCAGCAGGATGATTGTCGCCAACAGGGCATAGCCCAGTCCGCCGATTTGGATGAGCAGCAGGATGATGGTCTGCCCGAAGGTGGTGAACTCATGGGGAGTATCCATCACGATCAAGCCGGTGACGCAAACGGCGGAGGTCGCGGTAAACAGGGCGTCGATGAACCGTAATTCCACGCCTTCCGGGGTGGCAAATGGAAGCAGGAGGAGGGCCGTGCCGATGAAAATCAGGCCCGCGGCGGCTAACGCCACGATCTGACCGGGCAACAGGCGAATGGACGCCAGCCGGCTGCGAAGGGAGGAGGGTGCCGTGCGGGACCGTTCAAGAACTGGCATGGGGCCAGCATCGCGTGATTCTGATGATGCGCATCAGGGAAAACGCCACGATCCCCTGACGGGGAGGCCGGAAGCGTTCAGCAGCGTTGCCCGTTAAAGAGGCAGGGTTTATAGCGGGTCGCATCAAAATCAACGTCTTCTTTATACACGAGTTCGTTGCCGTTGACTCCATCCTGTTCGGGGTCATTCCACATGGTATGGTTCCACCAGTAAAACAGGGGATAGGACTCAAGATAGTACACGGGGTTCCCGTACACGCTTCTCTGGTGCTCCCAGACTTTTCTCCCGACCACGTAATCGACTTCTTCCGTCCCTTTCAGTGAATACAGGAACATGACCATGCTCGCCTCATGGTCATAAATCTCTTCCAGCCGGGTTTCTTCGTCCGGCTCGACGGGCAAGGTGGGCTGCGCCACGCTCGCGCCCGGCAGGAAACCGGCGCACGTCAATGAGAGAAGGAGCGGGGCAATCGGCAAAGGGCGGGTCATACGGTACCTGGAAGATACGTTGAACAACCATTCCTTCAGCAACTTCTGTTTATTGTACTCCTAACGGTTGCCCTTGGGCAATTTGTTTTTGTGATGGACGCGGAATCACATCACCTCCACCAGTTCGGCCACGACTGTGACTTCGCCCTCGTCTTCTCTGGAGAGAACGATAGAATCGAACTCGGGATTGTTGGGCTTCAATGTGATCTTCGCGTGCCGCCAGGAATCATCGTCTTGGATCTTTTCACTTTCGTATCGCTTGACGGTGTACCGCGCCCCGGTTTCAGGGTCGGTGGCGTCACGAAGCTGAACCAGTACGGTTTTTCCTTGTCGGGTGCCCTCCACGGGGGCGCGGAACAAGCCGTAGGCGCCGTCGGGGATAGCAGGTTCCATTGACCGGCCCACGATCTGCGCGACGAACATGCCCGGTCTCAAACGACAGCCGGTGCTGACCTCGACCCACTTCCAGTCCCCATCGGCTGCCGTGTCTTGGGTATGGCCGAACGCACCAGCCGCAACCGCAAGTGGCACAAGGGGGACGCAAGTGACGTAGCGATCTTTCGGCTGTCCTTCCACGACACGCAAGGCGGGCGGCAGGGTTTCGTCGGGTTGAGTTTGGTCTGAGTGCTCATCCCTGGCTCGAAGCCGACGGTACACCTCGGCCCCGATCCATGTGCTAACGACCTGTTGAAACGACTCGTCGTTCATGTACCGGATGAAGATTTCCTCGTTCTGGTCCATGCGCTCGACGAACAAACTCTCAAGCAGGTTCTTGAACACCAACTCGAACTTGTCGCTCGGGTTGACCGCGGCTGCCTGTCGCAAGCCGTCGTCGGAGATCGCCGCTTCGACAATCTGGTCGAAGAAGAGTTGATCGGCCTGGTTGAAATCCGTGCCGAAGCGCTCGTTCACGACGTCGATGAGTTGTGAAAGCGGCATGGGCTGCGGCCGCACCAGGCCGCTACCGACCTCCGTGGGGCCGTCGAGGGGTCGGGCCTCGCCGTCCTGGAGCGGAATGGATCCCTCGCTGATCCTCTGCAGCCGGTAGTATTCGAGCCGAACCTCGTCATCAAACTGGTACGCCGGGCCGCTCTTGCGACGCGGCAATTTCGCCGCGAGATGGCGGAGGAACACGTACAACCGTTCGAGATCCGAGTCCTGGTACGGAATCACCTGGCTCAGGAACCCATACAGGTTCAAGAACGCCTGGACCTTGCCGCGCCAGTCTTCCGCTTCCGCCTCGTTGTCGTTCCGGCGCACGGTGAAGCGCGACACCGCCGGATCAAGAGTGGCGTTCATGGTCCGGTGGTCCAACGCGCTCTGCCGCTGCTTCGGCTTGAAGTAGACGGCGCTGAAACGCTCAACCTCCTCGTCGAGGTAGATTCCCGTAGCGTCCAACTCACCCTTGATCGCGTACATGCGAGCGGGATCGACTTCCTCGCCCATCTCGGCGCCTTCGTAGTAGGTCTTGAAAGCCTCGCGAATCTCCTTCCGGTCGTTCACGAAGTCGAGAACGAATGTGTCTTCCTTGAGCGGATGAATGCGGTTCAGCCGAGACAACGTTTGCACGGCCTGGATGCCCGCGAGCCGCTTGTCCACGTACATTGTGTGCAGGAGCGGTTGATCGAACCCGGTCTGGTACTTCTCCGCGACGAGCAAAACCTGATACTCCTGCGTCGCGAACTTTTCAGGCAGTTCTTTCTCGGAGATACCGTGGTTCATGCCTGGCTCGGTGTAGGTGATGTCTGCCAGCTTGTCGTCCACCACTGTGCCCGAAAAGGCAACCAGCGACTTGATGGCATAGCCCTTTTCCTGAATGTAGCGATCGAAGCTCTGCTTGTAGCGAACCGCTTCCAGGCGCGATCCCGTCACCACCATCGCCTTGGCCCGGCCACGGATCTTGTGCCGAGTGACCGCCTGGAAGTGCTCGACCATCACCTCGGTCTTCTGCGCGATATTGTGCGGATGCAGCCTCATGAAACGCGCCAGCGCCCGCGCGGCTTTCTTGCGTTCGACGTTCGGATCGTCCTCGCACGCCTTGAGCAGCCTGAAGTACGTCGCGTAGGTGGTGTAATGCTTCAGCACGTCGAGGATGAACTCCTCTTCGATCGCTTGGCGCATGGTGTAGCGGTGCGAGGGCTGCCCATCGCGGCCGAAGACGGCGAGCGTCTTGTGCTTGGGCGTGGCGGTGAAGGCAAAGAAGCTCAAATTCGCCTGCTTGCCGCGCTTGGCCATGCTGCGGAAGACCTCTTCCATGTCTTCCCTGCCTTCATCGGTTGCGCGCTTCTTGGCTTCCTTCCGAAGCTCATCACCGCCCAGCACTTCCTTTAGATCGGTTGCCGTCTCACCGCCCTGAGAGCTGTGGGCCTCGTCGACTATGATGGCGCAACGCCGGGTAGCGAGCGTACCCGTGCCGGTTGTTCCGCGTTCCTCAGCCATATTGAGCAACTGCCGAGAGACGAAAGGGAATTTCTGCAGGGTGGTGATGATCACTGGCACCGCGTTCTCGAGCGCTTCGGCGAGTTGTCGGGAGCTTTCGTCGATTCGCTGCACGACGCCGCGCTTGTGTTCGAACTGGTAGATCGTGTCCTGGAGTTGCTGATCAAGCACGACGCGATCGGTGACCACGATCACGCTGTCGAAGACACGCTCGTTGGCGGCATCGTGCAAGGACGCGAGCCGATGCGTCAGCCAACCGATTGTGTTGCTTTTGCCGCTACCCGCGGAATGCTCGACGAGGTAATTGTGCCCCACGCCCTCGCTACGCGCGGCGTCCACCAACATGCGTACCGCCTGGAGTTGGTGGTAGCGGGGGAAGATCATGGACTCCGTCTTGACCTTGCGGCCCTGATCGTCGCGTTTTTCGTCGATTTGCAAGTGGATGAAGCGGGCGAGGAGGTCGAGCAGGCTGTCCCGTTGCAGTACCTCTTCCCACAGGTATGCCGTGCGGTAGTTGCGGCTCTCAGGGTCCGGCGGGTTACCGGCTGCTCCGGCGCAACCCTTGTTGAAGGGAAGAAAGTGTGTTGCCGGGCCCGCCAGGCGGGTGGTCATCAGCGCGGACTCGGTGTCCACGGCAAAGTGCACCAATGTACGGCGTTTGAATTCGAAGATCGGCTCGCGCGGATCGCGGTCCTGCTTGTACTGCCGGCGTGCATCCTCAACACGCTGGCCCGTGAGCGGGTTCTTCAATTCCACCGTGGCGACGGGGATGCCGTTCAGGCTGAGCGTAACATCTATCGATTGCTCAGAGCGCGGAGAGAAGTGGAGTTGGCGAGTCAGTCCCAGACGATTCGCAGCATAGCGGGCTTCAAGTTCCGGGTTCAGCTCGTGCGCCGCCTTGAAGTACGCCACATGAAGCGTGCGTCCGTAACACTTGAATCCGTGTCGTAGCGTCGCGAGTGCGCCATTGGCGTCCATCCATTTGCACAAGTCGCCGAGCACCTGCTCACCGGTCTTGTCCCCGTGCAAGGCCTCCAGCTTGTCCCACTCCTTCGGCTGGGTCTCACGGATAAAAGCGAGAACCGTTTCAGGAAAGATCGCACGCTCGCGGTCGAAGCCTTCTCGCGCGGCCGGTACGTATCCATTCTCAAGCAGGTGTGTTTCGATGACAGCTTCGAAGGCTGCCTCGCTGGTACGCTTCATATCACTCCCGCATTCGAATGCGCGATTCTTCTACAATCCAAAGTTGACCGTCGAGTGCCGCGTTGGAAAGAGCCCGAAGAAACCGGGTTCCGACCTCTAAAACGTGATCGCGCGCTTGGCTATCGAGTCGAAATACGACAAGCCCGGAATAGGCACTAGGTGGGAACGTTCGAATGTCAGAAAAGTCCGTATCGAACGTGACGATGGCTCGTCTCTCACGAACGCAGGCTGACGCGAGATCATCGTCCCTCACGCCGCCGAGTCCTTGGTCGAGAACCGTCACGGCGTCATGTCCGGCCTCGCGGAACAAATCTGCTAGTCCGACCGGCAGGTTCTCGTCCAGCTTGAACCGCACACGGAATATCCTACTCTGACAATGAAACTACCCGTTCGCTCGCCAACTCCGCGGCATAGCACACTGCCGCTTGGATGGACTCTCGACTGATCGACGGGTAGCTTCTCATGATTTCCTCTGAATCCAGACCTGCCGCCAGATTGTCGAGAACCGTGGTTACCAGGACTCGGGTGCCGGTGATGCAGGCCCTTCCATGGCAGATTTCAGGATCAACGGTAATGTGGTCTCGCCAATTCATAGGCTTTGTCCTCTCCTCATGGTTTCGGTATGCTGGGGCTTGTGCCAGTTATGATCTCCTACGTTCGTACGCCCAGTACAGCCGCCTTGCTTTAACTGAAATTCGGTTCTTATATCATCCTTGCATGTCTCAAGTCTTACTGGGAGTTATCGTTCCGGCCTGCAAGAAATGTGCAAACCGCACCGGCGACGCTGACCAACAGTTCCGCCTCAGTCGTATCGATGACATCACCTTCGCGAACATGCCGTGCGCGATCCGATGCATAACCCCACAGTTTTTGGACCGCGATGTCAAGAGGAGTCGGTAAGTCAAGCATTGGGACAAGTTGACCCAATGTGCTGTTGGGACGACAGGTTACGTCCCGGGCAGTTGCCTCCATTGCCGCCATTGCGTGTTGGATAGCACCGGTTACATCGGCAACCGGGCGGCGCGAGATGTCCCGAAGTGCCTCCTGTATTTCGCCAGCGGCCCTTGGTAGGTTTGATTGCGCGAGCACGGTAACGGCTCGTTTCGTCGAGTCAGTAAAAACATCTGATCCTCTGTACATAATCTGCCCTTCAAGCATTTCCCATCCAATTCCGTTAGTTCGTAGGAACTGATTGAGGAGATCAGAGAATTTCTGCTCGTAGACATAATAGATTTCGTCATGCAGGGCTTCAGCAATGTCGTAGACTTTGAACCAAGGGCAGGTGCCAATGAGGTTGTTTACTTCATCACGGACATTCGGGATCTCTGACCAGTTGTAAGGATCGGGTTGAACGAGCAGGATCTGACATATGACCTCGCGCATGGTCGTGAATGATATTTTACATTGTCTGGCAATCTGTGGAATGGCGTATCTCAACTCGTCGGGGGCATCTTCACGAACAGTAATCTCAACGGCAACGTCGTCGGCGTGGTATCCGTATCGGTCAGAGAATGGTTCAGGCATGGTTGCTTCGGCACACAATTGTCAGAATGTCAAAGATTACTTGGCATTGGGTGTTTGAGGCAACACCTTACTGGATATCGATCTGTCCCGTTACGGTTGCGGCAATGAGTGCAGAGCGACGCTCTTTGAGGAGCGTGATCGTGCTTTCTGTAGAGGATCTAAGCGCATCAAGGTCGGATAGCGACTTGGAAAGCTGATCTATGATCTCAGATTGCTTCCAAAGTGGCGGGAGAGTCAGAAAGAGATGGCCGTACTTCTCCGCACTGAAGTTCTGGATCGTTGCCTGGAGCGTCCCTTCCCGTAGCTGCCCCCAGTAGGGATCAGATTGTGCATAAGCAAAGATGAATTCTGGTCGTACTAACTGCTTGTTGCATCTCAACCGGATGAGGTAACCAGCAAAACACGACGGTCCCCAGGATTCTTTGTACAGAAACGCTTTTCCAACGGTGGCCCCGCTTCTCGCGAACAAGATGTCACCGTCATTCAGCAAGTATGGCTCTGCAAGCGTTGGTTCAAGAGACCGATACGTCTCGTCTATCAGGTTTCCTTCCTCGTTTATATCTGTGATTCGAACAAACCGCGGAAATGAGTGATCGTCGTCGAGGGCCGCTTCATTTGCCCCATACGCGAGAGGTTCGGCGGACACGAATTTGAGCCTAATGACCTTCCAATGCGCAGGGATCTTGCCTAACCAGGGGATGTCGGAGTCGCGGAGTGGGGCATCGGGGTCGAGGCCGCGGGTGACGGCGTGGGTGATGAGCACCCGGCGCTTTTCGGCCAACAGTCCGAGCACTCGTTCCTTCGCCGCTACCAGGGCATCCAGCCGCGCCGTCTCGCGGTCAAGATAGGCGGCGATGGCACGCTGCTTCTGGTATGGCGGCAAATGGATGGGGATGTCACCGAGGTCCGAGGTGTTGATGGCCGGGTAACTAACCCCAACTGACCGCATTTCAACTTCCGCTAAGAACGATGGCTCATGTAGCACGTACCTGCCGAAAGCGGCATCCAACACGCCCCCACATGGCCGTACTACGGCGAATCCAGTCGACACGACTAGGTTATCAGGTGGGTCCTGGATCGGAGCGATTGCCTGCAGATAGGTTCGTATGCAAGAAATGATAACATCGCCATCACGCACACGCCTCCGAGCTCGACTTGGGGCTTCGGCGAAGGGATATGTTGCGATCTCGCGGATCGTGCCCAAAGAGTCAACATTGCTAATGTCAATGTACTGCAACTCGTAGTTGGCATCCGTTTCTTCGCTCAACGTCTCATCGTTAAGGGTCGCGGCGTACTTGAGTCGATGGTGCTCAATGTTGTTATATGCGCTCACTTCGTCACCTCCCGCAACAACCGCACAATCTTCTCCTCCGCCTCCTTCAAATCCGCGTCAATCTCCTCCAGCGGCCTCGGCGGCGTGTACTTGTAGAAGTGGCGGTTGAAGTTGATTTCGTAGCCGACTTTGTCCTTGTCGCGGTCCATCCAAGCGTCGGGCACATGAGGCCGCACCTCGCGCTCAAAGTAGGCGTCGATGTCGTCTTTAAGCGGCACGTTCTCGAAGTCGCGCAGTGCGGTGTCCGGCTCGTAGCCGTTCCCCCGGCCATTCTTCCTGACCCGCTCGGCCTTCGCATTCTTCTCGGTGAAGACATCGCGGAAGAGCCTCTGTTCTACCTTCTTCCAGCGCGATTGGCGCTCACGCAGGAGAGCGGCGATACTCTCCCACGTCGCATTCCAGTCGTAGCTCGGCTCACGTCCCAACGTCTTGTCGATGGCCTGCACGTCGTTGAGCAGGTACGGGCAGGCATCGAGAAAGCGGGCCTTGTCTTCAGTGGTCATCTGGTAGCGCAGGCGCAGGGGCCGCTCGACGGTGACGCGAGTGTAGCCGAAGTCGGCGTTGTCGAAAGTCTTGGAGCTCTCGCTTTCGATCTGCCGACCGTAAAGTTGCACAATCTCTGCGATCTGTTTGTTTGTGAGGTGCCGGCGTTTGTCGCCGAGGCTACGCTTACTATCCTCGCTGCCGCCTGCGGTCCATACACCGCGTGTGTCCAGAAGTTGGATCTTGCCCTTGCGCCGCTTCTCCTTGCGGTTAGTGACGATCCAGATATAGGTACCGATGCCGGTGTTGTAGAACATCTGCTCGGGCAGTGCGATGATACCTTCCAGCCAGTCATTTTCGATGATCCACTTACGGATATCGCTCTCCCCCGAGCCCGCGCCGCCGGTGAAGAGAGGCGATCCGCTGAAGACGATGGCGAGCCGCGAGCCGTGCTTGTGATCCGCCGGCCGTACGGGTTCACGTTTAGTCCACATGTGCTGCAGGAAGAGCAGCGAACCGTCGTTCACGCGCGGCAGCCCGGCACCGAAGCGGCCGTCGAACCCGCGCTTGCTGTGTTCCTGCTGAATCTCTTTCTGCTGCTTCTTCCAGTCCACGCCGAAAGGCGGATTGGTGAGGAAGTAGTCGAAGGTTTCGTCCTCGAACTGGTCTTCGGTGAAGCTGTCGCCGTACCGAACGTTGTTGCCGGTACCGTTGTGGTCCACCTGTTTCATCAGCATGTCGGAAGCGGCGGTGGCGTAGGCGCGCTTGTTGTAGTCCTGCCCATAGACATAGAGCTTTGCCGCGCCATGATGCTCACGCAGGTAGTTCTGTGCCTCCGCCAGCATGCCGCCGGTGCCGCAGGCGGGATCGAGCAGTTTGCGGATGGTGCCGGGCGTGGCGAGCAGCTTGTCGTCCTGGATGAACAGGATGTTCACCATCAGTCGGATGACCTCGCGCGGTGTGAAATGGTCGCCCGCAGTTTCGTTGGCCAGTTCGTTGAAGCGGCGGATGAGATTCTCGAAGATGTGCCCCATCTGTTCGTTCGGTACCGTGTTCGGGTGCAGATCGACATCACAGAACTTCGAGGCGACGAGGTAGAGGATGTTCGCCTCGCGCATTCGCTCGATCTCGTTTTCGAACTCGAAGAAGTCGAAGATGTCGCGCACATTCCTTGAGAAGCCCTTGATGTAGCTGACGAGATGCTTCTCGACGTTATCGGGGTCGCCCTTGAGTTTCTTGAAATCAAGGTCTGAGCGATTGTGGAAGCGCTGGCCGGCGACTTTGTTCAACCGAAGGTCCAATGCCTCGCCTTTGACCTTACCATCCTTGCGCTTCGCGTATTCGGCCAGGACCTTGGCTTTCGACGAGGCAAGCACGCAGTCGAACCGGCGTAGCACCGTCATGGGCAACATGACACGCTCGTACTGTGGCGGGCGGTAGGGGCCACGTAGCAGGTCAGCGATCTGCCAAATCAGGTTGGCGAAGTAGCCGTGGTCAGGCATGGGTAGGCTAGCAGGCTAGGCTTTGCTTGCGGGGCTATTAGTGCACACGTCATCCCCGGTGTCAACCTCTGAGGGCTTGCATCGTGCTAGAGATAGCAGAGAGGGCGACATGAGGTGGTGCAGCCACAAGAACTTCCGACTTAACAACCAAATGCCTTGAAAAAGCAGATCCTTCGCATTGCTCAGGCTGACCACGGCATGGTGGAGGGCATGCTTGCCGGCTATCGACGTGGAATCCGTCAACGGTTGTGGGCGTGAGAGCGGGTTCTCTATAATGCATGTCCTGAAACGAAAGAAGGGGCTCGTGCAGAAAACAGTCACCTTTTATACGGCCGGATGCCGTCTCAATCAATCGGAAACCGCGGTCCTGACCGACCGGTTCACCAGAATGGGGTACCGGAAGGTGGCCTATGGAGAGCCGACCGACCTGCTCGTCCTGAATACGTGCAGCGTGACGGAGAACGCCGAGGCCGATTGCCGGCGGGTCATTCGCCGGACGTTGCGCCACTCTCCGCGGGCGTTCGTCGCCGTGACGGGGTGCTATGCGCAAACCGGGCTCGGGACCTTGCAGCATCTTCCGGGAGTGGATCTCGTGTTGGGCAACCAATACAAAATGTTGCTGCCGGAGTATCTGGAAGAGATGATTCAGGGACACAAGCGCGCATCCGCGTTTGTCCGGCATTCGGGCTCCATGGGCCGGGAGGATTTCGTTCAGGACGGGGTGGGGGAATATGCGACCACGCGAGCCAATCTGAAGATTCAGGACGGCTGCAATTTCATGTGTTCCTTTTGTCTGATCCCGTTTGCCCGGGGACGTGAGCGAAGCCGGGTGACCGACGACGCGGTGCGAGAGGCCGAACGCCTGGTGGACCGGGGACATCGGGAACTGGTTCTGACCGGGGTGAACATCGGGCGATTCGCGAACGATTCCGGAGGGCTGCTCGATCTGATCCAACGGTTGGAGGTCATTCCCGGGTTGGCCCGCATCCGCATTTCTTCCATCGAGCCGACGACCATCCCTCCGGCCTTGCTCGAGTATATGGGCGCCTCCGGGAAGCTGTGCCGGTTCCTGCACGTTCCCTTGCAGAGCGGGGACGATGAAATGCTGTCGGCCATGAATCGTCGCTACACCGTGAAAGAGTATCGGGCATGGGTGGAACACGCGGTGCGAACGATCCCGGACGTGTGCGTGGGAACCGACGTGCTCGTCGGCTTTCCCGGAGAAACGGATCGCCGGTTTTCCGCGACCTGCGACCTGGTCCGCGACCTGCCGTTGGCCTATGCCCACGTGTTCAGCTATTCCGTGCGACCGGGGACGCCGGCCGCCCGGTTGGGCCATGCCGTGCCGCCGGCGGTTATCAAAACCCGGAGCCGGCTGCTTTCGCAGGTGTCCCGGATGAAGCGGGCACAGTTCTATCAACGGTTTCTGGACCGGGATTGTCCGGTGCTGTTTGAGACAATGGGCAAAGATGGATTGTGGACCGGCCTGACGGATAATTTCATCCGGGTGGGCGTCGCCTGTTCCGGCTCGTTGGCGAATCAGCTCCGGCGGGTCAGGCTGACCGGGGTCATGGAGCATGCGGCCTTGGGGACATTGGCGGATGAGGCCCCGCCGCGGTCCGGAAGATTCCCGATTCCGATGGTTCACGCTCTTGAACAGGAAGCCGCCGGTCTGCCGGCGACGTAACGGAATCCCGCGCGAAGCCACGGCTCAAGGAGTGCTCAATGTCCTATCGCGTGTACCTTCAAACGTTCGGCTGTCAGATGAATGAGTATGATACCGAACTGGTGCGGTCGATTTTAAGAGACCGGGGGTTCGCGTTGACGCCGTTCCCCGAGCAGGCCGACGTGATGCTGATGAATACCTGCGCAATCCGGGAAAACGCCCACAATCGGGTCTACGGCCACTTGGCCGAGTGGAAAGCGATCAAGCAATCGCGGCGCGTCGTCATCGGCGTCCTGGGGTGCATGGCCCAGAATCTCAAAAAAGAGCTGATGGAGTCGCAACCCGTCATCGACGTCCTCGCCGGACCGGATGCCTATCGGCAATTGCCGGATCTGCTGACAAAGGCGTTGGAACGTCGCGAACCGTCGATGGCCGTGGATTTGTCGGAATACGAAACCTACGAGTCGATTCTTCCGGAGCGAACGCCCGGTGTGAACGCCTGGATTGCGATCATGCGGGGCTGCGACAATTTTTGCAGTTTCTGCGTGGTGCCCTATACCCGCGGGCGGGAACGGTCGCGCCCCGCGCAGGGGATTCTCGAAGAAGCGCGCGCCCTCGCGGCCCAGGGATACAAGCAGGTGACGCTGCTGGGGCAGAACGTCAATTCGTATCGAAGCGAAGACGTCGCGTTTGCCAGGCTGTTGTCGGACGTGGCCGACGTTCCCGGAATCGAACGCGTCCGCTTCACGTCCCCGCATCCCAAGGACTTTCCGCCCGCGCTCATCGAGGTGGTGGCGCATCACCCGAACGTGTGCCGGCAGATTCATCTTCCTCTCCAGGCGGGGAGCGACCGCATCCTGGACCTGATGGGCCGGTCGTATACGCGGGCCGAGTATCGGGCGTTGGCGGCTGCAATCCGCAAGCAGGGGGATATTGCCCTCAGCACGGACATCATCGCGGGGTTTTGCACCGAGACCCACGAGGAATTTCTCGAAACCTGTGAACTCGTGCGGGAAATCGAATTTCAATCGGCCTACGTGTTCAAATATTCGGAACGAAAGAACACCATAGCCTATCGAAAATTTCCCGATGACGTTCCCGAAGCCGTCAAGTCAGAGCGGGTCACGCAATTGGTCGAACTCCAGCGAACGATCTCCGCCGGGAAAAACCGGCGGTTGATCGGAACGCCAGTGGACGTGCTGGTGGAAGGGAACGCGAAAAAATCGTCCCGGCAATGGATGGGGCACACGGCAAGCAACGTCACCGTGGTCTGGGACAAGGACGCAACCCCGCTCGCCCTCGGAGACCGGGTCGCGATCAGAGTGGAGGATGCGTCAGCCTCGACGCTCTTCGGGACGCCGGTGTCCTCACTCGCCTCAGTGGTCTGAAAGCATTCCGGCAATCCAGTGCGGCGCGGCTTCCCACCCGAACGGCCGAGTTGACCGGCCCCGCAAGGACTTGTATAAGATGGGCTGCCCGGGCCGGAGTCTGTCCGGGGACCCACTGCCATCACACGACCAGGTCGCGCGCCCGTAGCTCAATGGATAGAGCATTTGACTACGGATCAAAAGGTTAGAGGTTCGACTCCTCTCGGGCGCGCCATTTCCTGCTTGCCCTTTCCAGGATTTCCCAAAGTCTGAAGGGTGGCGACAATCATCCGTCATTTTCAGGTCGGCGATGCAGGCACATAGGGTGCAATTTTGATTTTCCCTTCCTGTTTGCGCATCTCCGTGGCGTCATACCATGCCTGCATTCTCAACAGCATATCCATGTTGATCTGAAAAGCTTTTTCCAGTCGCAAGGCCATCTCCGGCGACAATGCCGCCTTTTCGTTCAGCAAATCCGACAGGGTGGCGCGGCGCACGCCTAAAACCTCTGCCGCTTTCGTGACGCTGAGACCGAGTTCATCGAGCACTTCGGTCTTGATAAATGGCCCAGGGTGGGGCGGCTTCATCCCAATTGGCAGCCCTTGCTTTTTCATCAGTGGTAATCCTCCAAATCCAACATGTCCAGATAGCCGTCATCTTCTTCAAACGTGATCCGCCAGTTTCCCGAAGTGGACACGGTCCAGGTATCCTTCCGATCCCCCGAAAGCTGATGCACATGCCATCCCGGAGGGGCTGAATTTCGAAACATCACCAGATTGTCGGCCAAAATAAGCGCCGTGAGAATGTTGCGTATCCGGTTCACCAGGTCGGGCCGGAGGCCTCTGGTTTGATTGGTTTCAATGAGGCGTCTCAATCCTCGATGACGCACGGAACGAATAATCATCTTCCGCAATTGTACGGTAAAGACGTACGGATAGCAAGTTTTCCCGTCATCCGTCTTTGATTTGTTCTCTACTAAGGCTCACAGCGGGATGTGTGTTGTGAGGTGGTCCCATCCCAGTACGATACAATGTAAAAGGACAGAAATTCACAATCCGATTTTTGACATATTATCAATATTTTTTATAATTCTAAGATTGATGATTTATCGAGCATCATCGTGACGGTCATTGGTGAAAGGAGGGGATCATGAGATGCTCAAAATGTGGGACCGCCTTGGTGCCGGAACGCACGACGATTGAGAAGCCTTACCGCTTTGTGGAAAGCGGGTTGAGCAATATCTATCTGGCCGGTGTCACGTTACATCAGTGTGCCGCTTGCCGTGAGTATGACATGGAGATTCCCCAGCTTGGGTCTTTGATGGATGTCATTGCCGGGGTCTTGTTGCGCAAACCAGGGCTCTTAACCGGTCAGGAGTTGCGCTATCTGCGCAAGCAGAGCGGCTTCCAGGCGCAAGAATTAGCGGCACTCTTGCGGATTAACCCCGCCCATCTCTCGCGCGTTGAAAATGGGAAATATAAAAATCTTGGTGAAACCGGCGATACCTTGGCGCGGGTGCTCATTCGAGAAGCAAGTGCAGGCGAGTCCGGCAAGGAAGCCCTGCTCGACTTTGCGAAGCGACTCATGTTGGCGAAACAGCCCAGGAGGAAGAGGAAGCCCACCTTTCAACTCGTCAGAAATCAATGGCGGGTGGCGGCATAGACCAGAGCGGAGAGCCACTTATCGACAGCCTGCAAACTGTTCAAAGAAACCGAGTCACCTCTCTCGGGCGCGCCATTTCATTCATGTTTCAGGCAAAAACGACCTCTTGCGGTTTTTCTCCCCTGCGACGGGGCGTGACTTTGACCGTAACTTTGCGGTCCAACTTGTTGAGAAAACCAAACAACCGTTCCTGGGAAAAGAGGGTGTAACGTCCATTCATCAGGTTAGACACCTCAGGTTGTTTGATCCCGAGCAGTGTTCCTATTTCCCGTTGTTTCAGATTCCGTTTTTCAAGGATTATCCTCACTGAATGTCCAAGTTGCGCTCGGGTGAGCAGTTCTTCAGGATGGTCCAGGCCCAGATCGGCAAAGACATTCCCCGAACTTTTTTCAAACTCGATTTTGGAGTTCTTCTTCACGATCGACTCTCCTTTGCCAATTGCATCGCTTCCATATACCGTCGTTCAATCAATTCCACATCTTTTTTCGCCGTCTTACGCCCGCTCGGCGATTTTTTCCGGAAAGCATGCAGCACATACACATGTTTCCCCAGTTTGACTGCGTACACCGTTCGGTAGGTGTTTGTGTCAAACCTCGTGACAATTTCAAAAACTCCACCCTCACCTCCCTTCAATGGCTTGGCCAGGGGAGGCGTAACTCCCAATTGCACATCATAGAGCGCCGCCCCAATATCTTGCCGGACCGATCGTGGAAAGGATTGCACCTGTTTGCGTGAATCTCCTAACCAAATAACAGGCTTCCGTTCTTGGTATTCCATGGTCTCTCCAGAATTCTATAAGTAATCACTTATGAAATCAAGAAAAACAACAGATTGCAAAGTATTTTTTCGATGCCCCGCCGGAAACGGGGCCTATTCGTCGGTGTGCGCGGTGGGGTTGATCTGCCAGAGGCTCCAGTCCACGGCTTCCCGGAGTTCCTGCATGAGCGGATCATTTGAACGGGAGGTCCACGCTTTGAGGGCGAGTTGTTGCAGGGGTTCGAGTGACCCCATGTCCGGCGTTTTCCCGATGGCTCTCACGATTTCCGTCTGCACGCGAAGGTGCACGTCGGGCGCTTCCATTCTGGCCAGGAGAGGCGGCAGGATTTGGACGTTGCCGCTGTGGGCGCCGATTTCCCCGAGCGCTTCCGCGGCGGCGGCCTGAATGTCCACTGATGAATCGGATAAGAGTTCCATCAGGGTCGGAATGGCCGGTTCGCCCATGAACCCCAGGGCAACCGTGGCCGGGGCGGCGAATTCAGCCTGGGTTCTGATCCGTTGAAGGGCTTGCAGCATGGTGTCTCCGGGCACGTGGCCCGCGAGCGAGAGTATTTTGAGCTTGGTGGCGCTGTCGATTTGGGGATCGGCCAGGAGCGAAGCGAGCCGTTTGGCCTGTTTCCATTCCGCCGCAAGGTCAAGCGGAAAATTGCTGTCCCGCAACGCCTGGCCGAGATGCTGCAACGCGAATTGGCCGGAGTCGTCGTGCCCGTTGGCCCGGGACGCCTCCCACGCGTTCTCAAACGTGGTCCGAACCTCATACTGCCAGGGTCCCTTTTGGCTGTCGAAGAAGTAGTTTAACTGGCAGGCCGGTCCTTTCCAATTTCGAGAAGGCGCCCCCGGTTGTTGCATCTCTCCGTCGGATCGCCTGACGCCGCCCCACGGCTTTCGCTCGTCGCACTTCACTTTCAGCACGACGTCATGCGGTTCGCTCTCCGTCGTGATAACCGTGAATCCGGCTGCGGTCAACCGTTCAGCCGTGGCGTTCTCGACAGGGGTCGGCTCGACCAATCCTTTTTCCGTCAGCGCGACCGCTTTGACGAACACGGTCTCGACCCGTTGAAGCTGAGACTTCTGCCGCGGGTTGAAGAGAATCCGCTCGGCGGAAACGGGCGCCGGAACGCAACAGGTTCCGATAAGCGCGAGACTGATCATCCAGGATAAGGGGTTCCGCATGCCCGGTGTGCTCCAATCTGCAAACAAGGACGTCGGGTTCATGGGACTTTCCATACCAAGGAGCACGCATGAAAAGCAAGGGAGGGAAAACGGAGGGGAATTAACGCCGGCCGCTCCGGGACCGCCCCTTGGTGCCTCCCTTTTGTAAGGGGCGCATTTCCGAAGAGGGAATGCGGGGTGGGGTCGAGGATTTGCGAAGGGGGCCGGAACGCCGGGCGCGTTGACTCCCCGGAGGCAGGGGACTCGTCAGAGACAGGGTACATTCGAGCCGGGGATTCTCCCGGTCCAGGGTTTTATAGAGATGAATTTCCATAATGCGATTGTCATTGAGATTCATGGCTTCACACAAGGCGTCCTGGGCGATTTTCAGTCCGCCGTCAAGATCGCGTCGTAACAGCGTCGGAAAGTAAAAATGGATCGTCAGGGCCAGACAATGTTCTTGGGCGTTCTGCAAAAAAGCGCGCCACCCGGAGGCAGAGGCTACCGTCATGAGCAGTTGCCCGATGGTTCCTTTGTAGCGACGTCCCGTTGCCGACAACACGCGACGCCCGTTGACCGTGGCATATTGCCGGTTGATGCTGGGCGGGATGGGCAGGGTCATCGAAAGCGCGTTCCCGGTCAGGGAGAACCGCGCGGCAGAAGGCGAGCCTTCCGCGGACGGGCGGGGCCATTTGGGTTTCCGGCGGGAACCCGATGCAGCGTCAAGAGCAAGAGTCCGCGACAGTTGGTTGCGGGAGACGCCGTCCAACCGGGCTGATCCGCCGCGACTGTTTTTGAGAACGGATTGCGGAAGGCTGATCGGTCGATCCGATGGGGTCACGGGTACGGGTTGCCGGGTGCGTGAAGAAATTCGTTTGCGCGTTGGGAACGCGGGGTCATCGGGGAGCTAAAGAAAATTGTGCATTTTGCCAAGGGTTTCTTCCAATTGCTCGTCCTGTTTGATGAGATAGTGACGCCATTCGGAAGGATTCCAGATTTCCAACCGGTGAAACATGCCCACGATCACGATTTCCAGGTCGTCTTCAAGCGGGATCACTTTTCTCAGCCGTCCCGGAATGAGGATTCTGCCCGTCCTGTCGATGTCAGACGACGCGGCTTCGGCCACCACGAAGTGCATGAAGAGCCGGCTCTGATCGTCATCAAAGGTGTCTTTCACCCGGGCGAGGACTTTTTCCCATTCCTGAACCGGGTAGGCTGACAGCGGAAGATCCTGCCCCTTGACGAAAATGACGCGGTCCCCCTCGATGCGGTCGCGCAAGGGAGGCGGGATGATGAAGCGGCCTTTTTCGTCGAGTTTGCAGTGATATTGTCCGGCAAACATGGCGTGGTTCCTTTGTCGAACCCCGGCGAGGTCCGGGGCTCAGGTATTTAGACTAGATAAAACCATCTAGAAAGTCAAGGGTGGGCTTGCGTCCTGCTTCATGGCGCATGGGCCGGCATCCTGGCCAGGGTCTGTACGTAAACGGCCCGGGCGCCGGCTTTTCTCAGGGCTTTGGCGCATTCATTGACCGTGGTTCCCGTGGTGAACACGTCATCCACGACCAGCGCGGTTTTCCCCTCAACCGCGGAAGGGGCTGCCACGACAAAGCATTTGCGAAGATTTGTTAATCGCTTTCGTCGCGTGAGGGACGTTTGGGGAGGCGTGGGTCTCGTCCGCCTGAGCACGTCGGTGAGAACGGGAAGATTCCAGTGTTTGCCCAGATGGTAGGCTAACAGGAGAGCCTGATTGAATTCCCGTTCCCGCAGCCGGTCGGGGTGCAGTGGGACGGCGATGATCACATCGACGTTCGCCGGTGCGGGCGCAGCGTCGGCGATCAGCCGGGCAAGGGACGGCGCCAGTTGACTCTTGCCGCGGTATTTCAATAAGCCGATGGCTTCCTTCAACGGGGATTGATAGGCATACGGCGTCCGGGCCCGGGCATAGGCCGGGGGGTGCTTGCGACAGGACCCGCACAGGTACCCGGGAGGAAGCGCGCGCGGAGAAGAAAAGGGATGCGCGCAGCGATGGCACTTCGGCAACCGGACCGGCGTCACGTCGCTCCAGCAGCGTTGACAAAAAAAGGGAATGAGATCGTCATCGAGGGCCTGGTCGCACGTGCGACACCGCATGGGAAACACCGCGTGGAGGAGCCGGCGAAGCAATCGAGCGGTCATGTGTTCCTGCGAAAGAAGTGAACGGCTGTCCCGGAAAAACCCTAAGAGACGCCCCACACGCTGTCAAGCTTCCTCCGCGCGCGCCGGGAGGCGCGTCTCTGCCGGTCTTCCGGCCCGCGCGTTGTGGATGTTTCCCCCATGTGCTATAGGGAATCGTCATGACCAGACCGCCTTCACGGGCTCGATCGAACCGTATCGAGAGGGGTATCGGTGTCTACGGTTACCTTGGATCGCGTCTGCAAAGTCTATGAGCGGGGCAGCGTCACGGTGTCCGTCCTGCGGGACGCCGACCTCCACGTGGCCTCCGGAGAATTTTGTGTGATCATGGGCCCGAGCGGAAGCGGAAAAAGCACGCTTCTGAATCTGATTGCGGGGCTGGACACCGTGACCTCCGGGGCTATTCATCTCGACGACCAACCGGCTCACCAATTTTCCGACGCGGAGTGGACCCGGTATCGACGGGAGACGATCGGCATGGTCTTTCAGGCGTTTCATCTGGTGCCCGGTTTGACGGCCGCTGAAAACGTCGGGTTGCCGTTACGGCTTCAGAACAGGTCGTCGGCCTTCATCAGGCAACGCGTCGGGGAAACGCTTGAGCGGGTGGGGGTGCAACATCGGGCCGGACATCGGCCCTGGGAGTTGTCTGGAGGGGAACAACAGCGCGTGGCCCTGGCTCGCGCTCTTGTGCATCAACCGCGCATCCTCCTGGCGGACGAACCCACGGGCAATCTCGATTCCCGGACCGCCAAAGAGATCGTGTCATTGATCCGGCGCGTCTCCACGGAGGCGTCCCGGACCGTCATCTTCGTCACCCATGCGGAATCGGCCGCGCGGGTCGGCGATCAGGTGTATGAACTGGACGGCGGACGCCTGCACCGGGCCGCGATTGCGCATGCCGCGGGAACGACGTGAGATGACGCTTTCGACCACGATTGCCGGCGTGCGGTTTGCCACCTGCCTGATGAATGCCGCGGGGGCCTTGTGCGTCACCCGGGAAGAGTTGGAAGCCCTGGGCCGGTGCCGGAGCGGGGCGATCGTCACCAAATCCATGACGCCGGCGTTTCGGCAGGGCAACCCGGAGCCCCGGTATTACAGCTTTCCCGGGGGCTCCATCAATTCCATGGGGCTCCCCAATCTCGGGTATCCCGCCTACGTCGAGATCATTCCAGCCCTGCGCCAATTCGGCAAACCCCTTATTGCGAGCGTCGCCGGGCTCAGCCCGCGGGATTTTCTCGACGCGGCCCGGGCGATGACGGCCGTGTCGCCCGATCTCATCGAAGTCAATCTCTCCTGTCCGAATATCCGGGGAAAACCGCAAATCGGCTATGACACGGAGGCCTCGCGCGCGTTGCTCCTGGACTTGAAGGACGTCGTCACCGTGCCGATGGGCGTCAAGCTGCCGCCGTATTTCGATCCGGCGCACCATGAGGCCGCGGCCCGCATGTTACAGGACGTTGGCGTCGATTTCCTGTCGGTCATTAATTCCGTGGGCAACGGGTTGGTGGTCGATCCGAACGAGGAACGCGCGGTGATTAAACCGAAAGGCGGATTCGGCGGCCTTGGCGGCGCGATGATCAAGCCCGTGGCCCTGGCCAACGTGCGGGCGTTCTGGAAATTGTTTGACGGCCGGATGCCCATCATCGGGACAGGGGGGATCGTCTCGGGCACGGACGTGTTCGAACACGTGTTATGCGGGGCGTCCGCCGTGCAAATCGGAACGGCTCTCGTGGACGAAGGGGTCGGGGTCTTCGAACGGCTGGAAAAGGAACTCGGCGCACTCCTGCAACGGAAAGGCTACGCCTCTCTCATGGACTGTCGCGGAAGGTTGCAGGAACTCTGAGGGGGAGGTCGGGAAAGCCGGAAACATGCACGCCGACAACGTCCATGCCTGGCAACACAGCCATACGTTCGGACAGGACCTGAAACGTCCGGGGGAGCGGCGGACGCTGATCGTGATTGCCGTCACCGGCACCATGATGGTCGTGGAGATCATCGCGGGAATCCTGACGGGATCCATGGCGTTATTAGCCGATGGTCTGCACATGGCGTCGCACGCCGGGGCCCTCAGCCTCAATGCCTTCGCGTACGTCTATGCGCGCCGGCACGCGCACGACGAGGATTTCAGTTTCGGCGCCGGCAAGGTCAATGCCCTGGGAGGGTTCACCGGCGCGGTCCTGCTGGCCTTGTTCGCCCTGCTGATGGTCTGGGAGAGTATCGGCCGGCTTTTTCACCCGGTGCCCATCATCGTCGATCAGGCCATTCTCGTGGCCGTGCTCGGGTTGGCGGTGAACGGAGCCAGCGTGTTGATCCTCCGGGTGGACGATCACCGGGACCGCCACGATCCCGGCGACGCCCATCACCCGCACCATCATGACCACAATCTGAAGGCCGCCTATCTGCACGTGTTGGCGGACGCGCTCACGTCCCTTCTGGCCATCGTGGCCTTGCTTTCCGCGAAATATCTGGGATTGACGTGGATGGATCCGGTGGTGGGCATTGTCGGGGCCGTCCTTGTGTCGAGCTGGTCGCTCGGTTTGTTGCGAAGCACCAGCGGGATTCTGCTCGACAGGCAGGGGCCGGAACGCATCCGGGACAGCATCAGGAACAGCCTTGAACAGGATGAAGACAGTAAAGTCACCGACCTGCATCTGTGGGCTATCGGTCCGAATATCTATTCCGCGGTGATCGCCGTGGTGGCGCATCATCCCGCAACGCCCGCGCAATACAAGGAGCGCATTCCCGGGAACCTTGGCCTTGTTCACGTCGCCATCGAGGTTCATGCGTGCCCGCCGGATGCGTCGCCGGTCAACTGAGCCGACGCCGCGCGGCTGCCGCGGCACATGAAAGACCGGCAGGCGACACCGTCACGCCGTCAGGGTTTTTTGCGAAGAAGGAGAGGAAAAAGTCCGTTCAGAGGGATTTGCCCGCGGTGACGGTTGTTTTCGGGATCAGTCGCAAGAGCATCGCTTGCCTGAGGAGTTGGGCCACGTTGCGCACGCGGAGTCGGCGCATCAGATTAAACCGGTGGACTTCAACCGTGCGGACGCTGATATTCAGTTGTTCGCCGATTTCCCGATTCGTGTTCCCCTGGGCGACGAGGCGAAGAATTTCCGTTTGACGGGCAGTCAGCGAGAGCGCCGCTCCGGGTTTTTCTTTCGAAATTCCCTTGTTCTCTCGAAGATCTGACTTGGCTTTGGCCATGAGCAATACGCCTACTGTTTGGAGTACGGCCTTCGTCGATTGGAGTTGACGTAAACTACCATAACGGATTTGGGGAGACAACGTTTTTTGGAACGGATGATCTTGGCAGCGTTGCTGGCTTTCAGGCATTTGACGAGCCGGCCGTTCAGAACCGCGCTCACCGTGGCCGGGGTCGGCGTGGGCGTGGCGGCCGCTCTGGCCATCTACCTGGCGAATCAAACCGTCTTTGAATCGTTTCAACGAGCGGTCAACCGGGTCGTGGGAGAGGCCACGATTCATCTCTCGGGGGCGGAACGTCGAATCGATGAAACGCTCATCGAACGGATTCGCCGGCATCCCGACGTCCTGGAGGTCCACCCGGCCATTTCACAATCCGTGACACTGGAAACGCACGACGGGACCACTCGCGCCGGTATGGTGTGGGGCCTGGATCTGTTGGCGGTGCTCGGCGAGGAGACGGGGGCGCGGCAAGCCTCCGATCAGGAGGACTTCTCGCTGGATCCGTTGCTCAGTCCGGATGCAATGTTTCTGGGCCGCGAGTTGGCGACCGACTTGGGCGTGGTCCGGGGCGACCCCGTGACGGTCCACGCGGGGCCGCATCAATTCGAGGCCACCGTGAGCCGGGTGTTGACGTTTCCCGGCGATGACACGCGCTGGGATTCCATGGCCATCCTGGATATTGCCGCGGCGCAGGTGCAATTGAGACGGCTCGGCCAACTCGATGGGGTGGATCTGGTGACGTCCCCCGGCGCGTCCGTGGATCGCGTGATTCAGGAACTGCAGGCGCGTTTGGGGCCGTCCGTCCTGGTCAGTCGTCCGTCGCAGCGCGACGCGCAGGTGCAGCGGATGCTGGCCTCGTTTCAGTTGAATCTCACCACGCTCAGCATGGTCGGGCTCTTTGTCGGCACGTTTCTGATCTACAACGCCGTGGGATTTTCCGTTGTGCAATACCGGCGGGAGATCGGCATCCTGCGAGCGATTGGCATGAGTCGGGGGGACATTGCAGGCTTGTTTCTGGGTGAGGCGATCATTGCCGGCACCGTGGGAGGGTGTCTGGGGTCCGTCTTTGGGAGCGGCCTGGCGCATTGGCTCGTTGGCCTCGAACGGGAAACGGTCTCAGAACTCTATGGCATCGCGACGATGGGCGATCTGCCTTTCACGTTGCCCGTGTTGTTGGGCGGCTGCTTTCTGGGAATGGCGCTGTCCGTGATTGGGGCGTTGGGGCCGTGCCTGGCGGCGAGCCGGACCGCCCCGACTTTGGCCATCGCGCCCGGTCAGTATGAAACCGCGCGGAGTCACCATGGCCGCTGGACCCTTCTGGCCGTCGGGGTTCTGGGTCTGGCCGGGCTGCTTTCCCTGCCGGGTCCGGTCAACGGCATCCCCGTGTTTGGCTATGCCGCGGCGTTTTGCATTCTGCTGGGAGGCACCCTGCTCGCTCCCCTGGGCATTCATCTGCTGGGCGTGGCGGCCTTACGCATGCCGGATTTCAACGGGGTTCCTCGGAAATCCGCGCCGGGCTTCACCCCGGGATCCATGACCCGCCTGGCCGTGGATCAGATTACCAGGTCTTCGGGTCGAAACAGCGTCACGCTGTCGGCGTTCATGGTCGGCATTGCCATCGTGGTGGGCGTCGGGGTGATGATCGAGAGTTTCCGGGATACCGTTGAGCACTGGATCGACCAGACCCTCATGGCGGACCTGGTGGTGACGCCCCATGAGGAAGGATTGGATGCCGACCCGCGCGAGCACGTCTTTCGGATTTCACCGGACGTGGCTCAGCGTGCCGGGGCGGTGCCGGGTGTGGCAGCCGTGGATCCCTACCGTCAGGTCCGCCTGCAAGTCGGAGACACCCAGGCCTATGTCGCGGCGCGCGATCTCGTCCTGCACGCGGAACGGAGCCGATACCTGTTCGTGGACGGCGATTCATCCCGCCGGCTTCGTCAGGCCATTGACGAACAGGGCGTGGTGGTCTCGGAAGTGTTGGCCCACCGGCTCGGGGTCAACGTGGGTGACGCGCTGTCGTTGCCGACGCGGGCCGGGCAACAGGAATTTCCCGTGACCGGCGTGTTTTACGATTATGCCACGGACGGCGGAAAGATCGTGCTGGACCGGTCGCTTTACGAACACTGGTGGGGCGATCGCACGTCAACGGTGTTGGCGATCTACCTTGAGCCGAACGCCGACGAGCAACGCGTGCGAGGCGATCTGAAACAAGCGTTCGGCCCGCGCCTGCCGGTGTCGATCATCAGCAATACGGAACTCAAGGCGCGCATTCTCGACATTTTTGATCGGACCTTCCGGCTGACCCATGGGCTGGAAATCGTCACGGTGCTCGTCGGTCTGCTGGGGATTGTCAATACGCTTCTGACGACCGTGGTCGAGCGGCAGCGGGAATTTGCCACGTTTCGCGCGATCGGCGGCAGTCGCAGGCAAGTGCGGGGGGTGGTGGTCCGCGAATCCCTCTGCCTGGGCGCGTTGGGGTGGGGCCTTGGGTTAGTGAGCGGGATCTTTCTGGCGACCCTGCTGATCGGCGTGATCAACAAACAGTCCTTCGGCTGGACCATTCATATGACCGTTCCCTTCACGACCATTGTTGAGTCGATGCTCGTCGCGGGGGTCACGGGGCTGCTTGCCGGGTATCTTCCGGCCCGCTGGGCGACAGGCGGCGCCATCGCCGACGGGTTACGGTACGAGTGACGGGAGAATCGTCAGCGATAGTCCTCAGCCCACAATAAAACAGAATCATGCCAGAAATGCAGGGATGAGCCGAGTTGTCAGTCAGCCGTGATAGAGGACCCAGTCTCGGCAGGGTTTTGCTCCGACACCTCAAAGCCCATGTCTTCGAGCATCCGTTGGACGTCGCGGGCGGGGTCGCCCGGTGTCGTCAGATAGCCGTTGACGAACAGCGAGTCCGCCACGTACAGGGCCATGGGTTGCAGGGACCGGAGATTGAACTCCCGTCCGCCCGCCGCGCGCAACTCCCGGCGAGGGTGCACAAAACGGAACAGGCAGAGGATTTTCAAACACCGTTGCGGGGTGAGATGCCCGGCGTCGGCCAGGGGGGTTCCCGGAATCGGATGCAGCATGTTCAACGGGATCGAGTCGGGGTTGACCTCCCGCAGGGCAAGGGCCAGGTCCACAAGATCCTCGTCGGATTCTCCCATGCCGACGATCCCGCCCGAACACAGTTCCAGCCCCGCGGCGCGCGCGTTGCGTAAGGTGGTCATCCGATCCTGATACGTATGGGTCGTGCAGATGGAGGAGTGATAGGCCTCGCTCGTGTTCAGGTTGTGGTTGATGCGATCCACCCCGGCGGCTTTGAGTTGTCTGGCCTGAGGTTCGGTGAGGAGTCCCAGGGAACAGCAGACCTGCATCGGCAGTTCCCGTTTGATCCGCTTCACGGCCGAGGCGATGGTGTCCACTTCTTTTTCGAGCGGGCTTCTTCCGCTGATGACCACGCAATAGCGCTCGGCTTTGGCCTCGTGGGCCCGGCGGGCCGCCTTGAGCATGTCCTCCGGGGACACCAACGCATAGCGGTCAATGGGGGCGGTGGAGATGCTGGACTGCGAACAGTAATGGCAATCTTCCTGACAGGCGCCGCTCTTGGCGTTGAACAACATTTGCAGGGTGACTGTCCGGCCAAAACAGGCGTGACGAATCGTATACGCGGCGTTGACCAGGGGTAAGAGGCGGGCGTCGTCGGTTCGGAGCAGCTCCAGGCCTTCTTCACGGGTGACGGCATGGCCCTCCAGCACCTGTTCCGCGAGAACGTCGAATCGAGTCATTCGCTTACTCCCTGTGCGCCATG
Organism: Nitrospirales bacterium; assembly: GCA_965232175.1. Classification (GTDB taxonomy): domain Bacteria; phylum Nitrospirota; class Nitrospiria; order Nitrospirales; family UBA8639; genus Bin75. The sequence goes on from CBDDOW010000006.1 coordinate 1,878,373, forward strand.
CGAGGTGGTGGGGAACACGATGGGCTTAGCTGGCTTGCGGAACCATTTTCGCAGGGGGTTCCGGCAACAGGTGCCCGAGGGCCTGCGAGTCGTATTCCGCCGGCGGGATTTGCGGGGCGTCTCTCCACATGTTCTCGATGCCGTAATAGAGGCGGCTCTCTTCCCGGAACACGTGAACGATGACGTCCCGGTAATCGAGCAGGATCCAATTCGCCGCGGTTTCTCCCTCTATGGTGCCGTGGTCGTCGAACCGATGCGCCATTTCCTGCCGAATGGCCTCGGCAATGGCTTTGACCTGTCGCCCTGAATTTCCGGAGCAAATCACAAAATAGTCGGCAATCGAGGTGAGGTGTCCTATTTGCAGGACCATAACGTCGGAGGCTTTTTTCTCAAGGGCGACTCCTCCGATAAGCAGGGCTTTGCGTTTGACGTCTGAAATAGGGCGGCTCCTTAACGCGGGACGTACAGGTTGTGCCGGATTATATAAGAACGGACCGGGGGTGGCAACCAGTCCGTGACGTCCGCGCCCGTCCGGACTCGTTCTCGAATCTCGGATGAGGATACCTCGCACGGATCGATGCGCAGGAACGTGATCGTGGCCCGCGGCCCGAAGGGGAGGTCCAGGCGGCGTTGCCGGCCGTCGTCCAAATGCCGGAGTTGCGCGACCGGCAGGGGAGGCAGCAGCGTGAGCGAGGCCGCCTGGGTAAAGGGAACGCGGGGCCGTGACAGCACGAGAAAATTCGTCAGGGTCAACAGGGTTTCGGCCGATTTCCATCCTGCAATGTCGAGAAACGCATCCAGACCGATAATAAACCAGAGTTCGCCCTTCACGGTTTCCCGAAGTGTGCGGATCGTGTCGATGGTATAGGAGGTCTCCGGCGCGCCGGCCTCCACGTCGGAAACCGTAAAATCCGGCAGGCCCGCGACGGCGAGTTGCACCATGCGCAGTCGATGGCGCGCCGGGGCCAATGAGTCACGCGACTTGTGGGGTGGAGAGCCGGACGGAATAAAGGTCACCCGGTCGAGCGACAAGGCCCGTTGCGCTTGTCCGGCAATCGACAGGTGACCATTGTGCACGGGGTCGAACGTGCCGCCCAGCAACCCGATTCGAGTGAAAGATGACTCGCTCACCGCGTCACGAAGAAGGATCGGGGATGAGGCGGTCAGACCAATAGGGCGAGGTTGTCCCGGTGGATGACTTCTTCATATTCGTGCGAGCCCCCCTCATCGGCGATCTCCTGGGTTCGACGCCCCTTGATCGCGGCGACGACGTCCGATGAAACATTCACCAATCCCTTGGCAAACTCTTTCCCGTCCGCATCCACGCAGGAAACGGGATCGCCTGCCGCAAACGTCCCTTTCACGTCAACGATCCCGGAAGGCAGCAGGCTTTTCCCCCGGTGGGTGAGGGCCGTGACGGCTCCGGGGTCCAGCACGAGTTGCCCCTTGGCTCGCAGTGTATAGGCAATCCAATGTTTGCGGCTGGGGAGTTTTCGGCCCTGGGCATAGAACAGGGTGCCCCCTTCGGAGCCGGCAAGGACGTCCGGCAGCAACCCCGGGGTTTCGCCGTTCAGCAACAACGTCGGGACCCCGAATTGCCCGGCCAGTTGGGCCGCCCGGATTTTCGTCACCATGCCCCCGCGGCTTTCCCGGCTCTGCGAGGCGCCCGCGCCCTGTTCGATCTCGGGCGTCACATCCGTCACGTGCGCAATCAACGTCGCCTCCGGATCGCGCCGCGGGTCGCCGGTGAACAGGCCGTCGACGTCCGAGAGAATCATGAACAGGTCCGCGTCGACCAGGTGCGCCACCTGCGCCGCGAGGGTGTCGTTGTCGCCGAACCGGATTTCGTCCACCGACACGGCGTCGTTTTCATTGACGATGGGAATCACCTCCAATTGGAGCAACGTCGTGAGCGTGTGCCGCGCGTTGAGAAAACGCTTTCGATCGGCCAGATCTTCATGGGTGAGCAACACCTGGGCGATTTTTTCCCCGGCTTCCTGGAAACAGGTTTCATAGGCGTGCATGAGACGGCTTTGTCCGGCTGACGCCGCGGCCTGTTGCAGGGGGAGGGTGTGTGGATAGGTCCTGAGGCCGAGTTTGCCGATGCCTGCCACGATCGCTCCCGACGACACCAGGACGATTTCCCGCCCGTTCCGTTTGAGCCCGGCGATTTCATCGGACAGGCGCTGGATGTGGTCGAGCCGCAATCCCGACGACGGCGCGGCCAGGATGCTGCTGCCGATTTTGATGACGAGCCGTTTGGCCTGTGGCAGGATAAGGTCTCTCATGCCGCCTCGATTTCATGAAGGCGTTGCCCAAGAAACGCGCGCAAGGCGTCGAGCCCTTCACGCGTGACCGAAGAAATCGGGAAAAAGGCGATGCGGTGTTCGCGGCAATGGCGTTGGATCGCCCGGTGACGGTGACCGTCGCCCTGGCTGTCGATTTTCGTTCCGACGACGGCACAGGCGCGCTGTCCGAGGCTGTGATCGAACGCGGAGAGTTCGTCCTGCAGAACGTGCAACGCGTTCACAGGATCATCCGGGGTCCCCTCGGAAATATCGATCAGATACAACAGGAACCGCGTGCGTTGAACGTGCTTGAGAAATTGATGCCCCAGGCCTTTGCCCTGATGAGCGCCCTGGATGAGTCCGGGAATGTCGGCCATGACGAAGCTGTCGTATTCGCCCAGGGCCACGACCCCCAAATGCGGTTGCAGGGTCGTGAAGGGATAATCGGCAATGGCCGGCCGGGCGGCCGAAAGCGTGGAAATCAGGGTGGATTTTCCGGCGTTCGGGAACCCCACGAGCCCGACGTCGGCCAGGAGTTTCAGTTCCAGGTCGAGTTGCAACTCTTCGCCGGGCGTCCCTTCCTCAAACGTTCGCGGCGCCCGGTTCGTGGAGGTGGCAAACCGGGCATTTCCTTTTCCGCCTTTGCCGCCGCCGGCCACGATGGCGCATTGCTCGGGGGTCACCAGATCGGCCAGCAGGTCGCGGGTGTCCGCGCGTCTGATCACGGTTCCGACCGGCACGGCAATCGTCACGTCGGAGCCGGACCGGCCGTGGCGATTCGCTTTTTGCCCGGGAGCGCCGTCCTTGGCCTCATAATGACGTCGGTACTTCAGGTCGAGCAATGTCGTGACGCGGGTCGATGCCGTCACGACGACGTTGCCGCCGTTCCCGCCGTCGCCGCCGTCCGGCCCGCCGTGCGGAACGAACTTTTCCCGCCGGAAACTACAGCCGCCGTTCCCGCCGTGACCGGACCGAACGAAAATTCTTGCGTGGTCTATAAACATGAAACACCACGATTGTCAGAGGTTCCATAGAGAAGTTCCATAGAGAGATTCCACAGGAAGATGGGGAAGAAAGAGAGCCCGGGGAGGAAAACAAGCGGCTTATGTTGAGGGGTACACGCTGATCTTGCGTCGCGCTTCGCCTCCCTCGAATTTCACGATTCCGGCAACTTTGGCAAAGAGGGTATGATCCCGGCCCATCCCGACGTTATAGCCGGGATGAAATTTGGTGCCGCGTTGGCGAATGAGAATGTTGCCCGGTTGAACCCGTTCGTCGGCGTATCGTTTGACGCCCAGATATTGAGGATTGCTGTCGCGTCCGTTTCGTGATGAGCCGCCGCCTTTTTTATGTGCCATGCCAGGTTCCTTTTCCGGCCGTTATCCCGTGACAATGTCATCCACCCGCAGTTGGGTGAATGCCTGACGATGCCCGCGGGTTTTCCGGTAGTTCTTTCGCCGTTTCTTTTTGAAGACCGTGATCGAGCGGGTTCGGCCGGTTCGGACGACCGTGGCTTGCACGTGAGCCCCTTCGACGAAGGGTCGTCCCGGAAAGACGGTTTCGCCCGTCGAAACGAATCGCACGGGCGTCAAGTGCACGGTCTGGCCGACTTCAGCGTCAAGGGTTTCGACCTGAAGAAGCGAGCCGCGTTCGACCCGGTATTGTTTCCCGCCTGTTTCCACAATTGCGTACATAAGCGCGTGATCCTTTCGCTGTCGGGACGTGTATCATGGACGTGAAAGGGGTGTCAAGGCGGGAAAGGGGAGCGGAACAGCCGGATTGACAGGCCAGGATCGCCTCGTTATAAGCTAAGAGTAGAAGGACACATTTCCAGGAAAGCAGAAAGGTCGAGCATGGTGACACCGAGTGAAAAAATCTGGATGGACGGCGCCTTTGTGAATTGGGACGAAGCGTCCGTCCACGTGTTGACGCATTCCTTGCATTACGGCTTGGGCGCGTTCGAGGGCATCCGTTGCTACAGGGGAAAAGGCGGGTCGATGATTTTTCGTTTGCGCGAACACGTGGACCGGCTGTTCGAGTCGGCCCACATTGTGATGATGAACGTCCCCTACAGTCGCAAGGACGTGTCCGACGCCATCGTGGAGACGGTTCGGATCAACAAGCTGGAATCCTGTTACATCCGTCCGTTGCTGTACGTGGGCTATGGCGAAATGGGGCTGTATCCCGGAAACAATCCCGTCAGGCTGGCGATTGCCGCCTGGCCGTGGGGCACCTATCTGGGAGAGGACGCGCTGGTGCATGGGATTCGGGCCAAGGTGTCGTCGTTTACGCGCCACCACGTGAACGTCTCCATGACGCGCGCAAAAGTCTCCGGGTACTACGTAAATTCCATTTTGGCCAAGTGCGAGGCGAAAACCGCGGGGTACGACGAGGCCATCCTTCTGGACACGGAGGGCTACGTGGCCGAGGGGACCGGAGAAAACGTGTTCATGGTGTCGAAAGGCGTGCTCAAGACCACCCCGTTGACATCCATTCTGGAAGGCATCACCCGTCATTCCATCCTGGAGTTGGCCAAGGAGAACAAAATTCCGGTGGTTGAAGAACGGTTTACCCGGGACGCGCTGTACGTGGCCGAGGAAGCGTTCCTCACGGGAACGGCCGCCGAAGTGACGCCGATTCGGGAAATCGACGACCGGCTGGTGGGAACCGGCAAACGGGGACCGGTCACGGATCTGCTGCAGAAAGCCTACTTTGACATCGTGAAGGGCGAAGACGCGTCCCACGCCCATTGGCTGACGCCCGTGTAAGCCGCGTCGGTCGGATTGCGCAGCGTAATACGACGAAAGCGGCGCACGGTGACGGTGTCGGGTTACGCCTGTTCGGCTAACCCAACCTACGGCTTCATTCCGAGGAGGAATCTGCATTTTTCTTTCTCCGTCATTTCTGTAGGGCACAACGATCGTTGTGCCCTACGACTACCCTCGACAATTCACGGATAGAGCCAGCATGTGGCATATTGTACGTCACGCCACAAAATGGACTAAAAATTCAGTCATATTGCATTTTCGAGTCAATTTATGGAAAAATATGGCATAATTGTCTATAAAAATAGGCGTAAAATGTTAATTGAGTTCAAAGTCTCGAATTTCATGTCCATCAAGGAAGATCAGACTTTCAGTCTGGTGGCGTCGAAGAATAAAGAATTGATGGACTCTCATACCTTTGATGTTCCACTCGGGGAGCAGTCCAGTATCAAATTATTGCGGTCGGCGGCGATTTATGGTCCCAATGCGGCAGGTAAAACCAATTTGCTCCATGCCCTTCGAGTTATGAAGAGAATTGTCTTGAAATCCGCTTTGGAGAAAAGCCATGGAGATACGCTTCCGGTTATTCCATTCAAATTACACCGCGAGTCACGCCAGGCACCAAGTACGTTCGAAGTCGTGTTCCTTGTGAATGGCGTTCGCTACCAATATGGCTTTTCGGCCACGGTGGAACAGATTCTTGATGAATGGCTTTACGCTTTTCCCAGAAATCGTATCCAACGCTGGTTCGAACGCAGGTGGAACACAAATGAGCAGAAACATGACTGGACGTTTGGAATGTTCCTGACCGGTGAAAAAACCGTTTGGCAAAAAACTACCAGAGATAACGCCCTGTTTCTTTCCACGGCGGTCCAGCTCAACAGCCAGCAGTTGCAACCCGTTTATGACTGGTTTCACAACACATTCTACTATTCCGACAATTCCGACATTTTGGGCTCGGAGCCAATTTTCAGTGCTTCTTTCTGTGCGGAAGGAGGGGATAAAAGGAAAATTCTAAAGTTTCTTAATGAGGCTGATTTGGGTATCGATGACCTACGTGTCACAAAAGAGAGTTTTAACCAGAAAAACTTACCTCAGGGCATGTCTGATAATGTCAAGCAGGTTATTATCAAAGAAATGGAAGGAAAAGAACTCTATACGACCATAACAGTTCACCAGAGCGCAGAAGGTGAAACCATCGAATTCGACCTGGAAGAAGAGTCGGATGGCACCCGAAAGATTTATGCCCTTGCCGGTCCTTTTCTCGACAGTTTGGAAAGAGGTCATGTCGTGTTCATTGATGAACTGCCTGACAACCTGCATCCGGCGTTAGTGAAATTTCTGGTCGGATTGTTCAACAACAAAAGAACCAACCCCGGCAACGCCCAACTAGTCTTCACCACCCACGAAACTCACATATTGAATCAAACTATTTTACGCCGTGATCAAATCTGGTTTTGCGAAAAAGACAAGGCACGGGCGACGAAGGTCTTCCCTCTCAGCGATTTTCGCCCGCGCAAGATGCGCGAAAACCTGGAAGTGGCTTACCTGTCAGGTCGTTACGGAGCCTTGCCTTACGTTCCCGAACCGCAAACGTAACGGGATGAGTAGACGTACGAAGGCCAGGTCTCTCGCACGACGGAAACCCTCCAGGGAGCCTTACGATAAAGTTCTCATCATCTGTGAAGGCGAAAAGACCGAACCAATCTATTTCCACGGGCTGAAAAATTATCTCAGACTGAACAGTGCCAACGTAGCAATCGTTGGAGAAGGTGCCACGCCTGCGAAAATCGTCGAACGTGCCAAGGAATTGGATATGAGGGAGAAGAGAATGGGCGATCCTTTTGATAAGATATTCTGTGTGTTCGACAAGGACACCCATGCCGATTATCAAAAGGCCTTGGATCAATGCGCACAGAAGAACTATGCAGCCATCATGTCAGTTCCCGCCTTTGAATACTGGCTGTTACTACATTTTCGCTACACCACGAAGCCTTATAATGATGCATCAAGTGTGACTCACGATCTAAAGGAATGGATGCCAGATTATCATAAAAGTTATCCGGGAATTTTTGATGAATTACGGAACAAGCTGGAAACCGCAAAAGGAAACGCAGCACAATCGCTAAAAGCCGCAGAGCACGCTGACACCGACAACCCATCTACAAAAGCCCACAGGCTCGTACAATCTCTGCAAGACATCAAGTCAACTTGATGTTCGTTCTGGCAGGATGCCGTTCGGCGCGAATCCGCACCAGCCTCGGCATTCTTCGTTATCTGTGGACAATCAATGGGCCGACGAATGCTCGTCGGAGGATTCAGCAGGGGTTCCCGATGTGTCGGGAGACGCTGATTCAGGCGTGGCTTCCGTGCTGTCCGGAGCGGGAGCGGTGGCTTCACCCGACGTGGCGGGCACGTCGATCACGGACGCGACGTTCTCCTGTTTGGAGAGCAGCGCCAGGCTGAGCGAGGTCAGCATGAAAATAATGGCCGCGGCGACCGTGATTTTGCTGAGAAAGGTCCCGGGCCCGCGACTGCCGAACACCGTTTGGCTGGAGCCGCCGAAGGCCGCGCCAATTTCGGCACCCTTCCCCGCCTGAAGCAGGATCGCGGCGATCATCAGGAAACAGACGATGAGATGCAGAATGACGGTGACGGTATACATGGATGGTTTCCCGCGGCCTGTCAGCAATGAGCTTACGAGGCCATCCGGCAGATTGTAGCAAAGCCTTCCGGATCAAGACAAGCTTTTCCAACGAGGACCCCATCGACTTCGTCCGACCCGAAGAGGTCACGGGCATTGTCGGGAGACACGCTTCCCCCATAGATGATTCGCGTGGCGTGCGCGACCGGCGACCGGTCCTTGTTCAGGATCGAGCGCAGAAAGGCGTGCGCTTCTTCAATCTGCCGGACCGTGGCGGCGTAGCCGGTGCCGATGGCCCAAATCGGCTCATAGGCAATGACGACCCTCGCCATCTGCTCGGGATGAACGTCACGGAGGGCGTGGAGCATTTGCGCGTTGATCACGTCCCGGGTCTGCCCGGCCTCCCGTTCCTCCAACGTTTCTCCGACGCAGAGAATGGGGACAAGATCGTGCCGCAGGGCGGCGCGCAGCTTTTTGTTGATCTGGTCGTCGGTTTCCCCCAGAAGGCGCCGGCGTTCCGAATGCCCGACGATGACCGCCCGGCACCCCACGTCTTTCAGCATGGGTCCGGAAATCTGGCCCGTATACGCCCCTTCCGCTTCCCAGGACAGGTCCTGCGCTCCCAGCCCGAACGGATCATCGGGATGGAGCATTTGCCGGATGCCGTCCAGCGCGGTAAACGGAGGAATGAGCAGGATCTCCGCGGAGACGTCATGCTGCGCCAGGGCCTGCCGGAATTGGCGGACAAACGCGACGGCCTCGGCCGTCGTTTTGTACATTTTCCAGTTGCCTGCGATGAGTCGGGGGTTCACGAAAGCGGGGCTCGTCGGAATTCAGGATAGCCGGGAGGCGCCAACTCCTTCACCGGGCCCTGGCCGGCAGGGCCGCAAGTCCGGGCATGTTGCCGCCTTCCAGCAGGGTAAGCGCCGCGCCGCCACCCGTCGAAATAAACGACATATTGTCGGTTTCGCCGGCGCGGTGGATAGCCAGGGCCGTTGACCCGCCCCCGACGATCGTCAGGGCATAGGCATTGCCGACGGCATGGGCCATGGCTTGGGTCCCCCTGGCAAAGTCGTCGCGTTCAAACAGGCCCATCGGCCCGTTCCAGAGAATGGTCCTGGCATTTTCAACGGCTTCGGAAAAAAGTTTGACGGAGGCCGGGCCGATATCCAGGCCGTACCATCCTTCGGGAATCTCTTGAGTGGGCACGATTTTCGTTTCGGCGCCGTGGGTCAGGTCGGCCGCAACCACGCAATCCACGGGAAGATAAAATTTGATGCCTTGCTCGATGGCGCGTTCGTAGACGCCTTTGGCGAAATCGAGCATCTCGTCTTCGACCAGGGATTGACCGATTTCAAGGTTCATGGCTTTCAGAAACGTAAACGCCATGCCTCCGCCGATAATGACCTTGTCGACGGTCTTTTCGAGGTTTTTGATCACCCCGATTTTGCCCGAGACCTTGGCCCCCCCCAACAGGGCCACAAACGGGCGGACGGGATTTTCAACGGCCCTTTCGAGGTATTCCACTTCCCGTTTCATCAGATACCCGGCCGCGGACGTTTTGATGAATAACGGGATGCCCGCGGTGGAAGCGTGAGCCCGGTGAGCGGTTCCGAAGGCGTCGTTGATAAAGACGTCGCCCAGCGAGGCCAGTTCCGAAGCGAACTGTTCGTCGTTGGCTTCCTCTTCGGGATGAAATCGGAGATTTTCCAGCATCAGGATGTCGCCCGGCTGCAATTGGCCGGCGAGATTTTTGACCTGCGGGCCCACGCAATGCGGCGAGAACGTCACGTCCTTCCCCAACAGGCGTTTCAGGCGTTTGGCCACCGGCGCCAGGCTGAGTTCCGGGCACACCGTGCCGTTGGGGCGCCCCAGGTGGGAGCACAGAATCACGCTCCCGCCTTCGTCAATTACGTGATTGATGGTGGGAATCGCCGCGCGAATCCTCGAGTCGTCCGTAATTTTCCGGTCCTCGTCGAGCGGCACGTTGAAATCAACGCGAAGAATGACGCGCTTCCCATGCAGGTCAACGTGATCGATGGTCTGTTTGGTAATCTGCATGAACGATCCGTTCCTCCCGCCCGGACAAGCCGGTCAATCCGGGTGCGAAGGCGAACTCCGAACGCTTAGTGCTTCGAGGCTAAAAATTTCACCAGATCCCTCAACCGGCAGGAATAGCCCCACTCATTGTCGTACCAGGCAAAGACCTTGACGAATCGGCGATTCATCACGGTCGTCAGCGGGGCATCGACGATCGCCGAATAGGAACTCCCGTTGAGATCGACGGAGACGATGGGCGCGTCGGAATATCCCAGCACCCCGTTGAGCGGCCCTTCGGCGGCCTTGGCAAAGGCGGCATTGACTTCGGCGGCGTCGCAATCCCGTTCGGTTTCCACTCCCAGGTCGATCAGGGAAACATTGGGGGTGGGGACGCGAATGGCGACGCCGTCCAGCTTGCCCTTCAGTTCCGGGATCACCAGGTGCAGGGCTTTGGCCGCGCCGGTGGAGGTGGGAATCATCGAGAGTCCCGCGCTCCTGGCGCGTCGCAGATCTTTATGGGGCAGATCCAGCAGTTGCTGGTCATTCGTATACGAGTGAATGGTCGTCATGTACCCGTGGTCGATGCCGAAATTTTCGAGCAGGACCTTGGCGACCGAGGCCAAACAGTTCGTCGTGCAGGAGGCATTGGAGATGACGTGATGAGATCCGGGATCATACGAGTGTTCGTTCACCCCCAACACGACCGTCAGGTCGGCGTCCTTGCCCGGAGCCGAAATCACGACGCGGGGAGCGCCGGCCGAGAGATGTTGGCTTGCGCCGGCCCGGTCGGTGAAACGCCCCGTTGACTCGATGACCAGGTCCACCCCCAGCTTGTTCCAGGGCAATTCCTTGGGGTCCCGTTCGGCGAAGACGGGGATGCGTTGGCCGTTCACGAGCAGGTGATCGTCCCCGGCCTCAACCGTTCCCTGGAATCGGCCGTGGACCGAGTCGAAGGCCAGCAGGTGACCCAGGGTGTTCGAGTCGGTGAGGTCGTTGATGCCGGCCACGTGAATAGCGGAGTCGCCCAACGAGGCTCGAAAAAAGTTCCTGCCGATGCGTCCAAATCCGTTGATTCCCACACGAATAGCCATAACGGTTCCGTTTGTAAAATGATTGAAAAACTCGTGCCGAGAAGGGGAAACGTAAATAGTACTGACGGGAATTGGTGAAGTCAAATCTTCATGGCTTCTCTGACCTCGCCGAGGGTCTGGCCGGCGATGGCGGACGCGCGTTCACGTCCGGCCCTGGCCACGTCGTCGAGTCGCGTGGGGTTGGCTTCGAGCGCGCCGCGGGCGTCCCAAATGGGCGACAGTTGCGCCACCACGCGATCCGCCACGAATTTCTTGCAGTCGATACAGCCGATGGCGGCCGTGCGACAGTCCGTGTTGACCTGGTCAATGACCGCGGCGTCGGAATAGATCTTGTGGAATTCAAACACCGGGCAGACGTCGGGGTTGCCCGGATCGGTTCGCCGGATCCTGGCCGGATCGGTGACCATGGTCTTGAGGGTGTGCCGCACGGTGGATTCGGAGTCCGACAGATTAATCGTATTCCGGTAGCTCTTGCTCATTTTGCGACCGTCGGTCCCGACGACCTTGGGAAATTCCGTGAGCAGTTCCCGGGGCTCCGCCAGCACGGGGGAATAGAGACTGTTGAACCGTCGCGCGATCTCGCGGGTCAGTTCCAGGTGAGGGAAGCTGGTCCTTGCCGACCGGCACGGCATCGGCTTTGTAGAGCAGAATGTCGGCGGCCTGGAGGACGGGATAGCCCAGGAACCCGTGCGTGGAGAGATCGCGTCCTTCGAGTTGCTCCTGCTTTTCCTTATACGTCGGATTGCGTTCCAGCCACGAAACCGGGGTCAGCATCGAAAGCAGCAAATGCAACTCCGCGTGTTCCGGAACGTGGGATTGAATAAACACCGTGGCCCGGTCGGGGTCGATCCCCGACGCCAGCCAGTCGATCAGCAATTCCCGGACGTAGGTCGTGACGTGACCGGTGTCTTCGTAATTGGTGGACAGCGCGTGCCAGTCCGCCACGAAGAAGAAACACGTCTGGTCGTCCTGAAGGGTTTTCCAATTCGTGAGCGCCCCCAAATAATTGCCCAGGTGCAGGCGTCCGCTGGGCTGCATGCCGCTGACCACTCGCATCGCTCGCTCCTTCACAATCGGTTACAACACCAGCCTTGAAAGAATAGAGCCGGTCATGAATTGGAAGATGGTTCCGATAAAGCCGCCGACGACGTGAATCCGCGAATCGAAAAAGAGCAGGCCGAGGATAATCAGCATGCCATAGGGTTCCAGCCGGCTGAGCAGGACGGCCGGTTTGAGCGGCAGGCTGTTGACCAGGATCCGGCCGCCGTCGAGCGGGGGGATCGGAAGCAGATTAAACGCAAACAGCAGGGTGTTGATGATAACCGAAAACAGGGCCATGGCGACCAGCGGCAACAGGAGCATCCCGAACAGGTCGGTCCTCGGGGCGATGCCCGGCTGGGGAGGCCAATTGTCCTGGAGCGTGGGGTCAATGGTCAGCAGGACGTTCAACAGGACGCCGCTCAGAATGGCCAGAACGAAATTCATCGCCGGGCCGGCCGCCGCCACAAGGGCCATGTCGCGCCGGGGATTGCGCAAGCGTCCCGGCGTCACGGGAACGGGTTTCGCCCAACCGAACAGGAAGCCTCCCGGGATCAGCAGGCAGAGCAGGGGAACGATAATGGTGCCGAACCGGTCGATGTGAACGAGTGGGTTGAGCGTCAAGCGGCCGTGTTCCCGGGCCGTGCCGTCTCCGTAATAATTCGCGACCCAGCCGTGAGCATATTCATGCAGGACCACGGCCAGCATCAGCGGAAGGATCACATAGGACAGGGTATGAAAAAATTGTGCCATGGCAATTCAATTCAACTGGATGAAGCGACCATTCTGAACCTGGATCATATACACTTTGCGGGTCAGGATGCCACCCTCGTCGAATTTTTCCAATCCTCCCAGGGTCGGGAGATCATGCCGGACAAAGAGTTGCAGGCGGACGTCCGAGCCGGTGGCGGCCCCGTGACGGATCGTATCAAGCACCACGCGCGCGGCCTCGTAGGCCTGGACCGCAAACATGGAGGGATCGGTCTGAAACCGTTCACGATAGACGGTGATGAAACGCCGGATTTCCGGATCCGCGGTGTGCAGGAACAGGGCGTCTCCGAAGAGCCCGCCCTCGATGGAACTGCGTCCCCATTTCAGGAGATTGGGATGGTTCCAGGTATTCGTTCCCAACAAGGGCACGTTCACGTCGAAAAAGGCGAGTTGCGCGGCAAGAAACGCGACGTCGGTCGGATGACCGGGGAGAAACAGGGCGTCGAATCCGGGCGTATACACCAACGGCGCCTCTTCCTGCCCGTCTTCCGGTGCTTCGGCCGTCCCCGCGGGAGTCGTTCCCGGATTGTCCGAGCCCTCGATGGTCAGCGGCGCCATTTCTCCATAGAGGCTCAAATCCGTCTCTTTGATGCGCGTGATTTGCGTTGACGCGTCGGTGGTGCCGGGCTGATACCGCTCCGCGGCAATGATCTCCCCTCCGTTGCGAACCACGGCCTCCTGGAAGAGGCGATGCACGTGCGCGCCATGGGCCGTTTGAGGCGTCAGGATGCAAAAGCGGGTCTGCCCGAGATGCCGCATGGCATAGTCCACGAGCCGGTTGATCTGGAGGGAAGGCGTCATGGCCGTGCTGAACCAGTATCGTCCGAATTGCTTGACGTTCGGCAGGGTCGCGGCGGGGGTGATAAAGGGGACAGCCGCGCGGTCCGGGGTTTCGGCCAGGAGTTGCACCTCCCGGGCGAGTAAGGGACCGATCAGGGCAATGGGGGAAAATTCCTCGAGCAGGCGGGCAAGCTCGCGGCGAAACCGCGCGGGCGGAAGAGCGCTGTCTCTGACCGCGAGTCCGACGGCGTCGGAGCCTCCAAAGGCCTCGTCCATGGCCAACCGGATGCCATTGAACGCCTCGATCCCAAAGGGCGCCATTGTTCCCGAAAGGGGCAGCGCCGCGGCCAGCACGTGGCGATGGGCTTTGATCCCGGCCACGACGGTTCGCAGAAGCGCCGTCGCGGTTTGGGCATAGGGATGATCGGGAAAGCGTTGAAGAAAGGCGTGGATATCCCGTTCGGCCAACGTCTCGTTCCCCCGCGCCAGATGGAGTTCAATGAGACGGATCAAGGCCAGATCGCCGGGATACGCGCTCGAAAAGGCATCCAGGACCTCGCCGAGCGAGGATTCGTCCATCGTGCGCAGGATAAGGCGTTGAATGTAATCCAGGAGATCCCGTCGCGCGTCCGCCCCCGCCTGTTCGGCATGAGTCAGGGCGGTGCGAATCGCCCGCAGGGGCTCCCCGTTCGACTCGTACGCCAGGCACAGGCGATACATGGCCTCGGCGCGTATCGTGGGGTTCGACGTCAGGTCCAGGACCCGGGACAGGATTGGAATGGCCTGGGTGGGCCGTTGCGATTCGGTATAGAGGGCACCCAGCCTCAACCGGGCGGCGTGGACCAGCGGAGAGCCCGGATATTCTTCCAGGAATTGTTCGAGGGTGACGATGGCCTGGCCGGGTTGAGGCTGGGCTTCCAGGGCAACGGCATGCAAAAAGGTGAATTCCTCGACAAATGCGGGCGGGTCGGATCGATCGAGAAACGGTTCAATCAGCCGCAACGCCGCGTCGCTCTGTTCCCGCCCGATCTGAACCCTGATTCGGGCAAGTGCCTGCTCCTCGGTGAGTTGACGAGCCGGCTCCTCAGGCGGTGACGGGGGCGGCATCTGCGCAAGGGTGCCCCCCGGCCATGGAGTGACGGCGATGAGGAGAAACCCAAGACACGTGAGGGAACGGGAGAACGTGGCGACGATCATGAGACATTGTGGCGCACAATGGTGTATAAAGCCATGGTCCACACCTGTCAAGAAGGGCGAAACACGCGTGAATGACGAGCCGACGCCGCAGCAGTGGCGCATTGACGATCTGATCGACCGGTATCTGACCAACCTGAGAGTCGAAGGGGGCGTGGCCAACAATACCGTCCAGGCGTATCGCCGCGATCTGGAGAAACTGCAAGCGTACCTGTCCTTGGAGGGGACGACCAATCCGCTCGACGTCCCGCCGCACCTGACCGGGTTTCTGAATCATCTGCGCGCGCAACACTTGTCTCCGGCCACGGTATCCCGGTGTCTGGCGGCCATCCGCGGGTTTTACCGGTTTCTCAGCGCGGAGTACGGGGCCCCGGAAGTGCTGTCGCAACTGCCCGGCGCGCCCAAGCAATGGGCGAAGCTGCCCAGGACGCTCACCGAATCCGAGGTGACGGCCTTACTGGAATTGCCGGTCGGGCAACGATTGGAGGAAATGCGGGATTCCGCCATGGTGGAGTTGATGTATGCGGCCGGCCTTCGGGTCTCGGAGCTGATCTCGCTGCCCGTGTCCGCGGTGAACGTGGAGGTGGGGTGCGTCCAGGCCACCGGCAAACGCGACAAGCAACGCATGGTGCCCATCGGCGAGGTCGCGCGTCAAAAGCTGGTCGCCTATTGCCGGGAAGTGCGACCGGTTCTGCTGAAAGGCCGCGCCACGCCGGCGTTGTTCGTCACGAGGCGGGGCGTGTCCATGACTCGCCAGAGTTTTTGGAACATTCTGCGCAGGCGGGCGTTTCGAGCCGGCATTCACAAACCGATCTCTCCGCACATGTTGAGGCATTCGTTCGCCACGCATCTGCTGGAACACGGCGCTGATTTGCGCGCCGTGCAAATGATGCTGGGGCACGTCAACATCGCCACCACCCAAATTTATACGCACGTGGAACACAAGCGGCTGAAGCAGGTCCACGACGAACGGTTCCCCAGAAAACAGCGACGCAAAGCGGGCAGGCACCCGGTTTCCGGGGAATAGGGAAGGCTGGTTGGGGCACGGCCCCTCCGCCGGTGTAGCGGCTACGAAGGCAAAAGAAACGACACTGGATCCTCGATTCCCCTCTGCGTCGTTCCTGCGAAAGCAGGAACCCAGTGTCTTTCTCTTCACGAACAAAAGAAAGACAAAGACGCTGGATCCCTGATCGCCTTTTCTGTCACCCTTGCGAACGCGAGGGTCCAGAGTTCGTTTTTTCAAGACGAACGAAAAGACAAAGACCCTGGATCCCCGATCAGGTCGGGGATGACGAAGTGGGGGGCGAAGAAGCCCGCTCCTGTCCCCCTGACAAGGGGGATTCAGGGGGGTTATCCCGACACCCCCCTCAAAACCCCCAGGAGGCCTGGAGGCGGAGGCCCTGATTGAGGGGTTGCAGCCCGGTGGGCTCCTGCCGCAGGCCTTCCAGGGTCATGGTCAGCCCCGTGGCGGTCCCGGAAGTCTCGATGCCCGGCAACACCAGCCGTGTGCCCACCCGGTACGTCCGGCCCGCGCCCTCCGCCAGAATCGTGCCCGCATAGGGCGTCACCAGCCCCGTGTCCCACAGCGCCATGCCATAGCCCACCTCCGCAGCTAATCGCCCGGTAGCGGCCTGATTAGCGCGGGGCGCCAGCCCCGCGGTGCTCTGCCGGCCCCATAAGGCCTCCACCCCACTGGCCGTAGCTCCCCAGGCCGGTTGCAGCGTCAGGGCCAGGCCCTGACCGTCCACTCCCGGCGCCAGCCGGACCGTGCCGCTCGCCCCCCATTCGTCATACGCCTCGGCTTCATGCGCCACCAAGGCCCGCACCGCGCCTTCCACGGTTAAACCCAGCCTTGGGTCGGCATACTGCACGCGCCCGCCGACTTCCACCCCGAAGCCGGTCTCGGCATCGCCCCAGTCATGCCGCAGCCCTACTTCCACGGTCGGGGTCAGGACCCGGCCTTTGGCCCAGGCATAGCGCCGGGACCCTTCCAGCATCAGGCGCAGCCGGTGCGCATCCGCGTCCGTGGCGTTCAGGCCCGCCACGGCCTCGGTACTGGTGCGGGTGAACATGGCATCCAGGCGGGTGGCCATCTGGAACCCGCCGGTGGTGGCCGGGTCCAGCAGCAGACCCCGACTGCCGACCGCGCCCATGAGGAGATTTGTGTCGGTCTCCATGGCGGTCCCATCAGGCGGGGTCAGGGTGAGTTCGCCCCAGCCATAGCCCACCAGGCCCCAGACCGTCAGCCGGTCGGTGAGGGCATACCGCAGATAGGGATGGAGACTGGTCAGCGTGGTTTCGAGATCGCCCGGGGTGCTCCGGGTGGGGTCGGTGTAGCCGCCGTCGCCCCGGCTGTGGGACACGGCGATCCCGGCCAGCCAGCGGTCGCCTTGTGTATCCACGCCGAGGGTGCCGGTGAGGACGTCGCCATTCAGGGCGAGCCGGTCTTCCTGGCCGTCAAATTGCGTGTGGGTCACCCGGCCCCAGGCGGTCAGCCGCGGGCTCGTTCCGTCCGAGTCCTCGTTCAGGGTGAGCCGGAAGGCACTGCCGATGAGCGCCTGCCGGAAGTCCGGGAGATTGAGGGCTTGGCCGGTATTCTGTTGCCGGGGCGGGCCGTTGAGCCACGGAGCCTCGTCCTGGTTTCCTCCGGTGGGGCTATTCAGGCCCAGGATGCCGGCGAGGCCCGTCAATAGGGCACCGACCTGCTCGGTTGCCGAGGCCGAGGCCTGCCTGGTACCCGAGGCCTGCCCGGTGGCGTCGGCCTGCTTTTCGCGGGAGCCCAGGGGCATCCGCCAGCCGGCCACGGTCAGGTGGGACTCGGCTGCCCCGTCCTCCCGCAGCCGCGCGCTCACGGCGTTGGTGATGTGCGTCCCGATGGTCCGCCCGAATCGCGCGGTCCACGCCCGCATGACTCTGGCCGCCGTTTGGTCTGCCATATGCACCGTGATACGGAAGCTCAGGGTGGCGGTGTCATCCGCGCCGGTGTTGGTGTCCGCGTCCGAAACCGTATAGCTGTAGGTGGTGGCGGTCTGCGATCCCGTTGGCGTGCCCGACAGCGTGCGCGTCACCGCGTTGAAGGCCAGGCCGGGGGGCAGACCCGTGGAGAACGAGTAGGTCAGGGTGCCGTTGCCGCCGGTGGCCGCGGGCAGGACCCTTGCAGGCATGGCCTGGCCCTGGGTCAGGCTCAGGTTCGGAATCGAGGTATCGGCCCCGAACACCGGCGCGGTGTCTGCCTCCACCGTGAGGGTGAAGGTCAGGGTGTCGGTGTCAGTGTCTGCGTCCGTCACGGTATAGGTGTAGGTAGTGGCGGTCAGCGTCCCGGTGGGCGTGCCTGACAGCGTGCGCGAGGCCGCGTTGAAGCTCAGGCCGGGGGGCAGGTCCTGGGAGAACGAGTAGGTCAGGGTGCCGTTGCCGCCGCTGGCCGCGGGCAGGACCCTTGCGGTCATGGCCGCGCCCTGGATCAGGCTCAGATCCGCAATTGATGCGCCATCAGCGAACGCCGGCGTGGTGTTCTGCGGGGGCGGAGTCCCTGATGGCGGCGGGTTCACCGACGGCGGCGGGTTCACCGATGGCGCGTTGACGGCGATGGTGAAGGTGAGGGTGTCCTTGTCGGTGGAGGCGGTGTTGTTGTCCGCGTCGGTCACCGTGTAGGTGTAGGTCGTGCTCGCCTTCGTCCCAGTCGGGGTGCCGGAGAGCACGCGGGTGCTGGCGGTGAAGCTCAACCCCGTGGGCAGCGTGGGCGTGAGGGCGTAGCTCAGCGTGCCGTCGCCGCCGGTGGCCGCGGGCAGCGTGACCGAAGTCATCGCGCTGTTCTGGGTCAGGCTCAGGTTGGCAATGGTGCTGCTGCCGAAGGTTGGCGCGGCGGTGTCCAGGGTCCGGGAGAAGTTCGCCAGTTCGTTGCCCGCCAGGTCCTGAAGCTTCGCGTTCGTGCCGGTGGGCTTGGTGTAGGCCACCGTCACCAACTGGCCCACGGTCACCGCAGAAGCCAAGGTGAGCGTCGCTATCTTGCCGGACAGCGTGTAGGAGTTGACCGTGCGGCTGTTGCCCGCCACGGTCACCGCGAATGCGCTCTTGTCCGCCTTCGCGCCCGCGCTCGTGTCCATGTTCTCGCTGAAGGTCACCGTCAGCGTGCTGCCGCTCACCGTCGCCGAACTCACGGTCGGCGCGGCGGTGTCCACGGTGAAGGTCGCGTTCACCGTGGCCCCCTGGATGCCGACGGCGTTGTAGAAGCCGTTGCCGACCTCCACGTACACCTTGCCGTCCGCGAGGTTGGCGTCCGGGTTCACAGTCACCACGGTGTTGTCGTCGTTGATGCTGGCAGCGAAGGGGATGGCTGTGCCGCTGTCATTGTTCACCTTCAGCTCGATGAGACCATTCGCCCCGCCCAGCGTACTCGCCGTAAACGCCGTCGTGCCTTCCGAATTGCTATACACGGCCTCGCTGAAGGTCAGCGTGATGTTGCCGGAGTTGGTGTTGATGCGGGTCCCGTTCGCCGGGCTGAACGTCACCGTGGGCGGGGATCCGATGGTGATTGTGAATTCTAGCTTGTCCGCGTCGCTGTCGGCGCGGTTGTAGTCTGTGTCGTGCGCCTTGTAGGTGTAGGTTATTGCGGATTGAGTTCCCGTCGGGGTGCCCGAGAGCACGCGGTCGCTCTGTCTGGCGCTCAAACCCTTCGGCAGGTTGGGCGAGATGGAGTATTGGACGCTACCATTTCCGCCGGTGGCCGCGGGCAATGTCACGGCGGTCATCGCCGTGCCCTGCGTCAGGGTCGGAATGTCGATGGAGGGTCTGTCGGACCCTGTGCCGAAGGACGGCACGAGGTTCTGTGTCGGCTTGCCGGTCGCCACACTGCTGTTGGAGCTCCAACCGCAGCCGTCATTGTTCGAATACACGTACAAACGCACATCGTAGTTGACGTTCGCCAGGGTGACGCCCCTTTCTCCATCGCTGCTGTAGGAGCCACTCGCCCGAGGGCCGATGGTGAAACTCGACGAAATCGAGGTCGCACTGCTGAAACTGTCCATAAGACTGTAGATGCCGGAGTCGGCGTCGTTGGCGCCATGGTCCAGCACACTCGTGTTCCATGTCGAGACCGTGCTTTTCTTGTACTCGACGTAGTAGTCATCAACGTTGCAGCCGGAGTTGCCGACGCTCCAGGTCCAACTGACCTGGATTTCGTGCGGATAAGTGCCCCCGGCCACGCTTCTGATGGACGGGGCGGGAGGCGACTGCGCGGATGCCGGGTTCGATGCGAAGAGGCTGACCAGGGCAACCAGCGCCAGTCCGATCAGGACAGGGTGGCCGCGTGCGTATCTGTGAGGGAGGCGGGGACCGGAAGGATCGCCGGTCACGGCCTGGCGGGTGTTCATGGCACCTCACCTATCCTCGGGGCCGAGACAGGGCTTCCCTCGAAAATTCGGGGGGGGGGGGGGGTAGATTTCCTTGTGTGCTTCCCATCTCAGATCACTTTTTATTTCACCAATTTTTTTATTGCAGCCAATTGGCAAATAATCAGAAATGCAACCCTAAGGTCATTGCCTTGCGAAAAAAAAATTAGGGTATTATACAAAATTCACCGGGTAGGCGCAAGCCTGTGGCGTCGTTCCGGGCTCCGGGGCTGTTTTTGTTGCAAAGGAGAAATCCCCTGTGGCAGTCTTTGGCTGCCGGGTCCGGGCAGCCTGAAGGAGGAAGAGGATGAAGTATAAACGGCAAGTCCATTACGTCAAAGGGGTCTTTGTCTGTCCCAAGTGCAATCAGTCTTTTGTTCAGGAACGATGGGTTGAAGAGTGGCGCGTTCGCTGTCATCGCTGTGATTATCGCGGCACCCTGACCCATGTTTCCGTCGAAGAACACATGGAAGAAGAAACCGAACGCCTGTGACGCCTCTTTGCCCGGCGCGCTGCCGGGTTCGTTCCCTTCCCTTTGTCAGTGGGGGCATTTTTCCTCCCACCGTTTCCCTCTTCGGGAAACGTTCCCCTCCTGCGGGGAAGAAACAAGCGGAACGTGTCACCGAATGACTGAACGCCTACAGGGATGACCGAACTGCCCGATCAGTTTCAGTGGACCGTGTATTGGGAGCGTGAATACACGACCGCGATTGCGCCGGAACGGTTGAAACTCGATTTTCATCCTCACCGGCCGCTGATGACCAATATGCCGTTGCCCGAACAACGGGAATTGGCCGCCGGCGGCTACAAGGTGCTTCCGGATGATTGCGGGCCGGTGCGCATGGTGGGGCAGTACGGGTGGCTGGTCCGGTGTCCGGTGGATTGCAAACTTCGCCGGACGAGAGATGGTTTGAAATGGCAGGCCCCGGAGATTCTGCCCGAAGAGCGGCTGCTCGGCTACAAGTCCTTTTCCGGGATGTACGTGGACACGATTTTGAACAGCGGCTATGCCAAGCTCTGTTGCGGCATCCGCTTTTATTATCCCAAACAGATCGGCATGATGCTGAAGGATATCCCCAACCATTTTTATCATTACCCGGAACGCACCTTTTCCGTGTGGGAGGGGATCAAATCCCAGGAATACAAGCTCACTCCCAATTTGTACGACTTCCTGCCGGACTACGACGCGTTCGTCGCCAACGTCCTCCTGCAATTACACAAACCCACGACGCTGAAACGCGGCGACCCCGTCGCCCTGGTTGTGCCGGTCCTGCTCCCCAAGCAGTTTCGCCTGGAGGAACTGACGCCCGACCGGAAGCGTTCGGTCCCGCCGCGGTAACGCCGGGTCCTGCGCGGCTGGCCGGCATTGAGGCCTATGCTTGACATAGGTTTCAATGGAGCTTACGCTGGAGTCGGATCAATCATTCCGGGAGAGGTGTCTGTGATGAGAACGGCCAAGCTGTTCAGGAATGGGAAAAATCAGGCGGTCAGGCTGCCCAAACAATTCGAGTTTGGAGGCGTCAACGAGGTCGGCATCCGCAAGGAAGGTAACGCCATTGTGTTGCTTCCCATCAGAAAAAGCTGGACTTCTTATGCCGCGCTGCCGTCCGCCGATGCCGACTTTATGGCAGCGCGCCCTTCGCTGCTGGATGACAAGAGAGTGCGTTTTTGAGTGTGTACGTGTTGGACACGGATACGTGCAGTTACGTTATCAGAAGACGTCCCGCGTCGCTCTTGGCGTCCATGCAGGTGACGGCAGGGGGGGGACACACCATCACGATTTCGGCCATTACGTATGCCGAATTGTTGCTTGGGGCGGAGCGTTCCGACAATAAGCGGAAACACCGGAAATTGGTGTCCGAGTTCGTTGAACGCCTGGATGACGTTTTGCCGTGGGATGCCGGGGCCGCAGAGAGCTTCGCGACGTTACAGGCGTATTTGTATAGGAAAGGCTCACCCATTGGGCTGAACGATACCATGATTGCCGGGCACGTGTTGAGCCGGGATGCGATTGTTGTGACGAACAACGTCAAACATTTCAGCAAAGTCCCGCGACTGAAGGTTGAAAATTGGGTGCTGCGCGATCCGTGATCGGACATAATTTTTGATCGCGATCATCCGGGTCCGCGCCGGGCATGGCTCTCCCCACTTTTCATGACGTGAAACGCGCGGCGGCCCGCTTGCAGGGCATCGCCCGGGAAACCCCCATCCAGACTTCCCGTCAGCTTGACGAGCATTCGCGCGCCACGGTGTTTCTGAAGTGCGAGAATTTTCAGCGCGTGGGGGCGTTCAAGTTTCGAGGGGCGTATCACGCCGTGATTCAACGGCCGTCGCCCAGGCCCGTGGTGGCGCTTTCGTCCGGGAATCATGCCCAGGGTATTGCGCTGGCTTGCCGGTTGTCGGGAAAAGACGCGCACCTGGTAATGCCGGAACCGGTGAATCCCATCAAAAAAGCGGCGGTGGAGGACTACGGGGGCATCGTCCACGTTCCCGCCGACCCCCGTGACGCGGAATCCTTTTCCCGGGACCTCGTGCGGGAACTTCAGGGAGAATGGATCGAAGCGTTTAACGATCCCGACGTGATTTCGGGTCAGGGCACCGCGGCCCTGGAGTTCCTGAGCTGCGTGCCGGACCTCGACGTGCTGCTCGGTCCCATCGGCGGCGGCGGTTTGTTATCCGGAACGTGTTTGGCGGCGCATGGTCTCGATGCCAGGGTCCGGGTCTATGCCTGTGAGCCGGCCGGGGCGCTGGATGCCCTGTATTCCGTGCGCGACAATCGCATTGTGCCGCAGGAGCATCCGCGGACCATCGCGGAAGGGCTACGGACGAGCGTGGGGACCCTCACGCTGCCTATCCTGCGCGACCACTTGGCCGGCTTCTTTGTGGTGGAGGAGGAGGAAATCGTCGCGGCCATGCGGTTCGTCTACGAACGCATGAAGCTGGTGATCGAACCCGCCAGCGCCGTGGCCGTGGCGCCGCTGCTCCGGCGGGAGCCCGCGTTGCAGGGCAAACGCGTGGGCGTGATCATCTCCGGCGGCAACGTGGATCTGTCTCTCTACTTCGACGGGCTGTCGGGTGCTTAAGCGCGTTCTTCCGGAGCGCGTTGCGGCAGCGAGTCGCGGAGTTCTTCGAGGTTTTTGATCACGAGCAGGTCGCCGTTGGCGGTGGCGACGTCGATGCCTTGCGCGCAGACCGTGCGGCAGCGGTCCGGTTGTCCGGCCCGTTTGAGGGATTGCGCCAGGGCCAGGATGGCCGCGGAGTAGGTCGGTTTCACCTTGAGGCAACTGTCAAGGGCGGCGATGGCCTCTTCCCAATTTTCATCCCCCATGTAGGCTTTGCCCAACCCGAACCAGAGGGTCTCGTCATTGGGATCCATTTGCAGAACTTTTTTGAATTTGTCGATCTTGGGGTCCGGCATACGCTGCTCCGTTGCATGCGTTGAACGTTCTTGACGCGGGTTCCGGTCATGACTGTAGCAGAGCGGTCTTTGCGTTGTCTAACCACGGACCCTGTGTTACCATCAGACTCCCATTTTTACCTCTGACCGGGTCAAAGCCTGGGGCATGTCTTATGACGCGGATTTCCATGAGCCGCATTCCGTGCGGCATGCAGAGATGCCTGCAACGCGACAACGAGGATGCGACGAATCGTGGATGACGTCCGTTTCCAAGGATTCTGTATGAGCCGCGTGGGAATCGTGACGCATCCGGCGTATCTGGACCATGACATGGGCCGGTCGCATCCGGAGTCGCCGGAGCGGCTGCGGGCCATTGTCGCGCGACTCGAATCCACCGGCACCATGTCCCGGTTGAACCGGATTGCCCCGCGGAAAGCCGAGACGGAGTGGATTACCCGCGTTCATGATCCGGCCTACGTGCGGCGCCTGGAAGACCATGCCCCGAGCACGGGCTATGCGTCCCTCGATTTGGACACGGCCCTGTCGCCGGGTTCGTTGACCGCGGCGCATCTTGCCGCCGGCGGGGTCCTGGCGGCCGTTGACGCCGTCATGGCCGGCCAGGTCGATCAGGTGTTCTGCGCGGTTCGTCCGCCCGGCCATCATGCCGAGGCCAATCGCGCCATGGGGTTTTGCCTGTATAACAACGTGGCGGTGGCGGCCCGGTATCTCCAGGAACGGCATGGGCTCGAGCGCGTGCTGATCGTGGATTGGGACGTCCATCACGGGAACGGCACGCAACACGCGTTTGAAGACGATCCCTCCGTTCTGTTCTTCAGCACGCATCAGTATCCCCATTATCCCGGCACCGGCGCGGAGACGGAGCGCGGCAGGGGCAGAGGCGAAGGGGCGACTATCAACGTCCCCCTCTCCGGAGGGCAAGGCACGGATGAGTACCGGAACATTTTTCATCAGGTGTTGGCGCCGGCCGCGGCGGCGTTTCGGCCCGAGTTCGTGTTGATTTCCGCCGGATTCGACGCGCACCGGGATGATCCCCTGGCGAGCATGGCCATCACGGATGAGGGGTACGGCGAACTCACCCGCATTGTGCGGTCCATCGCGCAAACCCATTGTCAGGGCCGTCTCGTGGCCTGCCTGGAGGGCGGCTACGACCTGCGGGCGCTTGCCGCTTCGGTTGAACACCATATTCTCGCTTTGCTGGAAACGTAACTCATGGCCGGATCGCGAACAAGACGCCGAGGTCGCCGCCGGCGGAGGCGGTATGTTGTGTGGGGGCTGCTGCTGGCCGTCATGGGCGGATTCTATTATTTTTATACGGAAATCCGGCCTACCGTGATTTTCGGATTGCGTGACGATTATGCGCATGCGATTCCGTTCCAGCGGGTTCCCGCGGGCCTGGACTCTTTGAGCGCCGAGTCCTGCGGGCAGTGCCATCAGGCGATCTATGAGGAATGGAAGACCAGCATTCATGCGCATGCGTATCGGGACCCGTTTTTCCAGGCCTATTGGAAAAAGGACGGGTACGTCTGGGTCTGTCTCAACTGTCACACGCCGCTGGAAAATCAACAGCCCACGCTCATCCGGGAGATTCCGAATAATCGGGTGGAAAAGGCGGTCGAGGTTGAGAATCCGCGCTACGACATGGCCTATCAACAGGAAGGCGTCACCTGCGCGGCGTGTCACGTGCGCGACGGCACCATTCTCGGGCCGTTTGACGATTCCGCGGCTCCCCATCCCACGAAATACGATCCGGCCTTTCGCACGACCGCGATCTGTTACCGTTGTCACAACGTGGTTTCCGGGCCCTTTCAATTCTATAACGTGGGACCGTGCGGCACGTACGCGGAATATGAAGGCGAGTTTTTCATGAAGGAGCAGGGCTTGACGTGCCAGCATTGCCACATGCCGGAGATTGCACGCCCGGCGGCCGCGGGAGGGCCCATTCGACAGGGCCGCCGTCATCTCTGGCGTGGCGGGCATGATCCGGACATGATCAAACGGGCGGTGGCCGTTCAGGTCCGGGTCGATCCGCCCGACCTCCAACAGGGAGAGCCCGTCACGGCGACCCTGACCCTGATCAATGCCGGGGCCGGGCACAAGATTCCCACGGGCGACCCCGATCGTCATTTTACCGTGGAATTTTACGTCAGGGACGCGGCCGGTCAAATTCTCGCGCAACAAACCGACACCATGGGCCGGTGGATTCTCTGGCAGCCCGTGATTCTGGAAGTGTACGATAACCGCCTGCTGCCGCTGGCCAGCCGTGAGTATGCGTTTTCTTATGACGTTCCCGAAGGCCGGTCGGATTTGGTGTTGGAAGCGCGGGTCCGCTATCATATTCTGACCGACGGCCAGCATGCCATGTTGCGGCAGACCTATGGGTTGCAGTCGGATGACCCGTACCGGTATACGATCTATGCGCGTCAATTTCCGCTGAATGAGACGTTGTCAACGGCGTTGGCAATGGCCGCGCCGGCCGGGACGCGGCCGGGATGCGCCGTTCAGGAAACCGATGCGCATCCCGCGGACCCCGCCCCCGTCAGGGGGCCTCATGATCTTTTAACAACAGGTTGATTTATGTGGAGCATGTACCTCATCGATACGGAAACCCTGTCCCTCAATCTTGGCCGGGAGGATTTGGTGATCATCGACGTGCGCGGCGAAGGCGCGTACACCTCGCACATCCCCGGCGCCGTGCACAGTAGCTGGCATGAATACAGTGATCCCCACGCCGTGGCCAAAGGGCTGTTGGATCCCGACGTCGCCCGGTTGGAAAAGCGGCTTCAGGCCCTGGGCGTCAATCATTCGAGCGACGTGGTGGTGTATTCGAATCCGTTTGACAACTGGGGCGATGAAGGCCGGATGTTCTGGATGTTGCACTATCTCGGACACAACAGCGTCAAGGTCCTGGACGGCGGCTGGCCCAAATGGACCGCGGAACACCGGCCCTATGACCATGAGCCGGTTCGCCCCAAGCCGGGCAATTTCACGGCGTCGGTCCGGCCGGAGGTGATGATCGATAAACAGGAACTGAAACAATTGGTCAGGAGTCCCCGGCGCGACACGGTGATCCTGGATGCCCGAAGCGTGGAGGAGTACGCGGGGAAGGAAATCGACGGATTGCCGCGGTCCGGGCATATCCCGTCCGCGGTCAACGTTCCCTGGAACGGGTTTCTTCAACAGGATGCCACGGTCAAGCCCCTGTCCGCCATTCGGGAAATGTTTCATGCGTTCGGCATGAACGAACAACAGGAAGTCATTACCTATTGTTTGGGCGGGCTTCGGTCGGCGTGGGTGTATTGTCTGCTCAGGATGGCGGGCTATGAGCGGGTGAGAAATTATCCCGGATCCTGGTGGGAGTGGAGCCGGGATTTTGCGGCCCCCGCTGAAAAAGACATGAAATTGCTCTATCAGGTGACGGGCAAGGCCGACGAAGAGGCGTCTTGAAGAAACCGCGGAGGCATGCGAGGATAACACAGGGGAATGATCGTTCGGTCAGTCGGGGAATCCGTTGTTGTTCTAACCGTTTAACCAGGAGGTGTTGAATGGCGAAGAAGTTGTTTCTCGCCGGATTGGTGATGTCGGTGGCGTCCATATTCGCGGTTGCGCCCGCGTTCGCCGATGGGAATCCGCATGTGGCTGAAGCGATTGCGCACGCGGAAGAAGCAGTCGAACACGGCGGCATGGGCCATGCCGATGCCGTGGTCGGCCATGCCCAGGAAGCGTTGAATCATGCGGAAATGGCGCAGAAGGAAGTCAAGAATCCGCATCTTGATGAAGGCGTCGCTGAATTGAAGGAAGCCATTGCGCATGGCGGCCAGGGCACGCCGAGGTGGCGACCAAGCATGCGAAGAGCGCCGTCATGCATCTGAAGGAAGTGCATTGATCGGACTGAACCGGTCGGCGCGGTCTGAAAAAACGGGCAGGGGGTTCCTGCCCGTTTTTGTTTTGAAGGCCGGTCATCGAGGGCATGGATGAAAGTCGGCTATTTCCAAACGCATCCTGTTTTCGGGGAAGTGGACCGCAACATCGAACAGGTGGCCTCCCGCCTGGGTTCGGCGGAGTGCGACCTGCTCGTCCTGCCGGAATTTGCTTTTACCGGGTATCAATTCGTCACGCAGCAGGAAGTGCTCGATTTGTCGGAACGCGTTCCGGACGGACCGACGACCCAAGCCTGTCTGGAGTTTGCCCGCCAACATCGGATGCACGTGGTTGCGGGGGTGCCGGAAAAGGCCGGCCGTCAGTGCTACAACTCGGCGATCGTGGTGGGGCCTTCGGGGTTTCTGGGGTGTTACCGCAAGACGCACCTGTTTTGCGAGGAGACGTTGTTCTTCAGTCCGGGCGATTCGGGGTTTCGCGTCTGGGACATTGGTCCGGCCCGCATCGGGGTGATGATCTGTTTTGACTGGTACTACCCCGAAGCCGCGCGCACGCTCGCCTTGCAGGGGGCGGACATTGTGTGCCATCCGTCGAATCTGGTCCTGCCGCATTGCCCCGATGCCATGGTGACGCGTTCCCTGGAAAACCGGGTCTTCAGCATCACGGCCAACCGGATCGGCAGGGAAGCCAGGGGCGGCAAACCGCCTCTGACCTTTATCGGAAACAGTGAAGTCGTTTCACCCCAAGGCCGCATTCTTTCCCGCGCTTCCGCCGATGCTCCCGAGTTCACGGTGGTCGAGATCGACGTGGACGAAGCCCGCAACAAGTCGATCAATCCGTACAACGAGTTATTGAACGACCGCCGTCCCGGATATTATGCGTCCTGAGCAGCGGGTTCTTGCATTCCTGGTGCATTACGCTTATCGTAATAGACGTATTGAATGATCAGGTCCTTTGCCGATAAGCGTACCGCGAACATCTTCAACGGCGTGAGAGAACGGTCTTTTCCCGGGACACTCGTGAAGCGGGCTCAGGGCAAACTGGACCGGATCAACTACGCGGCCGATATCAATGATCTTCGGATACCATCAGGCAACCATCTGGAAAAACTAAAGGGTGACCGCGAAGGACAACATAGCATTCGCGTGACACACGGCTGGCGTCTATGCTTCGTCTGGAGAGATGGAGATGCCTTCCAGGTGGAATTGAACAATCACTACGATTGAGATACGGAGTTGGCAGATGATCAATGTCCCCACGAATCGCATCACCGTGCATCCCGGCGCGTTGTTACTTGAACAGATCAGGGACCTGGGGCTGACCGTCAATGGGGTCGCTCGGGATATTGGCCTGCCGGCGACGCGCCTTCATGAGATCATTCATGAACGGAGAGGAGTGAGGGCGGAGACGGCAATCGCGCTGGGTGCGTATTTCGACCAAACCCCGGATTTTTGGATGAACGCGCAGAAGGCGTATGAATTGTCCAGGGAATTGGTCGAGAATGGCGTGAAAATCCATTCTCGGATCCGCCGTCATGCCAGGGATCGGGTCACGACGTAGCTCGACGCCGGTCAGTGCGGACGCAGTTTCTTTCCCCCATTTCTACACGATCAGGAGAATGATCGTCCCGAGGACCACGCGGTAATAGCCGAATACCTTCAGCGTGTGTTGTTTGACGTAGCTGAGAAACGCCGCGATGATGAAGGCCTTGTCGCGTGAACGGTTGACAAAACATACCAGGGATTTCATAGTAAATGCCATGGATCACAACGGGAATTTTTCGCGTGTTTTGTCTGACGAAGCGGCGGTCCTGACGCCGGGAAGAACGGGTGGATATCCCGGACGCGAACGGGTTTGGCGATACGGCCTGCGGGGAGCCATTCTCCTGTGTGGCGCCGGTCTGCTCCTGGGCGGGTGCATGGTTTCAAAAGGCAAATATGAAACAGCCGTGACGGATATGGAAACCGCCAAAGTGGAGCTGGAAAAAAGCCGGACGTGGAATGCCACCCTTCAACAGGAAAATGAAAAGCTACGCGCCGAGAACGAGAAGTCGGTGTTGGATTTGGACCTGCTGAGCGCTGAAATCCAGCAGATCAAGGACGGGCAGGCGAACGAGCGGGACCTGCTCGACACGCGTGAGGCGGAGTTGCAGAGAGACCGCGCGGCTATGATGAGCAAATTGCAGGACATTCGGTACGTCCATCAGGAGTTGAAAAGCCAGAACCGCGCTTTGCGGGCTTCGGTGCGTCGTTATCAGAAAGCACTCGAAGAAGTCCGTCAAGCCAACGCGAAAAGAACGAAGCCGGCTTCTGAAACGGCGAAGCCGAACGAGATTGCCCCCGAGCCCCCGCCTGTGGCAGCCCGGCAACCTGCGCCCAAGCCGGTTCCGCCTCCGGTCGCCGTGCCTTTCAATGGGACGGCGACACCCGTCAACATTAATACGGCTTCCGCGAATGACCTGGAGTTGTTCTTGGGATTAACCAAGGAAGTGGCTGATAAGGTTGTGTCGAACCGTCCGTACCGGCTTCGCGGAGAACTGATCTCCAAACAGGTCCTGCCCCAAGCCACCTTCGATGTGATCAAAGACAGAATCACCGCGGCCCCTCCTCAATAAGCTGGCACCCGGTCCCAGCGTTGGAGGTGACCAACGCCCGCCGTAGAAGGTGTCCACATCGACTTTTCATCTCGCTCAATAAACCGAAAACGCGTAAGTTGAGACGTTTCAGGAGAGCGCCAAGCATGCCTGACGTTCAATTTTATCTGCAAATCTGACGTGTTACGAAGCAACGACGATTCTCGGCGCCTTGAGGTGAGTGCGCCTGGATTAAACAGGTGGGTTAGATGATTCAGGTTCGACTGCTTGGCGGCGAATCCGTATTCTTCCGGGCGAAATGACACTGAAGGCGGAGAATAACTCGTGGCCTCGGTCGGCAATCACCGTCGATACGGTCTTTGCTTTCGTTTCTGCGGATAACCCGGCCAGGCGAAGGAGTACGACGCCTGCATGGATCTGTCCCCTACGAAAAATAAGCTCGCCGAAGTCTTTGTCCGACGTCATTAATAAGGCATTATTCTGGTTGGCTTGATGCAACACGGTATCGTCATCAATACTTGGATTGATGTCCGCAATGTATAGTACGGCGTGACCATTCTGCCGCAAACGGTCAACAATGGGTTTATCCACGCTTTCATCTGCCAACAGGTTCATGTATTTTGCTCAATGGATGGATAAACAACGTCAGCGCGCAGGGCACGAGCTGCGAAACTCAAGGCTGCCAAAACGCCTTCTCTGGTCAAACGGGGATGAGCCTCAAGAATTTGCTCTACTGTCTCACCCGCGGAGAGTTTCTCCAGAATCAATTCAACAGTAATGCGTGTTCCTGCGACGAGGGGTTTTCCCATCATGACTGCGGGGTCCGATTGAATGAGTTCAGAATCCATGGTTCATCTCCTTATTATCTTAAGGTCTGCCGGCTCCTGGTGCTGTGGCCGGCCGGGACTTCAGAAATACCACGCCAGGCTCAGCAGCAGACCGACTTCATCCGCGTCAATGCGCGTCGGGACGCTGACTCCCACGTCGTTGAACCATTCGACCCAGCGTGTGCTGTTGTACAGGGTATGGCGCGTTTCGACGCGCAGCCCGAGTTGGTCGCTCAGCATCTTTTCCACGCCGACGCCGTACGTCCAGGCCGTATAATCCAGATCGCGGCCGTCCATTCCGGAGGTAAACTCCGCGGGGGCGTTGGGTGAGCACGGCGTGGTCGCCAGGCAGCCTCGATAGTAGTTCGTAAACTGCGCCTGGACGAGGCGGATGCCGCCGAGGACGTAGACGCTCGTGTCCCATGACCGCAGCACGCCGGGACTGCCGCCCAGCTTGAGCGTGAAGCCGTAGCTCCGGTCTTTTTCAAAGGACCAGCGGTCCGGCCAGCTTTCTCCGGGCTGATTGCGCCCCGCGGAATCCCCAACCCCCTGAAGCTGCCCCTGGGCCCGGCCGTCGTGAAACGCGAGGTCGATCTCGCCGCTCAGGTACACCCCGTGTTCCTTGGTGAGCGGGAGCCGGTAGCCGGCCAGGATGCCGATTCCGTAGGCGAAGGTATCGTCGGAATCCGTATCATGCAGGACCTTGCCGCGTTGCGGCGGGGGCACGTTGTTGCGCGGGTCGGTGTTGTCAACGGTTTTGTCGTAGGAGGCATCGAGCCGTTCCACCGGGATGGTCACGCCGACGTAGAAGCGCCCGTCGTGGGCAAACGCCTGGGGTGTCCGGGCCCCGGTGAGCGCCAGGAGCATGACCAGCGCGCCCCAAGCCATGAGTGTCAGATGTCGATGGTTTCGCATGGACGTCGTCTCCTTGTTTCCGGCTTCGCCTCGCTCCACGGCGACTCGCCGGAGGGTGGATGTGCAGCCCGTAGAATAGTCAAACGATTCATGCGTGACAAGCCGTTCGTGCTCGTGTTCGGCGCGCGTGGCGTTATTCGCCGCGCCCGTTCACGATGCGTCCGTCCACCACGTGGACCGAGCGATCAGCTTGCCGCGAGAGGCGTTCGTTGTGGGTGACGATCACGAACGCGGTCTTGCGTCGTTGGTTCAACTTTCGCAGCAGGGCAAACAGGGTTTCGCCGGTGTGCGTGTCCAAATTTCCCGTGGGTTCGTCCGCCAGGACCAGATCGGGATTGTGAATGAGCGCGCGCGCCACGGCCACGCGTTGTTGTTCGCCCCCGGACAGTTCGCCGGGTTTGTGATGCAGGCGGCGTCCCAGGCCGACTTCCGACAGGAGCGCGCTCGCTTCTTCGACACATTGGGCCTTCGGTCGTTTCTGCATGAGACTGGGGAGATAGGTATTTTCCAGGGCCGTAAATTCAGGCAGGAGGTGATGAAATTGAAACACGAACCCGATGCGCCGGTTTCGAAACCGGGCAAGCTCCTGTTCCGACAAGCGAAAAATGTCCTGGGATTCATAGCACACCGTGCCCCGCGTCGGTCGATCCAGGGTTCCCATGATATGGAGCAGGGTGCTTTTCCCCGCTCCCGACGCTCCCAGCATGGCCAGGATCTCGCCTTGCCGGACTTCGAGGTTGATGCCTTTCAGGACGTCGATCGTGTGATTTTCCAGGACGAACGATTTGGATAAATCGGTCACTCGAAGAAACGGCGGCGTTGGCGCGGGAGATGGGCTCATGGGCGTTACTCGTATCGAAGGGCGCTGACCGGCGCCAGCTTGGCGGCCTGCCATGAAGGATACAGCGTGGCGGCGAAGCTGATCAGAATGGCGGAACACGAAACCATGAACACGTCCAGGGCTTTCACGTGGACCGGAATGTGTGACAGGAAGTACACGGTTTGATCGAAGGCAAAATAGTTTTCGATGAGGTAGAGAAAGGTGTAGCCCAGCGGGATGCCGATCGCCGTGCCGGTGAGGCCGATGACCACGCCGTTCAACATGAAGATGCGCATGATGGCCTGAGGCGTGGCGCCCATGGCTTTCAGAATGGCGATCTCGCGCTGCTTTTCGTTGATGATCATGGTGAGCGTGCCCACGATGTTGAACGACGCGACGAGCGTAATCAGGACCAACAACAGAAACATCATGGTTTTTTCGAGGCGCAGGGCCGAAAACAGGTTGCGGTTCAGGAGCATCCAATCTCTCGCCGCGTATCCGGTCCCGAGTCGCGCGTCGATCCGTTTGGCCACGGCGTCGGCGGCAAACACGTCTTCCACCTTCACCTGGATGCCCGTTGCGGTGTTGCCCAGGCTGAAAAACCGCTGGGCTTCCTCCAACGAGATGTAGGCCAGGGTGGCGTCATATTCGTACATGCCCGACTCGAACAGGCCCACGACTCGAAACGGGCGAATTTTCGGCGTCATCCCCAACGCGCTGATGGGGCCCACGGGGGAGACGACGTTGACCCGGTTGCCGACGGCAATGCCGAGACGCCTGGCCAGTTCCTGGCCCACGATGATGCCGGGTTGCCCGTCGGGTTGGGCGGAGGCGCCGGGAGAGGCGGGCTCTTGACCGGCCAGATCCCGCACGCTGCCGGATTTTACGTTTTGCGTCACTTCGGTGACCTCCGGCTCTTTCTCGGGGTCGATGCCGCGCAGGACGACCCCTTGCACGCCGGTTTTCGACGTCAGCAGCACCTGTTTGAAAATGTACGGCGTGGCCGCCACCACTCCGGGCACGGTCTCCACTTGCCGGATCAGGTCCGCATAGCCGGCCAGGGTCTGCTGGCCCCGCGGCTGGACCACGACGTGCGAGGTGGTCCCCAAAATTTTCGCCTGCATGTCCTCCTTGAATCCCGTCATGATCCCGAGGGTGCCGATGAGCGCGGCGACCCCCAACGTAATGCCGGTGATGGAAATGAAGGTGTTGAGCGAAATGGTCCGGGTTCGACGTTTGGCCCGGAGATACCGGAGCCCCACGAACAGTTCATACGGCAGGGTCACAGGGGGTTCTCCGGTCGAAGTTGAGGAAAGAGAATGACGTCGCGGATCGAGGCCTGATTCGTGAACAACATGACCAGGCGATCAATCCCGATGCCTTCTCCCGCGGTTGGCGGCATGCCGTATTCCAGGGCGCGCAGGAAATCCTCATCGAAGTAATGGGCTTCATCGTCGCCGGCTTCCCGTTGGGAGGCTTGGGCTTCGAAGCGCCGTCGTTGGTCGAGCGGATCGTTCAATTCGGAAAATCCGTTCGCCAGTTCGCGCCCGGCGATAAACAATTCGAACCGGTCGGTGAGGCGCGGGTCCGTGTCCTTCCTGCGCGAGAGCGGAGAGATCTCCGTCGGGTAATCCGTGATGAACGTGGGTTGAATGAGCCGGTGTTCCACGGTCTCTTCAAAGATCACGTTCAGGATGCCGATCAGCGAGGCGTCCTTGGGCACGTCCAACCCGAGTCGCCGGGCCTCGGCGGCGGCGGCCGCCTGATCTTCGAGTGCGTTCCGGTCAAGGGCATTGGTTTCGACGATCGCGTCGAAATAGGACAGTCGGCGCCACGGGGGCGTCAGATCGATGGTGTGCTCCTGATAGTCCAGCGCGCCGGCGCCGAGGACGTCCCGCGCGAGCGTGCCGAACAGGTCTTCGGTCAGCGCCATGAGATCCCGGTAGTCGGCATAGGCCTGGTAAAACTCCAGCATGGTGAATTCCGGATTATGAATGGTGGAGATGCCTTCATTGCGAAAATTCCGGTTGATTTCAAACACGCGCTGGAATCCGCCGACAATCAACCGCTTGAGGTAGAGCTCCGGCGCGATGCGCAGGTAGAGGTTCGCATTGAGGGCGTTGTGGCGCGTCACGAACGGGCGGGCCGTGGCGCCTCCGGGTATGGGTTGCATCATCGGGGTTTCCACTTCGAGGAACCCGTGTTCGGTGAGATAGGCGCGGATACCCGCGATCAGCCTGCTGCGCGTTTCAAACACGGCGTGGACGTTCGGGTTGGCGATCAGGTCCACGTAGCGCTGCCGGTACCGGGTTTCGACGTCCGTCAAGCCGTGCCATTTTTCAGGCAACGGACGAAGGCCTTTTGCCAAAAACGTCAGCGTCCGGACTTCGACGGTCAATTCGTCGGTTTTCGTCCGGAACAGCCGGCCTTCCGCCCCGATCCAATCGCCCAAATCCAATTCCCGGGAAAGGCGAAAGGCGTCGTCTCCCAGCACGTCTTTTTTCAAATAGACCTGGAGCCGGTGCGCGCCGTCCTGGAGCGAGGCAAACGCGGCTTTGCCGAACCGGCGAAGCGCCACGATGCGGCCCGCGATGCGACAGTCGATGGCCCGCCGGTCGAGTTCGTCTTTGCCCGTCGGCCCATGCGCCGTCAGGAGGCGTTCGATCCGGTCGGTCACCTCGAAACGGGCGCCATAGGGTTGCACCCCCATGGCCGTGAGCGCGTCGAGTTTGTGAATGCGTTGCGTCCGCTGTTCGTTCGATTCATCCATCAGGTTGTTCTCATGCGCCGCAGCGAGCCAGGACGCGGGTTTACCGGGAACCCGCGGCCGCCTGTTTCAGATAGGCTTCGATGAAGGGGTCGAGATCCCCATCCATGACCGACGCGATGTTCCCGGATTCCTGATTCGTGCGGTGGTCCTTGACCAGTTGATACGGTTGGAACACGTAGGACCGGATCTGGCTGCCCCAGGCGATGTCTTTTTTTTCGCCGACGATGTTTTGAAATTCGGACTCTTTTTTTCGTTGTTCCAGCTCGTACAACTTCGCTTTCAGCACGCGCATGGCGCCCATGCGGTTTTGCAACTGCGAGCGCTCGTTTTGACATTGCACGACGATCCCGCTGGGGAGGTGCGTCATGCGAATGGCGGTTTCGACTTTGTTGACGTTTTGCCCGCCGGCCCCGCCTGCGCGAAACGTATCAATCCTCAGGTCTTTTTCATCGATCTCCACTTCGACGTCCTCATCCAGTTCGGGATACACCGAGACGGCGACAAACGACGTATGGCGGCGTTTGTTGGCGTCAAACGGAGAGATCCGCACCAGCCGGTGCACCCCGGCTTCGGATTTCAGGCGTCCGTAGGCATAGGGGCCCTCGATACTCAGCGTGGCGCTCTTGATCCCGGCTTCGTCACCGGGCTGGATGTCGATGCTGCCGACCTTGAAACGTTTGTTCTCGGCCCATCGCACGAACATCCGCATCAGCATCTGCGCCCAATCCTGCGATTCCGTGCCCCCGGCTCCGGGGTTGATCCCCAGGATGGCGGATCGCGCGTCATGCTCGCCGGCCAGCAACTGCTCCGTGTGCAATTGCTTCAGGAGCGTTTCCAGCGTCTCGATGCCCTGGGTCAATTCGGCGTGGAGTTCGGCGTCATCCTCCGCCCCGATCAGTTCAAGCGTGGCTTCCAGATCGGCCTGCCGTTGCTCGAATTCGTCGACGCGGGCGATGTCCCGTTCAATCGCGGCTCTGCGGCGTCCCACCCGGGTGGCCTCGTGCGTATTGTTCCAGAAATCCGGCTGGGCGCTTTCCTGCTCGAGTTCCTCCAGTTCGTTCCGCAGTCGAGGCAGGTCAAAGACGCCTCCGTAAATCGTTGATGTGGGCGCCGGTGGTTTGCAGACGGGTTCGCATGTCCTCAAGCATGTCTTACTCCT
Source organism: Nitrospirales bacterium (assembly GCA_965232175.1). Lineage (GTDB taxonomy): Bacteria > Nitrospirota > Nitrospiria > Nitrospirales > UBA8639 > Bin75. The sequence goes on from CBDDOW010000006.1 coordinate 1,914,749, forward strand.
TTGCGTCGCGTTGAAAAGCGGGTGTCAACGGTGGTCCGTGGAAACAACGAGCGAACAGGAACACAAACACGGCCATTATAGCACAGGCCCACGCAAACACATCGCCAAATCGTGTATACCACGTCGCGGGGGCGCTCAGGGGGATCGATCCGATGACGGCGCGTTCGGTAAAGACGGGCGTGGCCGTCAGCATGCGCCCGGTCGGATCGATCAATCCGGATACGCCGGTATTGGCGGCGCGGGCGAACGCCATCCGGTTTTCGACGGCGCGGAAGACGACCATGCCGAAATGTTGATGCGGGGCCACGGTGTTGCCGAACCAGGCGTCATTGGTGATCGTGACCAGAAAGTCGGCGCCTTCGCGGGCGAGTCGTCGCACGAGATCCGGGAAAATGACCTCAAAGCAGATGGCGACCCCGAACCGGGCGGGGCGCCGGTCCGGCCCGCGCGCCCAGGACAGCAGGGTCGGCCCCGGTCCCGGCTGAAAATCGCCGATGCCGACGACCAGTTTGTCCAGAAAAAAGAGCACCCGTTTCAGGGGGATGTATTCACCGAAAGGGACGAGGTGCTGCTTGTCGTATCGGCCGGCGACGTCTCCGGAGCGGTCCAACAGATACGCGCTGTTCAGCAGGTACGGGGTCCCGTCGTCCTGACGCCGGAGCGCCGGGCTGCCGAACAGGAGCGGGACGCCGGCGTCCCGCGTCATTGCGGTTACCAGTGCTCGATACCCCGGCTCCTGCTCGAACACAAAGGGCGTGGCCGCTTCGGGCCACAGGATCAGATCGGACCCGGACCTGACGGCGTCCGTGAGCCGGCGATAGCGGTTCAGCGTTTCCACGCGATAGGCCGCATCCCATTTATGCGCCTGATCGATATTGGCTTGAACGATGCCGACGGTGAGTCGCTCCGAAGGCGGAAGATGCAGTTGACTGAGCCCATAGAGCCAGACCCCGATAACGGCCGCCGCGGTCGAGGCCAGCAGAATCCAGGGCCGGGGGAGGCGTTGCGGGTTGTCGGTCAATATCCAACGGAACAGGAGAAAGAGGGACACGTTCACCAGCACGATCAGAAAGGACACCCCGTAGACGCCGGTGACGTTGGCGATCTGGATGAGCGACAGCCATTGAAACTGGGAATAGCCCAACAGACCCCAGGGCAATCCGCTGAAGGCATGGGTGCGGACGTATTCCAGCGCGACCCACCAACAGGGCGCCGCGATCCATGCCCCGGCGGCCCATCGTTGTTCCAGCCGGAGAAATCCCCAGGCATACAGGCCGACGTACAGCCCCAGGTATCCCGCCAGGACAAGCATGAGCGCGATGCTGACGGCAAGGGGGACTTTGCCGTAGAGGTGCATGGCGGTCACCACCCAATACATCGTGCCGATAAACGCCAGAAAGCCCGCCAGCCATCCGCGCAAAAAGGCCTGACCCGGGGTGACGCCGATCAGCGCCCGGTGCAGGGGCAGGAGGGCCACCCAGGCGAACAGTCCCCAGGGGAATCCGTCAACCAGATTGCAAACGGAGAGCGCATACGCCGCGCCCGCGAGCAGACAATGGAGCCACACGCGTGTTTTCGACATAAGGCCGTACAGTAGGGGAAACTACCAGCCGTTGCAAGGAAGCGGCGCGCGGAAGCGCGCGCGCGTCCGGTGAACGAACGCCGGAAGAGCGACGATCCCCCGGGTTTTCAGAACAGGCCGATGGCGTGAAGGAGCACGATCAGCACCGCGATGGGGGCGATGACGCGGATCAGGCCGTGCCAGATGAAATAGCCGGCGTCGCTGTTGATGTCGAGTTCTTCCCGGCTCGTGCGTTTGGACATGACCCAGCCGGCGAAGAGGGCCATGAAGATCGCGCCGATCGGCAGCATGAGATTTGAGGTGAGGAAGTCCATCTGTTCGAAAAAGGTCAGCCCCAACACCTTGACGTCCGCCCCAGATGTTGAATGAAAAGACCGTGCCGAGTCCCAGAAGCCACGTGGCCAGACCGGTCCAGACGGCCGCGGCGCGGCGCGTCATGTTGAACTTTTCGATCATCATGGTCACGGCCGGTTCGATCAATGAAATGGATGAGGTCCAGGCCGCAATCAGCAGCAGCACGAAAAAGAGCGTTCCGAACAACGTTCCGCCGGCCATGTGGCCGAAGGCGACGGGAATGGTTTCAAAAATGAGACTTGGCCCGGCTCCGGGGACGAGGGCATTCGCAAAGACAATGGGGAAAATCGCCATGCCCGCGATGAGGGCGACCATGGTATCGGAGAGGGCGACGGCCACGGACGTGCCGGCGATGGAGACGTCTTTGGGAAGATAGGAGCCGTAGACCATGATGGTGCCCATGCCCAGGCTCAGACTGAAAAATGCCTGGCCCATGGCCGTGAGCATGCTGGCACTCGAAAAATGGCTGAAGTCGGGCGTGAATAAAAAGGTCAGTCCTTTCATGAAGTAGCCGGTGGTCATGGCGTAGCCCACGAGCACGAGCAGGAGCACCAGGAGGGCCGGCATCAGATAGCTGACGGCTTTTTCCAGCCCGCTCTGCACGCCCCGGGCTACAATGCCCATGGTGATGACCATGAAGGCCGTGTGCCACCCCGCCTGAATCAACGGGCTTTCCACAAAGTCTCCGAAGAGGCTCGACGCGCCGTCTCCGTTGAGGCCGGAGAAATCTCCCGCCGCCGCGTGGAAAATATACCCGATGGTCCATCCGCCGATGACGCTGTAATACGACAGGATCAGGACGCCGGCCAGGGTGCCGGTCCATCCGATGAATTGCCAGCCCTGGCCGGCGTTGGCTTCCTCCGCCAGCGTCCGCATGGTGTTGATCGGCGTTTGCCGTCCCCGGCGGCCCAGCATGACCTCGGCCATCATCATGGGAATGCCCAGGACGGCCACACAGAGCATGTACGCCAGCACAAAGGCGCTTCCGCCGTGTACGCCCGTCAGGTAGGGAAATTTCCAGATATTGCCGAGTCCCACGGCCGCGCCGGTCGCCGCCATGATAAAGGTCAGGCGGGAGGACCATTGGCCGTGGATGGATTGTCGATCGTGGGTGATCATATCCGCGCTTTTCCCGTGTGTCTGGTGCGTCTTCCGCAGGGGCCGGCCCGAGCCTGCCCGGGCGTTGTTCCTGTGGGGTCGGAGTGTAACCAGCCGGGCCTCTCGTTTCAAGGGGCGTTCGTGTGACGCCGTTGAAAAGACGCGATGACGGCAGGCCGACTTGAGATTGAGTCGGTTGGCTGACTATAGTGAATTGCTTGCCCCTGATTGCCTGAAGCCGTCGAGCCGAAGAAGAGTGTGACCGTCGAGAAAAAACCCCAAAGCCGGGTCATCGTCCTCGGACCCATTCCGCCGGAGAAAGCGGCCTATGCCCTTGCGCGGTACAGCCGTTCCCCGGATTCCATTGAAGACAGTTTGCGGTGGGTCCACGGGCATTCGTCCGAGAAATTCTGGGAGCAGTTCTATTTTGCCTATGGCCACGCGTCCATCGCCGATCTCGGGCACGTGACCGTGTGCCTGGAAGGCATTTCCGAATTGGCGGCCATTCGTCTGGAGGATGAACCGCTGTGGGACGGCCAGGCCAAGTCCAGCCGGTATCAGAACTTTGCCGTGTCCGGCTGTTACGTGCCGTCAACCATCCGGGATTCCGAACCCGAGGCGTTCTATCGCGGGATTCTCGGCAGCCTGTTCAATCTCTATCGGACGTTCCATGATCCCCTGCGCGAACACTTTGAACGGAATTATCCCAGGCCTGATTCCATGAGCGAGACGAATTACGACCGAACCCTGGCTGCGCGCGTGTACGACGTTACCCGGTATCTGTTGCCTTTGGCTTCCACAACGAACGTCGGACAGGTGGTCAGTATCCGGACGCTGGAAAAACAGATCGCCAGGTTCCTGTCAACGCAGCTTCCCGAACTCCGGGCCCTGGGCGAGCAGTTGAAAGACGCCTGCGCGAAAGCTCCGTCGAACGTGTGGGACGAGTTGTGCGGTGAGACCGGGAAACCCGCGGAACCGCTCGCTCCGACGCTGGCCCGTCACGCCGGGGCCAGCGAGTACCAAACGGAGGTCTACCGGGACTTGTCGAGGCATGCCAAGAAACGACTGCGCAAGGCGGGCCTGGATCAGCCGTCGGCCTGGGCCGGGCAGGTGGCGCCGGTCGATCTCATCGAGCCGCATTCGCTGATGGATGAACTGGTCACGAGCCTGTTGTATCGGGTCAGTCACGCGCCGTATCGCCGCATTCTGGAATTGGTGCGGGAGTGGCCGGAGCGGGAAAAACAGGAGACCCTGGAGGTGGCCTTACATCGTCGCGGGTCTTATGACGAATTGATCAGGGAGTTTCGATGCGGCTATCCCCTGATCTTTGACGTGTTGATGGATATCGGCGGATGGCGGGATCTGCACCGGCACCGGCGGTGCCAGCAGATCCAACAGAACTTTACCACGGCGCACGGCTATGAGATTCCCCACCCGTTGTCTGAGGCCAAACTGGATCGGGAGTATCAACTGGCCATGGACGCGGTCGGACAGGATATCGAACGGCTGCGGGGCATGGATCAGGAAGCCTCGATTTACGCGATTCCCTTCGGGTTCAAGGTTCGGTGCGTGTTTAAAATGGACTATGCCCAAGCGGAATACCTGTGCCGGCTCCGGTCGGGCGTCAAAGGCCATTGGTCCTATCGCGCGGTGGCCTGGGACATGAAACAGCAAATCATGAAACAGTATCCGTATCTGGGCGACATGATCGCCGCCACGCCGCCCGACGTGGAGGATACGCTGACGCGCTGAACCGGATGACGGAAAAGGGTAGCCCATGAGCGAAGAACAGACGATCGAACAGGCTTTTCTCCGAGGGGATTGGGATGGGGTGCGTGACGTCGCGACGGCCTGGGCGCAGGGAGACGACGCCGGACCCAGGGCGTTTTTTGCCTTGAACGTCGTGTATCTGTTGAAAGGCGAGTTTGCCCTGGCGTGGAAGATGTACGCGAAGTCGCTACAGGAGGAGGCGGATATTGCGAACGTCCGCGAATGGGTTGATCGCCTGATCGGGACTCATCCGGAGGACGGCCGCGTGCATTTGCTGTCCGGCATGTTTCTGGCGCAGTCCGGTCAATCGGAGCAGTCGATCAGGAGTTATCAAAAGGCCATGGACCTGGCCCCGGACTCGCCCTTTCCCCATTTTTTCCTGGCGCAGATTTATCAACGGATGGCTCAAACGGATAAGGCCATCAAGGCCTATCGCCAAGCCGTGAAATTGGATCCGGCCTATGCCGCGGCCCGGTTGAACCTGGGCGCGGCGTATCAGGGAAACGGCCAGTTGGAAATGGCGATTCCCCAATATCGGGAACTGATCAGGCTCGCGCCTGAGGATGCCTTGGGCTACGTCAATTTGGCCTGCGCGCTTGCCGAACAGGGAAAGATCGACGCGGCCATTCGCGAGTATAAAACCGCGCTCAGGCTCAAGCCGGACGACGCGGAGGTGCACTATGCGTTGGGCGGGATCCATGAACAAAAAGGCCGGCTCGACCTCGCGCTGCGCGAATATCAGGAAGCGTTGCGGATCAAGCCGGACTTCGGCCCGGCTGCCACGGAAGTCGGGTGGATTTTATTGGACAAGGGCCAGGTCGATTCGGCGCTGGATAGTTTCAGCGTAGCCATCAAGGCAAATCCCGATGACGCCAGGGCGACCTTCGGCGTGGGGCGGGTCTATGATCTCAAACGCAAACCCGAAATTGCCGGGGATCACTATCAACAAGCCCTGCAACTGGAACAGGACCCCGCCAAGAAAACCGCCATCCTGAATTTTATCGATAAGATCGTGGGCGGGTATCACGATTGACGGGTTCGGAAATCCCGCAAACGCGATCCGTTGTCATGCCAAGCGAAACACGAGAATGGTTGTCCTGAGCCACAGGCGAAGGATCTCGTCGTTCTCGCGGTCACCTTGGCCGCATTGTAACGCCGTTGTAGCGGCCGCATCCCTGCTCGGGGGCAGGGACATGCCTCATGCGGCCTACAATGCGGCTAAGCGAAAGAAGCGTCATGAGGCATGTCCCGGGCTTTGACCCGGGATGACGCGGCTACAAAGACTAAAGAAAAAGACACTGGATCCCTGATTGCCCTCTGCGTCGTTCCTGCGAAAGCAGGAACCCAGTGTCTTGCTCTTCGCGAACAAAAGAAAAACAAAGACGCTGGATCCCTGATTGCCCTCTGCGTCGTTCCTGCGAAAGCAGGAACCCAGTGTCTTGCTCTTCGCGAACAAAAGAAAAACAAAGACGCTGGATCCCTGATCAAGTCAGGGATGACGGAAGGAGGCGGAGTGGCTTGTCGGATGAGCCCTTCGACTTCAGGCGCATGGCGCCTTACGCTCAGGACAGGCGCAGCGTCATCCGACAGCCCCCTGCCCTCCCGAACCCCCTCGCTCATTCCCTCTTCGGGAATTCGCCCCCCCTTATCAGGGGGGCGAAAAGGCCCGCTCCTGTCCCCCTGACAAGGGGGATTCAGGGGGTTATCCCTCCCCCAGCCCTCAAAACCCCCAGGTGGCCTGGAGGCGGAATCCCTGATTGAGCGGTTGCAATCCGGTGGGCTCCGTGCGCAGGCCTTCCAGGGTCATGGTCAGCCCCGTGGCGCCTTGACCCGGCACCAGCAGCCGCGTGCCTACCCGGTACGTCCGGCCCGCGCTCTCTGCCAGCATCGTACCCGCATAGGGTGTCACCAGCCCCGTGTCAAAGGCCGTGATCCCATAGCCCACCTCCGCGGCGAGGCTGCCGGTAGCAACCTGATTAGCGCGGGGCGCCAGCCCCGCGGTGCTCTGCCGGCCCCATAAGGCCTCCACCCCACTGGCCGTGGCCGCTCCCCAGGCTGGTTGCAGCGTCAGGGCCAGGCCCTGACCGCCCACGCCCGGCGCCAGCCGGATCGTGCCGCTCGCCCCCCATTCGTCATACGCCTCGGCTTCATGCGCCACCAACCCCCGCACCGCGCCTTCCACGGTCAAGCCCAACGTGGGGTCGGCATACTGCACGCGCCCGCCGACTTCGATGCCCAAGCCGGTCTCGGCATCGCCCCAGTCACGCCGCAGCCCCACTTCCACGGTCGGAGTCAGGTGCCGGCCTTCGGCCCAGGCAAAGCGCCGGGATCCTTCCAGCATCAAGCGCAGCCGGTGCGCATCCGCGTCCGTGCTGGTCAGATTCGCCACGGCCTCGGTTGTGGTGCGGGTGAACATGGCATCCAGACGGGTCGCCACCTGAAGCCCGCCGGTGGTGGCCGGGTCCAGCAGCAGGCCCCGACTGCCCACTGCGCCCATGAGGAAATCCGTGTCCGTGTCGATGGCGGTCTCCCCCGGCGGGGTCAGGGTAAGTTCGCCCCAGCCGTAGCCCATCAGGCCCCAGACCGTCAGCCGGTCGGTGAGGGCATACCGCAGATAGGGATGGAGACTGGTCAGGGTGGTTTCCAGGTCCCCCAGCCCATGCTGGTCGTGGTCGGTGTAGCCGCCGTCGCCCTGGCTGTGGGCGATGGCAATCCCGGCCAGCCAGCGGTCGCCCTGGGTGTCCAGGCCCACGGTGCCGGTGGTGACTTCGCCATCCATGGTGAGATGCCCGTCCTGGCCGTCAAATTGCGTGTGGGCGACCCGGCCCCACGCGGTCAGCCGCGGGACACTCCCGCCCGCGCTCTGGTTCAGATTGAGCCGGAAGGCACTGCCCACCAGGGCCTGCCGGAGATCCGGCAGGTTGAGGGCTTGGCCGGGGTTCTGTCCTGGCCGGGGTGAGCCGTTGAGCCACGGCGCCTCGTTCTGGTTCCCCGCGAATGCCATGCCCTGGGCATTTCCGGTGGGGTTATTCAGGCCCAGGAAACCGGCGAGGCCGGTCAGCAGGCGGGTTCCCTGATCCGAGTCGGTGGCCGTGGCAGTGCCCTGCTTCTGACGTGAGCCTAAGGGCATGCGCCAGCCGGCCACGGTCAGGTGGGACTCGACGTTGCCTTCCTCCCGCAGGCGCGCGCTCACCGCGTCGGTGATGTGCATCCCCACGGTCCGCCCGAAGCGCGCGGCCCAGGCTTGCGGCATCATATCCGAGTTTTCAATGGTCCCCGTGCCCGTGCCGTCGGCAATAGTTGCGCCCGTCACATTGGACAACACCAGGTCCAGGGTCTCCCCGCTATCGTCATGGGCGTCATCCAATACCGTCACGTTCACGGTCTTCGATGATTCACCGGTGGCAAACGTGAGGGTGCCTGACGCGGCGGTATAGTCCGCGCCGGCGGTGGCGGTCCCGCCGCCCGTGGCATAGTCCACGGACACGGTGCCGTCACTGGCGAGCACCGCCCGGTCCAGGCTGATGGTAAAGGTCAAGGGCTCGCCTGCGCCTTCGGTGACCGTGGCATCCGCCACGGTGAGCGCGGGCTGTTGCATCTCGGTAATCTGCCACACCGCGGATGAGCCGGTGGTACTGCTGCTGCGCTGACCCACGTTGCCGCTCACGCTGTTCCCGCTGCGCTCGGCCCACAGCACCGAGGAGGCGCTGTCCTTCACGAACGTCAGCACCCAGCCGTTGCCCGAGGCCGTGAGATCCACGCTCTGATTCACCGCGGCCCCGTGGGTATCGGACACACAGCTCCAGATATCCATGCTGGCGCTGTCGCTGAACTCGCCCCGGTTGTCCAGGCAATAGGTGGACCCGTCGCCCACCCCGCTTACCAGGCGATAGCGCCCCGCGTGGTCGCCGCTCGTGCGCTGTTCCACGCGCCAGACCTGCGCCTTGGTAGAGTTACACTCCCAGGTTTGCACGTCCTGGCCGTTGCTGGCGGCGGCGTATGTGACATCCAGACAGCCGGTGGACGAGGCATCAACGTGGGTCAAGATCACGCGCTTTCCGACGAACGACGGCGTTGAGGGGACGGGGGCCAGGATTTGGGCCTCGGCGAGAACGGGTTGATCGGGTGGATCAGATTGATCGGATTGTACGGGCACGGGTACCGGCGTCGAGGGCGCCGCGTCCGGATCAGTCAACTGCCAGACGGCGCGGGAACTCGCGGTGCCGGTGCGCTGACCCACGTTGCCATTCGTGTCGGTCGCGCTCCGCTCCGCCCAGAGCATCGAGGAGGTGCTGTCGCGCACGAAGGTCAGGACCCAGCCATCGCCGGAGGCGGTGAGGTCAAAGGTCTGATTAGCCGCGGCCCCATTCGTATCCGCCACGCAACTCCAGATGCCCATCCGGTCGCTATCGCTGAAGTCGCCCCGGTTGTCCAGGCAATAGGTGGACCCGTCCCCCACGCCGCTCACCAGCCGGTAGCGGCCCGCATGATCCCCGGCGGTACGTTGTTCCAGCCGCCATTCCTGAGCCTTGGTCTGGTTGCACGCCCAGGTCTGCACGTTCTGGCCGTTGTTCGCGCCGCCCCCGTTCACGTCCAGGCAGCCGGTGGCGTCCGCGGTGACGTGGCTCAGGCTCAGGGTCTTGCCGATGAACTGCGCGACGCCCTGTCCCGCGCCCTGTCCCGGCGACCGCTGCGCCGGCGGCGGGGAGTTGCCGACGGCGACCACCGCGAAGGTGGTGTCTGTTTCGCTGCCCTGTTGCAGGCTGTCGTTCCAGTGCTGGTCCGACACCGCGACATAGACGGTGCCGGCGGACAGGTCGCTGGTCGGGTTGATGGTGACCACGTTGCCGCTGATGGTCGCGTCGAAGGCAATGTCGTCGCCGTTCTTGTCGGTCTGCTTCAGGGTGATGAGGTCGTCGATGTTCGTGTTGGTGAAGCGCGTGACCTGCGTGGAGGAGGAGCCCACCGCCTGGCTGAAGGTCGCCGTGATGTTGCCGGAGACGGTGGATGGTGTCGTGAACGTGACTTTCGGCGGGCCGTCGTTGATGGTGATGGTCCGAGTTTGCGGCGTGGTCACGATATTGCCGCCCGAAGGCGTGAACGTCAGGGTGACGATCTCGTCGTCCGAGTCCGCGTCCTCATACGCGGTCAGGTAGATCGGGCGCTCCTCCGGCTTGTCGCCCTTTCCCGAGAGGATGGTCAACGAACTCGTGTTCAGCCACGCCGCGCTGCTGTCGCTTTCGATGGTCACGGTGGTCGTGGCCGTGCTCTCCGGCTCTATGATGACCGACAGCGCGAGCTGGCCGCCTTCCGCGACCGCGAGGTTCGACCCCGGCGAGATGTAGAGCGAGGGCGTGCCGCTGGGCTGGTCGATCACCGTCACCGGCACGATGATCGTTTGACCGCGGTACCCCAATGCTTGGGTCTGATTGTCCACCGTGATCGTTACGGCTCCGGTTTCATTGTTCGAGTCATCATCCGAGTACGCCTGCACATTGATTTTCCTGGGCTGGTCCCAGACCAGCTTGTCGGCTTCCTCCCGGGTCAGGTTGAAGAAACCCATGAACTGCTGGATCACGGATTCATCATCGGGGAGGACGTATTCCAGGTTCTCGATTCCGACCAGACCTAACTTCCGGTTGGGGTTGCTCACCTTGTCTCTCTCGCCGGCCAGTGTGGTGCTGTAGGTAAAGGCGGCTGACGGCGCCTTGGAAAACGTAAGCTGGAAATCGTTGGCGTAGCCCTCCGGCACGGTCAGGGCTCCGGGATCAGCGATCAGCCGGGCGCCGCGGTCTTCGAGTACCCGGACCCGGACGGTCTTGTGAACGCTATGGTATTCGTATTCCGGCGCGCCGCCCGCGCCGAAATGGATGTCCACCGCTTCCGTCCCCGAGTCCGTGTCCGTCTTTGGCGTCACCGTCACCGTCTGCGCCGTGCTGTAATTCGTGGGGGTGAAGGTCAGCGTTCGGGGGGACACGCTCACCGGGCCCGAGGCCCAGGTCGTGTCCACCGTGACGTTTTTGGTGGGCTCGTATTCGAGGCTTACCGAAATCGTCCCGGCCGATCCTCCTTCGGTCAGTGTCAACTCCGTCGGGGTGATATCCAGATACGTCGCGTCCGCCGGCTGCACGCCGAGCGACGTGGCGCTCCACGTGCCCGTGTCGCACCCTGTCGGGCTGCTGGCGCGGTTGTCCCACACCTGCACCTGGATATTATAGGCGCCGGTGGTGTCCATCTTGACGCCGGATTCGTTGGTTCCCACGCCGTTTACGGACTCCCCGATGTCCAGCGAGTCCGTAAAGGTGCTGACGGACGTCGCGTGGGGACTGTCCTGCTTCGAAATGGTGTAGATGCCGTTGGTCGCGGTGTTCGCCGCGCCGGCGGTGGGCCACTGGCTGGTGCCTGTTTTCCGGTACCGGATCTGATAGCGGTCGATGACGCAGTTGGTGTCGCCGCTGCCGCGGGTCCAGGAGAATTCCGCCACGAACGAGCCCTCGCCGTCGGAGATGATCTGGTCAATGGCCGGCGCCGCCACCGCGGCCAGTGCCGCGGTGGGGGGCAGCAGCAGGACCAGCATCAACGCCACCACCAGCCCGATCAGAACGGGGCGGCAGCGGGTTGCGCATTTGTGAAGGGTGCCCGGACCGGAAGGGACGCCGGTCATTGCCTTGCGAGTGTTCATGATGCCGCGGCCATCCGAGAAAATTCGGGGGGGGGGTAGAATTACTTATGATTTTTGGGCGTCGGCGCATGATGCTAGGCATGGCGTCTCCTGTTCGATTGTTCGTCATTATCAGTAAAGTGAGGCATCCATAAACGGCGCCGAGTATGAACCATCCGCACGGCGAATGCAAGACCCTCACCAATAATAGACCAAATAGACTAAATTGAAGACGTTGGATCCTCGATCAGGCCGGGGAGGACGGAAGGATGCGGATCTGTAGGTCGGATTAGCGCAGCGTAATCCGACAGGAAGGGCAGGAATCGTTGGCGGAGGGGATGTCGGGTTACGCCCTTCGACAGGCTCAGGGCTAACTCGACCTACATGACTGGATCCCTGATCAAGTCAGGGATGACGGATTGTAGGGGCAGGCCCCCGTGCCTGCCTTGAGCAAAGTCGAAGGGTGCCTGCCCGCCCCATACAGGACAACCACAGGGGGTTGTCCCTACGGGATGACGGAGAGGGGGCGGGAATGATGATTGTAGGGGCGACCGGCCGGCCGCCTCTGCCCGGATGCGGGGTTACAGCTCCTGAATGGATTGTCGGAGCAGGGAAATCTGTTCGGAGGAATTTCCGATTTTTTCCAATTCCGCTCTGATTTGATCTTTGAGATACGAGGAGTAGCCGACCCGGTTCAGGAAAAATTCCAAAAAAGGACCGCCCAACACCGCGCAGTTCTTTTTTAAGGCTTCCACGTCCTCGTCGCTGATCGGCACGTACGTGCTCCCGATGTGCAGGATGACCTTGTAATAATCTCCTTCGCCTCGGCGCTCGAATCGCAACCCGTCCATGTTCGTGTCGCTCCTTGGGTTCGTGAAACGAGTCGCATTGTATGCAAACCGGCGAGGCGATGACAAGGGAGGAATGCCGATGCGTTCGACCGGCATCCGTTGCCCCTCGTCCCGGCGTTGCGCGTTGCCGCCCGGACAACGGTGGCGACGCCGGACCCGTTGCCCGTCACGTCAATTTTGTCCGGACTTCTTGACCCCTTCAAAACGCTGGGCTATTCTATCCGGAGCGGGCGAGGTTCTTTGAAGACCGTGAGGCAGGGCCATGGAAAGACAGGAACGGAAATCCAAGGCAGCAGACACTTCTTCCCATGCGCAGGAAGTCAAGCCGAATCCTCAGGTTATTGAAACGGGTAAGAAGCTCCAGGAGGACATCGATCAGTTGGTCGAGGAGATTGATGAGGTCCTCGAGGAGAACGCTGCCGAGTTCGTCAAGAATTACGTGCAGAAAGGCGGAGAGTAACTCTTCTCACTGCTCCTGCTTTCTGCGATCCCTTCTTTCTTTCTCCGGATAGCGCGGCTGGGTCATGGACAAGGCAGGGGCGTGAGCCTGCGGGCGGTCTCCGGTCGCTGCGGTTCACGGGGTTCCCAATGGACGAGCATTTCCGAACATGACGATGCAGCCCTCGAATTGGCTGGTGCGCTCCACCGAGCCGAAGCAGGTCGCCGATCTGGCCAAGGCATTGGGTGTCTTGCCTCTGACGGCGACGGTCTTGTGCGGAAGAGGCGTGGTTGAGCCTGAACAGGCCAAGGCGTGGCTTTCCTCTGCCGCGGGCTCGACCCATGATCCGTTTGCCCTGCCCGACATGGAACGGGCTATCGACCGGCTTCATCTGGCCATTCAACGCGGTGAGCGGATCTGCTTGTACGGCGACTATGACGTTGACGGGATGGCGGCCACGAGTTTGCACCTGCTGTTCTGGCAACGCGCGGGCGCCAGGGCGGACGTCTATATTCCTCACCGGCAGGAGGAAGGGTACGGCTTGCATGAAGGGGCCATTCGGAAATTGGCCCAGGACGGCGCGTCTCTGTTGCTCACCGCGGATTGCGGCACCACCTCGCACCGGGAGATCGAGGTGGCGCGCGGCCTGGGCATGGACGTCATTGTGACCGATCATCATCAGCTTCGCTCCCGAATGCCTGAGCCCTTTGCGTTCATCAATCCGTATCGCCCGGATTCGGTCTATCCGTTCCAGGGGTTGTGTTCCGGCGGCCTGGCCTACAAGGTGGTGGAGGCGTACGCCGGCAAATATGGACCCGTGGGCGTGCCGGTGGAGACGTTCCGTGACCTGGTGGCGTTGTCTTCCATCGCCGATCTGGTTCCGCTCCGGGATGAGAACCGGGTCCTGGTCCGGGATGGGCTGGCCCAGGTGGCGGAGGGGGCGCGATGCGGGATTCGGGCGATGACCCAAGGCCTGGGCCTGAACGGAACGTGTTCGGCCCGCACGATCGGGTTTCGTGTGGCTCCGCGTCTCAATGCGGCCGGACGATTGGCCCATGCCGGATTGGGCGTCAGGTTGCTCACCACGGATTCCGAGGCCGTGGCGCTTCAACTCGCGCAACAATTGGATGACCTGAATCGCCGCCGGCGAGAGATTGAAGAGGCCATGACCCGGGAGGCGATGGCGCAGGCGGAGGCCGGGGATCAGCCGCACGCGATTGTGGTTGGGGCAGAGCAGTGGCATAGTGGCGTGATCGGCATTGTCGCGGCGCGGTTGGTGGAACGGTATCATCGTCCTGCGGTCGTGGTGGCGTTTGACCGCGACGGTCTGGGCAAAGGGTCGGTCCGGAGCGTGGCCGGCGTCGACGTGTGTCAGGCCCTGGAGCGTTGCCGGGAGGATCTGGCGGCCTTCGGCGGGCATCCGATGGCTGCCGGCCTGACGGTCCGCCGGGAAGCTTTTGCGTCGTTCACACGCCGGTTTGGGGGAGTTGTCGAGGAACTGCTGGGTCCCGAGCCGACGGCTCCGGCCCTGAACGTGGATGCGTCCGTGGCGCTTGCCGACGTGGGGTTTCCCCTTCTCCGGGAATTACAACGGCTGGAACCCTTCGGGATGGGCAATCCCGAGCCCGTCTTTATGAGCCGGGGGCTTGCGGTGTTGGAGAAACGGGTGGTCGGGGACAATCATCTGAAATTGCTGGTTCGTCAGAACGGCTCCGTTCCCGTGGACTGTATCGGGTTTCGGATGGGAGCCTTGGCGAACGCGATGGACGCGGGCCGCGCGCGGATTGACGCGGCGTTCACCCCTGAGTTGAATGAATGGAAAGGCTCGAGCCGCATTCAACTCCGGCTGTGTGACGTACGGGTGGGACCATGAGATTGTCATTTTTGTATGAGGACTCATTATGTCGCCGTCCAGCGTGACAGAGATCGATGAACTCGTCCGGGAAGTGCAAAGTTGCCATCCCGAAGCCGACGAAGCGTTGCTTCGGCGCGCCTATGCGTTTTCCGCGAAAGCGCATGAAGGGCAGACTCGCCGGTCCGGCGAGCCGTACCTGCACCATCCGCTGGCCGTCGCCGGCATTCTGACGTTTCTCAAACTCGACGTGACCGCCATTGTGGCCGGGCTTCTCCATGATACGTTGGAGGATACCGTGGCGACGCAGGAAGAGTTGCAGGCGCATTTCGGGCGCGACGTTGCGCACCTCGTGGAGGGGGTGACGAAAATCGGCCAGATTCCGTTTCGGACGTATGAAGAGAAACAGGCCGAAAATTTCCGAAAGATGCTGCTGTCGATGGCCGACGACATTCGGGTGGTCTTTATCAAGTTGGCCGACCGTCTTCACAACATGCGCACGTTGAGCCATTTGCCGGAGGCCAAGCAAAAACAGATTGCCCAGGAAACCCTGGAAATTTACGCGCCGTTGGCCAACCGGTTGGGCATGAGTTGGGTCAAACAGGAGCTTGAGGATCTCTGTTTTCAATCCCTCAAGACGGAAGCCTATTCCCTGTTGAAGCTCCGGGTGGCGAAACGGGATGAAGAACGGCAGGTCTACGTCCGGTCGATCATTCAGAAGACGGTCGATGCGTTGGCCAAAGCCGGGCTGCCCGGTCGCGTGGTCGGACGTCCCAAACATCTGTACTCCATTCATCAGAAAATGGAGAGCCAGGGCATTACGTTCGAGGAAGTGCACGATCTCGTGGCGATTCGCGTCATTACCGACACCAAGATCAATTGTTATACGATGCTCGGTCTCGTGCATGCCGCCTGGCCGCCGGTGCCCGGACGGTTCAAGGATTACATCGCCACGCCGCGCACCAACCTGTACCAATCGTTGCATACGACGGTGTTGGGGCCGCAGGGCGATCACGTGGAATTTCAGATCCGCACGGAGGAAATGCATCGGCTCGCGGAATACGGGGTGGCGGCGCATTGGCGCTATAAGGAACAGGCCAAAGTCGATGGGCGGGATGAGAAAGTCTTCAGTTGGCTCCGTCAATTCGTGGAATGGCATCAGGATCTTTCCGATAATCGCCAATTCATGGATTCCGTCAAACTCGACCTTTTTCATCTGGACGTTTTTCACGACGTGGTCTTTGCGTTTACGCCCAAGGGCGAAGTGAAGGAACTGCCGCTCTGTTCCACGCCGGTGGACTTTGCCTATGCGATTCATACCGAAGTGGGCGATCATTGCATCGGGGCGAAGGTGAATGGAAAGATCGTCTCCCTCCGGCAGGAACTGGCCAGCGGCGATACCGTGGAAATTCTGACGTCGCCGACCCAGGTCCCGCAGAAAGAGTGGTTGAAATTCGTTCAGACGTCCCGCGCGAAAGCGAAAATCAAACATTTCCTGAAAGGGGAAGAGGAAAAGCAGGGGTTGGAATTGGGGCGTCGCCTGCTGGAGCGCGAATTTCGTCGCCGGCAGCTCCCGGTTGCGCAGCTCCGGCAAGCGGACCGGCTGTCCGACGTTGCCGTCGAGCGAGGCTATGAATCCGTCGATGAGATGACGCGAATGGTGGGATACGGCCGTCTGGCCGCCGCGCGATTGGTCAATTGGCTCGTGTCGCCGGATGCGGAGCCGGTGAAAGGCAAAGAGCCCGGGGAGCCCCGGACCGCGCAGAGTCCGCTGAAGTCCGCCAAGGTCATGGGCGGGCGGGACGTGCTGATGCAGGTCTCGAAATGTTGCGCGCCGGTGCCGGGCGATCCCCTCCTGGGCTACCTCACGCGCGGGCGCGGGCTGACGATCCATGCCAAGGGCTGTCCCAAGCTGGCGACCATGGACTACGAAAAAGATCGCCTGGTCGAAGTGGAATGGGACCCCGCGATTGACGAGAAGCATTCGGTCAAGGTCTGCGTGTTGACTTTTGACCGTCCCGGCGTGCTGGCCAACGTGTCGTCTGCGATTGCCGCGTCAAAGGCCAATATCAGCCGGGCGGAAATTTCGACCGGAGAGGATCAGAAGGCCATTCTCGACTTCAGGATTGAAATTTCCAATACCCGCCATCTGGAACGTGCGCTGGAAGCCGTCGGGCGAGTGGATGGCGTCATTTCAGCCAAACGCGTGCGCGGCTGGGAAAAAGGATGAGGGGGCTAGTTCGGCAGCTCGATGGCGAGCTTGGTGCCGACGAGGAGCTTCAGTTTGGCGGCTTGTCCCGCGCGCAGTTCCAGGACCTGAACCGCGGCGGTTTTCGGTCGATAGCGGGGACACAGATTGTCGGTTCTCGTGCAAATCGGGACGTATCGTTCAACGTGAACGATGGTCCCGTCCCGGTCCAGCCATAAAATATCCAGGGGCATTTTGGTGTTTTTCATCCAAAACGTCCAACGGCTGGGCTCTTGAAACTCCGGAAAGGTGAACAGCATGCCTCGATCAGGAGCCATCCTCGTTCGATACATCAACCCCTGGCTCCGTTTAGCCGGCGTATCGGCGACTTCACAATAGATCGTAAACCCGCCGGGCGTGGCGACCGTCGCCAACCCGCCTGAGCCGGACGGCTGGGCGGGCGGCGCGGAGAACGCCAGGAGATTCGCGCCCAGAACGAGGCAGATCGTCAGGGGGAGGACGCGCCTGACGAATGCCGTCCCGTGTGGAAACGAGGGGGCTGGTTTGGCCATGGCGGTCATGCTAGGGATTCCTGAAAAACCCTGTCAAGAAAGCGGGGCCGCCTCCGTTCGAGACGGCATCTTGACTGGTTCCTGATCTGTATATATAATCTTCCGTTTGGTGGGGCGGGCCCGTAGCGGCTTTTAAACTGAAAAACCCGATGTGCCCTTTTTCCCTGTTTCAGCAGGAAAAATTGGGCTTTGTCTTGTATCCCCGCCGTACTCTTTCCCTGTTGACGTAGGAGGGGACTGCCGAACGATTGAGTGGTTGCACGGGCAGGTACCCGAGTGGACAAAGGGGGCAGACTGTAAATCTGCTGCCGTCGGCTTCCAAGGTTCGAATCCTTGCCTGCCCACCATACTGTTGAAACGTGTGCGACGAGATAAACGGGACGTTCATTACTGGCCTTTTGAGTCAAAGGAGTGAATAAGGCCGACGGCGAATTCGAAAACACCGGTGGCGGGCGTAGCTCAGTGGTAGAGTTCCAGCCTTCCAAGCTGGCTGTCGCGGGTTCAAATCCCGTCGCCCGCTCCAGCGGAACGCTTGAAGCGTGACGCGGTCAATCCGACCGGCGACGCGGGAATTCACGTCTCCATTCACAAGGCCCACGTAGCTCAGTTGGCAGAGCACGTCCTTGGTAAGGACGAGGTCACGCGTTCGATCCGCGTCGTGGGCTCCATTATTCGATGTCCATGAAACCTGTTTTCCGGGTTCGGATTTTTTCGGCTCGCGCGGGAAGCATGCGGTTCCCGCGGGGACGACGTTTTTAGGAGGGGCAGATGGCGAAGGCGAAATTTGATCGGAAGAAGCCGCACGTGAACGTAGGGACGATCGGGCACGTGGACCATGGGAAGACGACGCTGACGTCGGCGCTGACGAAAGTGATGGGGCAGGAGGGGAAAGCGACGTTTGTGAGCTACGACGAAGTGGCGAAAGCGAGTGAATCGCAAGGGCGGCGGGACCCGACCAAGATTCTCACGATTGCGATTTCGCACGTCGAATATGAGACGGACCAGCGGCATTACGCGCACGTGGACTGTCCGGGGCACGCGGATTACGTCAAGAACATGATCACGGGCGCAGCACAGATGGACGGGGCCATTCTGGTGGTGTCGGCCGCGGATGGCGTCATGCCGCAGACGCGGGAACACATTCTGCTGGCGCGGCAGGTGGGGGTGCCCTACATCGTCGTGTTTCTGAACAAAGCGGACAAGATGGAAGACGCCGAACTGGTGGAGCTGGTGGAATTGGAAGTGCGGGAACTGCTCTCGAAATACGAATTTCCGGGGGACGAGATTCCGATTGTCGTGGGCTCGGCGACCAAAGCGCTGGAAGGGGACGGGAGCGCGGTCGGGGTGCCGTCGATCCAGAAGCTATTGAGCGAAATCGACCGGTACATTCCGACGCCGGAACGGGCGATCGACAAACCGTTTCTGATGCCGATCGAAGACGTGTTTACCATCAGCGGGCGGGGGACCGTGGTGACCGGGCGCGTGGAACGGGGCCAGGTGAAAGTCGGCGATGAGATCGAGATTGTGGGGTTGGGAGAGACGCGGAGCACGGTGGTGACGGGCGTGGAGATGTTCCGGAAAGTGCTGGACGAAGGGCAAGCGGGGGACAACATCGGCGCGTTGCTGCGGGGGACGAAGAAAGACGAAGTGGAGCGGGGGATGGTGTTGGCGAAGCCGAAGAGCATCACGCCGCACACGAAGTTCAAGGCGGAAGTATACGTATTGACGAAAGACGAAGGGGGGCGGCACACGCCGTTTTTCAACGGGTACCGGCCGCAGTTTTATTTTCGGACGACGGACGTGACGGGAGTGGTGCAGTTGGCGGAGGGCGTAGAGATGGTGATGCCGGGGGACAACACGACGTTCACGGGGGAATTGATTGCGCCGATTGCGATGGAGCCGGGGTTGCGGTTTGCGGTCCGGGAAGGGGGCCGGACGGTCGGGGCCGGCGTGGTCACCGAGATCCTCGCCTAGGCCGCCGTCGAGCGCCGATTAAGTAGGGCAAGGGCGGGTTTATTGCGAGAGCGGGATGCAGGGCAAGGCGTCCCGGAGCGAAACCCGAGGCTTATCGAGCGAGATAGGCGAGGGTTGATTTATTGCGAGAGCGGGATGCAGGGACGTGTCGAGGCGTGCCGGGCAGAGAGGCAGAGGATGGTCAAAACGGTCGGCCAGCGCGGCCGCAGCAAGCGAGGCCGGGTTTATTGCGATAGCGGGATGCAGGGCAAGGCGTCCCGGAGTGAAACCCGAGGCTTATCGAGCGAGATAGGCGAGGGTTGAGCGAGGACACAACGCAGCCATGCGCCCGATAGTGCAATAAAGCGAGGGAGGGGGCATTATGAGGGTCATCATTTCATTGGCCTGTGGAGACTGTAAGCGGCGGAATTATTCGACGATGAAAAATAAGAAGAATGATCCGGATCGCTTGGAAGTGAAGAAGTACTGCCGGTTCTGCAGAAAGCATCTCCCCCACAAGGAAGTGAAATGACGGGAAAGTCATGAAGGGGCATGGTGTCAATGGCTAGCATGTCGGTCTCCAAAACCGAAGGTCCGGGTTCGAGTCCTGGTGCCCCTGCCACAGCCACGGGTCGAGGCAGAAAGGCGGGATGAACGCGACATGAAGAAACTCTGGTCGAACATCAGGGAATTTCTCATTGAAGTGAGAGGGGAGTTGAAGAAGGTCTCGTATCCGACGCGCGATGAAACCATTGGTTCCACGTCGGTGGTTGTGGTGTTTTGTTTCATTATGTCTTTGTATCTCTCGTTTACGGATTCCGTTTTAGTGTGGCTGGTCAGTCAAATCCTTTGATTGGGTAAAGGCGGGCGCGATGGCCAAAAATTGGTACGTGATTCACACCTATGCCGGTTATGAGGGTCGAGTGCGCACCTCCCTGGTTGAACAGGCGACTCAGATGGGTCTTGAGGACGAATTCGGGCAGGTCCTGGTCCCCACCGAGGACGTGATTGAAATCAAAGACGGAAAACGTCGCGCCTCAAAGCGAAAATTTTTTCCCGGGTACGTGCTGATCGAGTTGGAAGATCCCCTCAAGGATGAAACCGTGATGATGATCAAAGAAACCCCCAAGGTCACGGGGTTTGTGGGGGGAGAGGGCATGAAGCCCATGCCGCTGCCGAAAGAGGAAGCGGCGTCGCTTCTGAAGCAAATCGAATCCGGGGCATCCCTTCCCCGGGAGCGGGTGTTTTTTTCCAAAGGCGACAACGTCCGGATTGTCGATGGGCCGTTCATGGGCTTTAACGGCTTAATCGACGAAGTGGATGACGAGCATAGTCGCGCCAAGGTGTTGGTCAGTATCCTGGGCCGTTCGACGCCGGTCGAATTGGTGTTTACGCAGATCGAACGAGGGTAGGTCCCTCGTTGGCATGGGGGCGCGGCGAACGCCGACGCGACCCAACCTCGAAACAAAGGACGGCACGATGGCAAAAGAAGTCATAACGCAAATCAAATTGCAGATTCCCGCGGGAAAGGCCAATCCCGCCCCGCCGGTCGGCCCCTCGCTGGGTCAGCATGGTCTGAATATCATGGAGTTTTGCAAGCAATTCAACGCGAAGACGCAAAAGCAGGAAGGGAGCATCATCCCCGTGGTCATTACCGTGTACCGGGACCGGAGCTTTACCTTTATCACGAAAACCCCTCCGGCCACCGATCTCCTGAAGAAAGCGGTGGGGATTATCAAGGGATCCGGGGTGCCGCAGAAGGATAAGGTCGGCGCGGTCTCTCGCGCCCAATTGCAGGAAATCGCCAAGCAAAAAATGGAAGATTTGAACGCGGTGAACGTCGAAGGGGCGATGAAGATTATCGAAGGAACTGCCAGGAGCATGGGGATCACCGTCACCGACTGATTTATTGCACTATCGGGCGCATGGCTGCGTTGTGTCCTCGCTCAACCCTCGACTATCTTCTTTGATA
This sequence comes from Nitrospirales bacterium, assembly GCA_965232175.1. Classification (GTDB taxonomy): domain Bacteria; phylum Nitrospirota; class Nitrospiria; order Nitrospirales; family UBA8639; genus Bin75. The sequence continues at coordinate 1,936,041 of CBDDOW010000006.1, forward strand.
TGTCTCGGGTCTCGCTGCGGGACGCCTTGCTCTGCATCCCGCTATCGCAATAAATAAATCAGGGGTTCCCTGACGAGTTGGTTGTTTTTTACAGGAGGGAGTGTACGTCGTGGGAAAGCAATTACGGAACTCCACAGCAAAAGTTGAGTCCAAACTGTACGGTCTCCGGGAGGCCGGTGATTTGGTGAAGCAGACGGCCTATGCCAAATTCGACGAGACCGTGGAATTGGCCATTCGGTTGGGCGTCGATCCGAAGCGCGCGGATCAAATGGTTCGCGGCACGACGGTTTTGCCGCATGGCACCGGGAAAAAGGTCAGGATTCTGGTGTTTGCCAAGGGGGAAAAAGAGCAGGAGGCGCGTGAGGCCGGCGCCGATTTCGTGGGCGCCGATGATCTGCTGGAAAAAATTAAAGAGGGATGGCTGGACTTTGATCAGGCCATTGCCACTCCGGATCTGATGTCTTCGGTCGGCAAATTGGGGAAAGTGTTGGGACCGCGCGGGCTGATGCCCAATCCCAAGACGGGCACGGTGACGTTTGAGGTCGGGAAAGCGATCCAGGAAATCCGGAAGGGCCGGGTCGAGTACAAAGTGGACAAAGCCGGGAACGTCCACGTGCCCATCGGCAAAGTCTCGTTTGCCGTCCCGCACATCATCGAAAACGCGCAGGCGGTGTTTACGTCGGTGGTGAAGGCCAAACCCTCCTCAAGCAAGGGGAGGTACATTAAGAGTGCGACCCTGTCGAGCACCATGGGACCGGGTATTCCCCTGGAATGCGCGACCCTGGGCCGGCAGGTTGAGTAGGCGTGCTGTGACAAGGAGCCGGGCATGAAAAAGGAACAGAAGGCTGAAGTGGTTTCCGATTTGCACGAGAGGTTTGTCAAGGCCAGGTTGGCCGTGGTGACGGAATGCGGGGGAATGCCGGTCAACCAGGTGACACAGTTGCGCCATCAACTTCGCGGGGTTCAGGCGGAATTGAAAGTGGTGAAGAATTCCCTGGCGACGCGCGCCGCGGAAGGCACGCCGTTGTTGCCCGTCGTGTCGTTGTTCAAGGGGCAGGTCGCGGTGGTCATCGGCTACGACGACCCGGTTTTGCCCGCCAAGGTGCTGCGGGATTTTATCAAGCGCGAAAAATGCGATGAGCGCATTATCTGGCGCGGCGGCGTGATTGAAGGAAGAACCCTGGAGCCCGCCCAACTGATCGCGACGGCTGAGTTGCCTTCCAGAGAGGTGTTGCTGTCGATGCTGTTGTCTGCCGTGCAAGGGCCGCTTCGGGGAATGGCGGGCGTCCTTCAGGAGATGTTGCGGGAATTTGCGGCCGTGCTGGTTGCGATTCAAGAAAAAAAGAAAGGAGAAGGAGAAATGGCTGCGACGGAGACAAAGCTTTCAAAGGAGGACATTCTGGATGCCGTTGGAGGCATGACGGTGTTGGAGTTGTCCGATCTGGTCAAGGCGTTTGAAGAGAAATTCGGGGTGACGGCCGCGGCGCCGGTGGTTGCGGCTGCGCCGGTTGCGGGAGACGCGGCGGCTCAGGCTGCCGAAGAGAAAGATGCCTTTGACGTGGTGTTGGCGGGCTTCCCCGCCGACAAGAAAATTCAGGTCATTAAGGTTGTTCGCGAGGTTACCGGGCTCGGGTTGAAAGAAGCCAAGGATCTGGTGGAAGGGGCACCCAAGCCGGTCAAGGAGGGCGCGACAAAAGACGAGGCAGAAGCGGTTAAGAAGAAGTTCGCCGACGTGGGGGCCACGATCGAAGTCAAGTAGGAGACGAGGTGTGATCCGGGAACGTCTTCCCGGTTGATCGGGACGGGTTGTCTGCACAAGCCTAGATACAGAAGGAGCCGAATATGTCTCAGCCTTCATCGTCAGGAATTATCAAGCGTACTGATTTTTCGAAAATTCAGTCGACGATTGACATTCCGGACCTCGTCGAAGTTCAAAAACGCTCATACGAAGGATTTTTGCAGAAAGAGACCGAACCTGAAAATCGCGCGGAAAAGGGACTGCAAGCCGCGCTCATGAGCGTCTTTCCCATTGCAGACTTCAATAGTTCGGCCATTCTTGAATTTTCCAGTTACGCGCTGGGCACTCCCAAGTACGATATGCGCGAGTGCCTGGAACAGGGGATGACCTATGCCGCCCCGCTGAAACTGTGCATCCGCCTGGTGGTGTTCGACGCGCAGGAAAAGGGGGTGAAGAACAGCAAGGTGCTCGACGTTCGGGAGCAGGAAGTGTACGTGGGCGAGCTTCCTTTGATGACGGATCGGGGCACGTTTATCATCAACGGCACGGAGCGGGTCGTGGTGAGTCAGTTGCACCGTTCTCCGGGTGCGTCATTCAGTCACGATAAGGGCCGCACCCATTCCAGCGGCAAGGTCCTGTTTTCCGCGCGCATCATTCCGTACCGGGGGTCCTGGCTGGATTTTGAGTTCGACGCCCGGGATATTTTGTACGTGCGCATTGATCGTCGCCGCAAAATGCCCGCCACGGTCCTGTTGAAGGCGTTTGGTTTATCAACGGACGACGTGCTGAAAATGTACTATCCCATTGAGGAAATCCGGGTCGCCGATGGAGCGCTGTTGCGCAAGCTGGACCCCGAGCTTCACGTGGGGTTGCGGTCGTCGGTCGAGGTGTTCGAGAAAGGCGGCGCGGACCCGATCGTTCGGGAAGGAACGCGGCTCACCAAATCGTTGATGGCGAAAGTGCGTGCCGCCGGGGTGAAGGAAATCCCGGTGAAGCCGGAGGAATTGGTCGGGCGAGCGGTGCTGACGGAAATCTTGGACGGGGAAAAAGGCGAGACGCTGGTTGAAAAAAATCAGCGGCTGACCTTGCCCATGCTTGAACGGCTTCTTGAATTGAAGCCCTCGAGTTTCAAGGTCATTTATCTGGACAGCGTCGCGACGACGCCGATCATTCTGGATACCCTGGACGCCGAGCGGACGACTTCTCAAAAGGAAGCCTGGGTGGAAATCTATAAGCGGCTGCGGCCCGGCGAAATGCCTTCCGTGGATTCGGCCAAGCTCCTGTTCGAGAACCTGTTCATCAACCCGAAGCGATACGATCTGTCTCCGGTCGGACGGTTGAAGATGAACAACCGGTTTGCCCTGGATCTTCCCCTCTCTCAGCGGGTGCTTTCCGCGCAGGACGTGGTGGAAGTGGTCCGGTGCCTCGTCGAATTGAAAATGGGCAAAGGCGACGTGGATGACATCGATCATTTGGGGAATCGCCGGGTTCGGACGGTCGGCGAATTGCTTGAGAACCAGATCCGTCTGGGGTTGGCCAGGATGGAGCGCGGCATTAAAGAGCGGATGAACCTGCTCGATATGGAAACGGTGTTGCCGCACGACTTGATCAACGCCAAGCCCATCGTGGCCGCCATCAAAGAATTTTTTGCGGGCAGCCAGTTGTCGCAGTTTATGGATCAAACGAACCCCCTGGCTGAAATCACCCATAAGCGACGACTGTCCGCCCTGGGACCCGGCGGCCTGACTCGTGAACGCGCGGGGTTTGAAGTCCGCGACGTCCATCCTTCTCACTACAGTCGCATTTGTCCCATTGAAACCCCCGAAGGGCCGAACATCGGGCTCATCACTTCGTTGGCCACCTACGCGCGCATTAACGAATTCGGCTTCATTGAAGCCCCGTTTCGCAAAGTCCAAAAGGGGCGCGTCCTGCGGGACGTCGAATTTTTGTCTCCTTTGGAAGGCGAGCATTACGTCATCGCCCAAGCCAATTCTCAACTGGATTCAGCCGGCCGGTTATTGTCGGATTCGGTGACGGCCCGGTCCGAGGGAGAGTTTATCGCCACGACGCCGGATCGGGTCGATTACGTAGACGTGTCTCCGAAGCAAGTGGTGAGCGTCGCAACCGCGTTGATTCCCTTCCTCGAACACGACGACGCCAACCGCGCGTTGATGGGATCGAACATGCAGCGTCAGGCCGTGCCGCTCGTGCAGAGCGAGGCGCCGCTGGTCGGCACGGGTATGGAAGCCGTGGTGGCCCGCGACTCCGGGTACGTGGAACAGGCCAGGCGGGATGGGATTGTGGAAAGCGTGGATGCCCGGCGCATCGTCGTGCGCACCGAGGGCGGCAAGGCGGAAGAAGGCAAACGGAAGACCGGGCGCTTTTGGGACACGTATGACCTGGTGAAGTTTCAACGAACCAACCAGAACACGTGCGTGACCCAAACCCCCATTGTGCAGGTCGGGCAGCAGGTGAAAAAAGGACAGGTGCTGGCGGACGGGCCGGCCATTGACCGGGGAGAATTGGCCTTGGGCAAGAACGTCCTGGTGGGCTTTATGCCCTGGGGCGGCTACAACTTCGAGGACGCGATTTTGTTGAGCGAGCGATTGGTGCGCGAAGATACCTTTACGTCCATCCACATCGAGGAGTTTGAAGTGGAAGCCCGCGATACCAAATTGGGAAAAGAGGAGATCACCCGCGACATTCCCAATCTGGGCGAAGAGGCGTTGAGAAATCTCGACGAAAGCGGGATCGTTCGCATCGGGGCCGAGGTCAAGGCCGGAGACATCCTGGTGGGAAAAGTGACGCCCAAGGGTGAAACGCAACTGACGCCGGAAGAAAAGTTGCTTCGGGCGATCTTTGGGGAGAAAGCCGGAGACGTGAAGGATACGTCCCTGCAGGTTCCTCCGGGCATTGAGGGGATCGTGGTGGACGTCAAGATCTTTTCCAGAAAAGGGATCGACAAGGACGAACGTTCGAAGAACATCGAATCGCAGGATCGCGTGAAAATCGAGCGGAACTATCAGGATGAACTCCACCTCATCGAGGACGACCGGAACAAAAAAAATCGGAGACTGCTGCTGGGCCAGGTGGTGGGCCGTGATTTGATGGATCCCGAAAGCGGCGAGGTCATCCTGAAGAAAAAGGGCAAAATTACGTCGGACGTCCTGCGGAAACTTCCCGATGACGACGTGCGGCGCGTGATTCTGGGTGATCCGGAAGAACAACGGAAGCTCGAAGATATTGAGCGAGCGGCCAAGGAGCAGATCGAGAGCCTGCAAACCTTCTATGACGAAAAGGTCGGACGACTGCGGCGCGGGGATGAGTTGCCGCCGGGCGTCATCAAGTTGGTGAAAGTCTATCTCGCCATCAAGCGGAAAATTTCCGTTGGAGACAAGATGGCCGGACGTCATGGAAACAAAGGCGTGGTGTCCCGGATTCTGCCCGAGGAAGACATGCCGTATTTGCCGGACGGCACGCCGATTGAAATCGTGCTGAATCCGCTTGGCGTTCCGTCCCGAATGAACGTGGGCCAGATTCTGGAAACCCATTTGGGCTGGTCCGCCAAGGCGTTGGGGATCTATGCCGCGAGTCCCGTGTTTGACGGAGCGACGGAGGCGGAGATCAAAACCTTATTGAAGAAGGCGGACCTGCCGGAAAACGGTCAATCGGTGGTGTATGACGGTCGCACCGGCGACCCGTTCAAAAGCCCGGTGACGGTCGGCTACGTCTACATGATGAAATTGCACCATCTGGTGGATGATAAGATCCATGCCCGGTCCATTGGGCCGTACTCGTTGGTGACCCAACAGCCGCTGGGCGGAAAGGCGCAGTTCGGCGGACAGCGTTTGGGCGAAATGGAAGTCTGGGCGCTCCAGGCGTATGGAGCGGCTTCCACGCTTCAGGAATTTTTAACTGTGAAGTCCGACGACGTTCCGGGACGGTCGAGGATGTACGAAGCCGTGGTCAAGGGAGAAAATTTCCTGGAGCCCGGCTTGCCGGAGTCGTTTAACGTCCTGGTGAAAGAATTGCAAAGCCTGGGACTGGACGTGGAATTGATAAAAACCGCCGAGTAATTGCCGCTGTTGTTACAAAACGTTCCCGGTTTCTTCTAAAAGGAGGGTAGAGCCTTGGAAAGCGTCTATGCTCTGTTTGAACGGCCGCGCGATGCCATGTCTTTCGAAGCCATGTGCATTCGGATCGCGTCGCCGGAGAAAATTCGTTCGTGGTCGTATGGGGAAGTCAAAAAACCGGAAACCATCAATTATCGCTCGTTCAAGCCGGAAAAGGACGGCTTGTTTTGCGCCAAGATTTTTGGGCCGACCAAGGATTGGGAGTGTAATTGCGGAAAATACAAACGCATGAAGCATCGCGGCATCGTCTGCGACAAATGCGGGGTCGAAGTCATTCAGTCGAAGGTGCGGCGCGAGCGCATGGGGCATATCGATCTGGCCGACCCCGTCGCCCATATCTGGTTTTTGAAAGGGGTGCCGAGCCGGATCGGGATTCTGTTGGACATGAGCCTCAAGCAATTGGAGAAAATTCTCTATTTTGAGGCGTACGTCGTCCTGGATCCCCAGGAGACGCCGTTGAAGGAAAAGGAGTTGCTCACGGAAGAGAAGTACCGTGAATACGTGGATCAATACGGGCCGCAGGCCTTCCGGGTGGGCATTGGGGCGGAAGCCATTCGCGAGTTGCTGAAACAGGTCGATATCGAAGCGCTGTGGGCCGAGCGCCACGAAAAGGTGAGGGCCACGACGTCCGCGGCCTTGAACAAGAAGATCACGAAACGTCTGAAAGTGATCGAAGCCTTTTACAAGTCCGGCAATAAACCGGAATGGATGATTCTGGACGTCATCCCCGTGTTGCCGCCCGAACTGCGACCGCTCGTGCCGTTGGACGGGGGGCGGTTTGCCACGTCGGATTTGAATGACCTCTATCGACGGGTCATCAATCGCAACAACCGGTTGAAGCGGTTGAAGGAATTGAAGGCGCCCAGCGTGATTATTCGCAACGAAATGCGAATGTTGCAGGAGGCCGTGGACGCGCTGTTTGACAACGGGCGACGGGGTCGAACGATTCGCGGAGCCAATAAGCGGCCCTTGAAGTCCCTCAGCGACATGCTCAAGGGCAAGCAGGGCCGGTTCCGTCAGAATCTCCTGGGGAAACGGGTGGACTACTCGGGACGTTCGGTGATCGTGGTCGGGCCGGAACTGAAATTGAACCAATGCGGGTTGCCCAAGAAAATGGCGTTGGAACTCTTCAAGCCGTTTATCTTCCACAAGTTGGAAGAGCGCGGCGCCGCGACCACCATTAAAAGCGCGAAACGCCTCGTGGAAAAAGAGCGTCCGGAAGTCTGGGACGTGTTGGACGAAGTGATTCGGGAACACCCGGTTATTTTGAATCGCGCGCCGACGCTGCACCGGTTGGGCATGCAGGCGTTTGATCCCGTCCTGGTCGAGGGCAAGGCCATTCGGTTGCATCCGTTGGTGTGCGCGGCGTTTAACGCGGACTTCGACGGCGACCAGATGGCGGTGCACGTGCCGCTGTCGGTCGAAGCCCAGATCGAAGCTCGCGTCCTGATCATGTCCATCAATAACGTGCTGTCGCCGGCGAATGGCCGGCCGCTGGCCATTCCCTCTCAGGATATGGTGTTGGGGTGTTATTGGTTGACCCAGGAGCGACCGGGAGCCAGGGGGGAAGGGAAGGTTCTGTATTCGCCCGAGGAAGTTCGGATTGCCTATGACGCCGGGGAATTGGACGAACAGGCCAGGGTCAAGGTGCGCATTGACGGAGCCGTGGTCGAAACGACCGTCGGGCGCGTGCTGTTCGGGGAAATCCTTCCGCCTTCCATAGGGCTTTCTCACGTCAACCGGGTGATGACCAAGAAGGAAATGACGAAGCTGATCGATGCGGTCTATCGTGAAGTCGGGCTTCACGAAACGGTCAAAATGCTCGATAAGCTGAAGGCCCTGGGCTTCTACTATGCCACCAAGGCCGGGGTCTCGCTGTGTATTGACAATATGCATATCCCGACCAAGAAGGAAGTGCTGCTGGGCAAGGCGCACAAGGACGTCGCCGAGGTCGAGCGGCAATACAGCGAGGGCCTGATCACGAACGGCGAGCGCTACAACAAGGTCATCGACATCTGGGCGCACGTGAGTGAGCAGGTCGCCAATGAGATGATGAAAGAAATTAAAGCCGGCGGCGGGCAGGGACCGGAAGATACCTTGAATCCCATCTTCATGATGGCCGATTCCGGCGCGCGGGGCAGTTCGCAGCAAATTCGGCAGTTGGGAGGCATGCGGGGGTTGATGGCGAAGCCGTCCGGCGAGATCATCGAAACGCCCATCACCGCCAATTTCCGGGAAGGGCTGACGGTGCTCCAATACTTTATCTCCACGCACGGGGCGAGAAAGGGCTTGGCGGACACGGCGCTCAAGACCGCGAACTCCGGATACCTGACGCGGCGGCTGGTGGATATTTCTCAGGACGTCATCGTGAGTGAGGACGATTGCCGGACGGCCGACGGGATCGACGTCTCCGCCCTGGTTGAAGGCGGAGAGGTGATTCAGCCGATTGAGGAACGAATTTTGGGCCGTATCGCGGCGGAAGATATTCTTGATCCGTTGACCGGCGACGTGGTGGTGCCGGGAAATGAAGAGTTGGATGAAGCGCGCGTGAGGGCCGTGGTCGAAGCCGGCATCGGCCACGTCCGCATCCGGTCGGTGCTGACCTGTCAGTCCCGGTGGGGGGTCTGCGTGAAGTGTTATGGCCGGGATTTGGCCAGAGGGAAGTTGGTGGAATTGGGCGAGCCGGTGGGAGTCATCGCCGCGCAGTCCATCGGCGAGCCCGGCACGCAGTTGACCATGCGGACCTTCCACATTGGAGGAACCGCGAGTAAGGTCGTGGAACAGAGCGTGGTGGAATCCCGGCACGATGGAGTCCTGAAATACCTCAGTTTCGATGCCAAGAAAAACGCCGATTTTCACAATCGGCACATGGCCGTCCAGAATAAGCAGGGCGAATGGGTCGTCATGAATCGAAACGCGAAGATCGCGGTCTATGATGACTCCGGTCGGGAGCGGGAAAAATACCCGGTGGTCTATGGCGCGAAAATTATCGTGAAAGACGGCGGCCGGGTGACGGTGGGGCAGAAACTGGTGGAATGGGACCCGTATTCGCTGACCATTCTGACGGAAGTGGGCGGGAAAATTGCCTATGGGGATATTTCCGAAGGCGTCACCATGAAAGAAGAGGTCGATGAAATTACCGGCCTGTCCCGCAAGGTGGTGATCGAGCAAGCCGGCACCAATCTTCGGCCGCGTGTTTCGATCAAGGACGAGGACGGGAAGACGGCGAAATTGCCCGGGACGGGCGCGCCGGCCCGGTATCTGCTTCCCGTGGGCGCGCATATCTTCGTGGAGAAAGGCGGGATCGTGCATTCCGGAGACGTGCTGGCGAAAATTCCCCGGGAAACCACAAAGACCAAGGATATTACGGGCGGCTTGCCGAGGGTGGCGGAGTTGTTTGAAGCCAGAAAGCCCAAGGAGCAAGCCGTGATCAGTGAAATCGATGGGGAGGTCTCCTTCGGCGGGTTTGTCAAGGGCATGCGAAAGATCGTCGTCGATAACAAGATGGGAGACGTGAAAGAATATTTCATTCCCCGAGGAAAGCACGTCAACGTGCATGAAGGGGATTGGGTCCGCGCCGGTGAACCGCTCATGGACGGCTCGGCGAATCCCCACGATATTCTGAACGTGTTGGGTCCTCGGGAACTGCAACGGTACCTGGTGAATCAGGTTCAGGAAGTGTATCGCTTGCAGGGGGTCTCGATTAATGACAAGCACATTGAAATTATTGCGCGGCAGATGTTGAAGAAGGTGCGCATCGAGGATCCCGGAGACACGAACTTTTTGCCCGGCGCCCAGGTCGGGAAATTTGCGTTCAGCGACGAAAATCAACGGGTCCTCGCCGAAGGAGGCAAGCCGGCAATCGGAAAACCGGTGTTGCTGGGCATTACCAAAGCGTCACTGAATACGGACAGCTTCATTTCCGGGGCCTCCTTCCAGGAGACGACGCGAGTGCTGACTGAGGCCGCCATCAATGGCCGGGTTGATGATTTGCGAGGGCTCAAGGAAAACGTCATTGTGGGACGTCTGATCCCGGCGGGAACGGGATTCTCGCGCTACCGCGAAACCTTCGTGCCCGCTCCCGAGGAACAGGTCATCGAAGGGGACGGCGGGGCGGCGATTCCTCAGGAGGAGGAATTGCAGATGCAGACCACATAGGCGTGTTTTACCTTGACAGCCTATGCCGGTCTCATTACAATCGGAAGGTTGTCCGAGAGCGAGTTGCGTGGATGACGTTATGGAAGGAATCATTGCGATATGCCGACAGTGAATCAGCTTGTCAGAAAAGGTCGCCAGGCCCAAAAGGCCAAGAGTAAAAGCCCGGCCCTCAATCGATGCCCGCAGCGGCGAGGGGTGTGTCTGCGCGTCTACACCACCACTCCCAAAAAGCCGAATTCCGCATTGCGGAAAGTGGCTCGCGTGCGGTTGACCACGGGCGTCGAGGTGACGACCTACATTCCGGGCATGGGGCATAACTTGCAGGAGCATTCCATTGTGCTCGTGCGCGGCGGCCGGGTGAAGGACCTGCCCGGCGTGCGGTATCATCTGGTCCGTGGCGCGCTCGATGCCGTCGGCGTCGCCGACCGGAAACAGAGTCGTTCCAAGTACGGAGCGAAACGACCGAAATAGCAAAGGCTTGACGCCGGGAAGGTAGCGTTACGAGATGTCTCGCAGTCGAAGTGCCGTCATAAGAACTCCCGCGGTCGATGCCAGGTATCGGGATCCCCTGGTGGGGAAGTTTATTAATAATCTTATGACGAGAGGGAAAAAGAGTACGGCCCAGCGTGTGTGTTACGGGGCGTTCGATGTCATTCAACAGAAGACGGGCGGTGATCCTTTGAAGGTGTTTCATTCCGCGCTTGGCAACGTCAAGCCAATGGTGGAAGTGAAATCGAGACGGGTGGGCGGTGCGTCGTATCAGGTCCCCGTTGAGATCCGGCCGGTCAGGCAAGTGGCCCTGGCCTTTCGATGGATTAAGCGCAGCGCCCAGTCTCGAACGGGAAAGAGTATGCAAGACAGGCTTGCCGCCGAGTTGCTTGATGCTGCCAACAATACGGGGGTTGCGGTCAAGAAACGAGACGAGACGCACAGAATGGCCGAAGCCAACCGTGCGTTTGCCCATTACCGTTGGTAACGGGTTCTTCTTGCTGTAGTCGAACTGCCTTCCACACGCCAGTCTTCTTTTTTTCTCAATCCGCGTTCGGATTGGAGCTTTTTGGGGGTCTTGCCGCAGCTTGAGTGTGCGTGGAGGAACGGTGTCGAGAGAATATCCATTAGAGCGGACTCGGAATATCGGTATCATGGCCCATATTGATGCCGGGAAAACGACGACGACCGAGCGCATCCTGTACTATACCGGCGTCTCGCACCGGATGGGTGAAGTGCACGAAGGCGCGGCTCAAATGGATTGGATGGAGCAGGAGCGGGAGCGGGGCATTACGATCACGTCCGCGGCGACCACCTGTTTCTGGGACGATCATCGCATTAACATCATCGATACCCCGGGGCACGTGGACTTTACCGTCGAAGTCGAGCGGTCCCTTCGGGTGCTGGACGGAGCCGTGGCCGTGTTTGATTCGGTGCAGGGCGTGGAGCCGCAGTCGGAAACGGTCTGGCGTCAGGCCGACAAATATCGGGTCCCTCGCATTGCCTTCCTGAATAAAATGGATCGGGTGGGCGCCGACTTTTCCGGCAGCGTTCAGAGTATCATTGATCGCCTGGAAGCGAATCCGGTCCCGGTCCAGTTGCCGATCGGGAAGGAAGCGGATTTTCGCGGGGTCATCGATCTGGTCTCGATGAAGTCGTACCTCTTCGATGATGAAACGCTGGGCGCGAATTTTGTGGTCGAAGACATCGCGCCGGATCTGCTGCCGGTGGCGCAGGAGCATCGGGATAAAATGATCGAGGCGGTGGCCGAATTTGATGAAGCGGTATTGGAGCGGTACCTGAACGGGGATCCGTTGACGCCGGAGGATATCAAACGCGCCGTTCGCACCGGGACCAATCAAATGCGCATGACGCCGGTGTTGTGCGGGTCGGCGTTTAAGAATAAGGGGGTGCAGCCGTTACTGAACGCCGTGGTGGATTTTCTGCCGTCGCCGTTGGACGTTCCGGAAGTGGAAGGGGTTGATCCGGCCGATGGGAAGAAAGTGAACTGTCCGGTCAGTGATGAAGAGCCGTTTTCGGCGTTGGCGTTCAAGATCATGGCCGACCCCTTTGCCGGACAACTCACGTATTTCCGAGTCTATTCCGGTCGCCTGGCCACGGGCTCGTACGTGTTGAACGTGACCCAGGGCAAACGGGAGCGGGTCGGACGCCTGCTGAAAATGCACGCCAATAAGCGTGAAGACATCGACGTGGTGTATGCCGGAGACATTGCCGCTGCGGTGGGGATGAAGGGCGCGAGAACGGGCGACACCCTGTCGAATGAAAAGCGGCAAGTTCTGTTGGAGGTGATCAAATTCCCGGAGCCCGTGATTTCCATGGCGGTCGAGCCAAAAACCAAGCAGGATCTCGAAAAACTGGGTTTGTCGTTGGAGAAGCTGTCGCAGGAAGATCCGTCGTTTCGCGTGCGGGCCGATGAGGAGACCGGGCAAACGATCATTTCGGGCATGGGGGAGCTGCACCTGGAGATTATTGTCGATCGGCTGGTCAGGGAATTTAAGGTCCAGGCGAACGTCGGCAAACCGGAGGTCGCCTATCGCGAAACGATTCGCGGCGCGGGTGAAGCCGAAGCCAAATATATCAGGCAGTCCGGCGGGCGCGGTCAGTACGGGCACGTGATGTTGCGCGCCGAACCGTCCGAGCCCGGAGTGGGGTTTGAATTTGTCAACAAGATTGTCGGGGGCATTATTCCCCGTGAATACATCCCCGCGGTGGAAAAAGGGGTGCGGGAGCGCATGGAGTCCGGCGTGGTGGCCGGATATGCCATGCGGGACGTTCGGGTGACGTTGTTTGACGGGTCCTTTCATGAAGTCGATTCGAGTGAAATGGCCTTTAAAATCGCGGGGTCGATGGCCTTTGAGGACGCCTGTCGCAAAGCCGGCCCGATTCTCCTTGAGCCGCTCATGAAGGTGGAGGTGCTCGTCCCCCAGGATTTCATGGGCGACGTGATCGGGGACTTGAATGCGCGACGCGGGAAGGTGCAGGGAATCAAGGCAAGAGTCGGCTCTCAGGCCGTCGAGGCCATGGTTCCGCTGGGGGAAATGTTCGGGTATGCCACGAGTCTTCGCTCGAAGACGCAGGGGCGTGCCACCTATTCCATGGAATTTGCGCAATACGAACCGGTTCCCAAGCAGTTGGCGGACCAGGTTGTCGGGAAACAGCGCGGAGAATAACAGGAAAACTGTTTGGAAAAGCAGGAAAGTGACGGAACTCGTTTCTTTCCCGCATAGCCTCAAAAGATTCGCAGGCGAAGAGGGAGGGGCAGATGGCGAAGGCGAAATTTGATCGGAAGAAGCCGCACGTGAACGTGGGGACGATCGGGCACGTGGACCATGGGAAGACGACGCTGACGTCGGCGCTGACGAAAGTGATGGGGCAGGAGGGGAAAGCGACGTTTGTGAGCTACGACGAAGTGGCGAAAGCGAGTGAATCGCAAGGGCGGCGGGACCCGACCAAGATTCTCACGATTGCGATTTCGCACGTCGAATATGAGACGGACCAGCGGCATTACGCGCACGTGGACTGTCCGGGGCACGCGGATTACGTCAAGAACATGATCACGGGCGCGGCGCAGATGGACGGAGCCATTCTGGTGGTGTCGGCCGCGGATGGCGTCATGCCGCAGACGCGGGAACACATTCTGCTGGCGCGGCAGGTGGGGGTGCCCTACATCGTCGTGTTTCTGAACAAAGCGGACAAGATGGAAGACGCCGAGCTGGTGGAGCTGGTGGAATTGGAAGTGCGGGAACTGCTCTCGAAATACGAATTTCCGGGGGACGAGATTCCGATTGTCGTGGGCTCGGCGACCAAAGCGCTGGAAGGGGACGGGAGCGCGGTCGGGGTGCCGTCGATCCAGAAGCTATTGAGCGAAATCGACCGGTACATTCCGACGCCGGAGCGGGCGATCGACAAACCGTTTCTGATGCCGATCGAAGACGTGTTTACCATCAGCGGACGGGGGACCGTCGTGACCGGGCGCGTGGAGCGGGGCCAGGTGAAAGTCGGCGATGAGATCGAGATTGTGGGGTTGGGAGAGACGCGGAACACGGTGGTGACGGGCGTGGAGATGTTCCGGAAAGTGCTGGACGAAGGGCAAGCGGGGGACAACATCGGCGCGTTGCTGCGGGGGACGAAGAAAGACGAAGTGGAGCGGGGGATGGTGTTGGCGAAGCCGAAGAGCATCACGCCGCACACGAAGTTCAAGGCGGAAGTGTACGTGTTGACGAAAGACGAAGGGGGGCGGCACACGCCGTTTTTCAACGGGTACCGGCCGCAGTTTTATTTTCGGACGACGGACGTGACGGGAGTGGTGCAGTTGGCGGAAGGCGTGGAGATGGTGATGCCGGGGGACAACACGACGTTCACGGGGGAATTGATTGCGCCGATTGCGATGGAGCCGGGGTTGCGGTTTGCGGTCCGGGAAGGGGGCCGGACGGTCGGGGCCGGCGTGGTCACCGAGATCCTCGCCTAAGGTTCCGGCGCGCCGGGTAAAGAAGCAGAGGATGGTCAAAACGGTCGTCCAGCGCGGCCGCAGCAAGCGAGGGGGCGAGGCGAGGTCGAGCGAGATAGGCGAGGGTTGATTTATTGCGAGAGCGGGATGCAGGACGTGTCGAGCCGGGCAGAGAGGCAGAGGATGGACGGTGCGCGGCCGCAGCAAGCGAGGGGGCGAGGCCAATTGCGATAGCGGGATGCAGGGCAAGGCGTCCCGGAGCGAAACCCGAGGCTTATCAAACGAGATAGGCGAGGGTTGAGCGAGGACACAACACAGCCATGCGCCCGATAGTGCAATAAAGGAAGGGAGTTAGTGGTGGTAAGCGTTGATCAGCGTATTCGCATCCGATTGAAGGGTTTCGATTATCGCATCCTCGATCAATCGGCAAGGGAAATCGTGGATACCGTCAAGCAAACGGGTGCGCGCGTTGCCGGGCCCATTCCGCTTCCCACTCGAATTGAGAAGTTTACGATTCAACGGTCCACTCATACGGATAAAAAGTCCCGGGAACAATTTGAGATCCGTACCCATAAGCGGTTGTTGGACATTCTTGAACCCACTCCGGAGACAATGGATGCGCTCATGAAATTGAGCCTGGCCGCCGGGGTGGACGTCGAGATCAAGCTCTAGGCGTTGTCAATGGCGAGGCGTATCGGGGTGCCGCATGATTAGAGGGTTGATAGGAAAAAAATTGGGCATGACGCAGGTGTACGACGAGCATCGTCGCCTTCATCCCGTGACGGTGATCGAGGCGGGTCCCTGTCGCGTGACGGCCGTGAAGACCAAAGAGCGTCATGGGTACGATGCGGTGCAGCTTGGGTATTCGGAGGTCCCGGAGCGGAAGCTCACCAAGGCCCGGGTGGGGCATCTTCGTGCTTCCGGGCAGGAGAAGCTGTTCAAATATTTGCGGGAGTTTCGGGGCGCGCCGGATCGTCAGGTGGGAGACGCCGTGACCGCCGACCTTTTTGAAAAAGGTGAAGTGGTGCACGTCCAGGGGACCTCAAAGGGCAAAGGGTTTCAAGGCGTCATGAAGCGGCACAATTTCGGCGGTGGTCCGGCCAGTCACGGTTCCATGTTTCATCGCGCGCCGGGGTCCATCGGGTGCAGTTCGTATCCCTCGCGCGTCTTGAAAAACAAGGAACTGCCCGGGCAAATGGGAAATAAGCGGGTGACGGTGCAAGGATTGACCGTAATCGAAACCAGGCCTGAAGAAAATCTGGTCCTCATCGCGGGGGGCGTTCCCGGTCCCGTGGGAGGGTTGGTCCTGATCCGGAAGGCGGGAGGATAAGACGCCGGTATGGCCTCGATAGAAGTCGTAGACCAACGCAATGCGGCCGCAGGCACCGTTGAAGTGAGCGACGGCGTGTTCGGGGCCGATCCTCACGGGGTGCTTGTCCATTCCGCGGTCGTGATGCAGTTGGCTTCGCTTCGGCAGGGGACTGCCAGCGCGAAGGGCCGCAGTGATGTCAGCGGGACGGGGAAAAAGCCGTGGAGGCAGAAACACACGGGACGGGCCCGCGCGGGGTCGAATCGTTCGCCGGTGTGGCGTCACGGCGGGACGGTGTTTGGGCCGCAGCCCCGGAAGTATCGGTCCGCCATGTCGAAAAAAATGTATCGCAAGGCCATGCAGAGCGCTCTTTCGTCCAAGAAGGCTGCCGGGGAGCTGCTGGTTCTTTCCGATCTTTCGCTTCCGGAACCCAAGACCAGGTTGATGGCGCAGATGGTGAGGCAACTGGGGGTGGTCGGGACCGTTCTGTTTGTGGTGGGGAAAGACCAGCATGCGGTCTTTCTCGCGACGAGAAATTTGGCTCACGTGAAAGCCGTCCCGGCCGAAGAGCTGACGGTGTACGACGTGCTTCGCTACCGGACGCTCGTGGTGTTGAAGGACGAGTTGCCGAGCGTTCAGGAGTTATGGGCATGAAGCGTGATCCGTTTGACATCCTGGTGAAGCCGTTATTGACCGAAAAAATTACGGGACTTCAGGAGTCCGCCAACCGGATCGCCTTTGTCGTGCAAAACGACGTGAATCGAATCGAGGTTCGCCAGGCGGTGGAGTCGGTTCTCAAGGTCAAGGTCAAGTCCGTGAATATCATGAAGGTGCTGGGCAAGAAGAAGCGTCAGGGGCGCTATCTTGGAAAACGGCCGGATTGGAAAAAGGCCATCATCACGCTTCATGAGGGAGAGAAGGTCGAACTGTATGAAAGCGCGTAGCAGGATGTTGAAAAAAGCCGCCAGCGGCGTTCTCGGCCCCTTGTCGTGCTCACGTACTTTTTACGTACGCTCCGCGCGCCAACGGACCTGCGGCCTTGCCGGACGGGCTTTTTTGAACATCCTGCCTTGCAAAGGGATGGATTGACCGTTACCTGTCACATGGATTGAACTGGAGAAGACAAAGGTCACACATTATGCCGACTAAACCCTATCGCCCAACGTCGCCCGGACGGCGAGGCATGACGGTGCTCAAGGAGAAGGGGCTGTCGAAAGAGCCGCCGGAAAAGGGCTTGACCACGGCGCTGCCGCGCTCCGGAGGCCGAAACAACTTCGGGAGAATTACGACCAGGTTTCGCGGCGGCGGGCATAAACGTCTGTATCGCGTTATTGATTTCAAAAGAGACAAGGTCGGCGTGCCCGGTAAAGTCGTCAGGGTGGAATACGACCCCAATCGGTCGGCGCGTATTGCGTTGATTGCGTATGCGGACGGAGAAAAGCGGTATATCCTGGCTCCCGTCGGCTTGTCGGCCGGGGATTCGATTCAGGCCGGCCCCGGCTCGGACATTCGTCCGGGCAACGCGCTTCCCTTGTCGTTGATGCCGCTTGGCGCCACCATTCATAACATTGAACTCAAGCCGGGGAAAGGCGCCCAGTTGGCGCGGAGCGCCGGGGCCGCCTGTCAGGTGATGGGGCGGGAAGGGCGGTACGTGCAGGTCCGTCTGGTCTCGGGTGAAATGCGCCGGATTCTGGGAACGTGCATGGCCACCGTGGGACAAATCGGCAATCTCGATCACGAGAACGTCTCGGTGGGAAAGGCCGGTCGTTCGAGGTGGAAGGGAAAGCGGCCCCACGTACGGGGGGTCGTGATGAATCCGGTGGATCATCCGCACGGCGGCGGCGAAGGGAAGTCGGGACAGGGGAACCCTCATCCCGTTTCACCGTGGGGGGTTCCGACCAAGGGCTTCAAGACCCGGAAGAAGAAAGCGTCGTCGCAATTTATTATCTCCCGGCGGACGAAATAAGGAGAACCACCGTCGATGCCGCGTTCGATTCATAAAGGGCCGTTTGTCGATACCCACCTCATGGAAAAGGTGGAAAAAATGAACGAGTCCCGCGATCTGAGAATCATTAAAACCTGGTCGCGGCGCTCGACGATTATTCCTGAAATGATCGGGCATACGTTTGCGGTGCACAACGGGAAAAAGTTTATTCCGGTCTACGTGACGGAAAATATGGTCGGGCATAAACTCGGGGAATTTTCTCCCACCCGATTTTTTAAGGGGCATGGAGCCGCCAAAACGGAAAAAGCCGTTCCGTTGAAATAGCATGGCGCGAAAGCAGGAATAACCGGTATGGCCGAAGCAAAAGCAGTCTTGCGCTACGTCAGAATGACGCCGCGAAAAGTGCGGATGGTCGTTGATTTGATCCGCGGGCGCGACGTGCCTGAGGCGTTGACGGTTCTCAAATATTTGCCCAGGGCCGCGGCCCCGGTCGTGGAAAAGGTGTTGAATTCCGCGGTCGCCAACGCCGGGCAACGGGAGTTGGGCGATCCCGAGTCCTTGAAAATCTCAAGAGCCTACGTGGACGGCGGTCCCGTGTTGAAGAGATTTCGGGCCAGGTCCATGGGCAGGGCGAATCCCATTCACAAGCGAACCAGTCACGTGACGATTGCCGTTTCTCCGGCGAAGGAAGATGCCTAGGAGAAGCGAGGGGCAACCGTTGCCGTTGGCGGAGTGAGGTTAACCGGGAGTATGGGACAAAAAACGCATCCATATGGTTTTCGACTGGGATACACCAGGACGTGGAATTCGCGATGGTACGCCAAGAAGGATTTTGTGAAGTTGCTGCACGAAGACGTGGAAATCCGGAAGACCGTCAAATCCCGGTTGTTTCACGCCGGCATTTCACGGGTGGAGATCGAACGTTCCGGGAATCAGTTGAAGGCGATCATTTATACGGCCCGTCCCGGCATCATCATCGGGAGAAAGGGTGCGGAAGTGGATAAGTTGAAGGCCATGCTGGAGCAACGCTATGGCCGGGAAGTCTACGTGACGGTCAAGGAAATCAAGAAGCCGGAATTGGACGCGCAACTGGTGTCTGAAAATATCGCCTTGCAATTGGAGAAGCGCGTCTCGTTTCGACGCGCCATGAAACGAAGCGTGGCGTCGGCGCTGCGGTTGGGCGCCCAGGGCGTTCGCGTGTCCTGTGCCGGTCGGTTGGGCGGCAATGAAATCGCCCGGACGGAATGGTATCGGGAAGGCCGGGTTCCTCTTCACACGCTCAGGGCGGACGTGGACTATGGTTTCGCGGAGGCCCGGACGACCATGGGGATCATCGGGGTGAAGGCGTGGATTTATAAGGGCGACGCCGAGTTGCCGAACGCGGCGAAAGACGAGGCGTCGTTGAATTTGCTGTAGAGAGGCGCGCGGCGTTTCTCGAATACGTGAAACCGTCGGTCATCTTTGCGTATGCGAGTTGATGGGGTCAGGGTATGTTAGCTCCAAAAAAAGTTAAGTTTCGCAAAGTGCAGAAAGGCAACATGCGGGGGAAGGCCTACCGTGGCGGCGACGTGTCTTTCGGTCAATTCGGACTCAAGGTACTTGAGCCCGGGCGGATCACGGCGCGGCAAATCGAGGCGGCGAGAATTGCGATGACCCGCCACGTCAAGCGTGGCGGAAGGATCTGGACCCGGATTTTCCCGGACAAGCCGATTACCAAAAAACCGGCCGAGGTTCGAATGGGGAAAGGGAAGGGAAGTCCGGAGTTTTGGGTTGCCGTGGTGAAGCCCGGCCGCATTCTCTACGAAATGGATGACGTGTCGAGAGACGTCGCGCAGGAGGCGTTTCGGTTGGCCGGCCACAAGCTGCCGTTGGCCACCAAATTCGTCGTGCGCGGCGAATATTCCGTCTGAGGGACAGTGATGGACGTCAAGGAATTGCAGGGCATGGAAGCCGAAGAGTTGGTCGGAAAAGTGCATGAGTTGAAGCAGGAATTGTTTCACCTTCGCTGTCAGCATGCTCTGGGACGAATTGAAAATCCGATGCGAATCCGCCAGGTGCGGAAAGACGTGGCCCGGGCCAAGACCGTCCTTCATGAAAAACGGGTATCGGGACATTCGGAAAGCGAGGGGTGAGGGAACCATGACGGCAAGGCGACAGCGTGCCTCGTATGGACGAGTAATCAGCGACAAAATGGACAAAACGGTCGTCGTGGCGGTCCCGAGGCTGGTGTCGCATCCGTTGTACGGAAAAGTGGTCCGGCGGCTCACCAAGCTGAAGGCCCATGATGAGCGAAATGAGTCCCGTGTGGGCGATCGCGTGAAAATCGTGGAGACGCGCCCGCTCAGTAAGGGGAAGCATTGGCGGGTTGCGGCCATTCTTGAACGGGGTGAGCAGAACCCGTCGCCGGCGACGGAAGGGTTGCGCGGATGATTCAAAATTACAGCTATCTTGACGTGGCGGATAATTCCGGCGCCAAAAGCGTGCGGTGTTTTCACGTCCTGGGAGGCACGCGCCGGCGGTATGGGAGCATCGGCGACATCGTGGTGGTGTCGGTTCGAGAGGCGATTCCCAGAGCGTCCGTCAAGAAGGGCGACGTGGTGAAAGCGGTGATTGTTCGAACGAAAAAGGGCCGGCGTCGCGAGGATGGCTCCTATATCCGCTTTGATCGCAACGCCTGTGTCCTGGTGAATAATCAGGGGGATCCCGTGGGCACGAGAATTTTCGGCCCCGTCGCCAGAGAATTGCGGAAAAAGAAATTCATGAAAATCGTTTCTCTTGCCCCGGAGGTGCTCTAGTGCGCGTGGGAACTCGAACGGCGGCAAGGAGCCGGACGGCGCCCAAATCGCGTCTTCGCAAGGGCGACACGGTGATCGTGATTGCCGGACGGGAGAAGGGAAAGATGGGCAAGGTGTTGCACGTGAACGCGCCGGCGAGCCAGGTGACGGTGGAAAAACTCAACGTGATTAAGCGCCACACGAAACCTTCTCAAAAAGTCAGGCAGGGCGGCATTTTGGAGCGTGAGGCGCCCATGGCCATCTCGAACGTGATGGCGTATTCGCAAACCCTGGGGAAACCTTCGCGCGTCACGATCAAACGGTTGGAGGACGGGCGCCGGGTGCGGGTCCTCCAGAAAAGCCCCGATGACGTGCTGGATAAGGTGTGATGGCGAAGGAAGAAACCACGAGTCAATCCGCTTCCGGGAAAAAGGCGGCGCAGGGCGGACCTCCGCCGCGCTTACGGGATCTCTATCGGAATGAGGTCATCCCTCGGATGATGAAGGAATTTTCGTATTCCAACATGATGCAAGTACCCCGGGTGGAGCGGGTCGTTCTGAACGTCGGCATGGGAGAAGCGATTCAGGACGTCAAATTGTTGGACGGCGCGGTGGCGGAGTTGGCGTTAATCACCGGTCAGAAACCCGTCGTGACCCGGGCGAAAAAAGCCATTGCCGGCTTTAAGGTGCGACAGGGCATGCCGATCGGGGCCAAGGTGACGCTGCGTGGAAGCCGGATGTATGAGTTTCTCGACCGGTTGCTGAACATCGGCTTGCCCCGGATCCGGGATTTTCGAGGCGTGTCTCCCAAGGCGTTCGATGGTCGCGGCAACTATACGTTCGGGTTGAAAGAGCAGTTGACCTTTCCCGAAATCAAATATGATGACGTGGCGGCGATTCATGGGATGGATATTACGATTGTGACGAGCGCTCAACGAAATGACGAGGCCAAATCCCTGTTGGCTCATCTGGGAATGCGGTTTCGCTGAATCGCGATTGAGACGGAGGCTGGCGTGGCGAGAAAAGCATTACGGAACAAGGCGGCGGCGGAGCCGAAGTTTTCCGTCCGGCAATACAATCGCTGTTTGCTCTGCGGTCGCGTGCGCGCCTTTTTGCGGCGGTTCCACATGTGTCGGATTTGTTTTCGGTTGCATAGCCTGCGCGGGAACATTCCGGGGGTCACCAAGTCGAGTTGGTAGTTCGGCCCCGGGTCGCGGGTGATGAGGATATGACGTTATGGGTATGACGGATCCAATTGCCGATTTGTTCATTCGCATCATGAATGCGATTCGACGAGGGCACGCGACGGTGAACGTTCCGGCCTCCAAGCTGAAGGCCAGCGTGCTGACCGTCCTGAAAGCCGAAGGATTTATTCAGGATTTTGCGCCCTCCACACTCGACGGACATCCGGCCCTTCAGGTGGAATTGCGGTATATTCCCGGACGGGAAAGGAAGCCCGTCATTGAGCGAATCAAGCGGGTCAGCAAGCCGGGCAAGCGGGTGTACGTGGGAGTGGCGTCCATCCCTCGAGTGCGGGGTGGGTTGGGGGTTGCGGTCCTTTCGACCTCGAAGGGGGTCATGACCGATCGGCAGGCCAGGCAACAGAGTATCGGGGGAGAGGTCTTGTGTCACATCTGGTAGAAACCGGCGCCGTCCGGCAACGCAGGCGGGGCAACGATGTCTAGGATCGGCATCAAACCCATTGCGCTGGCCTCCTCCGTCGAGGTGACGGTTGACGATCGGTCCGTCTCGGTGAAGGGGCCCTTGGGCCGGTTGGGGTGGGACCTTGCCGAGGGCATTGACGTGACCGTAAATGAGGGCGCGCTCCACGTGGGGCGACGGGGAAACGCCTCGCGCGTCAAAGCCTTGCATGGCCTGACCCGCGTTGAGCTGTCGAATCTGGTCGAGGGCGTGACCAAGGGATACGAGCGAACCCTGGAATTGACGGGCGTCGGGTATCGGGCGCAGGTGCAAGGCCAGTCGCTGACCTTGAACGTCGGGTTTTCGCATCCCGTGACGCTGGCGATCCCGGAAGGCGTGGAGGCGTCGGTCGAAAAGCAGACCGTGATCTCCGTCAAAGGCATTGACAAGCGGCTGGTGACGCAGACGGCCGCCAATATTCGACGGGTGCGCCCCCCTGACGTCTATAAGCAAAAGGGCATCAGATATGCCGGAGAAGTCCTGATCAAGAAAGCCGGAAAGGCCGGCAAGAAATAGCGTATGAATCAGAAGACGCAACGTCGTCGCCTGGAGCGGCGAAAAACGCGAGTCAGAAAAAAAGTGCAGGGAACGCCTGAACGGCCGAGGCTGACGGTGTTCCGAAGCAACGCGCATATTTACGCCCAGTTGGTTGATGACGTCGCGGGTCTTACCCTGGCGGCGGCGTCTTCCAGGGAGGCCGGTCTGCGTGAAACCCTCAAGGCCGGTTCGTCGAAGGTGGCGGCGCAGGCGGTCGGCAAATTGCTGGCCGAACGGGCCAGGGCCGCGAACGTGACCAGCGTCGTGTTTGATCGGAACGGGCGCCTGTATCATGGGCGCGTCAAGGCGTTGGCCGATGCGTCCCGTGAAGGGGGGCTCGCCTTTTAACCAAGAGGATGGCATTCGGTGCAAGTGAATCCTGAAGAATTGAACCTTAAGGACAAGTTGATCTCAATCAACCGGGTGGCGAAAGTCGTCAAGGGAGGCAAGCGTTTTTCCTTCAGCGCGCTGGTCGTCGTCGGCGACGGACAGGGCTGGGTCGGTATCGGCAAGGGGAAAGCCACCGAGGTGCCGCCGGCGATTGCCAAAGCCGTGGGGCGGGCCAAGAAGCAACTGCTTCAGGTTCCTTTGAAAAACGGCAGTATCCCGCATGACGTGCATGGACGCTTTTGCGGGGAACACGTGTATATGAAACCGGCGAAAGAAGGGACGGGGATCATTGCCGGCGGCGCGGTCCGGGCCATTTTGGAAGTGCTTGGAGCCCACAATATCATTGCGAAGACCCTGGGCCGGGGCAATCCCTATAACGTGGTGCAGGCCACGTTGGCCGGATTGTCCCAATTGAAGGGCCCGGAAGCCGTCAAGCAACTCCGTCAGGTCCCGGATGGGCCGTCACTCTGAATCGCGGGAGGAACGGTACGGTGTCTCAATCGTCTGATCGGCTTTCTATTACGCTGAAGCACAGTCCCATCGGACGGCCCGCCAAACAACGGCTGTATTTGCGGGGGCTCGGGTTGCGAAGGCTCCATCAAACGGTGCAGCGCCCCAGGACGCCCCTGGTATTGGGGTTGATTCGGAAGGTCCAGCACCTTGTTGAGGTTGACGGTCAATGAAGCTGCATCAATTACAGCCCGCGCCTGGCGCCAGGAAGTCGAAAAAACGTCTGGGCCGGGGTCCGGGGTCCGGGTTGGGAAAAACCGCGGGCAAAGGCCATAAAGGCATGCTCGCCCGGTCCGGCAGGGCGAACGTCGCGGGTTTTGAAGGCGGACAAATGCCGCTCGCCCGGCGGCTGCCCAAACGAGGATTTCATAATCCTTTTCGTATCGAATATGCGGTGGTCAATCTCAAGGCCCTGTCCGCCCTTGACCTGACCGTGACCCCGCAAGTCCTCTATGAGAGGGGGATCGTCAAGAAGCAGTCAAGACCCATCAAGATTCTTGGTGTGGGAGAGCTGGACAAGCCCATGACGATTGAAGCGCATAAATTCAGTCAGTCGGCTCTTCGGAAAATCGAGCAGGCGGGCGGACAAGCCAAGGTCATCGGCAGTGCTTGAACGGCTCATTACGAGCTTCCAGAACATCCTTAAAATACCGGAGTTACGTAGCCGTGTCCTGTTTACGTTGGCCATGCTGGCTGTGTACCGGATCGGGGCGCATATTCCGACTCCGGGGATTAACAATGATGAGTTGGCGGCATTCTTATTGGATCAGGGTGGAGCCCTCCTCGGGTTCCTGGATATTTTTTCAGGAGGCTCGCTCTCACGGCTGACGATTTTTGCCCTGGGCATTATGCCCTACATCAGTGCGTCGATTATTCTCCAATTACTGACCGTTGTCATTCCGCATTTATCAAAGCTGGCCAAGGAAGGTGAACGAGGAAGAAAGACCATTATTCAATATACCCGGTACGGCACCATCGGCATTGCCCTGATTCAGGGATTCGGCATTGCCTTGGGGCTCGAGGGCATGAACGGCGGCCAATACGTGTTGGAGCCGGGCTGGCCGTTTCGGTTCATGACCGTGATTACCCTGACCGCGGGCACCGCGTTCCTCATGTGGTTGGGCGAACAGATTACCGAGCGGGGAGTGGGGAACGGCATCTCGCTCATCATCTTCGCCGGCATTGTCGCCAGGCTTCCAAGCGCGGTGGCTCAAACCTTTGAAATGTACCGCGTCGGGGAGTTGAGCCTGCTGTTCCTGATCCTGTTGGGCGTGATCATGCTGGCCGTGATCACGGCCATTGTGTTTCTGGAAAGCGGGAGACGAAGAGTTCCGGTTCAATATGCCAAACGGGTTGTCGGCCGCAGGGTATACGGAGGGCAAAGCACCCATATCCCCTTGAAAATCAACACGGCAGGGGTGATTCCGCCGATCTTCGCGTCTTCGATTATCGCGTTCCCGGCCACGATTACCTCATTTATTCAGGTGCCGTGGGTGCAGGCGTTGGGGGCGCATTTGGCTCCGGGGTCGGTCGTGTATACGTTGCTCTACGTCGGACTGATTATCTTCTTCTGCTTTTTCTATACGGCGGTCGTGTTGAATCCGGTTGATATGTCGGACAACATGAAAAAATACGGGGGGTTTATTCCGGGCATTCGTCCTGGGCAGCGAACGGCGGATTATATATACAGGGTCCTCACTCGGATCACGTTTGCCGGGTCGATTTACCTGGCGATCGTCTGTGTGATTCCGGAGTTGTTGATTTATCGATTGAACGTTCCCTTTTATTTCGGCGGCACGTCCTTGCTGATTGTCGTGGGCGTCGGATTGGATACCGCCCAGCAGATCGAATCTCATATGCTGATGCGGAACTATGAAGGATTCCTGACCAAGGGCCGGTTGAAAGGCCGGAGCGGATAGCGCGCCATGCGACTGGTTTTTCTTGGGGCGCCCGGGGTGGGGAAGGGCACGCAGGCTGAAATGGTGGCAACCACATTCGCGATTCCGAAAATTTCCACGGGAGACCTGTTGCGAACGGGCGTGGCCCAAAAGACGCCGTTGGGGCTTGAAGCGCAGCAGTACATGACGCGAGGGGAACTCGTGCCCGACAACGTGGTGATCGGCCTCGTCGAGGAGAAAGTCGCGTCCTGTGAAAAGGGATTCATCCTTGACGGATTTCCGCGAACGGTTCTTCAGGCGGACGCCTTGTCGGCCATTCTTCAGAAGCAGGAGGCGGCGCTGGACCGGGTCATGTATTTCGTGATCCCTCGCGAGGAAGTGGTGAAGCGGTTGAGCGGACGAAGAAGTTGTTCGGCGTGTTCGGCGGTGTATCACGTTGATTACGTTCCCCCCAGGCAGGAAGGCCGCTGTGACGAGTGCGGGGCGTCGCTCGTTCAACGCAATGACGACAAACGGGAAACGGTGGAATCGAGGCTGACGGTGTATGAAGAACAAACGTCTCCCTTGATCGACTATTATAAACGGAAAAACCTGTTGGCTGAATTGGACGGCACGGGATCCGTCGAAGAGGTCGGCGGACGGTTGCTGGCTTTGTTGTCCGGGTCGTAGCTGTTTATGATCATGCTCAAGACCGAGGAAGAAATTGCGCTGATGGCACAGGCTTCGAAGATCGTGGCCGAAGCGCATCAGGTGCTCCAGGAAGAGGTCAGGCCCGGCGTCACCACGTTATATCTGGACGGCCTGGCGGAAACGTTTATTCGTGACCACGGGGGCATTCCGGCCTTTAAGGGGTACCGGAATTTCCCCAACACGCTGTGCGCCTCGGTGAATCATGAAGTGGTCCACGGTATTCCCTCTCACCGGGAACTGAAAGAAGGGGACATCATCGGGCTTGACTTGGGGGCGATTGTTCATGGATTTTATGGCGATGGGGCCGTGACGGTGCCCGTCGGCCCCGTGTCAGACGAGGTGCAAACGCTGCTCAGGGTGACCGAAGAGGCCATGCAGCAAGGGATCGATCAGGCACGGGTCGGAAACCGGTTGTCCGACATCGGCCATGCGATTCAACGCTACGTGGAAGCGCACGGGTTTTCCGTTGTCAGGGATTTTGTGGGACATGGGATCGGCCGGCAACTGCACGAAGATCCGCAGGTTCCCAATTATGGACGTCCGGGGCAGGGCTCGCGCTTACAGTTCGGGATGGTGTTGGCCATTGAGCCCATGGTGAACGTTGGCGGGCCTCAGGTGACGGTGTTGGACGATCAATGGACCGCCGTGACGAAAGACGGCAGCCTGTCGGCGCATTTTGAACATACCGTGGCGATCCAACCCGAAGGGCCGCCGATGATTCTGACGACGGTCAAGGAACGGGTGATCGTCAATACATAGCGACGCGGTTTCAGGCTGATGGCAAAGGAAGACGTCATTGAAGTGCAAGGGGTGATTATGGAAACGTTGCCCAATGCCATGTTTCGCGTGCGGTTGGAGAGCGGGCATAAAATTTTAGCGCATATTTCAGGGAAGATGCGGATGCATTTTATTCGAATTCTCCCGGGCGATAAAGTGACGGTGGAGTTGTCTCCGTATGATCTCACGAGGGGGCGGATCACCTATCGCTTCAAATAGCAAGGAGAGGCACGCGCTCATGAAAGTCAAATCGTCCGTCAAACCGATGTGTTCAAAATGTATCGTCTTCAGACGACGAGGCATTGTTCGGGTCCGGTGCAGTAACCCTCGCCACAAGCAACGACAAGGGTAACGGCACGGGCCGCGTCACGTGAAGAAGGAGGGGCAATGGCTCGGATAGCAGGTGTCGATCTACCGGTTGGCAAACGCATTGAGGTTGGCTTGACCTATATTTATGGGATCGGGCCGTGGAGCGCGAGGCAGATTTTACGAAAGACGGGCATTGATGCCGCCGTGCGCGTCAAGGATCTTCGTGAGGATGAGATTGTCAAACTTCGTGAAACGATCGATAAAGACTACACCGTGGAGGGGGATCTCAGAAAAGAGATCACGCTCAGTATTAAGCGCCTGATTGATACGGGGTCGTATCGGGGGCTTCGGCATCGAAGAGGGCTGCCCGTCCGCGGACAACGGACCAAAACGAATTCACGAACCAGAAAAGGGAAACGGGCTTCGATCGGCAGGACGAAAAAATAACCAGCCATTCAGGTGATCGCATGAGTGTAAAGAAGGGTCGGAAAAAAGAGAAAAAAGTCGTGCAAATGGGGATCGCCCACATTCAGGCGTCGTTTAACAACACGCTGGTGACCATTACGGACATGAGCGGCAATACGGTCTCGTGGTCGAATGCGGGGGGGTTGGGCTTCAAGGGGGCCAGAAAGAGTACGCCGTTTGCGGCGACGCGCGTGGGGGAGGCGGCGGGACGCAAAGCCATGGAACAGGGCATGCGTCAGATTGACGTGTACGTCAACGGGCCGGGGTCGGGACGGGAATCGGCGGTGCGGGCGCTGCAATCCGTCGGCTTGCGGGTGAATTTGATTCGTGACGTGACCCCCATTCCCCATAACGGATGCCGGCCGCCGAAACGGCGACGGGTGTAAGCGGTGATCGACTCAACCTTCAGACGCGCAGGCGCTGAAGTCATGGAAGCGAGAGGCTAGGGACGTGGCAAATTATCGTGGTCCAGTATGCAGGATTTGTCGAAGGGAAGGTGTCAAGCTGTTTCTGAAGGGAACGCGTTGCATGACCGACAAGTGCGCGATTGAGCGTCGCAGTTATCCTCCCGGGCAACACGGACAGGCGCGACCTCGCGTGACGGATTATAGTTTGCAGCTTCGCGAGAAACAGAAATTACGCCGGATGTATGCCATCCAGGAGCGTCAGTTTCGGGGAATCTTCGAACGCGCTGAACGCCAACAGGGCGTGACCGGCGAAAATCTGCTGGCCTTGCTCGAACGCCGGTTGGATAACGTCGTCTATCGGATCGGCCTGGCGTTTTCGCGAAAGCAAGCGCGCCAGTTGGTCAATCATGGCCATATTCTGGTCAACGGCCGCAAAACCGACATCCCGTCGTACACAACGGACGTGGGAGACGTGATTCAAGTCAGGCCGCGAAGCATGGAATTGCTGGCGATCAAAGCGGCGGCGCAGGCCGCCGACAGCCAGCAGGGAGTCAACTGGATCGACTGTGACCATGAGACGTTGAAAGGGACGATTCGGGCATGGCCGACGAAGGATGACATCGGGGCTCCGGTCAACGAACAGATTATTGTCGAACTGTATTCTCGGTAGAAGGGAACACGCGGGCAGCCGTCGGTGAGTCGATGGTCGGGCTGCGACAGATGAGGCCAAAGGGGGCGTAATGAGCAAAGGGATTAAGGATTTTCAGTTGCCGATGCGGCTGGAATTGGAAAAGGAAACCGCCTCGTCCAGCTACGGAAAGTTTACGGCGGAGCCATTTGAACGTGGGTTCGGGACAACGGTCGGCAACTCGTTGCGACGCGTGTTGTTGTCCTCGTTAACCGGCGCGGCCGTGACTTCCGTCAAAATCGAAGGGGCGTTTCATGAATTTTCCACCCTTCCCGGCGTGACGGAAGACGTGACCATTATCATTTTGAACGTCAAAAATCTGCGGCTCAAACTGCATACCGACAAATCCAAAGCCATGCGGTTGAAGAAAAAAGGACCGGGCGAGGTTCGCGCCGCCGATATTCAACACGACGCGGATCTGACGATTTTAAACCCCGACCTGCATATTGCGACGTTGGACAAGGACGGGATGTTTGACATGGAGTTGATCGTGAAGCCGGGACGCGGGTACGTGCCGGCCGAACGCAATAAAGAAGAAGGCTTGCCCATCGGCGTCATCCCGGTCGATTCGATTTTTTCCCCGATTAAGCGAGTGAACTTTCACGTGGAAAATGCCCGCGTGGGACGGGTGACCGATTATGACAAATTGAATCTGGAGATTTGGACCGACGGAAGCATCACGCCGCAAGAGGCGGTTTCCTCATCGGCCTCGATTCTTCGAGAGCATCTGGCCATTTGTATTCCCAGCGAAGAAATGAAGGAAGTGGAGCATGATTCGGCGTACGAGGAAACACAGGCCGAATTGAACAAGCATCTGGCCCGGAGCGTCAATGAGCTGGAACTGTCCGTCCGCGCGGCAAATTGTCTGAAAAACGCGAATATCAAAACCATCGAAGATCTCGTGCAGAAAACGGAAATCGAGATGCTGAAAACCAAAAATTTCGGGAAAAAATCCCTCAATGAAATCAAGGAAGTGCTGGCCGAAATGGGGTTGAGCCTGGGTCTCAGACGAGACGTTCCGGCGCAGCCCAACAACCAGTCGCAATAACTATTCTATCAAGAGAGCTGCGCCGTGCGTCATCGAAAAAAAGGCAGACAATTCGGACGAAACACCAAACATCGACACGCGATGTTTCGGAATCTGGTCACGTCGTTACTGGAACACGAGCGGATTGAGACCACGGCGGCCAAAGCCAAGGAGATCCGCGGGATCACGGAGCGGATGATTACCCTGGGGAAAGACGGCTCGCTGCATGCTCGCCGGCGCGCCCTGGAGTTTATCCAAAAAAAAGACATTGTGTCCAAATTGTTCGGTGACGTGGCCGGACGGTTTCATCGCCGGCATGGAGGGTACATCCGGATCATTCCGACGAGACGGCGCCCCGGCGACGCCGCCGAACTCGTGGCCGTTGAGTTGATCGAACGCGGTCCGGTGGGCGATGACGTTGCCGAATCCGCGGCCGACGACAAGACTCCATAATCTTCCGACGGTTCTCTCCCTCTCACGCGTCCGGCCGTTGCGGGAATCCATGACGGGCCCTGGATGTCACGCCGGTTTCCCGGTTACGGGAACCTCTCACGACCGTTTCGTTTACTTGGTTTGGGGCGTATGGTATTCTGATTGACGTTCAGGCTGGTGATGTATGTCTCGTTCATGGCTGCGATGGGTGTTAAGAGGGCTGACCCTGAGTCTGGCGGGCTTTCTCGGTTACGTCCTGATGCAGCAAATGCAAGTGAACCATCCGCCTCCCGTCGTGACGGAAGCGGTTTTTGAAACGGCCGATGCCGGCATAGAAGGGTTTGTCTACCGCCAGACCGATGAAGGGCGGGTCCGGTGGGAGGTGGAGGCGCAAAGAGCCGAACGCCGCGAGTCCGAACGGCACGTGTTGTTAAAGCAGGTTCAGGTTCGCTTGTTTGACCGGCAGGGGCAAGAGGAAGAAATGCAGTTGGAGGCTGAAGAGGGAACGATTAATACGGCCAACGGTGATTTTGACCTTCGCAATCAGGAAGACCTGATGACGATTGAGTTGGCCAACGGATATACCATTCTGACCCCGCACGTTCACTGGGTGGACGCGGAACAGACAATCAGCACGGACAGGCCGGTGACCATACGCGGCCACGGCGTCATCATTACGGGTATTGGGTTGGTCGCGGAGTTGAAAACAGAAACGCTGGGGGTTCTCGATGATGTCCACGTTCAGATTGCGTCCTGAATACGGCTCGCCAACGCTGATGGCGATACTGGTGTGCGGGTTCATCTCGGCGCAGGCCGTCCCCGCCGTCGTGGCCGGGGAGAAAGAGCGCACCACGATTACGTCGCGGACGATGACCGTTCAGGGAAAGTCGAGGCAAACGACCTTTGAAGGAACGGTGGTCTTCACGAAAAGGGATTTTGTCATGCGAGCCGAACGGATGGTGGTGACGTTTAAAAAAGCCGCGCAAGCCGGCGGCCGGCAAAAGGAAGGAGGGACCGCGGGACAAGTTGACCGCATTGAGGCCAGCGGCAACGTGGTCATCGAGAAATCGGACGGGAAGGCGACGTGCGGGCGCGCCCTGTATTATAAAGACGAAGACAAACTCGTCCTGATGAAATCGCCGGTGGCCTGGCAGGGCGGAACCAGGATTGAAGGATCCCAAATGACCATGTTTCTCAAAGAAGCCCGAAGCATCGTCGAAGGGGGATCGCGTGTCGTGATCCTCGAAGAGCCGGGGTCGTAAGGCCGCCGGCAATCATTGAGCCGCTACCGCTTGTCATGGCGTATTCCAAGCTTTCCGTCGTGGAACTACGAAAAAGTTTCAAGGGACGGGACGCGGTGCGCGGGGTCTCCCTGGACGTTGAATCGGGAGAAATTGTCGGATTATTGGGGCCGAATGGAGCGGGCAAAACGACGATTTTCGACATGGTGGTTGGCCTGTGTCAGCCGGATCAGGGCCGGATTTTTTTAGATCGCGCTCCGATCACCGACCTGCCGATGTACCAGAGGGCCCGCCGGGGCATCGGGTATCTTCCGCAAGAAGCCTCCGTGTTTCGCCGGTTATCCGTTCAGGATAATATTGATGCCGTCCTGGAGACCCTGGACATTTCCCAGGCGGAGCGGCGGGAGCGCCTGGAGAGCCTGTTGAACGAACTCGGGTTGGCTCATATTCGAACAAGCAAAGCCTTCACGCTTTCCGGGGGCGAGCGCCGCCGGTTGGAAATCACGAGGGCTCTGGCGACGACTCCCCGGTTTTTGTTGTTGGATGAGCCGTTTGCCGGCATTGATCCCATCGCGGTCGCCGACCTCCAAACAATCATTCGCTCCTTGAAAGAACAACGCATCGGGATTCTGACGACCGATCACAACGTACAGGAAACGCTGTCCATCACCGATCGGGCGTATATTATTCATGAAGGAACCATTCTGGAGTCGGGAACTTCAGAAGAGATTATCAGGAGCTCCAAGGTCAGAGAAATCTATTTGGGCGAAGGCTTCAGGCTCTGAACGTTCCCGGCCTGTCCGGATGACGGCGATGGAACTCAAACTCGATCTTCGGCTCAGTCAGAAGTTGGTGATGACGCCCCAACTTCAACAAGCCATCAAGCTCTTGCAGTTGTCCAGACTGGAATTGCAGCAGGTGCTCGCGCAAAACCTGTTGGAAAATCCCCTGCTTGAAGAGGAGGAAGAAGAGGAAGGCGCGCCCGAGCAGGCCTCGGAAGAAGGGGACGCGGTCGTCGATGACGGCGAGGCGCAATGGGACGAGCAGTTCCCGGAGCCGCTCTCACCACAGGGGTGGGAGGATTATTATGAAAGTGATTGGCGGTCCGGGGATGGGAATGGTCCGGTTGCCCCGGGTGACGATTTTCCCGCCTATGACCAGACGCTGACGAAACCGGCCACCCTGGCCGGCCATCTGCTGTGGCAGTTGCAACTGTCTTCCGAGGATGAAGAAGAAAAAGCCATTGGCCATATCATCATCGGCAATCTCGATGATGACGGGTATCTGTGCGCGTCGATCGAGGAAATTGCCGAAGAAGCCCGGGTGTCGGTCAAAAAGGCGGATTCCGTACTCTCCCTGATTCACACGTTCGATCCCATCGGCGTGGCTGCCCGGGATCTTCAGGAATGCCTGTTGATTCAACTCCGCCACCTTCATCAAATGCCGCTCGGCAACGGCTGCCATCACGGCGGCGTTCGTCAGGAATCCCTGCTTGAACTGATTATCAGGGGGCACCTGCACGACCTCCAGAAAAAACGCTATGCCGTCGTTGCCAAAGCCGTCGGCCGGCCGGTTGCGGAAATCGTGGAGGCCGTGCATATCATTGAAGGGCTGGAACCCAAACCGGGACGTCCCTATTGTTCCGACAACAACCAGATGATTGTGCCGGACGTCTTCGTCTTCAAAGACGAAGGCGCATGGCAGGTCGTCCTGAATGACGATGGGATGCCTCGTGTGCGCGTGGCCCCGTATTATACGAAGATCCTGGAAACGAGCCACGGAGACGGCGTCGCCGCGAAGGCGTACATGGAGGATAAACTGCGAGGGGCCCAGTGGATTATTCGCAGCCTCGAACAGCGGAACAAAACCATTGTCAAAGTCGTTGAAAGTCTGATCAGATTTCAGGAAGCCTTTTTGGAAAAGGGCATCCAGCATCTGAAACCGCTCGTGTTGAAGCAAGTGGCTGAAGACGTGGGCATGCATGAATCCACCATCAGCCGGGTGACGACGAATAAATACATGTATTGTCCCCAGGGCATGCTGGAACTCAAGTTTTTCTTCAACGCGGGCATTCAACGGGCGGAACCCGGCGCTGAAGAGTTATCCTCCATGACCGTTCGTGAGTTGATCCGGGAAATGGTCGGACAGGAAAATTCCGGGAAACCGTTGAAAGATCAGGAAATCGTGTCGAGGTTGCGCGCCAGAGGGATTGTCATTGCCAGACGAACGGTCGCCAAATACCGGGCGGAACTCAATATTGCTCCGGCCAGCCAGCGAAAACGGATCTGTTGAATCCCGCTCAACCGGGGCGGCGTCTTCACCACGGGCCGGTCTCGCGCGCGGATGAACCCCCCGTCCCGTCAGGTTGCCGTGACGGATCAGGGATCTGACCGGTCACTCCATCTCGTCATTGTCAGCGGGTTGTCCGGATCCGGAAAAACCCAAGCCCTGAAATGTCTCGAAGACATCGGGTTTTTCTGCGTGGACAATTTGCCTCCCGCGCTGTTCCTGTCATTCGCGGAATTTTGCGGCCAACGGAGCCACACCGTTCGCAACATTGCCTTGTGCGTCGATATTCGCGAGCGCGACTTTTTCTCGGATTTTTTCGAAAACATCGAGCGGCTGCACGCGAGTGTCTCCGTCGTGGAACTGTTATATCTGGAAGCGACCGACGTCGTGCTGACCCGCCGATTTTCCGAATCCCGTCGTCCCCATCCGCTCCTGCCCGGGGAACCCGTGCTTGAAGGGATCCGTCTCGAACGGCAGCGCCTCGGTGCCTTACGGGCCCGTGCCGACCGGGTGTTGGATACGTCGGAGTTGACCGTCCATGACCTTCGGGATTGGATGGTGCGGCAGTACGGCGCCCCCGGTCACCGGCACTCGATGAAGGTGTCCGTGATGACGTTCGGGTACAAATTTGGCGTCCCCTACGAAGCCGACCTCGTGTTTGACGTTCGATTTTTGCACAATCCGCACTTCGTTCCTGAATTGAGGTCGTTGACGGGAAATGAAAAAACCATTCAGGAGTACGTGCTCGGGAACAAAGAGGCGCAAGGGTTTCTGGAGCATCTGGAACGTCTGTTTGCGTTTCTCCTCCCGCTGTTTGAGCGGGAACGGCGAAGTTACCTGACCGTCGCCATCGGCTGCACGGGGGGCAGGCACCGTTCCGTGGCGATCGCGAACAGGGTGCAGGATCTGTTCGCGCGGTTGGGCTACGGCGCGGCGCTCAGCCACCGGGATCTGGATCGTTCAGACTATTGACGAGCCGTGGCCGAGTGTAACCGGGCGGCCTGCGGTTCTCCTCCTCTCGCGCCGCCGTCATGCCCGCGTCACGACAAGGGATACGTTCGCCGGGACGCGCCTTTTGAAGAGAAACGTCCCGGTCACGCGGGCCAATTGCCTTTGTTTGACGGTCAATGGAGAACCGTGTAGGGTTGAATCTTTTAAGCCGAATCATGAGTGACGTTGCCCGTGGGGTCACCCGGCCCGGGCAACCCACGGCCAATGATGAAACGACTCCGGAGATGGGCCCGTGTCTTGTCACGATCGCAGTCCCGTGTCGGTTTGGATATCGGCTCTTCCGCGGTCAAGCTGATCCAGCTTGAGCAACGCGCCGCCGGGTATCGTCTCAAGCGGTTCGGCGTGCGCAGCCTGGACGTCGCGGAAGAGGACGAGGCCCGGTATGCCCGTCGGGTCAAAGCCGTCCTCGGCGATCTGCTTCGAGAGTTTGAATTGCTCGGCAGCCCCGTCGCCATGTCCGTCTCCGGACCGTCGGTGATGGTCAAGCGGATTCGCGTGTCCGGTGTCGAGCGGGATGCCCTCGATGAATACCTGACGTGGCAGGGCGATCAATACATTCCGTACGCCATGAGCGATATTTATTTCGACTACTGGATTCTGTCCCGGCCCCAGCCCGCTTCCGCGGAAATGGACCTGTTGCTCGTGGCCGCCAAGCAACAGGTCGTTGAAAGCCGCAAAACGTTGTTGGAAGAAATCGGGGTGCGTCCGATCGTCTGCGACGTCGATGGTCTCGCGCTGATGAAGGCGATGATGCGGAACAGTCCGGCCTTCCGGGGGAGATCCTTTGGCATGGTCAACGTGGGGGCAAGCGGCATGAACGTGCTGCTCGTCGCCGATGAGCGCCCCCTCATGGTCCGCGATATCAGCTTCGACGGAACGGTGCCGGGCCATGCCATGGATGACGCGGCACCGGCCGAAGGCGACGCCGGACGCGGTCCCGGCGGAACCGAACTCCCGGCCCCCCCATTGGGGGTGACGGAAGTCATCAGAGAAATCAAATCCTGTTTCGAGTCCGTCCTGGAACGCCACCCGGGACTCGACGTGGAAAAGGTGTTCCTGTGCGGGGGTCGGTCAGGTCATCCGCGACTGCGCGGTGAACTGTCGAACGCGTTGGGAATTCCCGTTCTGCCGTTCAATCCTTTCGACGGAATCGAAGGGCTGGCCGATCATCGGGATCGCGACCATCTCTCGGCTTCGGCTCACCTCGGAGGAGTGGCCGTCGGGTTGGCTCTTCATCAGGACAACCATGGTTGGGATTAATTTACTGAAAGGCCAACGACGCGAGGACCGCCGGGCGCGGCGGCGCTCGACGATGGAATTGTTCGCGGGGATCGGCGTCCTGGCCGGCGTCGTGGCGCTGTGGGGATGGGTGGCCGTCGACGTGAGGCACGAGGCGCAACGGCTTGAACGGGAGACGCACGTCAAGCAGGCCCGTGTCGCGTCGCTGCGGCAAACCCATCGGGAAACGGCAATCCTGGAGGAGCAACGGCAAGCCATGGTCGTCGAATGGAACAGGTTGGAGGCGTTGACGGGTGACTCGGCCAAGCCCGTTCACCTGCTGTCGATGATCGGCCGGGTGGTTGATCCGTTGGATGTCTGGCTGCTGCATCTTCAGGCACGGGACGTCAGGATTACGGTATCGGGGTTTGCCCGTTCACTCGAAGACGTGCTGAAACTGGCGAAGGATTTTGAAAAAACCGACCTGCTTGGTCGCGTCGACGTGGTTGACGCCGGGCCCCACGCGCGGCAGCCCGGCCTCGTTCAGTTTTCAATGAACCTCTTTGTGGACTCGACGGCACATGGCCGACAGCATTCTTGATTGGGTGGAAGATACGCGCATGGCCCACAAGGTCGTCCTTCTGCTCCTCCTGGCGGGACTTGTGTCGATGATCATGTCGCAATTCGTTGTGGAACCGCAGCGGGAACGCGCCCGGGCGTTTCAACACACCCTTCGCGCATTGGACCAGCAACTGGGAACGATGAAACGGGATCACCGGGTGGAAACACTCAAAGAGGAAATCGCCGCGCTGACCCTCAGGCTCGAAGCGCAAAAGCGCGTCGTGGCGGCGCCCATGGATCAGATCCTGACGGGCGTTCTGGACAAAGCGCGATCGGTTGACGTGGCGCTTACGTCCTGGGAGTCCGGGAATCCCGTTCCGCTTCCGGATATGGAATTGGAGCAAGTCACGCTTCGACTCCACGCGGAGGGGCGGTATCATGCGCTCGCGCGCTTTCTCGAAGCGCTGCTTCCGACCGGGTTGACGGTCGCGTCGCTGGATTTGCGCGCCCCGGAGCGGAGCGGGGAAAGCCCGGCGCGCCCGATTCAGGCGTCCTTTGAATTGACACGTTTCCAAGCGCCTGCCGTTGAACAGGGTACAGGCTCGACTTCATGACGCGCGCCACGCTGATGGGTTTTGTGGGAGGGATGGTGTTCTGGTTTGCCGGAATGCACGTTCATGCGGGGCCGGGCGATCAGGTCGTGACGAACGCGCACGAGTCGTCACCCGTCGTCCGGTCCCGTCCGGATCAGTATCGTGATCCGTTCGTTCCGAAATCGGGTGTCCCAAGCCCCGCGGGTTCATCCCCGGAGGAGCGGGACGCGACCGGCAACGCCGTGAAAGTTATGGGAACACTGTCAACGGCTCAAGGCCGTTGGGCCATGTTGGAATTTGAAGACGGCGCGCGACGCATTGTTGTCCCGGGACAAATCCTGTCCGCCTATTCCCGGGTCGTGAAACGCATCACGGAGAAAGGGGTGACGCTTTCGGCGACGGGAGACACGGCAGGACCGCAAGCGGAGCGGACGTATCGATTGGATGAAGAACGGGACTGACGGGGGAGACTCCTGAAAGCCCAACCGGATGAAGGGACGGGATGTTGCGTTATTTAAATGCGGGTGAGTCTCATGGAAAGGGGTTGATGGCCGTGTTGGAAGGGGTCCCGGCGGGGCTTCCTCTGACCGCGGAAATGATCAATCAGGATCTGGCGAGAAGGCAGGGCGGGTATGGCCGTGGCGGCCGGATGCGAATCGAAAAGGATCAGGTTGAGTTTTACTGCGGCGTCCGAAAGGGAAAGACGTTGGGCAATCCCTTGGGCTTATTGGTTCGCAACCGGGATTGGGACAATTGGCAGGAGATCATGGCGGCTGAACCGGGGCCCCCATCGGAAAAACGGGTCGTCACCCGTCCGCGACCTGGCCATGCCGACCTGGTCGGGGCCATCAAATACGGACACCGGGACATTCGCAACGTGCTCGAAAAGGCGAGTGCGAGAGAAACGGCAATCCGGGTGGCGCTCGGTGGCGTGGCCAAGGCCATTTTGTCGCAATTCGACATGCGGGTGGTGAGCTACACGACCCGGATCGGCTCGGTCGCCGCCGCGCCCGTGGATGATCCCCTGGCGGCGTATGACCGGGCTGAGCAGTCCCAGGTCCGATGTCCCGACCCGGAAGCGAATGAGAAGATGATCGAGCAGATTCAATCCGCGAAGCGGAACGGTGATTCGTTGGGCGGGATCTTCGAGGTGGTCGTGCTCAATCCTCCCATCGGGTTGGGCAGTTACGCGCAATGGGACCGGCGTTTGAGCGCGCGGTTGGCCATGGCGGCCATGAGTATTCAAGCCATGAAAGGCGTGGAAATCGGCATGGGGTTCGAATCGGCCCGGCGCTGTGGTTCCGAAGTGCACGACGATATTTATCCCAGCGACGTCAAGCCGGGCTTCGCGCGACGGACCAATCATGCCGGTGGGTTGGAGGGCGGGATCACGAATGGGCAACCCGTTGTCGTGCGGGTCGCCATGAAACCGATTGCCACCCTGTATCAACCGAAGAACAGCGTGGACATTCAAACGAAAAAACCATTTGAAGCCACGGTGGAACGGTCCGACATCTGTACGGTTCCCGCCGCCGGCGTGGTGGGGGAAGCCGTCATTGCGTATGAAATGGCCAATGCCATGCTGGAAAAGTTCGGCGGGGACAGTGTGGATGAGATGAAACGCAATTTCGACGCCTACCAGGAATACGTAAAGAACTTTTGAGCGCTCCTTGCCCCGCGTCCATCCGAAGCATGACTCAACTCCAAATGCAGGGCGGCTCATGACCCGCGCTCACCAAACCGTCAAAGTCGGTCTCGGCAAGCGCAGCTACGATATCGTGATCGGTCCCGGCTGTCTTCACCGGACGGGGCGGTATTTGCAGGCATTGGGGCTGTCCGGAACAGTCGGCATCGTGACGAATCCGACGCTGGCGCGTCTCCATGGGACGTCGCTCAAACAGGCGATCGTCAGGGCCGGCTTCGCCTGCCACGTGATCCGTATTCCCGAAGGCGAGCCGACCAAAACGCTTCACTGGGTTTCGTCCATTATAGATGAATTAGTCAAATATCGATTCGAGCGCCGGTCCGCGCTCGTGGCGCTGGGCGGAGGGGTGATTGGAGA
Source organism: Nitrospirales bacterium (assembly GCA_965232175.1). GTDB lineage: Bacteria > Nitrospirota > Nitrospiria > Nitrospirales > UBA8639 > Bin75. The sequence continues at coordinate 1,975,359 of CBDDOW010000006.1, forward strand.
CGTCACCGGGTTTGCCGCGGCCATGTATCTTCGGGGTATCCCGTTTATTCAGGTTCCCACAACGCTGGTGGCTCAGGTGGATTCCAGCGTGGGCGGGAAAACCGGGGTCAACCATCCCTCGGGGAAGAATCTGATTGGCGCGTTTTACCAACCGGCCCTCGTGGTCTCCGATACGAAGACGTTGCAGACCCTCCCCAAGCGGGAATGGCTGGCCGGGTTGGCCGAAGTGATCAAGTACGGGGTCATTGCCGACAGACGGTTTTTCGGCTTTTTGGAGGACCGGATGGAGCACGTGCTCGACATGCGGGAAGAGGACGTCCAAACGGTCGTCGCGCGTTGTTGTGAGATCAAGGCGCGGGTGGTGGCCAAGGATGAACGGGAAGCGGGCCTGCGCCGGATTCTGAATTATGGACATACCATCGGGCACGCGCTGGAAGCCTTGGGCGGGTACCGGGACTATATCCATGGGGAAGCCGTGGGAATCGGCATGGTGCATGAAGCCCTTCTGGCGCATCATTTGGCGCTGTGCTCGAAAGGCGTCGTGGACAGGCAGCGCGCCTTGATCCAGCGAACGGGTCTTCCCGTGCGGATGCCGGTCCATGGGTTTTCGAAATTCTGGGGAGCCGTGCGTCATGACAAGAAGGTGGCAAATGGCACCGTCCATTGCGTGCTTCCCCGGTCGATAGGCAAAGTCCAGGTGTTGCCGCTGGACCCGCGTACGGTGAGACGGTGGTATGCGCAGTTCAGTTGAGCATGGCCGCCACGCCCCGGTCCCCGGATCAGGTCCGGGGCAGGCTCTCTTTCGCGAGGAGAGAAGCAGACACGGGAATGATTGAAATGCCTCCAACGAAGAAACCTTCGACAAAGAAAGCGTCCCGGCGGTCCCAGCAGGACGTCAAGGCCGTCCTTCGGGAACGAACGCGGGAAGTGGAAGTGCTGTATCGCATCAGTGAGTCGATCAGCAGCACGCTCGATCCGGAAGCGGTTCTCAAGCACATCGTCGAAGTGGTGGTCGAGGTGACGAAGGCCGATTCCTGTCTGTTGTATCTCGTTTCCGGGAATCGGGATGAACTGGTCCTGCGGTCATCCAAGAATCCTCATCCCAAGCTCATCGGCCGGATTTCCGTGGAGCTGGGAGAAGGGATTACGGGCTGGGTGGCCCGGGAAAACGTGCCCGTGATCATCCCGCGTCACGCGAGCGACGACCCGCGATTTAAACTCTTTCACAATCTGCCCGAAGACCGCTACCAGGCGTTTGTCTCGTTGCCCATCGTCGCCAAGGGCAACGTCATCGGGGTCATTAACGTGCAACACAAACGGGCGAGGCGGTATCAGGATGCCGAACTGGCCTTGTTATCGACCATCGCGAACCAGGTTGGGGGCGCCATTGAGAACGCGCGATTGTACGACGAAATGAGGCGGCAGGCGTTGCAATTGGATACCCTGTCTCAGGTGTCGGAAACCGTGGCTTCCAATCACGTGATTGAGGAAGTGCTGCAATTGATCGTGGCGACGACGGCGCAGATGACGGATTCGACGATCTGTTCGCTCATGTTGGTTGACGAAGAAACCCAGCGGTTACAGATTGCGGCGACCCAGAGCCTGAGCGAAGCCTATCGCCGGAAGCCTCCGCTCAAAATCGGCCAGAGCATCAGCGGGCGGGTGGTCAAGGAACGACGACCGATTTACGTGTCCGACGTGAAGAAGGAAAAAGCGTTTTTCTACCGGGATTTGGCCGAACGGGAGTCGTTGTGTTCCCTCCTGTCGGTCCCCATGATGAGCAAGGAACGCGTCATCGGCGTGCTCAATACCTACACGTCCGCGCTGCATTCATTTGACGACAAGGAGATCAGAATCATGCAGGCCATTGCCAATCAGGCGGCGGTGGCCATTGAACATACGCGCCTCATGGAAAAATCATTTGAAATGCAGGAGGCCCTGACCGTGAGAAAACTCGTCGAACGGGCCAAGGGCTATCTCATGCATTCCCGCAAATTGTCGGAAGCCGATGCGTTCCGGTTGATTCAGCGTCAAAGCATGAATATGCGAAAATCCATGCGGGAGATTGCCGAGGCCATTATCCTGGCCGGTGAATTGGACGGCGGGGATCAGTAGAGAGCGACGACCGGTGGCGCTCCTTCGCTCTTGACAGGCCGTCCGAATCGTTGGTATAAGCTCGGAAGATATAAGCTCAGAAAACGATCCATGTACGTTTGATCGGTGTTGGACAAAGGCGTCCTCCCCCCGAAGGGGCGAGGACGTTTTTTTTATGATGACGCACGCCTGCCGAATTGCCATGGTGCAAATGAATCCCGTCGTGGGGGACGTGGATGGGAACGTGCGCGCCATGGGCAAATGGGTCAGGCAGGCTCGTCAGGCGGGGGCGGACCTGGTGGTTTTCCCGGAACTGACGATCACCGGCTATCCCCCGGAAGACCTGGTCCTGCGACCGGGTTTTCTCCGCGATGCGAATCGCGCGCTCCAATGGTTGACCAGACAATGCCGGGACCTCACCGTCGTCGTCGGGTATCCGGAAGCGGGAGGGAAAATCCGTTTGCGGGAGTCGGCCCCGTTGGTGGTTCCCTCGGGCGACCGGCACGTGTTCAACGCGGCGGCGGTGATTCATGACCGGAAAGTGGTGGCCACCTGTCAGAAGACGTTCCTGCCGAATTACGGGGTGTTCGACGAAAGCCGGTATTTTTCACCCGGAAAAAAAACGTTGGTCTGCCAGGCCCGGGGAGTGCGGTTTGGCGTGAGTATCTGTGAGGATATCTGGCATGCCGGCGGGCCCACTCGCGATCAGGTTTCCATCGGAGGAGCCCGGCTGATCCTGAACATCAATGCCTCGCCCTATCACGTGGGAAAGGCGAGAACGCGGGAACGCATGCTGGCGCGACGCGCCAGGGAGAATGACGTGGTGGTGAGTTATACCAACATGGTCGGGGGCCAGGACGAAGTCGTGTTCGATGGAAACAGTCTGATTGTCGATGGAAAGGGAACGGTCCTCGCGCGCGCCGGGGCGTTTGACGAAGAATTGCTCGTGGCCGACCTGACTTTCGATGGTCCGCGTAAAACGAGCCCCGCGGGCGGAAGTGACCGGGCCGGGCAGCGGTATCCCGTCAAGCGGGTGCGCTTGTCTCCGGTGGCGCGCCCACAAGCGACGAAACCCGTGCCGTTGAGCAATCCGGTCGTATCGCACGACGTGGAAGAAATCTACCGGGCTCTGGTCACGGGCGTGCGTGACTACGTCGGGAAGAACCGATTTCAACACGCCTTAATTGCCGTGAGCGGAGGAATTGATTCGGCCCTGACGGCGGTGATCGCGGTCGACGCCCTTGGCCCGGATTGCGTCACCGGCGTGTTCATGCCTTCCCCGTTCACCTCGCGGGAAAGCCGCGTGGACGCCGCTGCCCTGATGAAGGCGCTGAACGTGCCTTTATTGACCATTCCGATTACGCGCCTGTGGGAGCAATACCTTCGGGCGCTCTCTTCGACGTTTGGAACCATCGCGCACGATGCCACGGAAGAAAATCTCCAGGCTCGCATCCGCGGAACCCTTGTCATGGCGCTATCCAATAAACTCGGCCATTTGGTCCTGACGACCGGCAACAAGAGCGAAATGAGCGTCGGCTACGCCACCTTGTACGGCGATATGGCGGGAGGCTTTGCCGTGATTAAAGACGTTCCCAAACTCCTGGTCTATGACCTGGCCCGGTATCGAAACGGCAAAGCCGTTGAGGACCGGGGGGCGGCCGTGATTCCTCAGCGGATCATCGCCCGGGCTCCTTCGGCCGAGCTCAAGCCCGGCCAAACGGATCAGGACGCGTTGCCGCCGTATGAAGTCCTTGACCCCATCCTGGAAGCGTACGTTGAACGGGAACGGTCTCTCCGGGAAATTGCCGGAACGGGCTTTCCGCCGCAAACGGTCAAGCGCGTGCTGGCGCTGGTGGACCGCAGCGAATACAAACGGCGTCAGTCTCCGATCGGGATCAAGATCACGCAAAAGGCGCTGGGGAAAGACCGACGAATGCCGATTACCAATCGATACGTCAAGCGGTGACGGAAGACGGATGGAGCCGCCGGACGAGGGATCGCGGATTGGCCGTGCCTGACGACCGCGACAGAGTGAAACGTCCGTGAATCAAGAACCCATGAATCAATCGGGCGACGCGCCTGAATCGAGCGTGTCCTCAACGCAGGCCGTGCTTCAGGCCGGCCGGGAAGGCATCCACCGGCGATTGCGGGAGGGCGCGTCCGGGATGGAAGTCGTCTCGGATTTTACCGCGCTCGTGGATTCGGTCCTGATCGGCCGGTATCGCAACGTGGTCAGGCAGTGGGGCGGCGACGCGCCTTCAGGCATGCGGTACTGTTGCCTCGTGGCGGTGGGCGGGTTTGGGCGACGCGAACTCGCGCCCTATTCCGACATCGACGTCATGATGCTCTATCGCGCCGGCGGCGAGAAGCTCGCCCGGGAACTCTCGAAGCAGGTCTTTCACCATTTGTGGGACTTGGGGTTTCAGGTGGGGCACAGCGTCAGGTCGGTGCACGACTGCATGGTCGTGGCGGAAGGGGATTTGTCGGCCAAGACCGCGTTGATGGAATCCCGGTTTTTAGTCGGAAGTCCGTCGGTCTTTCAGGAATTTCGGCGACGGTTTGCCAAGCGCGTTCTCGGAAGACGGGTGGAGAGCTTTGTTCGCGAAAAGCTCGAAGAGCGGAAGCAGGATTACGCCAAGTTCGGCGAGACCGTGTTTCTCCTCGAACCGAACATCAAGAGAACCAAGGGGGGGTTGAGAGACGTCCACGTGCTCCAATGGATCGGCATGGCTCGGTATCAGGCCTCCACCTTGCGGGAGTTGGCCGACCGCGGAGCCTTGGCGCACCAGGATTATACGGCGCTGCTCGAAGCGAGAGAGTTTCTGTTCAAGGTGCGCGCCCTGCTTCATTTGGAGGCGGGCCGCGCCCAGGAAATATTATCGTTCGACGCGCAGGTGCGCATGGCTCAGGAGTTCGGCTACCGGGATGAACCGCATATGCTGGGCGTCGAGCAGTTCATGCAGCACTATTATCGTCTGACCACGGGCATTCACCACCGGGCGATGCGGTTTGCGGAGCGGGCGAGCGCGGTGTCTCTCCGGACTCGCCTTAAAAAATTGTGGCCGGCTCCCGTGATCGACGGCTTCTTTCAGGTCATCGACGGAAGACTGTCCATCCACGAGGAAAAACTCATGCAGGTCCTGGATGATCCGGACCATCTCGTGAGTCTCTTTCAGGTTGCGCAGAGAGAACGGTTGACGATCGACAGCCGGGCGCTGGAAGAAATACACCGCCACATGGAAAGCATGCCCGAACGCCTGTTCGCGACCCCGTCCGTGAGCCGGCGGTTTCGGGAATTGTTGTCCGGCCCCGAGGCGGTTGCCGAAACCCTGATGCTGATGCACGAGGCGCGCGTTCTGGAAAAACTGGTCCCCGCGTTTGGTCGTGTGCGGGGCCTGATGCAATTTAATCAATACCACAAATATACGGTGGACGAGCACAGTCTGCTGGCCGTGAAGAAAGTCGAGTTTCTGGGAAGGCAGTCCGGAACGCTGGGAACGGTGTACCGGGACATTCGCGAGAAGGATCTGCTGCACCTGGCCGTGCTGCTGCATGACGTGGGGAAGGGCCTCCCCGAAGACCACAGCGAAGTCGGCAAAAAAATCGCCCGGGACATGGCCGGCAGGTTGGGACTCGACGAACAGGAATCCCGGACCCTGGAATTTCTGGTCCATGAACACCTGCTGATGGCGAATACGGCCTTTCGACGCGACCCCCACGATGAAAAAGTGCGGCTGACCTTTTGCCGGGCCGTGGGCGGCGCCGAACGTTTGAAGCAACTCCTGCTCCTGACGGCCGCGGATATCGCCGCGGTGGGCCCGGACATGCTGACCAAATGGAAGGAAGCGTTGCTGATCGAACTCTATCATCTGGCGCTTCACGAAGTGTCCGGGACCGGCGAACCGGCCGAGTCCGCTCCTGACGTCGAGCACGTCGCCGACGAAGTCCTGGCGGCCTGGGAAACGCAGCCTCCCCGCGTTGAAGCGGGCGGACGGACTCCGGCTGTTCCGAACCGTGAGTGGGTCAAGAGCCAATTGGAAGCCTTTCCGGCGCGCTACCTTTCCGGAACGGCCAAAGACCGCATCATTGCCCACCTCTCCGCCATCCCGTCCCTGACCCCCGAACGTCCCAGGGTGGAATCCACCTACAACCGCGAACTGAAGGTCTGTGAGTATTCGCTCATCGCCTTCGATTCCGTGGCATCCGGGATCTTTATGAAAATGACCGGCGTGCTGGCCGCGAAAGGCCTGCGGGTGCTGGACGCGCAGATCGTCACAAGACCGGACGGGATTGTGGTGGATACGTTTTTGGTCAAGGATCATGATTTCAGCGGCGAGCCCACCCCGGCCCGGTTGGACAAAGTGGGGAAGGCCATTGTCGGCGTGTTGACGGGAGAAGTCTCAATCGAAGCGTTGATGAAACAGAATCAACGCGTGTCGTTTCGCAGCCGCATGCCGATTCGTCAGCATCGCACCGAAGTCAACATCGATAACGAGACGTCGGATCACTTTACCGTCATCGACGTGTTTGCCGACGACAAACAGGGCCTGCTGCACGAGATCGCCCAAACCCTGTATGGCCTCGGGCTCTCGGTGCATTCGGCCAGGATCGGGACGCGTCTGGATCAGGTCGTGGACGTGTTTCACGTCACGGAACGAAACGGCAACAAAGTCGAAGACGCCGGGACGCGCGAATCCATTCAAACACGGTTGAAAGAAGGGGTCGATCGATTTTTGCAGGATGACAACGTCGCGTGAAAAACGGGAGCTGTTCCCTCATGCGGTCTGTACACGGTCAACGAGGACGGGCATGGTTTCGGGCCCGGTCAAGGTCAGCCGTAACTCGCCTGCAAGCGAGGCGTCCCTTCCCGAAGACTGGAGAAGATCATCCGGCCGGCATTGGTTTGAATGACGCTGGTGACGACCACCTCGACGTGTTTCCCTATCCACCGCCTGGCGTGATCAACCACAACCATGGTCCCATCATCCAGGTGGGCCACGCCCTGTCCCGCTTCTTTGCCTTCCCGCAACAGGTAGACCTTTAAGGACTCCCCGGGGAGGACGGCCGGTCGAATGGCATTGGACAATTCGTGAGTATTGAGAATCCGGATGCCCTGGACGGAAGCAACCTTATTGAGATTCATGTCAGTCGTCACGATTTTGGCATTTTGAAGTTTTGCCAATTCCACCAATTTGGTATCGACGTCCGGCACGTGAGGAAAGTCGGCGTCAACGATTTGGACGTTGATGGTTTCCATGTTCACGAGGGTCTGGAGAATGTCCAACCCGCGTTTTCCCCGAATGCGTTTGTGTCCGTCAGCGGAATCCGAGATGCGCTGGAGTTCGCGAAGAACGAATTGCGGGACGAGGAGCGGACCTTCCAAAAACCCGGTCCGGGACAAATCCGCGACGCGACCGTCGATAATGGCGCTCGTATCCAGAAGTTTGGGTTGCTGGGTTGGCGATAGGGAATCAGTGTCATGCGGGGCCGTGGCAGGGGAGAGCTTTTTTCCCGTTCGGATTCCCAGAACGATACCGAGGTAGCAGAACCCGAGCATGGCGGCGGTCGCAACAAAGGTCACGAACTCGGGACGGTTGAGGAAAATCTGCTGGCTCACAAAACTTATCAACCCACTCAAACAGATCCCGATGGCAAGACCGGCCAAGCCACCCAACGTTTCGCCGACTCGCAAGGAAAACGTCAGACGTTCAAGTCGGACCAGCGTGAGGGCGAGCGCTCCCATTGCGACTCCGCTCACGAGACCGGAAGACATTGTTCCCGAGTCCGGGCTTGATCCCAAGGTGAATCCCGCCAGAACGCTACCGATGATGAAGAGGGTTCGCACAATCATTGCAACGTATCCTTTCTTCTCTTTCCACGAGAAATACGGGAAGCGGTCATGAATCGTTCAACGCAGACGTTCTTCTAGATGGCGTCGTAGACGAGCTTCGTGGGCTCGATGGTCGCGGTCGTGAACGTTGGACAGGATCCCGACACGGGAGCGCCTTCCAGCCATGGATAGTGGACCAACGTTTCCAAAAAGACGTCCTGAAACCACTCGACGAACAGTTTGACCAATTTCGGATCGAACCTGGCCCCGGAGAGAGTGCGAAGAATTCGTACCAGGGCCGTGGCCTGGGCGGAGAATGCGTTTGACTTTTGGGTGAGCAGTTGATCGACGGTATCCGCCAAGGAGAGAATTCTGGCGCCCAAGGGGATCTGGTTGCCGCGCAACCCGCAGGGAATGCCTGTTCCGTCCCATCGTTCATGATGAAGCGCAATCAGGGTCGAGACGTTCTGTAACGCCGGCCAAGGCCGGAGCATGTCGGTGCTGGATCGAGGGGTGCATTCCGTCATGAGATAATCGCCGATGATGGAGACGCCGTCCTGCCGGATCACTTCATCAGGCAAAGACAGTTTTCCAAGGTCATGGAGGAGCCCGGCATGATACAGATCCTTCAGATCGTCGCCTCTCAGATTGGCAAGCCAGCCGAGCACCAGGGCATAGGAGGCTGTACGCATCCCGTGTTCGATCAACGCGGGATCGTGACGTCGCATGGCCTCGACGAGATACTGAATCGTATTGCAGTCAGACAGTTTTTCCGTGATGGGGCTGCGGGGATATCCTGCATCGCGCGTATTGACCATGGGTCCACCTCTGATCGTTGATGTCGGCGAAATAGGTGACGATTAAGGAACAACGATGACCGGATCGTTTTCCGCTTTCCCGTCAGGGAAACCGGATCTCATGAAGGATCTTAAAAAGATAATGAATATGATTATCATTATTTTGTTTGAATGTCAAGTCTCAGGAGCATGTTCCATGAAAGAAGGGGCGCGCGCTCAAGTCACGCAAACGTTCGCATCATGGTGTGTTGAGGTTTTTCGTTTTCCGCTGCGACGAAAATCCGGTACTGACGGGGAAGGACGTGAGACGAGGGCGGAACTGAGGCTCTTGCCTCAGTTCCGCCGGACCGCAGGTTTTCGCTATTTGGCTTCCTCGGCTTTCTTCTCGCCTTCGCCCTCGGCTTTCTTTTCGCCTTCGCCGTCGGCTTTCTTTTCGCCCCCGCCCTCGGCTTTCTTTTCGCCCTCGCCGTCAGCTTTCTTCTCGCCCCGCCCTCGGCTTTCTTCTCACTGGCAGCCGTCGGCTCGGCTGCCTTTTCATCAGCCAAGGCTATTCCTGAAAAGCCGACGGCCAGCGCGAACGCCAGCAGACCGAGGATGATGCAGGATCGAGTGAGTTGGTGAATGTATTGCATGAACGGTCCTCCTTCTGAGTGATTGGTTGGTTAATGGAAACGCTAACTTTGCTCGGCCAGCCTTACCGGTCCCTTGAGCTGTTCGGTCGCTTGCCGAATGGATTGGTCAAGCCAGTCCGTGATGATCGGAGAGAGAAATCCTTCTCCGTTCATTTCAAAATCAAGGCCATCCAACATTTTTGAATACTGTCCGGAACCATAGAGACGATTCGAGATGACCAGCACTCTTCCGTCTTTGGTGCTTTCTTCAATGAATTCGCGTACCTCCTTGACCGCTTTTTCTCGTAATTTAGGCCAATCTTCCCGGACGGTCAAGGCCTTGATGGCTTTGAGTTTTGCGCAATGCGGGTCCTGTCGGAGTTTTTCGATGTTGGCATTCATCACTGACACCCAGCGTTCGTTGCTTTCGTCGGACCCCGTCCCATGCGCAAGAAGAACGACGGTTTCTTCCGAAGGGTTTTGGCTGATCTCCATGATTCGTTCATGCAGCACCTGCGCCACGTTGGCCTTTTCTTCGTATCCCCCGAACGTGGAAAAAATGGCGGCGCTTCGAATCTGTCTGGGTGGAGTGCGGCCTTCTTTTAAGTCATCGAGATAGTCGTCGGAGAGCCCGAGAATGTAATCCGTTTTGGGTTTCATGGTCTCAACGAGGCCGTACATCCTTCCAAACACGACTTTCCTGACGCCTCGTTGTTCAAGACGGGACACGGCATCCTGAATGATGGCCGCATCTCCCATGCCGTACGCCAGCTCAATGTGATAGCGCTGCGTGAGTGGCGCAATGATCTTTTCCACGGCGTCATTGTAAGGCTGGGAGGAACCGTGAGGCATAATGACGACCCCGATTTCGCCCGGCTTCACCTCCGCGTGCTGATTGGCGGTCTTCTTGAGCCACACCAGCAGATTCGCGTGAGGCATAACCTCCGATGAGTGAAACACGACGTTCATTTTCTTGAATGCGCGTTGCATCCAGTTCGTCGCGGCCATCATGTGCGTGAACTTGGCCCCGATGAACGCGGGGACGATCAAGGTACGCCCTTGCTTTGCAGCCAGTTCCGTGACGTGAGCCTCCACCGCTTTATTCTTTTCACGGCGTTGTTCCGCATTCCAGGCATAGTAGACCACCGCTTCGCTCTCCCGGAACGACCGGTATCGCTTGATGTATCGCAGCAGTCCGGTCAAGTCTTCCCGAATGGCCTGTTCGCTTTTCTCGTCATGAGCGCCCATTCCGACCAGAACGAGTCGTTCATTTTGAGGTGACTGGCTGATTTCTTCGATCCGGTCGAGCAGAATCTGCCCGATGAGGTAGCTTTGAGCCATTGCCGGCGCCCAGTTGACGTTCAGGTCGGCGGCGGAGGCGCGTACAACGTCACGAACGGATTCCAGTTGGGGGTCCGCCTCGGACAGAAACAATGGAATAGCGACAACGGATGACGCGTTCAATGAACGCAAGGCCTCGACGGCAGTCTTGATGTATGCCGTATAGGCCGGCCCATGATTACCCGACATGTTGCCGACCAGAGCCAGGGACGCAGGGTAAGAACGCTGAAATTCCTCGAACAACTTTTTGGTTTCCTGATTCCCCAGGTATCCGCGGTCCGGCGCGATAACCAGAAAGCCGGGATGAGATTGGGCGGAAACGGGGAGAGAACCAATACTGCTGAGTGTCAATAAGAGCAGAACAATCCACACCCTATTCATTGGACGTTCCATCACGGCCCTCCTTGTTAATGATATAAGGAATCAATTTCAATTTTAAAATAGTATCAGGTTGGTGTGGCGCGCGTACATGTTCATTCGCCGGAAAAAGATGTCCGATGACCGGTTATGGCAAATACGCGGCCAGTTCGAAAACAGGGGGGGCTCAACAATCGATGCGGCAGGGAGATCGGCGTGTTTCCCGCCGCGCCATGGAAGCATGCCATTGTCTTCATTGGCGAAGCGCGTGCTGCGCGGCATCATCGTTGATCCTGATCGCGTTCAAGCCAGGCAAGGATTTCCTTGAGATTCGTTCGGGCATCCCGATGATCGGGGACGGCTTTCAGGATGTCCTGGTAATGGGTGACCGCTTCCCGGTATTCGCCGGTTTGGGCCAGGCTATTGGCTAAATTGAATCGAGCGGCAATCGAGGCGGGTTCGCGTTCAAGCACTTCGCGGAACAATCCGGCCGCGGATTCATAGAGCCCCATTTGATAGCGGGTCAACCCCAGGTTGAACCAAACGGACGAGATCTGAATCCATCCGGGGTCCAGACGAATGACGGATTCATAGAAATCCGCCGCTGTCTGATAGTTCCCCTGCTGCGCGTGGCTCAAGGCCAGGTCGAACCTCACGGTGAGGTTCCGTGCGTTGACGGCCAGGGCCTTCCGCAGCCAGGGGATTGCGTCGTCGTATTGTTTTTCGAGGACCAGCGCGTGACCTTTGGCTGCCCAGGTCTGTTCCAGAAAGATTCGGGTTTGATAATTCGACGGCTGGAGTTCCCATGCCCGGGTATACAGCTCGACGGCTTCCTCCGTACGATGTTCCGCGCGCGCCACGATGCCTTTCGTCAGGAATTGCGACGCGGTGGAGACCCGAGCCAATCGATCGCGCGAGTCGTCGCTTGAGAATGGGGCGACGGACGTGACGTCGGCGACGGGACGAAAGTGGGGGAGGAGGCTTGTCAACGTCTCCGCCGCAAGGGTCACCGTGTTCAAGGTGTTGAAGGCCAGGGGCGTCGAGTATTCGATGAAGCGGTTGTCGTCGGTGTTCAACGGCGCATCCTGCGTCCATTCACGAAGGGCCGGGCCATGGCTGACGAACAGACCCAACAGGTTATAGGGATCGGGGTCTAGCCCGGGCATGCCGCCCAACGGATCGCGAATTTCGTATCGTTCCAGGAACCGTTCCAGGGAAACATGAAGGGGATCGAGTCCGCCCAGAATCAGCAGGTAGCCGCCGTTCAACCACAGCGAGGTCGCCGGGAATACGGAGTGAAAGGTTCGGACCAGGGTTCGCAAATCGTCGGTGTTCAACTGGTTGATGGTGATCCATTGGGCCATGAGGCCGCCCGGAGCCAATTTGGCGCGACAGTGCCGGTAATGTTCCCGGGTGTACAGGCTGCCGACTCCGGTCTGGTAGGGGAAGAACAATTCCTGCACGATGAGGTCGTACGTATGACGAGTCAACCTGATGAAGTTGCGGCCGTCCTGTTCCACGACCCGGACTTTGGGATGCTCGAGAACCCGAGCGTTCGCCTCGGCAAAGAAGCGTGTCGCCGCTTCGATGACGCCGGGGGAGATTTCGACGACGGTGACTGCTTCGACTTCCTCGCGCAGGGTCGGTGAAAGGGTGATGCCCGTGCCCAATCCCACCACCAGCACCCGTCGGGGGTCGGGGTGCAGGAAGAGCGGCACATAGCCCTGGATACGCTGAACGCGAATTTCTTTGGGGGCGCTGCCTCCCTCCTGTCGCAGCCGGCTCGTGAGCAACTTGCGGGCCAGGGTTGTTTTGTCTTCATAGACCTCCGTGACGCCCAGCGCGTCTTCACGATGATAGAGCACCCGTTGGGAATCCCCGGCGGCCGCGTGCCGGAACGTGAGGTCCGCGGTCGTCGCGAGCCAGGCAAGCATGCCGAGAAGAAACAGCAGGGCGAGCCCCTTGCCCCATAAACCGGGAATCCCGGCACGGTCTCGCCCGGGCTTGCCCCGACCGGACGACGGGGGAAGTCGCCATGCAAGCAGCGCCAGCGTGGCGACAAGACAGGCCGAGAGCAAGAGCCAGGTATGGGTCAATCCTAAAAGCGTGAGAAACCCGAAGGTCGTGAGCACGGCTCCGATCAGGGCGCCCCAGTTATGCCAGGCGTACAGTCGTCCCAAAGGAGAAAGAACGGCCTTCTGCGGTTGATCGGGCAGTGGCGAGGTCGCAAGGTCGCAGAGGTTGCAGAAAGCCAGACCCAATCCGAACATGGGTATTCCGAGAATCGTCAGGGCCAACAGCGCGTCGCTGAGCAGGAATTGCGCGATCGTCAGCTCGTGCGGGCGCAAGGCCTGGATGGTGCGATCGAACAGGGAGGCAATGTCGCCTGCAATGGGCATGACCGCGAGTTGGGCGATGAGGGCGATGAAGAGTCCCCACGTGAACGCCGCGGACCGGTCCCGCACCCGGTCTCGGATCGCGAGGTACAGACCGGAACCGAGTCCCATCATGAGCAACACCGTGGATAACAGAATGCCTTCCGCGTAGGCGGTGACGTTGACGATAAGCCAGACGTACTGCGCGCCGATCATCTCCAGCGAAATCACGAGAAACCCGACGAGGGCGCCAAGCGTTTGCAGGGCGGGTAAAGACAATCGAGCGGCGACGGCGGAGTGCCTGGCGCCGGGTGTGCGGGGAGGCGACGGTTCCTCCTTCAGCGATGGGGTATGACCGGGTGACCGGTTGCCTGCGAGAAAAGCGGCTGCGGCGAGGATGAGATTCGTCGTCCCGAGGGCCAGCGAGGCGCCCTGCAAGCCCAGCGCGGGAATCAGGGCGAGCGACGCGAGCGAGCCTGATCCTGAGGCCAGGAGGCCGATGCAGTAAAGCAGGCCGGGTTTCGTGGTCCGTGAACGGGTCAGGCATCGTGTGAGCAAAGAGGCCAGCACGGGAAAGTTCATGCCGTGCAGGGTGGTGACGGGCAGGAGGAGGAAGCCGACGTAGAGGCCTCTGATCAGGAGATGCCTGAGCCCTTCGGTTTCCGGTGCGACCAGCGCGTAGAGATGGTCGCCCCAGTTCAGGAATAGCGGAAACGCCATGCCCAGGAGACCCATCAGGGTTTGCAGGAGGGCAACGAGGCGATAGGTGGCGCGACTGCCGTGATGGTCCTCGGAGGGGCCCTTCCATCGGGCGATGACGTAACTGCCGAGGCCCAGTCCGGCCATGAACGTGGCCAGGACGACGCCGAAGGCGGTCACCGTCATGCCGATGGAGGCGGTCAGCAGCTTGATCCACACCACCTCATAGGCAATGCCGGCAAACGAATGAATGGCGTACAGGAGCAGAATCAGGGTGCTCATGGGGAAAACGCTTGGATAGTTGTAAAAGTCCGGACTCCGTCGGAAGCAACCTTGCGAAGTGCGGTGGATGTGGCCGGGTGACAAATTGTTGCAAATTCACGCATGACATTGCACCTGTCGTTTCGCTGGATACCCGGAAAAATGAGAGGCCGACTGATGTCGGCCTCTCAAGCGTGACTCCCGCAGGGGGAAGGAGGAGGAGCAGAGAGTCACGGGCTGGACCGCGCGGACGTTAGGGAAAATTGAGGGAATACCAGAACGAGATTTTGGGGTTGACTCCCGCCTCGGGAAGCGATGACAAATGCCGCCGGTAGTTCCGGTCCGTCAGGTTATCCACCCCCAGGTTGACTCGAAATCCCTGGAGCCACGACTTCGGAAGCTCGGGGAGCAACGCCCTGCCGGGCTGCACCGTGGCGTAGATATCGAAGATGACAAATCCGCCGGTTCTTTGTCTGGACCCCCTCGCTGGCCTCGGGACGCGTTCCTGGTCGCCGACCATCTGTGTGCGGCCGCCGAGGGTCAGGCCCCACGGTTGGTACACGTAGTCGATGCCCAATACCCCACGTTGAGGCGTAATGTCCGGCAGTGGATTGTTTTCGGTTTCATCCGTGCCGCGAGCCAGGCTGTAGTTGCCGTGCAGAGTCAGATTCTGAAGGGCGCGCCATTCAAATTGCGCTTCCCACCCTTGGATCATAGCATGTCCGATGTTCCGGTAGGTTCTGTAGATGTTTCTGGGGCCGTAACGGAACAGGGCAATGTAATCCCTGAGCTGATTTCTGAAGTAGGCTCCCTTGAAAATGAATCGATCCTGGCTAAAAAGCATCTTTGGCAATTTCACCCGGAATCCCGCGTCGATGTTCCGGCTTCGTTCAGGACCCAGGTCGGGATTGGGAACGAAAATGCTTCCCGCAGCATGCGTGCCGGAGATGAAGAGTTGGGCGAACGTCGGTTGCCGGAAGCCATGGGCATAGTTCGCTTCAAGGAAGAGCGAGTCCGTGACCTGAAACACCGCGCCGATTTTTGGGTTGAGGACGCCCACGGATTGGGTATCTTCGCCTGGCGCGGTATTTTTCCAATGATCCCAGCGCAACGCGGGGATGAGGTTGAGGCGATTCATGATCGTAATCTCATCCTGCACGTACAGAGCGAAGACGTCGGAGTCCGCATCGGGATAAAACACCCGGGCTCCCGTGAGTCCTCCGGAAGAGGTTGTGCGACTCCCGTCACCCGTTTGGCTGTTCCGATAAAATTCGGATCCGAAGGTCACGATGTGATGATTCGATGAAGGATCGCCGAAGTTCATGGAATTTCTGAGATCATACCCGAACGTATCGAACGTGATATCGTCCCGTGCCTGATTGGAAAGCTGGATTTCCGTGATATCCAGCGTCGTCAGGTAGACGAAGCCCCGGAGGTTCAAATACGGATTGGCCGGATTATGATGCGCATAACCCAAGCGGTACGTGATTTGACGGTTCGTACGGTCGGAGATGGACCTCGTTGAGGAGGTGCTGGAATTGGTATTGAAGGGGATTCGCGCGGCCTGTCGAGTGGCTTGAATGGATAATTTCGCTTCGTCATACGGCGTCGGTTTCCATACCAGTTTGGTCAGCCCGGCTGCGGTGTCCTGGGCGGAATTGGCCAAACGTCCCAGATCGCCGCCGAGTCGAATATTCTCGCCGGCCCGGTAGGTCCCACTGGCCATGAACTCCACGTTCCTGTTGAGGCGGGCCGACAGGGTGGTGGTGGACAGAAGTTCCTCATTGACGTATTGGTAGCCGAACTTTTGGCGGATGCCGTACCGCATGTCCGGGGCCAGATAGTCGGAGGGATCCTTGGTCACCATGGCCACGACTCCGCCCAAGGCCTGGCTGCCGTACAAGGCCGAGTTCGGACCGCGAACCACCTCGACTTGCTTGAGTTGGTCCATGTCTATAAAGATCCGGCCCTTGTGCCCGGCTTGAAAATTGAGTCTTACCCCGTCCAGCAGCGTGAGGACGCGCGCACGCTGTAATCCTCGAATATTCGGACCCTCTCCCATGTTTCTGGGGCCTATCCGTGAATCAACGCCCGGTTCATAACGCAGGACGTCATCCAGACTTTGGGCCTGGCGTTGTTGAAAATATTCTTGAGTCAGGACACTGACTTCGCCAGGGGTGGTCAACGGATCACGCTCGGTTTTGGTTGCGCTGATCGTCACCTGTTCGAGTCGCAACTGGACCTTTGCGGGTTGCGAGTCTTCGTCGGTTTCAGCATCTTGTGCATGAGCCTGGGCGGTGGATAACCCAAAGAGCAGAAGGGGCGTTGCGAGACAACATGTCATTTTGCCAGCCATATGCCGCTCCTTTTGAGTAAATCGCGAGTGGGGGGACGTTGGATTTCTGAATGGCGCGTACGTGATCATATATGATTTTGATATACAGAACCAATATCAAATATTACACCATGGCGAATCTGTTAAAAATGTTCAATGACCGGAAAAACATGTTCATGTACCGGACAAACGAGACGTAAGTCGTTTCCGGGGTGATTAAGTCACCTTAAGTCACGAGTCGAAGGAACATGAGACAGGGCGAGAAAAAAAGAGGCCGGCACGCGCCGGCCTCTCGGACGTGACTTCTGCTTAAGGGGGGGAACAGGAGGAGTAGCAGAGAGTCACGGGCTGGACCGCGCGGACGTTAGGGAAAATTGAGGTTGTACCACACCTGTATCTTGGGATTGATCGCGGCCGCAGGAAGCGGGGAGAGCGGACGACGGTATTTCCGATTCGTCACGTTGTCGATGCCGAGATTCACTTGCCATCCCTGAACCCATGATTTGGGGAGGCCGGGCAGCAGTTTTGCAACGGGTTTCACGGTGGCATACACGTCGAAGATTGTGTAGCCTGGGGTTGTATTTGCGCCACCACCGAACCCCGGTGGCGTTCGAGTCTGGTCGGCTACCATTTGCGTTCGGGCGCCGAGAGTTAATCCCCAGGGAGCGTAGAGATAGTTGACGCCCAGCACGCCTCGTTTTGGCAATATGTCCGGTAGCGGCAGATTTGTCGTTTCATCGGTCCCGTGGATCTGGCTGTAGTTTCCATTCAAAACCAGGCCGTCACTGACGCGCCATTCGAATTCCGTCTCCCACCCTTGGATCAGGGCATCTGAGACATTTCCGGCCCTGGAGGCGCGCGGGCTTCCATCGGGGCAAGGTTGGCCGAATACGAAGGAGACGACCTCATCATTACATATCGTTTGAAAGGTAATCCTATCCTTAAGCCTGTTCCTGAAATAGGCCCCCTTGAAAATGAATCGATCGTCATCGGACAGCACGTTCGGTAAGTTGACGCGTAACCCCACGTCGATGTTTCTACTGCGTTCCGGTCCCAAGTCCGGATTGGGAGCGAAGATGGAACCCGGAAAATGCGTGCCGGAAATAAAGAGATTCTGGAACGTGGGTTGCCGGAATCCATGGGCGTAGTTCGCCGAAAGAAACAGGAAATCCGTGACCTGATACACTCCGCCGATTTTTGGGTTGAGGACACCTACGGATCTGCTTTCATAACCTTGTCGTTCATTTGACCAATGATCCCAGCGTAGGGCGGGAATCACGGTGAGGCGCTCCATGACCGTCATCTCGTCCTGCACGTACAGGGCGAAGACGTCCGATTCTGCGGTTGGCCAATACACCGGCGCTCCCGTGGGACCAAACCTGCCTTGTCGAGTCCCTCGTCCCTCTTGATTGTTCCGGAAAAATTCCGATCCGATGGTCACGATGTGATGATGGGACGAAGGATTGCCGAAATTCATGGAATTTCTCAGGTCATATCCCAGGGTATCGTACTTGATTTCGTCTCTCTGATCATTGGCAAGCACACCTTGTGAGATCTCCATGGTCGTGAGATAGACGAACCCTTGAAGATTCAGGTATGGATTCGCCGGATTGTCACGAGAGTAGCCCAATCGATACGTCACTGTACGATTCACCCGGTCGCTGATGGATGTCGGCGAAGTGGTCGTGGAGGTGGTGCTGAAGGGGATTCGCGCAGATTGTCGATTGGCTTGAATGGAAAATTTTAATTCATCATACGGCGTCGGTTTCCAGACGAGCTTGCTCAAATTGGCTGCGGTATATTGGGCGGAATTCGGCAGGGGGCTTGGGTCACCGCCCAGGCGAATGTTCTGTCCGTCCCGAAAGGTGCCGCTGGTCATGACCTCAATCTGTTTGGTGAGGCGGCCCGATAACGTGGTGGTTGAAAGCCATTCTTTATTGACGTCCTGGTAGCCGAGCTTTTGCCGTATGCCGTACTGCATGTCCGGAGCCAGGTAGTCGGAAGGGTCCTTGGTCTGCATGGCCACGACTCCGCCAATGGCCTGGCTGCCGTACAAGGCCGAGCCGGGGCCGCGAATCACTTCGACCTGCTTGAGCTGATCCATGTCCAGGAAGATCCGACCTCTGTGCCCGGATTGAAAATTGATCCGGACACCATCCACCAGGGTGAGGACTCGCGCACCGGACAACCCTCGAATGTTTGGCTGCTCTCCCATGGTTCGCGGACCCAATCCCGTCGTCACGTTCGGTTCGTAGCGCAGGACGTCGTCCAGGCTTTGGGCCTGGCGTTGTTGAAAATACTCCTGGTTCAGGACACTGACTTCACCCGGCGTGGTCAACGGGTCCCGCTTGGTCTTGGTTGCGCTGACCGTCACTTCTGCAAGTCGCATCTTGACTTTCGGGGGTTGCGAGTCTTCAGTGTCATCCGTGTCTTGCGCGTACGCTTGGCCCGTGAAAAGACCCAGCAGCAGAACGATTGCCAAGAGAGTGTATGGTTTATGCATAGAGCCCTCCTTTATTAACAATGATGAGTGACGGGTGCAGATCTTGAAATGTCTGCGAGAGGGCTTGACATATATGATTTTGATATGCACAACCAATTTCAAATGATAATCATAAACCAACCATTTGAAAATGTTCATCGACCGGAAAAACATGTTGATCTGCCAGAAAATGGCGCTTGAGCAGTCTTTCGGGTAATGAGTCAGGAGAAAAAACTGCGGGTGCTGTTCAACGGGAAGCGCTGAACGGAAGGGTGTTGTTCGCTACGATAAGCGTTCGACGGGAGGGCTGGTAATCCCGGAAAAATGAGAGGCCGACTGATGTCGGCCTCTCAAGCGTGACTCCCGCAGGGGGAAGGAGGAGGAGCAGAGAGTCACGGGCTGGACCGCGCAGACGTTAGGGAAAATTGAGGGAATACCAGAACGAGATTTTGGGGTTGACTCCCGCCTCGGGAAGCGCTGACAAATGCCGCCGGTAGTTCCGGTCCGTCAGGTTATCCACCCCCAGGTTGACTCGAAATCCCTGGAGCCACGACTTCGGAAGCTCGGGGAGCAATGCCCGGCCGGGTTGCACCGTAGCCCAGATATCGAAGAGCACGTAGCCGGGGGTTGGGGTCCCGGTCACGAAGGGATCATCGGAGATTGGCACGCGATCCTGGTCGGCGACCATCTGCGAGCGGGCGCCCAGGTTTAATCCCCATGGGTCGTAGAAATAGTCGATGCCCAGCACGCCGCGATTTGGGGGAATGTTGCTTATCGGCCGCCCATTGGTTCGATCCGTCCCGTGCGTGAAGGTGTAGTTCCCGGACAGGACGACGTTCTCATGCGCGCGCCATTCAAACTCGGCTTCCACTCCGTGGATCAGGGCATCAGGCACGTTCCTGAACGTTTGGATACTGGGCTGTCCGGGCTGAAGGAGCGTGCCCAGGACAAATCCCTGCCGGAAATCTATAAACGGGCAGGGTATGGTTGCGGGTTGAGTCGGATCGAATCCTGGCGGAGGACCCGGAATATTGGTGGGTCTGCTCCTGTTACAAATCATGTTTCTTCCCGTGCCTCCGGAGACGAAGTCAATAAAATCTTTGAAGGTGTTTCTGAAGTACGTCCCCTTGAAAATGAACTGATCGTTGCCGGAAAGCACGTTGGGCACATTCAGGCGGAATCCGGCGTCGAGATTTCGGCTGCGTTCCGGTTTCAGATCGGGATTCGGCCGGAACACGCTGCCGGGCAAATGCGTGCCGGAGATAAAGAGTTCCCCGAACGTGGGTTGCCGGAATCCATGGGCATAGTTTGCCGTGAGGAACAGGAAGTCCGTAACCTGGATGACCGTACCGATTTTCGGGTTGAGGACACTCGCGGATTTGGTTTCCCGCCCGGACGCTCTATTTTCCCAATGATCCCAGCGTAGCGCGGGAATGAGGGTGACACGCTCGAAAATCGTCATCTCATCCTGCACGTACAGGGCAAACGTGTCGGCTTCTGCGGCAGGGAAGAATGTTTCGGCTCCCAGGGGGACGGTTCCGGCCGTCAGGCCGGCAGGAATAAGGGGTTCGAAATACGGCGGCATGAAGCCGCAGCGAGGCGGAAGCAATCCTGCGCGTGGATTACAGCGTTGGCCCGGGGTGTACACGAAGGATTCACTGGTATAGCGACTCCCCTTGCTTTTTTGTGTGTTCCGGAAATATTCCGATCCGAAGGTCACGATGTGGTGGTATGTCGAGGGATCGCCGAAGTTCATGGAATTCCTGAGGTCGTACCCAAAGGTATCAAACCCGAAATCGTCTCGTTGAGACGCGTCGGTAATCCGGCTTTCCGTAACGTCCAGCGTCGTCAGGTAGACGAACCCCCGGAGGTCCAGGTAGGGGTTCGCCGGATCATTGTGCGTGTATCCCAGGCGATAGGTGATTTGGCGATTTACCCGGTCGGCAATGGAACTTCGCCGGTCGGGCGTCGTATTGGCCTGGAAGGGGATCTGCGCGGCTTGTCGAGTAGCCTGAACGGAAAATTCAGCCTCATCGTACGCAGTCGGTTTCCACACGATCTTGCTCAGATTGGCCGCGGTGTCTTGGGCGGAATTGGATAAACGGTCCAGGTTCCCGCCGAGGCGAACGTCCTCCCCGGCCCGGAACGTGCCGCTGGTCATCACTTCGACCTGATCGGTAAGGCGGGCCGACAGGGTGGTGGTGGAGAGGAGTTCTTCATTGGCGTACTGGTAGCCGAACTTTTGCCGAATGCCGTACTTCATGTCCGGCGCCAAATAATCGGAAGGGTCCTTGGTTTCCATGGACACGACCCCGCCCACGGCCTGGCTGCCGTACAGGGCCGATCCCGGTCCGCGAATCACCTCGACCTGTTTCAGTTGATCCATATCGATAAAGAGGCGACCCTTGTGCCCGGATTGGAAGGTCAGCCGCATGCCGTCCAGCAGCGTGAGGACCCGGTCGCCGGACAATCCTCGGATGTTCGGGCCCTCGGCCATGGTCCGCGGCCCCCCGCCCGACGTCACGCCCGGTTCGTAGCGCAGGACGTCGTCCAGGCTTTGCGCCTGGCGTTGTTGAAAATACTCCTGGCTCAGGACGCTGACTTCACCCGGGGTGGTCAGCGTGTCACGCTTGGTTTTGGTTGCGCTGATCGTGACCTGCTCGAGTCGCAACCTGACTTTCTGTGACTGGGATGCGGTGTCGTCTTCCGTACGTTGCGCATGAATCAGTGTTGTGGAAAACCCAAAAAATAAGAGGACGGCCAAAAGGCAGAATCTCTTCATCGTGCATCTCCCCATTAATAATGACGTTCATGAGTACACCGGGTATGATTGTTGGTTTCGCGCCGCCGGCAACAAGCCAATGAGCAATTATGACACGCATAATCAATTTCAAATAAGAACCATATCACAAAAGAGATCCTTAAACATGTCCACTGACCGGAAATTCATGTCCATTCGCCGGAAAAGGCCTTTCCCCTCTGTTCTTACAGGGAGGAACCGCGAAACAGTCCCGAGGCGTCCTTCATCTTAATATTGCAACGAAAGGGCCACGGACAAACCTTGAGGGGGAAGCTCGAAGGAGGTCTCCTGAAAGGTGGGAGGACCCATGACAAGCGGGTTCAGGCTGAGGCCGTATCCTTCTGACGGCCACATGCCCATGGTTCGATTGAGCCGGTTGTCTCCGTTCTCATCATGGTATGCCATGATCGCGTAGGCGCCGGGGGCGAGGTTCGTGAATTCAACGACGGCTGTTCCTTCCGTGGCCTGTGCTGCCTGAACCCTGAAGCACTGTGCTTCATCAGGAAACGAATCAGGCGAATTGAAAAGAAGAACGCGGACGGGCCGTGAGTCGTGACGGACGTTCTCCACCGTGACCCGGAGGGTGGCCGCATGGCTCGAGACAGCGGCCATCAGGCCGGCTGCCAGGGACCAGCAAACGATCCACGCCCATTTGGTCACGCCATGGGAATTCACAGGAGCGAAGACGTGTTTCTGCGAGTCGTCACTGTTGTTCCACGGCAAGGCTGATCTTTGTCAACCCTGCGCCTCTCACGTCATCCACGACGTCGACGAATCGCTCAAGTTGAATCACGCGGTCAGCCCGAACGAGCACCAGCGTTTCCGGCGAAAACCGCTGCAATTCGCTGAGAATCGCTTCCTGTGGAAGTTGGGCGCCATCCAGAAAGATCTCCCCCGAGGAAGTAATCGTAATCGTAATCGGCTCGCTCGGTGAGGCGCTGGTGGTATCGGCTTGAGCGAGATCCACGGGAATCTGTCCGGTTGAAATGAAGGTTGCCGTCGTCAGGACAATGACCAGCAGGACCAACATCACGTCGACCAGGGGTATGACGTTGATTTGATTCAGTTCATGATCCATGGAGGGCCTTGTATTGCGTCACCAGCTCCGTCACCCGGCGGCGTAGCGCGTTGTTCATGACGACGCAGGGAATGGCGACCAGCAGCCCGACCGCCGTGGCCTTCAGGGCCAGGCTCAACCCGACCATGATCGCGCTCACCTCGATCGTCTTGGTCGTGCCCATGGTGTGGAAGGTCACCATGATCCCGAGGACGGTGCCCAGGAGTCCGATATAGGGCGCATTTGCGGCCACGGTGCCGATGACGACCAATCGTTTGGTCAGTGAGATTTCCAATTGCTGCGCGTCGGCGAATTGAGCCAGGGCCGCGCGTCGATAAAAGAGCCACCGTTCGAGGGCCACGGCCACGGCCCACATGCTCAGCAGCAGGAGGAGTCCGATAATGCCATAGTCAATGATAGTGTGTAAGGCGGTCATGTGGTCACGTTCTCCTTGGGGGAGGCTTCACGACTCATGATCGTTGAGCCTACGGTTTTTTGGCAAAGGTCAGTGACCGAAGTTTCTTCATGGGGATCCGGATTTCGCCGAAATCGGACTGTCCGATCAGCGCGACTTCCTTCGCCAGGGGAAATTCGCCGGAGTTGCCGTTTAACAGCTTGATGGTCAGGGCCTGGCGACCTTTTGCCGGGTGATCGGGTTTGACCTCAATTTTCGCGATCCGTTGAAATTTGACGTTGATCGTCGCCGCCCCATGCTTGACCGGAACGTGGGTGATTTCATGGGGGACGAACGTCGTCTCATCGATTTTTTCTTCCCAGTATAACCGGGCGTTGGAGACCGACATCTGAATGCCTTCGGCATCGGTGGTTTGAGCCGTAAACGCATTGTTTTGAGCCAGGGCGCCGGTGGGAAACACGATCGCCAGCGTCAAAAGGACAGCGAAGAGATTGGAGCGAGTCATGGCACATTCTCCTTTGTCATGTGATGCATTCTGAGCCCTCAATTTCTTTTCAGATTGAAGGCAATGGGAATGACGAGTTGTTCAATCTCGATGGATTTCGGCGGTTTTGTCGTTTGCAGCACTTTTTCCAGCGTGGCGATGGCGGCCTTGTCCAGGATCTCGTACCCCGACGGTTGCGAGACGGTTAAATCGCGCACGATTCCGGTTTTCGATAAGGCGATCGCGACGTGGGTCGTTCCGGAATATCCCAGGCGTTTTGCCAGCCGAGGGAATGTAAGCGTCCGGGCGATTTTTTCGCGCAGGAGTTTGCTGAAAGCCAGGAGTTCAGGAGAAAGCCCGCCCGAGGATGCGGATCGGGACGTGGTCGCAGGCCGGGCTTTTCTCGTTTGTCGGGTGTAACTGACCGTTGTGCGTGTCTGCGCGACGGGGCTGCCCGAGGAGAGTGCCGCCTGTTTGCTCGCGCGTTTGGGAAAAACATGTCTCGCCGACGTCACGGAGTGCCGCAGGGTCGCTGATCTGACCGGGGTGGCCGCGGGTCGAGGGACGTGTGTGACGTGGTTGCGGATGACTCGGTCCCGTGGCGTCACGGGATCCACCTTGTT
Organism: Nitrospirales bacterium; assembly: GCA_965232175.1. Lineage (GTDB taxonomy): Bacteria > Nitrospirota > Nitrospiria > Nitrospirales > UBA8639 > Bin75. The sequence goes on from CBDDOW010000006.1 coordinate 1,999,920, forward strand.
GGTTTTTGCCTCAACGTGAACCGGTTTCTTGTCAACGTGAACCGGTTTCCTGTGAGCGTGAACCGCGGGAGCCGCATGTTGTCTGGCGACGTCCGTGTGTTGAGGCATCGGTTGAGACGCGATCATGCCGCTGCTGACCGCAGGTTGAGAAGCTCTTTGGGGGGGAGTCGTTGGTTGAGCCGCGGGCGTATGCGAGAGGGGTTGGGTCACAGATATTGGCGTGGCGTTCGTGACGTGAAGCGTTGGCAGAGGAGCCGGTTGCGGTGAAGCATGGACAACCGTTTGCGGAGAGATTTTTTGCTTGGGCTGCGTCTGCCGGGGCTGCGTCTGCCGGGGCTGCGTCTGCCTGGGCTGCGTCTGCGTGTGTGGCTTCGATTGGGTCGGTTCCCTGGGAATCACTTCGGGTTGTACCTGTTTCGGTTTGACAGTCGGTGTCGGAGGTGCCTTCTTCATGGTCTGACGATGGGTGGGCGCCGTGTGGGTGGGCTGGGGAGTGACGAAGGCCACGGCAATAGGGTCGCGTTCCGCTTGTTGCGGAGTGGGCAATTGATGGGAAAGGAACAGGGCGGCGCCGACCGCGACCGTATGCATGCAGGCGGACGCGGCCCAGCCGTTCCAATAGAAGAGCGGGCCCGGCATTGCGCCGTAGACGGAAGTTGCCATGTTCAATCCTTGCCGGTTTGCCTGAGGATTTTTACAATCATGAATTCAATTATCAGAATCAGATTAGCATATACCAGAATAAATGCCCGGAACATGTCCAATCGCCTGATTTACATGTCCGATGGCCTGATTTTGAGGTCAGATCGCCGGATTTTTGGGTCGTTCATGCCGTCCGGGCATTTACGCTCCCCTGAATTTGAGAGCATGGGGAATGTTCGTTCGCATGGCGCGAACGGCCGGGAGGAGCCCGCCGAGGGTTGCCATGATGACGCCGAAGAGGACGCCCCAGGTGGCAATCGAATGAGTCAGGACAAATCCATAGGTCAGCTCCGACATGGTGGCGAAGTTGATGGTTGACAGAGACGTGAATTGGAGCAATGAAGCCAGCGCGATTCCCAGGACGGATCCGATGAGCCCGATCAGGATGGATTCAAACACGAAGAGGCTGAAAATCCTGCTGCGCGTGAATCCCATGGCGCGCAGGGTGGCGATCTCGGTGGCGCGGTTCGCGACCGCGCCGTACATCGTGATCATGGCGCCGAGGCTTGCCCCCGCGCTGAACAGTCCCGTCAGAATGAGCCCGAGGGTTCGGATAAAATTCACGAGGCCGCCGGAGCGCGATTCATAATAGGCGATTTCCGGTTTGACCGAAATCTGCAGGCGGGGGTCCTGATCGACGTAGGCTTCGAGCGCGGAAAACAGCGAGGGGTCGCGGAGTCGAAGGATGGCCGAGGAATAATACGTGCGGCCGAAGGCATCCATGAATCGATCGGCGTCCCCCCATGTTTCGGATTCAAAGCCGCTTCCGCCGGCTTCAAAGGTGCCGACCACGGTCCAGGTCTGCTTGGCGAACCGAAGCGTTTGGCCCAGCTCCGCGTTTTTGAAGCGTTCAGCGACCTGTTTGCCCGTGACCACTTCATTCGATCCCGCTTGCCACATGCGGCCATTCACAATCTTCACCTGGGGGCGGACGCGAAACGATTCCGACGACCCGCCACGGAGAGTCACGTTGGCCGCGGCTCCGGTTCCTTTTTTCTCCAGGTTGATGAGCGCCACGATTTCGGGTGAGAACAGCGGGTGGCCGCCCTGTTGGGCAATGTCCGGAAACGTTCGCATAATGGCCGTCTGTTCCCGATAGAGTCCGCTGCCGAGTTCGCTGATGGCTCCTTTCCGGAGGACCAGCACGTTGTCCTTGGAGCCTGTGTTGACCAGGGTGTGTTTGACGCCATGCGCCAGCATCAGGACACCCACGAAGATGAACACGACCAGGCTGATTCCCAGGACCGCCAGGAGGTTGGTGGTTCGTCGGGCGAGCAGGTGACGGAGATTGTATGAGAAGAAAATACGCATGATTCTGAAACGGCGTCGCTATCCTATGTGACGGAGCTCATCCCGAATCCGGCTGCGCAGGCAGAGTAAAAACGGGATGATCGCTCCCAGCAGGCCGATGCCGGCGCTGAGTGAGACCGCCAGAACCGGCAAGTGACCGGGTAACTCAAGGGTCCCGAACATGCCCCCGACGGTGCTGGCGAGGACCATGCCGAACCCCTTGCTTGCGGGATACAACAGCGTGACTCCGAGAATGCCGCCGAAGACAGCCAGACACACCGATTCGCCGAAAATCAGGAAGCCGAGATGAGGCGCCCGAAACCCCAACGTCTTCAGGATGCCGTATTCATGACGCCGTTCCCGAACGGTCATGGCCATGGCATTGGCGACAACCAGGAGGCTGATGCCCAGGATGAGGAAGGACATGATTTCAACGACGCGGATCACGGCGCCGGACATGGCGATCATGTTGGCGCGAAACGCCTGCTCCGTTTCCGTTCGCGTTTCCGCCATGGAATTGGTAAAGGTCCGGTCGATGGCCGCGGAGACGTGCGCGGCCTGCTCGGGGTTGGCCATGCGGACGACAAACCAGCCGACGGTCCCCGCGCGGTCCCGGTCTTCGATTCGCCGTCGCTCGTCCATTGCCACCCAGTGAAGATACATGTTCCCTTCTTCGGTCGTGGGAGACGTTCCCGTATAGATCCCTTTGATGGTGAACTCCCAATCGCCCGGATAGAGACTGCCTTGCAGGCGGACAATGTCGCCAACCTGCCAACCGAGTTTCGCGGCAAGCTTTCGCCCGACGATGCAGGCGCGACGATCATGGAGAAAGGCTTCCCGCTGGGCGGGAGGCAGTTCCATTTCAGGATGGAGATCCAAATACGAGGCCGGCTCCACGGCATATCGGGGGAAAAACGCTTTGCCGTCCTTCCAGCGTCCCCCGAACCAGTTGGCATAGGAGACCCCGCTCACACCGGGAATGGCGGCAATGCGTTGTTGATACGTCACCGGCAGTTGAAAGGAAATGGAAACGGCATGCCGGGTTCTCAGACGATCGGGCGGCGTTCCGAGGGAGTCCCCGTACCAGGCGGTCACCATGGTGCGCAGGAGCCCAAAGGCCAGAATGATAATGCACATGGTCAGGATGGTTAAGCTCGCCCGGAGCGGATGACGGGCCAGATTGCGGATGACGAAGCGCGGCAACATTTACTCGAGTCGTCCTTTTTGCAGTTTACAGATGGTCGTGGCGCGTTGAGCGGCTTCGAGGTCGTGGGTAACCAGTACGATCGTCTTGCCCTGTTCCACGTTGAGCCGTTGGAGGAGGGTCATGATCTCGTCCGCGGCCTCGCTGTCCAGGTTGCCCGTTGGTTCATCGGCAAGAAGAATCGCCGGATCCATCACGATCGCGCGGGCAATCGCCACGCGTTGCTCCTGACCTCCCGAGAGTTGACGGGGGTAATGGGTCATCCGGTCGCCCAGGCCGACGAGACGCAAGGCGGTGTCCACGTGTTTCGCCCGCTTCGCGCGGGACAGGGCCGTCAGCAGCAACGGCAATTCCACGTTTTCCGCGGCTGTCAAGACCGGGATCAGGTTGTAAAACTGAAAGATGAATCCGATGGTTTTGGCCCGCCAGCCGGCAAGCTGACGCTCGGACAGTCGGCTGACGTTGGTCTGATTGACGGACACCCGCCCGCGCAGGGGGCGATCGAATCCGGCCATGAGGTTCAGGATGGTGGTTTTCCCGGACCCGGACGGGCCAAGCAACGCGACGAAACTCGCCGGCTCGATGCCAAGCGTCAGTTGCTTCAGCACGGGGATTTCGATGTCGTTCCGAAAGTAGGAATGCGACACCTTTTGAATATCGATGATGTGTGAAGCCATGAGGGAACTCCTGGAAACGGTTGTGAAGAGGCTATCTGCGATTCCTTGGATTCAGGTGAAACTCGTCAGTTCTCTCCGAACTCCCGGGCGCGCTCTCGAATCATCGTGCCTTCGACAAGACCTTCGGCCGGATTCGCGACGATCGTATCGCCTTCGATCACCTTCCCCCGCACGGGCATGAGCCCGTTCACGGGTGATCCGGGATCGACCGGGATTTCCGAGATCATGTTATTCACGACCAGCAGGACCACCGTTTGTCCGTTTCGCGTCACGATGGCGTTCGGGGAAACCCCCAGGGTATCGGGTGGGACCGCTTTTCCGGAAGACGGCGAAGATTCTTCCAAAAAGGTCACCGTGGCGCTCATGTCCGGAAAGACCCGTTCGTCCAGGTCGGCGAAGCGGATTTTGACGGGAATGGCGGCTTTCGTCCGATCGGCCGTGGGGACGATCTGGCTCACGCTGCCGTGATAGACGTGGTCCGGTACGGCGTCCAGGGTGATCTGCGCCGGTTGATCGAGGCCCACCGAGTTGAGAAACGCCTCCGAGACTTCGGCTTCAACCTGCAACGTGCGTAAATTGGCAATCGTCGCCACCGAGCCTCGGGAGTTCGCGGCGCCGGCCATCGGCGCCACCATTTCGCCGACTTCAGCGAGCTTTTGCATGACGGTTCCGTCAAAAGGGGCCCGAATGAAGGTATTGGCAACTTCTATCTGCACGGCTTGAATTTCCGCTTGGGCCAGATTCACGGCCGAACGCGATGATCGCACCGCGGCCCGCGATCGACGTAAGCGGGCTTCGGCCACGTCGAGTTCTTCCAGCGTGACCAGGTCCTTATCCGATAACGCCTTGGTTCGTTGATAATGGCGGGTCGCTTCCCGCAACTCGGGCAGGGCATTGGCCAAGGCGGCCTCCGCGACTTCCAGTCGGGCCTGGGCTTGCAGGAGCTTCGCCTTGACGTCAGCCTCCTCAATGGTCGCCAGGACCTGGCCCCTGGTGACGAAATCTCCGACCTCAACCTGAACGGACGTCAAACGGCCCGTTCCTTTTGACGCGACGGATGCCTGACGCTGCGCGACGACGTATCCCGTTGCCGTCAAGGCTCCTTGAGCCGTGGCCGTGAACAGACGCTGTACGCGAGTCAACTCAACGCGCGGGGCGCGCGACAGGGGATCACTGCTCAAGTAGGCATTGATGGAAAAAAGAACCACGGCGACTCCGACGATGAACGCGAGGCTTTTCGCAAACCTTCGTCTTTTGCGAGGGGGCTCTTTGTCTATAATCAGGTCATCCAAATCCGGAGCGTCTTGAGTGTGGGTGGATGCCACGGAACGCCTTCGACCCTTTATGCCGCGACTCATATTCGAGAACCGGACCGGAGAAGGGTTGCACGAAATTGCCGCGGCGACATGCCCGTTGCCTTCTTAAAGAAACGGCTGAAAGAGAACTGATCCTGAAAGCCGATGGCTTGGGCGATTTCAGTCAGATTCTGTTCCGAATTCTTCAAAAGGAGTTTGGCCGTTTGAAGGCGAAGCTCTTTCAGATACACGGAGAACGGTTCGCCCATGCGGACAATGAAGAAATCAGAGCAATATTTTTCGGAATACCCCAAAAATTCCGATAGCTCCTTGAGTGTCAGTCCCCGGTGAAGGTGGGTCACCATGAATTCGTGGATCTGGTCGGACAGGGTAATGGTCGGCGTCGCGGAAAGGCGGGAATCCGGCAACAGCGCCCGCAGTACGGATTCCACGACTTTTTGCCTGTCGTGGTTTTGTCGTCCTCGATAAAAGCGTTTGGCCCAATGGGCAATATACGCAAACAATTCGCGGAGCAACGCATCCTTCTGAGAGGGACCGGATGGGGCAAGGGGCCTCCTGTCCTTATCGGGGATGATGCCCGACGCAGCCCGCAGGCGCGATTTCTCGCCTGTGGAATGAGAAGAAAGGGTCTGTGGCCCGTGTCGCTCGATACTGATTTCCGAGTTCATCGCCAAACCGCTTCGTGCCTGAACGTCGTGTTGCGTGAGCGGGATTTTCAGGGAAAGGTCGGGGCCTCCATGGATGAACAACAGGGGGGGCCGGGAGGCGTATCAGGAGGAGGTTGCCTCCCGGCATCAAGGAGTGAGTTGTTCCCACTCCCTCAACAAAAAAAGCCCAAGGATGCAGACTTGCAGGCTTGGGCTCTGGACGAATGGTCTCTGGCTCTACTTCAATTGCCAACTGATCTGTCAGGAAGTCTTGTTCGTATCGGCACCTTTTCCCATCATCAGGGGATTGTTCAGCACCCACATTTCGTACATGGGTATCGCAAACATGATCAAAAACGTGACCGTCATGAGCACGTCGCCGGTCAACAGGGTTAACACGAAGAGGGGGGACACGTAGGTGATCAGCCACGGCGAGACGAGATCCAGCGTCACGCCGACAAACGCGACCCACGTGGTCAGCACCTTCATGAGCGGGCTGGCCATGGTCAGATACAACACGTGGACCATGATCATGAAGACCACGGGCATCGTGAACAAGTGAAAGTGCGTGGTTTCGGCCAGTTGCCCGAAGGACATGGGCTCCCCGAAATTTTCAGGGGACCCGCGATAGTGGAGGGCAATGCCTTTGGGTGTCAGGTCGGTCATGCTGTGCGCCCAGATAAAGGTGAAGACGAATCCCACGAACATGAGGAGCAGGAACCAGGTGTACACCAGCCGGATTTGCCGGTCGGTGTCGCGGAGCCGAAACCGGGTATTGAAATTCCGCATCGCAAAATCATCGTCACGTAGAGCCCTGACCCCCTTCCGTCATTGAGCCCCGTCAGTGTATTGATTGAGAACAACCGAATTTGTGATTCCCGACCTCAGAGCCCAAAGAGGACTTCAAAAAACCCTTTCTCGGTGCTGGTGGCCGCCAGGACGTCGCGGCCAAGCCCGCGAGGCTTCAAATAAAATTCATTGACCAGGACGAGCACGCGTTTGACCCCGGCACTCGCGGAGCGCACGGACATCGTGGCCCCGGTGATGTTGATGATGTCACGATTGATTCGGATCGGGTCGCCGATGGTTTTCCCCTGGTACTGATAATTGAACCGTTTTGTGGCGATCTCGTTCCCCCTGGCTTCCCGGTACACCATGACTTCGAAGTTCATGCATTCGCCTGTTGAGGTCACGCCCACCATGTATGTAATCGGGCGATGTTTGCCGATGGTATTCTGGATCATCGCGTACCCGTCGATGTTGCCCTGGGTTTCCCCGATGAAAACGTCGAAGGTGTATTCCGGAAATTCCCAGCCGATGACCTGTTCGACGAATGCTTTTTGGTCGTCCGTTATCGTCAGGATTTCCCGGCGGATCTTTTCGGAATCCGGGAACATGACTTCGGCGGCTTCCTCCTCACTAAAATAGATTTCCAGATGGCCCAGTTCCTCGGGCGTGAGCCAGCGATTGAGTTCATGGTCCCAGATCCGTTCCTGGGATTCCTCGATCCGTTCCTGGGGCTCCTCGATCTCTTCCGGATGGTCCTCATCAGCGAGAACACTGAACGCGGGGAGGCCCGTTAGGACACTGCAAAGAGCAAGAATAGCGAAAAGCCTGCTTCCCGCCTTCCTCCTTCCGTCATTCCCGCGAAAGCGGGAATCCAGTGTCTTGCTCTTCTGTCCCTTCATTCGTATGCACCCGCAAGATTTCGTATCAACCGACGACCGTACATCCTTCACTCAGCAGTTGATGGGTAATCCGTTGGACCAGACGCTGCTCTTCCTCGGCGTTCGGCGGAATACGTTTCCAGGCGATGCCTTGCGACCGCGCGCCCACGGGAGAAAAAAACTCACGGGCTTGCCGAACCGAGATCCTGACTGGTTGCCGGGCCGTGTCGACGCTCACAAAAAACCGCGCGCGTTCCTTGTTGCCCTGACGTTGAAACACCCCGATGCTTCGCTGGGAAGCAAAGGTTGCCCATTCGGTTTCAATCACTCCCTTGTCCTTGTCCTCTTGAGTCAACACGAATTCGTCCATGCTCGCGAGGGCCCCGGCCCAGGCCTGGTCATAGGAACACCCGGCCTTCACGGTATGGGGCGCGCCGGAAATTGCGGCACACCCCACCGTGGAGATAACCAGAAACAAGGAAAGAACGATGTGACTGCCCATAAGGTCGTTCCGTTAGAAGTATGACGACAAGTTGAACTGGAACCCGTTGTGATTCGTGGCTCCCGCAGGATTGTTCACGCCCCTCCTGTTCCACGTATAGGCGAGCTTGATCACCGAGTCTTCCACGGGCCGGAAGTTGAGCCCCAGGGTTAACCGTTCTTCGTCAGTCTTGTTGTTGGTGTCGCTATTGGTGTTGGCATCCGCTTTTCCCCAACGAAGGATGCCCGTAAACGTCGAGTCCTGGCCGAAATAGCTGGGCAGGGCCCTGGTGAGGCCCTCCGGCATGAAGTGGTAATTCAATTGCACGTAATATCCGAACATGTTTTCGGGGAGCCTGTGTACTTTCTGTTCGTCTGTCTTAACTTGGCGTCTCGCCGAGTCGTCATCATCCGAAGTGAATATGCTCTTACCTGCCTCCACAACCGTATACGTGGGCCCTTCTGCGTTGCCCCAGGCGGCTTCGCCCATGATCTCAAAGGGTCCGCGTTGTAAGGCCCCGTCGACGGCCCACAGGGTCAGGTCATAATTGTCGTCTTTGTCCCATTTGCCGTGGTGAACCGAGCCGGCCACCTCGACGCCCAGCATCGGGCTGAGCGAGACACGGCTGACGATCGCCTTGTTTTCGTTGTTGTCCTTTTTCAGGCTTCCGCGAGATTCTCGCGTCCCGGCACCATCGTTAAGCTGGCCGTTATCGCCGGTAAAGCCGTTCACGACGTACAATTCGTAGTCGATCTTGGACAGCGCGGTCGGATAGACCGTGCCGAAAAAGCCTATTCCGGATTCGGCGAACGTGGAAGGCAGGATCGAACGGCTCACCATCGGCCGGAGAGGCAAATCGTTCAAGGGCGAGTCGTGGATCAGGTTGAACCGGCCCATGGGCACCAGGATGATGCCGCCCCGCAGGTTGAACGCGTCGTTGAACCGGTAGTCCATGGTGGCAAATTCCATCTTGATGTCCCCGTCGGATTGGTTGCCCTGGGGCCCGCCGTGTTCAACCTCGAGTTCCGCGGCCACGCTGAGCCGGTCCGTGACCTGGGAATAGAAGAACGGCACAAAGCGTTCCTGGTCGAATCCCGACTTTGAATCACAATCCCGCGCGCCCCCGTCGTTACATTTCGTGAGTGTAAAGTCGATGTACCCACCGAGGATGGTTTTCGGCGCCTTGACAAAGGGTCTGGCGTAAATGGTCCGTCCACCCTGCAGGCCGCTACCACCGGAGAATTCCTGTCCGTACCGGATGGACTGTTTCGAGGTGTCGCCCATGGTGGGCATGGAAGACCGCATTTTGGGCGGTGGCGTCGGCGCCGCTATGGCCGGCCCTCCCGCTGCCGGTGGCCTTTGCTGCTGTTGGCGCTGTTGCTTTGACCACTCTTCAAACATTTTGCGAATCTGCTTCATTTGGGCCGGAGTAAATTCCGCGTCCTCAGCCCAAACCGTGGTTTGTGGCATTATCATGAGGACTGCCAGAGTCCCCACGATCAAAAAAAATCGCCGCATTGGACGACCTCCTTGTAGTTGGGGACTCTTGCCGGTCCTCTTGTTGTTCACTGACGGGGCTCTTGGGGCCCTCGGGTTACGTTAGTGGTTTAATGGTCTCCTTGATGGCATCGCACACGGGCTATTGTCCGCATGGCGTCAGAATGACTTCGTTCCCCTTGAGTCTGTCATAGGAAATGGAGACAATCCGCTTGCAGCGTTTGCACTTGACCTCGAGACTGTCTCCACGAAGTATTGCGATCAGTTGGCCGCATGCACATCTGGCTTCGGCAGGCTTGAGTTGCTTCCCCAGCCACCGGGAATTTCTGTCAAAATTCATTGAATCGAAAAATCAACGGAATATAACAGATCCGTTACGGATTTATCAAAAAAAAATTCAATTTTCATTTTCAACTGAATTGATTGTGATAAGCGTTCTTAAAATAGAGAATTTCCGATAGCCTGTCAACTTTATTTCGTCATCAAAAAAATATGACTGCAACCGGTTGCTCGCATTGATAGAATGAGATGATTGGCGCTTAGGCACAAACCAGGCATGGGACGCGTAATGGGCGGCATACTCTTTTTAGCGAGCCTTGCGTTGGTCATGGCGACGGGATGCGTTTCCGCGCCTCAAGAGACTTCGCCGGACTCGATGACGCATGAATTGGCGTTCGGGTATGTTCAAGTCGAAACGAAGGGGCCGAATCCACGTATTTTCCCCGCCAAACTGCGATTTTTTCTCCTGACGAATGAAGAGACCGGCGAACGATCACGGGTGAACGTGGATACCGAATCGGGCGTGTTTTCCGTCAGGCTGCCGGCAGGAAAGTATGTCGTTGATCGTCTGCAATTCAGTGAAGGCCCGTTCCGGGTGGAATCCCACGTCGAATTGGGATTTGACGTGCCTGAGAAAAAATTGGCGTATTTGGGTTCGTGGCACATTGAGCTTGAGACGCCTCGCACCATTCGAGGTGTGAGGATTCGTATCCTCGAAGGGGAGGCGGAGTTTTCAAAGAAGTTCTCCACGGAGCTTGGATTGGACCGAACGCCCATTGCAACGGTCCTGCCGCAACCCGAGACGTTTGAAGCACGAGGGTTCATGGTGGATGGGCAACCGAATGCCAGATATTTCCGTCGTCGCTAAACTGTGGTGTGCCGGATGACAGATCGGATTACTCTCATCCTGTTGACGCTTATAGGTGTTGCCTTTGCGTGTGGGCTGGGGGGTGACGTGCCCGGCCACGCCGCTTCACCCCACGTGGTCAAGCGCGGTCAGATGCACATGGGCACGCTGGTCTTTCTGACTGCCGTGGCGCCTGACGAACGACTGGCCCACGATGCCATTGACCGGGGGTTTGCCGAGATTCATCGCCTGGAGCAAATCCTGAGCACGTGGATTCCCGACAGCGAACTCTCACGGATCAATGCCGCGGCAGGGGAACGTGCCGTCGAAGCCGGTCCCGAAACCATGGAGCTGTTGGAACGTTCCCTGGACATGGCCCGGTTGACGGAAGGAGGCTTCAATATTGCCATCGGTCCGGCCGTCGAGGCCTGGAACGTCAGTCGGGAAGGGCGTATTCCAACGCGGAACGAATTGGAGGCCGCGCGCCCGCTCATGGATCTTTCCGCGGTTCATCTCGACAGAGAGGCGGGCACCGTGTATCTGGCGCGTTCAGGCATGCGGGTGGATATCGGCGGCATCGGCAAGGGATATGCCGCGGATTTTGCGGCCCGCGTGATGCGGGAAGCCGGGGCTTCGGCCGGCGTGGTGGCCGTTTCCGGGGACATCAAAACCTTTGGCCGCCTGCCGGACGGTCAACGGTTCACGTTCGGCATCCAGCATCCCCGAAAGGAAAACGGGATCACGATCGGGCAACTCGAGCTCGAAGATGAGGCCGTGTCCACCGCGGGTGATTATCAACGCTACTTCGAGAAAGACGGCATTCGCTACCATCACATTCTCGATCCTCAAACGCTTCAGCCCGCGCGTCTCTCGCAAAGCGTGACCGTCGTGGCCGAAACCGGGGTGCTGGCCGACGGTCTCGATACCGGCATCTTCGTCATGGGGCCGGCAAAGGGGATGGCGTTGATCGAACGCCTGCCCGGAGTCGAAGGCGTGATCGTCGCCGCGGACGGAACCGTGTCCGTCTCCTCGGGCTTGCAGGGCCGGTTGCAACTGAATCCTCACCCGTAACCCCTGCCCAGAGAAAGGGGATCAACCGAGGTTGCCCCCGGACAGCCTTGTGATATACTTTTGATCACAGGAGGGGGTGAATCTCATGAGTAACGTTGAAAAAATCGAACAAGAAGTCGTAGCTCTCTCGCCCGCTGAACTGGACGCTTTTCGCAAATGGTTTATCGAATTTGACGCGGAAGCGTGGGACAGGAAAATTGAAGAAGCTGTCCATGCCGGAAAATTGGATGCGCTGGCGGACCAAGGCGTTCAATCCTTCCATTCCGGGACGCGCTCCCCACTTTGAAGCATTTTGCTTCTCCGGAATTTTGGGCGTGTTACCGTGCACTGCCTCGGGCTATTCAGGAATTAGCCAGTCAGAAATTCTCTTTGCTCAAAACGGATCCTGCCCATCCGTCGTTAGCTTTTAAGGCAATTAGGAGATTTCGTTCTGCTCGCGTAGGACTGCATTATCGTGTCCTTGGAGTAGAGGTTCCTGAAGGGGTCCTCTGGTTCTGGATTGGCAGTCATGCGGATTATGACAAACTGATTCGCTGATAGAAAAGAGCGTCTGCCACGGACTCGATTCAACAATCAGGAGTTCGCCCCGTAGAGGAGATGTAGGTCGGCTTAGCCGCAGGCGTAAGCCGACAATCAGACTGTTTGGAATATGGAACGGAACATGGGTGGGAAAGAAGAAGCAAAAAGGGCCGCTTGGCGCGGCCCTTTTTTGTTGAACGCGGCAACAGTACGAATTACTTCTTGTGACCGTCGGGTGCCTCACCCTTGCTTTTCGTACACTTCTTTTCCTTGGACGAATCGCCGGGATGTTTCTTGCCGCCGCCGTGGGACTTCATGCGTTTATGCATTGTGTCCATCCGTGACCGCTGTTCGTCGGTCAGCACGGCTTTGCCGTCACGCTTGGCCTTGATCGAAGCCATGTGCAGTTTGGTCATCAAGCCATGGACCGTGTTCATTTGCGTTTCAATGTCCGCCAGCTTGGCTTGCTCGTCCCACAGCAGGACGTGCAGGTCGACTTCGGCCACGTCCACGTCTGCCTTCATCCTGATCCGGTTCTTCTTATAATTGATTTTGAGATCCCGAAGCTGTTGGACCTGTTCGTCCGTCAGACTCATCGCATCCTTGCTCTTCAATAGATGTTTGAAGAATTTCATGGCCTTCTGGTGGGCCCGGTCGTGCATGGCGCCGGAACCGGAGTGCATGGAATGGCCGCCGCCGCGTCTCTCATGCATGCCGTCACGATGGGAGGATCTGTTGGGGGCGCCAAATCTTTTATGGTCGGATTTGCCGTAGTCGCCTGAACTCGAATGCATGCCCTTCGACTTCCCATGCATGGACCCGGGCGGGTCGGCGAAGGCCGGACCGGCACCCAACAGAAAGACAACAGCCACCAGGGAAATGAATGAAAACAGGGAACGTTGTTCATGGAACTTCATGTCGAATTCCTCCTTTAAATTGTCAGGTTGATGAAACAATGGTTTGTACGTTTAGTGGTTGACGGGCGTCATGGTTGCTCGCGCAGGTTGGTTGATGTATTGGCGGGCATGACGGTCAGGGGCCTTTCTTTTCTAATATTGATTGCTAGTATCATTACCATAAATGGATAATCGTGTCCTGTCAAGGTGCTGATTTCGTCATGGGGCCGGAAAAAGGGATGGCGTTGATCGAACGCCTGCCCGGAGTCGAAGGCGTGATTATCGCTGCGGACGGGACCGTGTCCGTCTCGTTCGGCTTACAGGACCGGTTGCAACTGAGTCCGAACCCGTAACCCCTGATACGCAAAAGGGCCGCAGAGGCGGCCCTTTCGCATGGAGAACGTGGGAATGGAACGGGTTACTTCGGGTTACTGCATGTGCCCTTTCAGGCCATGCCCCTTGTCTCCCTTCCCTTTTTTATACTTGGAATAGTCGCCGGAATGTCCCATGTTGCCGCCATGGGATTTGATGCGTTCGTGAATGGTATCCATCCGCGCGCGTTGCTCTTCGGACAGCACGCCTTTGGCGTCCCGCTTGGCTTTGATTGACGCCATGTACAGCTTCGTCTTCAGGGCATGCAGCGCGTTGAATTCCTTTTCGATGTCAGCCAGACTCGCTTTCTCGTCTTTCAGGACTTCATGCAGATCAATACTGGCTAATTGCACCTCGGCCTTCGTTTTGATCCGGTCTTTTTTGTAAGCCGTCTTGAGGGCGCGCAGCTTCTGCTCCTGATCGGCCGTGAGGCTCATGCCCGCTTTGAATTTCAGGATGTGCGCGATGAATCTGACGGCATCCTGATGGTGGCCGTCATGCACGGCTCCGTGACCATGGCCGCCATGCTTCCCGTGTCCCGACGAATGCACGGCATGGTGATCTCCGCCGTGTTTCCCATGATGGCCGTCATGGTGTCCGGAACCGCCATGGGCGCTTGAGCTCGAATGCAGGCTCTTTGAATGACCATGCGCGGAGCCATGCGGGTCGGCAAAGGCCGGACCGGTAGTCAGCAGGAAGAAAGCGGTCAACAGGGAAACGGATAAAGCCCGGCGAGGGGAGTCAGCGATTCTCATGGTCGGTTCCTCCTAAAAAGAAAAAGACGTGGCACACGTTCAGTCGATATGAATACGACGATGGATTCAAGGGGCTATGCGGGTTCAACGTTTCCAGCATGGCAGCCCCGGGATACCAACATTATAAACACTGAATGCCGGGATTGCGAACCCGGCTTTTTTCGCGTGATCGCGGCCCAAAAGCCCGTCATCGTGTCCAGGCCTTCCTGTCGAAGACGACCGTATGGGTGGCCGCGACTTTCAGCTCCACCCTGGCGTCGAGGGCAAAGAATCGGGTCGAGGCCTCGCTGCTGTGCACAACGTCGCCGGAACCCAGTCGGATGCCGTAGATGATCTCCGAGCCCCGAAACTGACGGGATTCCACAACCCCGTCTCCATTCCCGTTTTCATGAACGTGCACGTCGTCCGGTCGAATCATGACCACGACGTCGGGACTGCCCCGATAGTCCTGAGGCACGGGGAACGCGCCGAGTTGCGTCACGATCACGGAATCGCGAATGGCTCCGGGAATGAAGTCGGCCTGTCCCACGAATTCCGCGACAAAGGGCGAAACCGGAAGATGATACATGTCTTCGGGGGTGGCGAATTGTTCGAGGTTTCCGTTGTTCAGGACGGCCACGTAATCAGCCATGGCAAAGGCCTCTTCGTGATCGTGCGTCACGAGAACCGCGGTGGTGCGGGTCGTTTTCAGCAGGCGCAGGAGTTCCATGCGCATGCGTTCGGTCGTATCGGGGTCCAGGTTGCTGAACGGCTCGTCCAACAGGAGCAGGACGGGTTGGGGCGCAAGCGCGCGCGCCAGGGCCGCGCGTTGCTGTTGGCCGCCGGAAAGCGCGTGCGGGTATCGCCGGGCGAGTTCCGACAGTCCGGTGAGCGACAGCATCTCATCGATGCGGGTGTCCCGGTCATCCGCCGCCGCGGACTTCAGTCCGAAGCCCACGTTCTCCCGCACCGTCAGGTGCGGAAACAGGGCATAGTCCTGAAACACCATGCCGACCCGCCGCTGTTCGGGAGGGACAGACCGGTCAGTCGCGGATACGACGGCGCCGTTCAGCCGGATTTCGCCGGAGGATACCGGTTCAAACCCCGCGATGGCCCGAAGCGTGGTCGTCTTCCCGCACCCGTCTTCCCGGATGGCCCCAACAGACAAATGATATCGCTCTTCCGCGCCGAGAAGGAAATTCCCGCCACCGCCGGGGCGCCGGCTTCGTACGAGCAGGCCACGTCCTGCAACTCGAGCACAACGGGGTTGTCGTCGGGAGCAGTCATTGGCATGAAAATAGTTCAAAACACCCGAACCGTCATTCCTGCGGAAGCAGGAATCCAGAGCCTTGTTCTCTGCGAACGAAGGAAAAAGCAAAGCCCCTGGATTCCCGATTACAAACAGCCTGTCCCCGACCTGATCGGGGCGCGGTTACGTCCGGTCTTTTCGCATCAATAGTAACACGACCGGAATGGTAATGACCACGATCAGCAGTGCCGGGGGCGCCGCCAACTGATACAGTTCCTCGCTGGCTTCGAGCCAGATCCTGACGGCGAGGGTGTCGAATCCCACGGGCCGCAGCAGAAGTGAAGCCGGTAATTCCTTCATGCATTGAACGAAGACCAGGATCCAGGCGCTCAGAAATCCGCCCCGCACCAGCGGCAGGGTCACGCGAAAAAAGGTTCGAAGCGGCCGGGCCCCGAGGCTCCGCGCCGCTTCTTCCAGATTCGGCGTGAGTTGTTGAAGCGTGGATTCCATGCCTTGCAGCGCCGCAGGGAGAAAATGGACCAGATACGCCATGAGCAGCACGAGAATCGTGCCGTACAGTTGCGGAATGGTTTGGGAGACTAGGACCAGGATTGCGAGAGCCGCGACCGGTCCGGGCAGCACGTAGCCGGTATACGCCCCCTGCACACACAAGGTGCCGGCCCAGGTCCGGCGCCGGCACGCGAGATAGGCCAGGGGAATTCCGCAGATCACGGCCGCAGTGGCCGTGAGACCCGAGAGCGAAACACTGTTCCACACGTATCCGATGAACCGGGCGGTCATCTCGCCGGAGGCCGCCGCCTGCACGGTCCATTGGATGAGCAGCAGCACCGGCAGGCCGAAGGCGGCTCCGAACACGAGGAGCAGATAGCCTGTCAACAGCAGGGCCGTGATGGGACGGCAGGGTTGGGGGACCGGTTTCCGATACCGGCCGGTGGTCTGATAGAACCGGCTCCGCTGCCGGAACCACCGTTCGCCGAACAGAACAACGAATGCGCACGCGACCAGCACCAGGCTCAGGCAGGCGGCCGCGGTGTTGTCGAATCGACCGGTCATTTGCTGGTACACGGCGTAGGTGAAGGTTGGAAAGCGCAACAGCGACACGGCGCCGAAATCGGATGCGACGTAAAGAATCGCCAGGAACAGGCCGGCGATCAGCGACGGGCGGATGAGTGGCAGCGAGACCCTGAAGAACGTGGTGGCCCGGCCGGCGCCGGTCGTGCGGGCCACTTCTTCAAAGGAGACGTTAAAATTCCTGAACGCCGAACGAGCCAGCAGGTACACGAACGGAAACGTGTTCAAGGCCAGCACAAGCACGGCCCCCGCGAAACTGAACGGGGAAAAGATAACGGCTTCCGGCCCGGCAATGGTCTGCCAGGCCTGTTCCAGCAGGCCCCCGCGTTTCAGCAGGTACGTATAGGTGTACGCCAGGACGTAGGAGGGGATGGACAAGGGCAGGATCAGCAGCCAATCCCACATGCTCGACCCGGCAAAGGTGTAACGGGTCAGGATCCAGGCGAGCGAAATGCCCAGGGTCAGATTGATGACGGCGACGCCCAGGGAGAGCGTGAGCGTGTTCAGGAACAGTTCCGGGACCCTTGTGGTCCAGAGTCGTCGCCAGACCGCCGGGTCCGCGGTCACCGCGGAAAAGACGACGTACAGCAACGGCAGCATGAGCGCCATGGCCAGGCAAAAGCCGACCACGACCAGCGGGGAAGGCAACCGAAAACGGATTGACGACAGTGGGGGGAAAGGGTTAGCGGAGTCCAACGTTTTCGATGACAGTCATCGTGGGGTCGCGGAGTTGCGCCAGCCGGCTGAGAGGAACGCGAGCCACCTGAAAACTCTGAAACGGCGGCAACTCGGGCGCAGCGTTCACGTGAGGATTCAGGGGATATTCCTTGTTGCCTTCCGCGAACATCCGTTGCCCCTTGGGAGAGATAAGAAATCGGACCAGTGCCTGAGCCTGCTCACGGTGTGTGGCCTGCGCGGTGATGCCGATCCCCGCGGCGTTGAGCACGACACCCATGCCCTGATCCCCCTGATCCGTCAGCAGCGGAGCAATCGGCGCATCCGGATGCTTGGCCAGGTGGCGGTAAATGTAATAGTGATTGACCAGGCCGGCGGCGATTTCCCCTCGCGCCACGGCTGCCACGATTTGCCGGTTCTTCCCATAGACGAATGACCCGGCATTGTCCTTTAACCCTTGCAGGAACGCGGTGGTCGCTTCATCGCCTTTCACCGCGCGGATCACGGAGACGCCGGTCTGCAAGTACACGCTGCCCGCGCCGGGGATCGCGATTTTTCCTTTCCATTTCGGTTCGGCGAAATCCAGGATGGAGGCAAGATCGTCCGGACCGACCATGGACGTGTTGTAGACGACGACCCAAATCCGGCCCGACAGGCCGATCCAACTGTTGTCCGGCGCCCGGAACCGGTCGGGAATGGTTGTCTCGACGCCGGGGATGGCCGTGTTCTGGAGCAATTGCAATTCACGCGCGCGTTCCAGGGTGCCGGCGTCATTCGTGATAAGCACGTCAGCCGGAGTCCGGGCTCCTTCCATCTGAAGCCGGTTGATCAAGGCCGTGCTGTCGGCCGTCAGCGTTTGCACGCGGATGCCGGATTCGGCTTGAAACGCATCGAGGACCGGTTGAATGAGCCGTTCGGCTCGTCCGGAATAGACGACCAGCGTGTCATCGGCATGGCCCCAGGAGGGCAGACTCAAGCTCGCCACTAATGCGAAAAAGAAAAAAAAGTTCCTCATCATCTGAACCTCATCATCTGAATGGTGAAACGAATGGGAGTGGCGGGTTGTGGGACGGGAAATCAGGGTAGTGGATTTCGGATTGTGAACGTGGGATTTTTCACTCGACAATTCGCAATCAAAAATCAGCAATTAAAAATTGTAAGACTGCCGAATCCGTGGTTTCAACGTCGTCCTGCTCGTGCCAGTTTCTCCAAATCCTGCCCGCAATTTTTACAATCGCCGTTCGGCAACTGCACGGGAGCGCCGTACAATTCCAGCTTGTGGGTGCGAATCGTAAACCCATTCTTTCTGGCGACTTCTTCCTGTAACTCTTCGATCTGGCAATTCTCGAATTCTATGATTTTATCGCACACGGTGCAGATGAGATGGTCGTGATGCCCTTTGTGGGCCACGTTGTCGAATTGTGTCTGGCTGCCGAAATGCTGCTCCTGGGCAAGGCCGGTCTCGCACAGGAGTTTCAGCGTGCGGTAAACCGTGGCCAGGCCGATATGGGGGTCTTTTTTGGAAAGGAGCCGGTACATCTGTTCGGCCGTGACGTGCTCCATTTTCAAAAAGGTCGTGAGAATGTTCTCGCGTTGGCGAGTCAGTTTCAGACCGTTTTTCGAAAGATGCTGCTTGAGAATCTCAAGCTCTTTGGTGGGCTTCGCCATAACCGTGCATTCTACGTGTGGGACACCTATTAAACCGGAATGGAGCCGAAGGGTCAAGCGTGAATCGTGACTTGCTCGCCAAATGACCGGGAACGACGGACGGTTCCGTTGCGTTGACGAGTGCTTTGTGTGGTCGCTAGGATCACCTGCCTCTCGGGTCACTCGTTATGCGAAAACCGCAGGAAATCACGATTGATCGGACGTTGCTGATCTATGGGCTGCACCTGGCCCGGGAACAGGACTGTTCGATGGTCAGCGACGTGAAGGTGCAACAACTGATCTTCCTGGCCGAGCTGCAAATGCTGGGAAAAGGGGTGCGCGGGCTGCATTACGACTTCATGCGATTTCCCTATGGGGCGTTCAGCAAAGACCTTGATAACGATCTGCTGGCGTTGCGCAAGAAAGAGCGGTTGCAGAATTTCGACGTTGTCGGTCAGGCGGAAGACTGCATCCCCCTGTTGGCCCAGGAGGCGGCCGGCGAGGCCAACGAACAGGTGCTGGAAATTCTGCAATCCGTTGTGGAGACCTATGGACCTCAGGAAGTGGGGGAGATCACGAAATCCGTGGAAGACGTTGAAATCAGCGTCGTCGATCGACCCGAAGAAAAATTGTGCGTTCGGGATATTCCGTTTCACTCCATCGTGCTGGTTCCCTCCCGCATCGAAGTCACCGGAGAATTTTCGATTCCTCCCAAAACCCTGTCTCTCCTGAATAAAGCATTGGGTTCATAATTCCCCGTCGCAACGCAGTGTTTGTTCCATGGATGCCTGCGCGCGCATGACAAGCGGAGTCGGGCCGGACCGATTCGGTCCGGCCCGATTCCGCAGGCTGCCGGGCCGCAGCCGTCATGAAGAACGCCGGTCCGTTATTGCGACTCGGCGACCGGCTCGGCGTCCCTGACCGTGACGCGCTCCTTCATTTTCGCAAACGTTTTCTTGCCGATCCCCTTGACCCGCATGAGTTCCGTCTCGCTCTTGAATGGGCCGTTGGCGGTCCGGTATGCGACAATCCGCTTGGCCAACCCTTTGCCGATTCCCGGCAATTGTTGCAGCTCTTTGTGGGTGCCGGCGTTCAGATCCACCTTGCCGTCGCCCGCGAAGCCCACGCCTGAAAAACCGGCGATGAGCATCAGCGCGAGGATGCTGATCGTGAAGTAGGACCGACTCAGTTGATGAATGTGTCTCATGGCTGTTCCTCCTTTGAAAGATGGTAGATGGAAAAAATCGCGTCCTGATTGTCAGGAAAAGCAATGCGCGTGCCAAAAAGATAAAACCGCGAATGATTCGGAAAACCCTTTGATCAACAAGGGGTTTTTTGCGGATGCCGTGCGGAGGGCCGGTCAGGCGCGGGGTTGAGAAACAGACCGGACTGTCCACTCCCGGCTGCGGGGTGTATCTTCAGGTGTCGGACGAGGGCGGCTTGTGCGCGCACAGCCGGCAAGCCGGGTGCGTGACCCGGCGTTGCGACGGTCATCGCGTGGCGGTGAAGCCGTAAATGTCCCCGATTTTGGTTCGGAGGTAGGACAGGAACGGCTCGACGCTCAGGTCGTGGCCGGTGATCCGGCGCAGGAGCTCGGCGGCTGAATATTGCCGCCCGTATCGGTGGATGTTCCGGTTCAGCCAGGTTTTGAGTGAAAGCAGGTGGCCCCGTTGGATGTCGGCGTCCAGCGCGGGGACGTCCAGACGGGCCTGCTGAAAAAACATGGAGGCATAGAGGTTGCCCAGGGTATACGTGGGAAAGTAGCCCAGGGCTCCCAGAGACCAATGCACGTCCTGCAGGACGCCGTCGGCGTCCCGTTCGGGCACAACCCCGAGATAGGTCCGCATCTTCTCCCGCCACAGTTCCGGCAGGTCCCTGACCGCAACCCGTTTTTCAATCAGGGCCAACTCGATTTCAAAACGCACCATAATGTGCAGGTTGTACGTGACTTCGTCCGCCTCCACCCGAATCAGGGACGGCTTCACGGTGTTCAGCGCCGCATGGAAGGCGTCCAGGGAAATCGCGCCGAGTTGCGAGGGAAAGTGTTGTTGAAGCAACGGGAAAAAGTGCATCCAAAAAGCCTTGGACCGCCCCACGTTGTTCTCCCACAGCCGGGACTGGCTTTCATGAATGCCGAGGGAAACGGATTCGCCCAAGGGGGTGCCATAGTGCTCCTGAGACAGGCCCTGATCATAGAGACCGTGGCCGCCCTCATGGATGCAACTGAACAGGCAGGAGGGAAGATCCTTTTCAAAGATGCGCGTGGTGACCCGTACGTCAGTGGGGTGAAACGACGTGGTAAAGGGATGGGCGGACAGGTCCAGGCGTCCCCGGTTGAAGTCGTACCCCATGCCCCGGAGCACCAGTTTCCCGAACGTGAGTTGCTGCTGTTCGTCGTAGGTCTGGCACAGGACCCGGTCGTCCGGCGGGGAAGCGGCTTCCCGCACGCGGTCCAACAGGTCGAGCAACCCCTGGCGAAGCGCGGCGAACAGCGGTTGGAGTTGGGCCACGGTGGCGCCGGGTTCGTAGGTGTCCAGGAGCGCGTCGTATGGAGAATCGTCATAGCCCAGGTAGTCGATTTCTTCGAATTTCAAGGCGACGACCGTTTGCAGGTTGGGCAAAAAGTGCTGGAAATCATCGCGCGTGCGCGCCTCGGCCCATACCTGCTGGGCCAGGGAACATTCGCGCTCCAGACGATTGACGAAATCGGAAGGGAGTTTTTTGGCCTTGGTGAAATCGCGCCAGGTTTCCCGAACCAGGGCCTTGGATGCGTCATCGAGTCCGTTGGCCTTCGCGAAACCGGTTGCCGGATCAATATGCCGCAACAGGAGGTCTTCGATCTCCGGGGAGACGAATTTGGCGTGGGCCAGGGTTTGAAGCGTGGCCAGTTGCTCGGCGCGGGTTGGCCCTCCGCCGGCCGGCATATAGGTTTCCTGATCCCAGGAGAGCAGGGCAGCGGCATCCTTGAGATGTTGGATTTCCAGGAGTCTGGACTTTAAGGCAGCCAGTGTGTCCGTGGGGTTTGGCATGGGCCGTCCTTCTCGTGATTCAGTGTACGATGAGGCAGCAGGAGACTGTACAAATCGTCGCGTCCGAATGCAAGGCGACGCGCGAACGAGGGGACGGAAATGCGACGTCAGCCCCGTCTCTACGTACCCGCCCGCAAGGGTCTTTCCTGCACGAGATTTTGTGGTGTCCGTCCTGAATCTTCTATGCCTAAAATATAGGCAAACTGGACAAGAATGCCGTTGGCGCGTTGCAATTTTGTGTGGTACAAAATTTATCCACAATGTTATCCCCAATTTTTGTGGATACACGCGGAAACGCTTCAATTTCATAACAGAAACAATGTGTTGCGCTGACAGATTTACGTAATACCTAATAAGTAACTGTGAACAGGTGGTGGATGACTCGCAGAATCGCGCCGTTGTTCAGACCGGCCAGCGGCCGGCAGACGAGCCCCTGATCTGACCCGGATGTATGCGTCAGGTCTGCCGTCTTGCAGCCAGCGGGAAAATCAGGCAGGGAACGCTGTTAGCGGAGTGCGGGGAAGTGGCAGGCAACGGAAAGGCCGGGGAGTTCGCAGTCCAGCAATTTTCGGAGTTCAAACTCGGCGCCTCCTCGAAATCGTTCGGCCTCGTGCTCATCGGTAAAGGGACCATAGACCCGGGGCTCGAGAAAGCTGCACGACACGCGAACGAACCAGTCCGGTTGCCCCGACGGCTGGTGTTTCTGAAAAATGGCGACTTCCTGTTCCAGGGTGTTTTGACTTGCCATAACGTGCCTCCTTTCAGGTGGAAACAGCTATGCTCTCCTTTGCGGTGGGAACTGAATGAATGAGCGGTGGAACCCGTGGACGTCCTCTTTCCGGGAGTGAAATGGCTTCCTGCCGTGGCGCCGGGTCAACAGATTGTGACAGGCTTGTATCATGGTCGATATCCCATATGCTGTATAGAGAGAAAAAATTGGCTCCAATATATTGGTATCTTTTCATTTTTTCAAGGGGTTTTTCAGTTTTTTGCAAATTTTTGCACAGAGGGCAAAATGGGCCAGGGTCACCCTGCGCGGAGAGCCCGGTATCGGAAGCAGTCGGTCGTATGATCGTTGACCATGCCAATGGCTTGCATGAACGCGTAGCAAATCGTCGAACCGACGAATGTGAAGCCCCGGCGTTTCAGGTCCTGACTCAGGGCATCGGAGGTCGGGGTGTGGCAGGGAACGTCCCGGGGAGACGTCCAGCGGTTGATGACCGGTCGTCCTTTGACGAATGGCCAAAGATACGCATCAAAGCTGCCGGCTTCCTCCTGGACGCGGAGAAAGGCCTGCGCATTGGAAATCGCGGCGTGAATTTTGAGCCGGTTCCGAATGATCCCGGGGTTGCTCAACAGACGCCGCACGGTTCGCGCGTCGTACCTGGCGACGGATGCCGGGTCAAAGTGGTCAAAGGCCATTCGGAACGCGTCACGTTTTTGCAGGATCGTGTTCCAGCTTAATCCGGCCTGCGCGCCTTCAAGGATGAGAAATTCGAATAACCGCCGGTCGTCGTGGACGGGGACGCCCCATTCCTGATCGTGGTACTGAATCAGCAGCGCGTTGGTTGCCCAGGCGCATCGCGGAGGTGACGGCTGGTTCGACATTTTTGTCTTTTACTTCTTTTGTCTTTCTTCGTCATCCTCGACATTTTTAATCGAGGATCCAGCGTCTTTGTTTTTTCCTTTGTTCGCGAAGAGCAAGACACTGGGTTCCTGCTTTCGCAGGAACGACGCAGAGGGGAATCAGGGATCCAGCGTCTTTGTCTTTTCCTTTGTAGCCGCGTCATCCCGGGTCAAAGCCCGGGACATGCCTCATGACGCGGTTTTTTGACGGCCTCTCCATGCCGCATAAGGCATGTCCCTGCCCCCGAGCAGGGATGCGGCGGCTACAACGACGGAGAGGCCGTTTGGCCTTTGCCTTTTCTTAGTCTTCGTAGCCGCGTCATCTCATGACGCTTCTTCGCTTGGCCGCATTGTAGGCCGCATAAGATGCGGCCGCTACAACTTTCTTACAATGCGGCCAATACCGCCGCGAGAACGGCGGAGAGGCCGTCCCCTACGAACCCCATACACCATCAGAATACGCTATGAATACGTAATGGAAAACCATTGACATAGCAGTAAAATCAGGAGTACTATTTCCTCTATGCAGTGCAGGGAGGGCGGAAGCAATGGACGCCAAAGCACAAAACCCTACCGTATCGCTACCGCAAAAAAGAATGCGGCGAGCGGGAGCCCGCGGCCACTCCGTCCTGATCGGCCCCATCCTGATCGTCCTGGCGCTGCTGCTGTTGCTGCCCCTCGCCGTCCATGCCCAGTCGGACAGCACCCCGCCGACCATGACCTTCGATCCCGCCAACGGCCAAACCATTACTAACGACAACACTATCCTCACGGTGACCTTCAGTGAGGCGGTGTACAGCGACGCGAGCCAGACCGAGTTCACCTACGCCCAGATCGGGAAACTGGTCACGCTGAAGCGGGACGATATAAACGGCGATGACCTGGCCTTTTCCAGCTCCTCACAAGGGCTGAGGAACGACAACACCGTGCTCAGAGTCTACCCGACCCATACCAACGATCTCCCCGGGCAGGTGTACTTCGCCATCGGCGAGCGCGTGAGCTTCTACGACGCGGCCGGCAACGAGGGCGACGCGGCCAACATCACCTTCACGGTGATCCAGACGCCCCCTGCCACCAAGAGCGTGATCGTTTCGCCAAGTGCGCCGGTGATACTCGATGGAGACAACGAGGCTGGCGCGTTCCTGGGCGTGAAACTCGGAAAGCAGCCCACTGGCAAAGTTACCGTCACGATCAGCGCCAACAGAGGCGCCAACGCCAGCGGCGCCAACTGCGCCAACACGAACAAGATTTGTATCGACTCGGACGGTGTATCGGAGACCCGGTCGAACAAGCCGCTGACGTTCACGACCTCGGACTGGGAATACTTCCAATACGTCACCGTCAGCGCGTACTCCGATACGGACAGCAGAAACGAGCGGATCACGCTGACGTTCGACCCCTCGGGAGCGGACTACGGCAGCGTGGCGGCGGGCACCGCGAAGATCACGGTGAGGGACCAGAACGAGAAGTCCGTCGCGCCATCGACATCAGCCCTGGCGTTGGACGAGAGTTCGAATGGCACGTTCACCGCGCGGCTGACGAAGCAGCCCACCGGCACGGTGACCGTGGCGATAACCAGCAGCAACCCGGACGTGACCGTCTCGCCCACCTCGCTGAGCTTCACCGCCAGCACCTGGAACACCAAGCAGACGGTCACCGTCACCTCGGCCGCGGACGTGAACATCAACGACGAAGAGGTCTACCTGACGCTCGATCCCTCCGGCGCGGACTACGCCTCTGCGCGCACGTCCACCGTCGTGGTCAATGTCAAGGACAACGGCACGTCGGGCGTCATCGTGTCGGAGACTTCGCTCTCGCTGAACGAGTCGGGCAGCGGGAACACGGATACGTTCACGGTGAAGCTGAGCGAGAACCCCCCCGAAGACGAGGACGTCACTGTCGCCATCGGCGTTCGGGCGGCGGACTGGAAGCCGGTGCAGGGCGGCAAGCGCATCGCGACAGTAGTCGGCAGCAACACCCTCACCTTCACGTCCGAGAACGGGACCACCGCCCAGACGGTGACCATCACCGGCGTCGCGGACAACGACGGCAACGACGAGACCGGGACGGTCCACGTGACTGCCACGGGCGGCGACTTCACCGGCCTGAGCCATGAGATCCCGCTGGCGGTGAAGGATACTTCGAACAATCTTGCCATCCAGATTACGCGGAACGGCAAGACGCTGAACCACATCACGTCCGGCCCCGCTACCGTTACCGCAGGCGTGCGGCTTCCGTTCCAGCCGTCAGGAAATGTAACGGTGACCGCAAGCTCAGGGCACAGCTTGGTCAGCGTTTCGCCGAGCAGTTTCTCCTTCAACGCACAGAACTGGGACGCCGAACAGGCGTTGACGCTCACCGTCGGCAGTGTTTCGGCTTCCGACGGCGTGACCGTCACGCTCGCGGCCACCGGCTACACCAGCAAGACCTTCAAGGTCTTCGGCACGACGCCGCCCACGGCGACCATCGGCAATCCGGGTCCGATGACGGTGACCACGGTGACCTTCAGCAAGTCGGTGGGGACGTGTTCGACGAAGACGCAGACGTCGGCGGCCGAGTCGGTCTGCTCCGGCACGGTGACGGCCTTCACCAATAGCAACATTGCCAGCGTGTTCGAGGTGGTGGTGGCCTCGGCGGATCACAACAACTACGAGACGGGTGACGCCATCACCTTCACCGCTACCATCGCCGCCGGCGACAACGGGACGTATGTCGCCACCATCACGCCGATGGTGCCGGCGGCAGGCGACGACGGAGAGATCCTGAGCATCAACCTGCTGGTGAAGGACCGCTACTGGAGCGTGAACGGCGGCGTCATCGGCGCGACCGTGCTGAAGACGCTCACGGTTCAGGGCCCTTCGGGCAGCAACTCCCCGCCGCTGCCGGACTCCCTGAGCAACGACGACGACCCGCCGGTGCCCCTTCAGCCGGTCGTGGTCCAAATCCCGCCCCCGGCGCTCTCCGTGGGGGATGCCACGGTGACCGAAGGCGCAGGCGCACAATTGGCCTTCACCGTCAGCCTCGACCGCGCGGTGCTCGCCAGTGACGGCACCGTATCCGTGGCCTATGCCACCCGGGACGTGACCGCAACCGCAGGCGCGGATTACACCGCCACGTCGGGCACCCTGAGGTTCGACCGGGACGAGCAGACGAAGACCGTGAACGTGACCGTGCTGGAAGACGAGTACAACGACGGCGGGGAGACCCTGGAACTGATCTTGTCCAATCCCACGGGCGCGACCATTACCGACGGCACGGGCACGGGGACCATTAAGAACGCGGCGACGATGCCGCGGGCGTGGTCGGCGCGATTCGGGCGGACCATCGGGACGCACATCACGGACGCGGTAAGCGCGCGCCTGCGGGACACCGGGGACGCCGAATCCCACCTGACCGTGGCCGGCTGGCGGGTGCCCCTGGGCTCCCGGGAGAAGCAGGCCTCGGGCACCAGGCAGGCCTCGGCCTCGGCGACCACGAACGGGCAGACCGGCACCCTCTTGACCGGCCTCGCCGGCATCCTGGGCCTGAATAGCCCCACCGGAGGGGCTCAGGGCATAGCACCCGGAGGCAGCCCAAACGGAACATTCGGGGGCGTCCCCAACGGGACGCCGTGGCTCAACGGCTCACCCCAACCACAGAACCCCGGCCAGGCCCTCAATTTGCCGGACCTCCGGCAAGCGCTCATCGGCAGTGCCTTCCGGCTCAATCTGAACCAGAACGCAGGCGGGAGTGTCCCGCGCCTGACCGCGTGGGGCCGGGTCGCCCACACGCAATTTGACGGCCAGGAGGGTCGGCTCTCCCTGAATGGCGAAGTCACCACCGGCACCGTGGGCCTGGACACCCAGGGCGACCGCTGGCTGGCCGGCATCGCCCTCGCCCACAGTCGGGGCGACGGCGGCTACACCATCCCCGACCAGAGTAGTCCAGGCGACCTCGACACCACCCTGACCAGTCTCCATCCCTATTTGCGGTATGCCCTCACCGACCGGCTGACGGTCTGGGGCCTGATGGGCTATGGCTGGGGCGACCTCACCCTGACCCAGACGGACGGGACCGCCATCGACGCGGACACGGATTTGCTCATGGGCGCGGTCGGCAGTCGGGGCCTGCTGCTGGACCCGGCCACCACCGGCGGGCTTCAGGTGGCCACCCGCCTGGATGCCATGTTCACCCGCACCAGTACCGAGGCCGTGGCGGGCCTGGCGGCGACAGATGCGGATGCGCACCGGCTGCGGCTGGTGCTGGAAGGGAGTCAGCGCATTGGCTTGGCCGAAGGCCGGCACCTGACCCCGACCGTGGAAGTGGGGGTGCGGCATGACTGGGGCGATGCCGAGACCGGCTTGGGCATCGAAGTCGGCGGGCGCGTGCAGTATGCCGACCCGGGCCTGGGGTTGACCGTGGAGGGCGCGGTGCGGGCCTTGGTGGCGCATGAAGCCGAGGCGTATGACGAATGGGGGGCGAGCGGCACGGTCCGGCTGGCGCCGGGCGTGGGGGGTCAGGGTTTGGCCCTGACGCTGCAACCGGCCTGGGGGGCCACGGCCAGTGGGGTGGAGGCCTTATGGGGCCGGCAGAGCACCGCGGGGCTGGCGCCCCGCGCTAATCAGGCCGCTACCGGCAGACTGGCTGCGGAGGTGGGCTATGGCATGGCGCTGTATGACACGGGGCTGGTGACGCCGTATGCGGGTACGATTCTGGCGGAGGGCGCGGGCCGGACGTACCGGGTGGGCACGCGGCTTCAGTTGCCAGGCTTCGGGACTTCCGGGACCGCCATGGGGCTGACCATGACCCTGGAAGGTCTGCGCACGGAGCCCACCGGGCTCCAACCGCTCAATCAGGGCCTCCGCCTCCAGGCCACCTGGGGATTTTGAGCGACGGGGAGAGAAGGTAGGTCGGGTTAGCCCTGAGCCTGTCGAAGGGCGTAACCCGACAAGCCACTCCGCCAACGATTTCTGCCCTTCCTGTCGGATTACGCTGCGCTAATCCGACCTACAGATCCGCCTCCTTCCATCATCCCTGACTTGCTCAGGGATCCAGGGTCTTGCCTTTTGTCTTTGTCGTGATGCCAACCGTGATGAATCAGGACTCCTATGCGTCAACCGCCCAATGGTCGCTGGTCGTCCATCGCGTCAGCCAGCACTCCGTGGAAGTGTGGGTGGGTACGTTGTTCCCCGCGGTGAAGAAACCTGAACGCGCCCGCGTCCGCCTCATTGCGACCAACGGCACGGTCCGCACGCGACTCATCCGCGCGTGGGAGCGGCCGTTCAGGGGGATGCGCCGCCGCTTCTTCGCGGTGGTGACGTTTCGGGGCCTCGAAGCGGGGACTGACTATCGCCTGGCGTTCGAGCGCCGCATCGAGGCGGAACCCCGGGCCGGCATCCGGCGTCGCTGGCAACGGCTGCGCGCCGGCGCGTTTCGGACGCTGCCGTTGCGCGTGCCCGAGAAGGGCGGGGACGCCTTCACGATCGCGCTCGGCAGTTGTTTCTACCCCCATCGGGACGGCGGCCGGGCCGCGGCCTCCTACAAGGCGCTCTACGAGCGCGGCCCCGCAACCAGTCGCCCGGACGTGACCGTGCTGGCCGGCGATCAGGTCTACCTGGACATCGGCTTCGATTCCCTGTCGTGGCGCGCCCCCGAGATCCGCGAACGCATTGCCGACGACTATGCCCTGCACTGGCAGGCGCTCGGCAGTCTGCTGAGCCGGGGCGGCACGTGGATGGTGCCTGACGATCACGAATACTGGAACGATTACCCGTTTACCGACTCCCTCCTGCCGACCCTGCTGGCCCTCCACCTGCCGCACGTGCGGACCAGTTGGACGCGAGCGGCATCCGACGGCGTCACCCGCGTGCAGCGCTCGCCCGTGGTTGAATCGTTTACGCTCGGCGACGACCTGTCCGTGTGTCTGGCCGACTTGCGGTCGTACCGGTCCGAGCGCGAGCTGCTGCCGGAGGCGTGGTTCCACACGTTGCTTGAGTGGGCGGGTCGCCGGACCTGTCCGGGGGTGCTCGTGCTCCCGCAGCCGTTGATCGTGCGGCCGGGTGCGTTCGAGCGCAACCTGCGCAGTTACGACGCCCCGTACGCCAGGCTGCTGGACGCCCTGGGCTCTGTGTCCCACGACGTGGTGGTGCTCAGCGGCGACGTCCACTTCGGGCGCATTGCCAGCGTCCGGATCGGCACCAAGGGCGCGCGCCTGGTGGAGATCATCGCCTCGCCCCTGTCCAATTTAACCGGGCTCGCCGGCCTGGCGACCAGCGTGGCCACGGGCCGGCCGGCGCGGTTTCCGCACGCCGCGGCCGCCGCGGCCCTGGGGTGGCGGCCCCAACCGGTGAACTATTACACCAACGGCGCCGGACGGGGGCGGTTTTTTGTTCCATCCCGGCCCGGCCGGTGGCTGTCGGCGTATCCCAGGGAGCGGACGCAGGAACACCTGATGACCATCAGCTTTTGCCGCCATGCCGGCGGCCTCGAACTGACGGCCCAGGCCTGGCTGCTGCGGCAGCGAACCACGAGGGGGAATATGCCCGTCAAGGGGTTTGCCAGACCGTTCAGGATGATCCTGCGGTGAGACGGGAATCGGGGATCCAGTGTCTTTTTCTTTGGCTATTTGTCCGGGCGAATCAACGGGCGTTGGGCGTCGAGGTCGGCGTAAAAGTCCTGCCCTTTGTGATTGATGACGATGAAGGCCGGGAAGTCCTCGACCTCGATTTTCCACACGGCTTCCATCCCGAGATCCTGAAATTCCAGAACTTCCACTTTTTTGATGCTGTGTTCGGCCAGCCGCGCAGCGGGCCCGCCGATGGATCCCAGGTAGAAGCCTCCATGCTTCCGGCAGGCCTCGCGCACCTGTTGGGAGCGGTTGCCTTTTGCCAGCATGACCATGCTGCCCCCTTCGGCCTGAAATTGATCCACATAGGAATCCATGCGACCGGCCGTCGTGGGGCCGAAGGCGCCCGAGGCATAGCCGTCGGGTTTTTTGGCGGGACCGGCGTAATACACGACGTGATTTTTGAAATACCCGGGAAGGCCCTTGCCGGCATCCAGTTGTTCTTTCAGCCGGGCATGGGCAATGTCCCTGGCGACGACAATCGGCCCGGTCAGCGACAACCGGGTGGCGACCGGATGTTCGCGCAACTCTGAAAGGATGGCCGTCATCGGCCGGTTCAGGTCGATCCTGACCACTGTTTCGTCCAGGTCCTTTTCGCTGACGTCCGGGAGGTATTGCGCGGGATTCGTTTCAAGCTGTTCGAGAAAGACGCCGTCTTTGGTGATTTTCCCCAGGATTTGCCGGTCGGCCGAGCAGGAGACGCCCAGCCCGACGGGGCAGGACGCGCCATGCCGAGGCAGGCGAATGACCCGGACGTCGTGCGCGAAATATTTGCCTCCGAATTGGGCGCCGATGCCGGTTTCCACGCAGAGTCGTAACATGGCCTTTTCAAAGTCGAGGTCCCGAAACGCGCGCCCCAAATGGTTTCCGGAAGTCGGGAGATCATCCAGCGCGTGGCAACTCGCGAGCTTGACGGTCTTCAAGGTAAATTCCGCGGACAGGCCTCCGATGACGACGGCCAGGTGGTAGGGCGGGCAGGCCGAGGTGCCGATCGTGCGGAGTTTCTCCGCGACAAAGGCCAGCAGGGATTTCGGATTCAGCAGGGCCTTGGTCTCCTGATATAAAAAGGTCTTGTTCGCCGACCCTCCGCCTTTGGCAATAAACAGGAACCGGTACTCCGCGCCGGGTTTCGCATAGAGCTCGATCTGCGCCGGGAGATTCGTGCCTGTGTTTTTCTCGGTATACATGTCCAGGGGAGCCATCTGCGAATAGCGCAGATGCCGTTGCGCGTAGGCTTCATAGATGCCGCGCGAGAGCGCTTCGGCGTCATGGCCGGTGGTGAAGACCTGCTGCCCCTTGTACCCGATGGCGATCGCCGTGCCGGTATCCTGACACCCCGGCAGCACGCGGCCGGCGGCGATGTTGGCGTTCTTCAGCAGTTCCAACGCCACGAAGCGATCGTTCTCCGAGGCTTCAGGATCGTCCAGAATGTCGCTCAATTGTTTGAGGTGACTCGCTCGCAGTAAATGCGCGACGTCATCCATGGCTTCACGAGCCAGGAGCGAGAGCGCTTCAGGCTGAACGGTGAGAATTTCCCGTCCGTCGAATACGGTGGTGGAGACCAGGTCCGGCGTCAACTTGCGATACGCCGTCGTATCCGGTCCGTGTTCGAAGATCTCCTGATATTGGAAGTCCATCGGGCGTCGCTCCTCCAACATGAATCTTGCCACACTTGCCTGGAGGATTGCACCTCAGGACAGGATCAGGACAAGTCCTTCGACTTCGCTAACGCTACGCTCAGGACGAACGAAAAAACAAAGACGCTGGATCCCTGATCAAGTCAGGGATGACGAAGAGGGGTCGGGAATGACGATTGTAGGGGCAGGCCCCCGTGCCAGATCTCCCCATACAGGACAACCACAGGGGGTTGTCGCTACAGGAATGACCATTCTGGTGTGGTTGTCCCTACAGCAGATTCCTCGCCAGGCCCTTCGATTTCGCTTCGCTCAGGACAGGCATGCGGCGCGACTCGACGCCTACCCAACGGGCGGGGCCCAGTCTTCGTCGCGTCGTTCCTTTTGGGCTTCCCGGTAGGCTTTTTCGTCTTCGTCCATTCTGTTGGCCGCCTGGATGTCCAGGATTTCCTGTGGCGAAAGATATTTGAGTGCCGTCCCCGCCAGGATTTTTTGCCGGATCGTTCCCTTGATTTGAATGTTGATGACGGCGTGGGCGCCAATCTGTTGCGCCCGGTCCAGTAATTCGGCATGAAGCACGTCCCAATTCACTGACGTCGCGTCAGGGGACTGTTCGACTTCCAATTCGCCCAATTCCTTGTAGGGAATGACGGGCCACTCATCCAGCACTTCGATCGTCTGCGCGGCGGGTCCGTTCTCGCCGGGTTCCGCGACGGGGACGGGTTCGGCATCGCGCGATTGAGGCGCGCGCGCGGCATTGACGTCAAAGGCTTTGAGCCGCGCGGTGGCCACGGCCGCTTCGTGCGGGTTGCTGCTCGCAGCCATGCGTTTGAGTTTTTCGACTCGTTCGAGCGCTTCCTTGAGGCTCATCCTGGCTCCTGGTTTTCGCAGCGCGTTGATTGGCATGGGGGCTCGGATCAAGGAAGGTTCAAGGCGCCTGATACGCGGACGTGAAGGGATCGGTTTCTTTCGGCAAAGCTGAATTTCTACCTACCGGCAAAACCCATTGTCAACCGGGAGACGGCCACTACGGCAGGTTCATCTTACGTGGGAGGCAGCAGGGGGCCGGCCCAGAGCCCTTTCACGCGTTGAACGTCCACCAGATTATTCGGGGGACCCAAATCGGCCATGAGTTTGGTGTCGATGCGGCCATGGTCCACGAGGAGAAGCTGTGGTTCGGCTACGCCTTGTGGTTTAAACCAATACCATCCCGGACAATCCGGGATCCTGTCGGTCCAGTTGGGTATCAGGTGGCGGAGTTCCTTCTCCAGCTTGGCCCGTATCTGGTCGGGATCATGGATGCCCAATGAGGCTTGCAGCGAATCGTACAGGGCTTCGGCGTGGATACGTATGGACATCACATGTCCTCCAAGGTCCTTCTTTATGCCATTCCCGTCACGATGAGTAAAGAGTAAAAACAAGCGGCCACGGATTTGGAGTATACTGGAGAAAACGGAAAGAGCCCGGGCAGACCGGAGAGGTCGGATCGGCGCAGCGTCATCCGACGGAAGATCTCTACCCCACCTGACCTCCCCTTACAAAGGGGAGGAACGAAAGCGTCTCATCTATTCCCCTCCTTTGTAAGGACGGGAACTTTTTCCGAAGAGGGAAAAGTTGGGAGGTAGAGGCAGCGAAAATTGTGGGGTTACGTCTGCGGCTAAACTGACACGACACATCCAGGAATGACAGCCGCGAGGAGCCAATCATGATGAAGAACATGTTCAATCGGAAAATTATGGTGCTCATCATCGGATGGGTGCTTGTCAGTACCTGCCCGGCCTGGGCGGATTTCGGTCTGGGTGAAGACGCTTATCTCGAACAGGATTACGAAACCGCGATGCGGGAATGGGCTCCGCTGGCTTCCCGGGGAAATGCCGAGGCCCAAAACATGGTGGGGTACATGTATCGATGGGGGCAGGGCGTTACGCAGGACTTTGAGAAGGCTCGATACTGGTATCGGCTGGCGGCTGACCAAGGCCATGAGAGCGCGCAAAACAACCTGGGCTTACTCTACCGTTACGGCCTGGGTGTTCCCAAAGATTTTGCCAAGGCCTTTCGGTGGTTTTTGCGGGCGGCGGAGCAGGGGAACGCGGCTGGGCAAAATCACGTCGGCCTGATGTTCTACAAAGGCGAAGGCGTGGCGCAGGACTACGTGCTGGCCTATCAATGGGCTTTTCTGGCAGCCGAACAGGGGATGGACCCCGCGATGGAAGCCTTGCTTCTGCTTGAACGGGAGATGACGCCCGCTCAGATCAGGGAAGCCGAAGCCTTGGCCAGAAAATGGAGACCGAAGGGCCCGGAGACGGTGTTGTAGCAGGCAGAAACCTTTCCAATCCAAACAGGCAGTACTCTCACCCTTTCTCTTAGTACCCTTCACGTTTGACGCAGGAATTGGAGAGTTTGATCCGTTCTCTGTAACAGGATTGTGCGAGCAGACGATGGTGTGAAGCCGAATCCGTCACGGCCGTACCGTGAAGTTGGCGACACAGTTGAATCGTATAGGCCAACGCCGCGCTCGTTTTGACTAATGCCCAGCCATACTCGAACCCCGCGTCGTGTTGGTGAGGACGAGACTGGCGACTCAGGGTTTTGACCAACTCAACCGAAAAAGGGGTTGTTTGCCAGTCAGGAGTCCTGAACCGGGGTAACAAGGGAATTTCTACGGAGTCGCCATTTCCTCCTTTTCGCAATTCCGACTCATCAAACAACGTACGCTGAAAATGATAGTCATCCGACAAGGCGTCATGAAAAATGGAGCGCCATGCCGGATCGGCTAAATCCCGATCAACTGCCGCAATCATATCAGGATGTAAGGTGCCACTGACGTTGTGACCTTGGAAGATTCGTCCCGCATCCAGTAGTTCAGGGTAGTAATCGCCCATCCGGTCGGGGAAAGCCGTCGTTCCCATGAACGGCGTTAGTTGCAGGGCCATGAAATCGCGAAAGTGTACAATGTCATAGTCTTCTAAAAGAATTTCCAGCGTACGCTCATGGCAGAGGTGAACGGGATAATACAAGGCGTTCATGGAAGTCCGGCTTACACGTTGAACTTGAAGTGACACACGTCGCCGTCTTTGACCTCGTATTCCTTGCCTTCCAGCCGGATGAGGCCTTTCTCTCGCAACACGGACTCTGATTTGTGCCGGTCCAGGTCCGTGAAGCCGTACACGTCGGCTTTGATAAACCCCTTCTCGAAGTCCGAGTGGATGACACCGGCGGCTTGAGGGGCTTTGGCTCCCACGGGGATCGTCCACGCCCGGACTTCCTTGGGGCCTCCGGTAAAATATGAGCAGAGGCCCAGCGTTTTGTACGCCGCCACGATGATCCGTTCCAGGCCGTTGTGTGTCATGCCCAGGTCAGCCATGAATAACTCGCGGTCCTCGCCTGACAGCTCGGTTAATTCGCTTTCCAGTTTGCCAGAGAGTACAACCGATTCCGCCTCAAGTTTTTGGACAAGCGCTTGAAAATCATCCACGACGGCCTGGTCCGTATGCTCATCGGTATTGCCGACGTACAGGACGGGTTTTGCGGTCAGCAGGGAGAACGGTTTGAGACTCTCTGGATCGAGTCCGAGTGTCCTTACGGGTTTGCCCTCTTCGAGGCCCGTCTTCAGGATATTGAGTAATTCCAGCGCGTCCTTCGCTTCCGTGTCCCCGGATCGTGCCTTGCCCGAGACCTTGTCGAATTGTCTCGTGACGCTTTCGAGATCGGCCAGCATGAGTTCGGTCTCGATCACGTCCACGTCCCTCTTTGGGTCGATGCCATCTAACGTGTGTCTGACATTGGCATCCTGAAAAAGACGAACCATGTGCAGGATCGCGTCGACTTCCCGGATGTGGGCCAGAAATTTGTTGCCGAGCCCTTCGCCCTCTGCTGCGCCTTTGCCCAGTCCGGCGATGTCGACGAACCGGCAGAAGGCGGGCGTGGTTTTTTTCGGTTTGAAGATTTCCGCGAGACGGTCCAGCCGGGAGTCGGGAACGGGAACGACGCCGAGGTTCGGTTCGATGGTGGTAAAGGGATAGGTCGACGAGGCCGCGTCTCCTGACGTCAGCGCGTTAAAGATCGTCGATTTACCGACGTTGGGAAGCCCGACAATACCAATTTCCATGGGAGAGGCATATTAGCAAACCGGTTCCGGTCCCGGCTAGGGGGGATGGTCAATGTTCGCTTCGGGGATTTCTTGTCGGATTACGCTTCGCTAATCCGACATCACGACTTGTTCTTTCGTTTTATAATCAAATGGTTACGTGAAGTAAGGAAAAGGGTGGCACACCAGGGAGGCCGGAAAAATTTTCTGTTGTTTTGGGAGACGGCCCTTGATTTGCGGCAAAAACAGGTTATGAATGAAAACAGACGCGCAGGTCGCGGAACATTCCATGAGTGACCGTTCCCGGATACGCCGGGACTGTCGGGACCAAGGAGAGTGCCCTATGAAATGTCCACGTTGTGAAGGTTTTATGATCCGGGATCATTTCTATGATCCGGATGGCCCGTTTCTTCGTATCGAGACCTTACGGTGTTTGAATTGCGGAGAAACGGTGTATCCGAAAGCGGCAAAACAGCCGGGGCCGGACCGGGGCAACAGGAAGCCCGCCTCTCAAGCCGCGTAACGGTTGAGGGAATCGGTCGTCAGGAGCCGGCAGAGGTGCATCATGCGTCAAGCCCCGTTACCCATTGTTGAAGACCAGGAAATGGATCAGCCGTCGTTGGTGATGGCGGAGAACGATTTCCCGAGCGGTCAGGCTCGCGCTTCTTCAGGGCCGCTGAGCGGGCGTCTTTCTCCGGAGAAGGAAGAGGCAACCGGCGGACCCACTCAGGTCTTTTTGAAGGAGATGGGGCAAGCTGCGCTCCTGACTCGTGAAGAAGAAGTGCGGCTTGCCGGACAGATCGAAGCCGGCGGCGATGAATTGGCGCGCGCCGTCTACGCGCTTCCTCCGGTTCTGGACCGGTTGGAAGAGCTCCGTGTTGCTTTGCGGCGGCGCGAGATTTCCGTCTCGGCGGTTGTGAATCTTGAACAGGGGCCGGAGAAGGGTGACGCCGCGCATGCCGAACAGGAGGAAGCCCTGAGTCGCATCGTGCGCGGCCTGTCGGCTGTCCGGCGGGATTCAAACGTTCTGCGAACATCTTACCGGAAACCCTCTGCCCGGTCTCATGCGTTGAAACACGCGGAGTCGGCTCAACGACGGATCGTTGACCGGGTCCTGGCTCTGCGTTTCACCGACGAGTATCAGGGGCGGCTGCGTTCCGAGGTCAAAACCCTGGCGAACGAACTTCGCGCAGACCGGCGG
Organism: Nitrospirales bacterium; assembly: GCA_965232175.1. GTDB lineage: Bacteria > Nitrospirota > Nitrospiria > Nitrospirales > UBA8639 > Bin75. The sequence goes on from CBDDOW010000006.1 coordinate 2,036,963, forward strand.
GAGATGGTCGCTCTCGGTCAGCGATTGGGCCTCTCCGCGGAACTCGATGGGTTCCGGCAGGGAGACGGGGCGCGGCGGGCGAAAAGGGCCATGAAACCCAAAACCGGGTTGCCCGCGGACCAGGTCCGGCAGTTGACGGATTCGATGGATGCCATCCGGAGCCGGTTCAAGACGATTGAGCAGGACGTCCTGTCGATGCCCGTTACCCGTTTTCTGGAATGCGTTGAGCGGATCGAACAGGCCGAGCGAACCATCGAGGACGGGAAAAACAGGCTGATTCAGGCCAATTTGCGATTGGTGGCGAGTGTTGCCAAACGCTATCTGGGACGCGGCCTTCAATTTCTGGATCTCGTGCAGGAAGGGAGCATCGGCCTGATGAAAGCCGTTGACAAATTTGAATATCGACGCGGGTACAAGTTCAGCACCTATGCGACGTGGTGGATCCGGCAACGGATGACGCGCGCCCTGGCTGATCAGGCCAGTACGATCCGGGTTCCGGTTCATATGCATGAGTCCCTCCAAAAATTGAACAAGGCGTCTCGACGATTGGTGCAACGCTTCGGGCGTCAGCCCACCGTTCAGGAGCTGGCCGAAAACGTGGACGTGTCCCAGGAGAGGATCGGGGAAATGATGGGCTATCTGCAGGAGCCCGTGTCGTTGGAAGCCCCGGTGGGTGATTCGGAAGATGCCCGGTTGGGCGATCTTCTTGAGGACCGGACCGTCTCTCCTCCGTATGCGGCCGCCTTACGGGATGACACGCGTCGCCAGGTAGGGAAGGCCTTGGGCGTGTTGACGCCGAAGGAGGAGTACATTATCAAAAAACGATTCGGAATCGGATTTGTCAAAGGGCATACCCTGGAAGAAATCAGCGAAGATTTTGGCGTGACGCGGGAACGCATTCGCCAGATCGAAGCCTCCGCGCTCAGGAAATTACGTCAACCGCAGTGCCTGGAATTGCTGCACGGTCTCGCGGACATGAATTGACCTGAGCATTCCGCCCCCGAATTTCGAGCCATTTCCGCGCCATTTGTGGTAGAGTTCCGCTACTCCGGTTCACCCGGGTCGAAAGGATGGACTCCTCATGGGCGCAGAAATGCAGGTCTTCGGCACCCTCGCTCTCCTGTTGGTCGTCAGCATTTTCCTGACGGGGTTTTTGTACCTGATTCCCATTCCATTGTGGATCGCGGCGTGGGCCTCGAATGCGTACGTCGGGCTCCTGACGCTGGTCGGCATGCGGTTTCGCCGGGTGCCGCCCGGCACCGTGGTCACGGCGCGGATCAGCGCGGTCAAGGCCGGGCTGGAGATTCCCATCAATGATCTCGAAGCGCATTTCCTTGCGGGCGGCGACGTGGTCAAAGTGGTGAATGCCATGATTTCCGCGGATAAGGCGAACATCCCCATGCCCTTCAAACGGGCCGCGGCCATTGATCTTGCCGGACGTGACGTGTTGGAAGCCGTGCAGATGTCCGTGTTGCCGAAGGTCATTGAAACCCCGAGGATTACCGCGGTGGCGAAAGACGGCATTCAACTGATTGCCGTGTCGCGCGTGACGGTTCGAGCGAACATCGACCGGCTGGTCGGGGGGGCCGGGGAAGAGACGGTGATTGCCAGGGTGGGCGAAGGCATGGTGAGTACCATCGGCTCATCGGACAGGCACAAGGACGTGTTGGAAAATCCCGACGAAATCTCGAAACACATTCTCCAAAAGGGATTGGATGCCGGGACCGCATTCGAAATTTTATCCATTGATATCGCAGACGTGGACGTGGGTGAAAATATCGGCGCGAAATTGCAGATCGATCAGGCCAACGCCGACAAGCAGATTGCGCAGGCCAAGGCCGAAGAGCGGCGCGCCATGGCCGTGGCCCTGGAACAGGAAATGCGGGCCCGGGTGATCGAGGCCGAAGCGGAAGTGCCGCGGGCCATGGCCGAGGCGTTTCGGAGAGGCAACATCGGGCTGATGGATTATTACCGGATGAAGAACGTGCAGGCCGATACTGCCATGCGAGAAGCCATCGGGCGCGACGAAGAGAATCCCGAATCACGGCAATGACGTGGTAAGCATCGAATCATTGAGCTTTATTGCCATCGTGTTGTTGGTGTGGATGATTGCCAACATCGGGAGTTGGTTGCGTGAGCAGATCGAGCGCTATGCCCGCCATCAGGAGGAATTTGAAGTCCGCGAGGCGGTTCCGTCTTTTCCGGCAACCGGGAGCGGACAACCTGAAGGGGTGACGGCTGCATCGCCGGAGATCATCTCCCCGCGCGCCGCGGTCCCGGAGAGCCCGACACATCCCGCCCGGTTACGGTATCGCAGCCGAAAAGCCGCGCGTCGGGGAATCATTCTGATGACGGTGTTCGGGCCGTGTAAAGCGCTCGACCTCCGTGATGAATGCTGATCCGCATGAATAGTCAACGTGCCTAGGTTCCGACCTTGACGGGGATGACCTTGACGTGGACGCGGGCCAGGCCCTTTTTGGCGAATCCCAGTTTTCGGGCGGCTCCGTAGCTCAGGTCGATAACGCGTTTCCCGGAGTTCGGGTTGTTGACGCTCGGGAAGGGACCGCGATCGTTGACCCGGACGACAATCGAGCGACCGTTTTCCAGGTTCGTCACCCTGACGTTGATCGGTAACGGCAGGTATTTATGCGCGGCGCTCAGGGCCAGGGGATTGAAGGCTTCGCCGTTCGCGGTCATGTGTCCCCCTTTTTGCCTCCGCGTTTCTTCTCCATACCATGACGCGATCCCCGTTGCTTCATAACGTTGGGCCTGCTTGACGCTCATGGGCACGTAGCGCCTGCCGTGCACCGTGTAGGGAGCCCATTTGACCCGGCCTTGGCGAATGGCTTCCTTGACCGGCAACCCGTCGATCGTTTCGATCTCGTCGTGCGTCAGGGGCCAGTCGAGCGGAGCCTTCACGACTTCGAATGTAAACTTGCCGATGTGGTAGACGGTCTTGACGGTTCCGGACGTCAGGTAATATGTCCCTTTAATCGTGCCGGCCACGATGTCGTAGGTTGTTTTCACGACCGCGCAGCCGGGAAGCAACAGAGCGGAGACGAGAACAACGCTCAGGGGGATCAGTCGCGTCCGCGATGGAATCAACGTGTTGGGCATGATGATGAGTGGGCGGTGGATGAGCCCTTCGACTTCTCTTCCTTCGACTTCGCTTCGCTACGCCTGTCCTGAGCTTGTCGAAGGGCTCAGGACGAACGGTGTCTCTCCGGTCACCCCCACAACCTGTAGTCGTGCCTCAAGTGAGACATGCAGCCAGTCTACAAGATGTAGAGGCACAATTGTACATTTTTTTGCAGCGGTTTCAACCCCCATGTGCCGCTTCGGACTGTCCGGGCGGGGTTGCCGGCAAACGGTGGGCTACGTGGTATAGGAGGCGTTGATTTTCACGTACTCGTAGGAAAGGTCCGTGGTCCAGAGCCTGGCGCACCCCGGTTGCTTCCCCAGTGAGAGCGCCAGGACGTATTCTTTTTTTCGCATGACCCGTTGCGCCCGGTCCAGAGCCCGGCCTCCGACCGGTTGACCGTTGTCCACCACCCGGACCTCGTTGAACGTCAGGCCAATCCCGGCGGGATTGAATTTCACTCCGGCCCGGCCGGCGGCCGCCACGATGCGTCCCCAATTGGGGTCTTCTCCAAAGATCGCGGTTTTCACCAGCAACGACGTGGCAATGGTTTGTGCGATTTGCTTCGCTTCCCGGTTGGTCCTGGTTCCGCGTACGAGGATCTCGACGATTTTGGTGCAGCCCTCTCCGTCACGGCAGATTTGAAGCGCAAGCGACAGGCAGGCTTCGTAGAGAAGACCGGAAAAGGTGTTCCAGTGGGGCGTTCCCGTTTGAATGGCCGGATTGCCGGCGCGTCCATTGGCGAGGCACAACACCGTATCGTTCGTGCTCGAGTCCCCATCGACGGAAATGCAATTGAAGGTTTCGGCGACGGTTCGCGTCAATGCGGCTTGCAGGGCCCGCGGGGCAATCGCTGCGTCGGTGGTGAGATAGGCCAGCATGGTCGCCATGTCGGGATGAATCATGCCGGAGCCTTTGGCCATCCCTCCGATCGTGATCATCCGCCGTCCGATCTTTGCCCGCACGGCGACTTCTTTCCGCCGGGTGTCCGTCGTCATGATGGCTTGCGCCGCCGTCGTATGACCGGACCGGCTGAGGAGCCGGGTGAGCGGCGGGACGGCTTTACGGATGGCGGGCATCGGCAAAGGGCGCCCTATGACTCCCGTCGATCCCACAAACACCGACGCGACGGGAAGGCGTAAGGCCGTGGCCGCGAGCCGGCGTATTTCCACGGCGTCCGACATCCCTTGCGGACCGGTCAATGAATTGGCGTTGCCACTGTTGACGAGAATGGCCTGTCCGGCGTGTTTGTTGAGTTGACGCTGTCCCAACAGGACGGAAGGAGCCACGATTCGATTTTTCGAGAAGACGCCCGCCATGACTCCGGGATGGGTGGAAACCAGAAGGGCCAGATCCAACAGGGGCTTCGGTTTGATGCCGGCGTGAATCCCGGCGGCGAGAAAGCCGGTCGGGGCGGTGACGCCGCCTTTGATCTTTTTCACGTCCATGGGAATCCTTCATGCAGACGCGCCGCCCGCGTCCCAAGCCATGAAAAGGGAACAGAGGGCGGCCTTGCCGACAACATCCTTATGGAAACATTCCCGGCGCCGTCAGTCCCGTCTCCTCGGGAAAGCCCATCATCAGGTTCATGGATTGAATGGCTTGTCCGGCCGCGCCTTTGACCAGGTTGTCCAGGGCCGACACGGCGACGACGTGGTTGGTGCGTTGATCCACAAACACGCCGATGTCGCAACAATTCGATCCTCGAACGTAGGCGGGACTGACGGACGTGGATTCTTCCCGAATTCTGATGAATCGTTCGTTCGCATAAAAATCCGCATACAACGCCGTGGCCGCATCGTTCGTGAGCGGTTTCCGGAGTTTGGCATAGGCCGTGCTGAGGAGCCCGCGATTCATCGGAATCAGATGCGGAGTGAACACGACGGTCACGCTCGATCCTTTCCGGCTGCGAACGATGCGGTTCAGTTCCTGTTCGATTTCAGGGGTGTGACGGTGCCGGGTCACGTTGTAGGCGGTCAGGGAGTCATGGGCTTCCGGAAAATGGTAGGGAAGGGCCGGGCTTCGTCCCGCCCCTGAAATGCCGGATTTCGCGTCAACGACAATGGTATCCGTCAGGATCAGCCCACGGGCCAGCAAGGGCGCCAACTGCAGAATAGCCGCGGTGGGGTAGCAGCCGGGTACGGCAACCAGGCGAGCCCGCCGGATTCGCGTCCGGTGAAGTTCCGGAAGTCCGTACACCGCCTTTTTCAGCAGCGCAGGCGACGCGTGTCGCGTGCCGTACCATCGTTCATACGTTTCCGTTTCTTTCAACCGGAAATCCGCGCTCAGGTCGATCACGGGTTTCCCGGCCCGGACGCACGCGGTCACCGGCTCCATGGCTTTCGTATGCGGAAGGGCTGAAAACACCAGATCGACCTTGTTCAGGAGGGGAGCGACGTCCAGCGGCGCAAAACGAAATCCATGAAACGTTGCCAGGTGCGGAAACAGGGACGTGACCGGACGCCCGACGGATTTGTCCGCAGTCACCGCGGCGACCGTGGCGTAGGGGTGCCCGCCCAATAAACGCAGGAGTTCCCCGCCCGTATACCCGCTGGCGCCCAGGACGGCCACTTTTAATCGCGTTCGACGCATGGCGTTGACTCGTTCATGCCTGAGATCAGACGAAAAAAGGGAAGGCCTCGAAGCCTTCCCTTTTTTTCACACCCATCGAGTTTGTGGGCTTAACGTTTGGAATACTGGAAGCGGCTTCGAGCGCCTTTTTGCCCGTATTTTTTCCGTTCTTTCACGCGCGGATCGCGCGTCAGCAACCCGTCTTTTTTGAGGACTCCGCGAAACTCCGGATTCGCTCGCACCAGGGCTTTGGCAATCGCGTGGCGGAGGGCTCCGGCCTGCCCGACTCCGCCGCCGCCGCAGACCGAGGCTTTGATGCGAAATTGTCCCCGGGTATTTGTCGCTTCAAGCGGCGCTTCCACCTGCATGCGCTGTGCATGCAGGGTGAAATAATGGTCGAGCGCTCGGCCATTGACCGTAATTTCCGGAGGACCCGGTTCGATCCAGGCGCGCGCGATCGCATGTTTCCGTTTTCCCGTAGCATAATGACGTTGACTGACCATCGGTAAAGGCCTTTCCTCCAAGAACCTCTGCTTTATTGCACTATCAGGCGCATGGCTGCGTTGTATCCTCGCTCAACCCTCACCTATCTCTCTGATAAGCCTCGGGTTTCGCTCCGGGACGCCTTGCCCTGCACCACGCTATCACAATAAATCAGAGATTCCTTTAGCAAGTTGTTATGACCAGGGCTCCGGACGTTGCGCGACATGGGGGTGATCCGCCCCAACGTAGACGCGCAACTTTTTGGCCATTTTCTTCCCCAATGGATTATGGGGCAGCATGCCCCGAACCGCTTTGGAGACGATTTCCGTGGGGGCCTTTTTCAAGAGCTGTTCGGCGGTAATGGATTTGATGCCTCCCGGGTAGCCGGTATGGTGATAATACGTTTTCTCCTTCAGTTTTTTCCCGGTCAACCGGATGGCTTCCGCATTGATGACGATCACGTGGTCGCCCGTATCCACGTTGGGCGTGAACGTCGGTTTGTGCTTGCCCCGGAGAAGCGTGGCGGCCTGTGTCGCCAATCGACCGAGCGGGATTCCCTTGGCGTCGAGAATATACCATTTTCTGTCGATCTCAAGGGGTTTGGCTTGAAAAGTACGCATCAGAAATTCTCCAGTCCGCAATCATGGTTCAATTATGTTTCAGCGGACCCCGATTCCTTGGGGTCGAGTTTCGCCAGCCACGCATCCAGGTTGTCGCCGGCCCTTCTTTTGAGCACGTCCTGGGTCACGTAAATCGGACACTTGGCCCTCAGGGCCACGGCGATGGCATCGCTTGGCCGGGCATCCACCGTCCGGTCAAGTCCGTTCAACGAGACGTGCACCGTCGCATAGTACGTGTTGTTTTGGACGTCCGTCACCACGACGTGCGAGATTTTCATGCCCAAATGGGTCGAGAGACTTGCAATCAGATCGTGACTCATCGGCCTGGGGGGCACGACGTCCTCCAGGGCCAGGCGGATGGAGGTGCCTTCAGCCGTGCCCACCCAAATGGGCAGGACGTCGGTGTCGTGTTCGTCCCGAAGGATCACGATCTGGGTATCCGTATTGGAGTCAACCAGCACGCCGTGAACCTTTAACGGGATGAGGTCGGTATTCTGTTCTACGCTCATGGACGTCGGGACAAACGGATTCGATGCAACGGGAAAACAGGATCGAACGTCAGCTTTCGGATTTGCCGAAATCTTCAGGCTTTAAGTTTTCGAGCCAACGCTCCAATTCCTCGGAGTTCTGTTTTTGAAGCACTTCCTCTCTGGTAAAAATCGGCGCCTCGGCGCGCAAAGCCAATGCGATCGCGTCGCTGGGCCGCGAGTCAATGGAGTATTCCGAGTCGCCGTGCCAGAGATGGATTTTGGCATAATATGTATTATCTTTTAATTCGGTGACCACGGCGCTCAAGACCTTGGCGTCAACGTTGTCCAAAATCGACTTCATGAAATCATGTGTCAGGGGACGGGGAGGGGCAACGTTCTCCAACGCAAAACTGATGGCGCTCGCTTCGGATTTCCCAACCCAAATCGGAAGCATATCGGAGTTCTGCTCGTCCCGAAGGATGACGATATAGGCGTTATTATAGGGGTCAAACAACAGCCCCCGCACGTTCATCTGCGTAATCATACCTGCCATTCGGTGCTTGCGGCAATGCCGGGCGCAATCCGACTAACCCTATCATTCAGTTCTTTCTCCTGTCAATCGAATGGACGGCGTCTCTGCTATCCGGTGGCGCTATGGAGCGACAAGGGAGAGGATGGCCCGGACATCAGTGGAAGAACGGGCCACATCAAGATCATACATGCGCTGAAGATTCAACCAGAATTCAGGCGTCATTCCCAAGGCCTGCCCGAGTCGCAGCGCCGTGTCGGCCGTGATGGATCGGTTACCGTGGATAATTTCGTTAATCCGTCTCGCAGGCGTCCCCATCGTTTTGGCCAGCCGGTACTGACTGATTTCCAGTTCCTTGAGTATCTCAGCCAAGTGTTCTCCGGGATGGATGGGCTGCAGGTTCGTCATCAATCCGTCTCCTTAATGGTCGTCTGTGATTTCAATGGTTCTGGCACCTTGGTCTGTCCCTGTCGAAGGGTCGAAGGGCGTAACCCGACAATGCTCTACATGCGCTCCGGGGGGCGGTTACCCGACCGGTAGATCGTAGGCGGAAAGCAAGGCCTGGACGTGGGGAATGACGTCGGCCGGTGGGAGTTGTACGACTTCTCCGGTATCGCGCCGTTTGAGTTCAACCACGCCTTGAGCCAGCCCACGGTCGCCGATGGTGAGATGAAACGGGGCCCCGATCAGATCGGCGTCGTTGAATTTGACTCCGGCCCGTTCATCGCGATCATCCCACAGGACTTCCACGCCTGCCTCGGTACACGAATCGTACAACGTCCCGGCGGTTTGGACGACCTGTTCCGACGCCGTGACCGGCAGCAAATGGACGTGAAAGGGCGCAATGGGTACGGGCCATGCCATGCCTTTGTCATCATGGTTCTGTTCAATGGCCGCAGCCGCGGTCCGGCTGACGCCAATGCCGTAACACCCCATGATGGCCGGCGTTTCCCGTCCGTCCGCATCCAGAAACGTCGCGTTCATGGCCTGGCTGTACTTGGTTCCCAACAGGAACACGTGGCCGACTTCGATGCCCTTGGCTTCCAGTAAGCGGTCATCCCCGCGGGGCGACCGGTCTCCGGCCCGGGCCTGGCGCAGATCGAGAAACGCCTCGACGGAAAAATCACGATCCCAGTTGACGTTGATCAGGTGGGTGTCATTCCGGTTTCCGCCCACGATGAAGTTCCGCATGGCCCTGACCGCGCGGTCCGCGATGATCCGGATACCCTTGAGCCCGACCGGACCGGCAAAACCCACCGGCGCGGAGGACACGGCGCTCACGGTTTCCGCGTTTGCCAGCGTGACGCCCGGCGTGTCCAGGAAGCGATTGATTTTGATTTCATTCGCCTCGTGATCTCCGCGAATCAGGACCGCCACGACGTCGCCGGCCGGTGTTTGGTAGAGGAGGGTTTTGACCAGCCGGTCGGGCGAAACCTGTAAAAAGGCGCAGACGTCCCCGACGGTTTTGGCCCCGGGGGTATGCACGGATTCGAGGGGGAGCGGCGTCGCCGGGTCCTCGTCCGGCGGCGGAGGCGCTTCCGCCAGTTCGACGTTGGCGGCATAGGACCCGCGTTCGTCGTAGACGATCGTTTCTTCTCCGGTATCGGCCAGGACCATGAATTCATGCGACATGCTGCCCCCGATCAGGCCGGTGTCCGCCTCGACCGCGCGGAATTTGAGTCCGCACCGCGTAAAAATCCGCTCGTACGCGTCGTACATCTTCTGATAGCTGAGGCGGGCGCTTGCGTCATCGGCGTCGAAACTGTAGGCGTCCTTCATGATGAATTCACGCCCGCGCATCAGGCCGAAACGGGGACGGATTTCATCGCGGAATTTGGTTTGGATCTGATACCAGTTCAGGGGGAGTTGACGATAGGAGCGGACCTCGCGGCGAAAGAGGTCGGTGATGACTTCTTCATGCGTGGGGCCGAAGCAAAAATCGCGGTCATGCCGGTCCTGGCATCGAAGCAGTTCTTTTCCGTAAAAGTCCCACCGTCCGGTTTCGCGCCATAATTCGGCCGGAGACAGGATCGGCATCAACAGTTCCTGCGCCCCGGCGCGGTTCATTTCCTGGCGAATGATGCATTCGATTTTCTTGAGGACGCGCAGGCCCAGCGGGAGATACGTATAGATCCCGGCCGCCACCTTTCGGATCATGCCGGCGCGCAGCATGAGCCGGTGGCTGACCACTTCGGCCTCCCCCGGGGTTTGCCGGAGGGTTGGAATGAACAGTTGGCTTGTCCGCATACCAGACGTGCTCCTTTTGTCATCCGGTGAGTCCTGCCGTCGGGAAGGGCACGTCCGGAAATTTTTCAGGTGGCTATATATAAATGCTATGGCGCGAGGATTCAAGCGTCTTCCGGTCCGGGGTTTGCGACCAGTAACAGGATGCCCGATCCTATCAGGGTTGCCAGCAGGGAACCGGCGAGGACTGCGGTTTTAGCGGTTTCGACCAGCGCCACCTCGTCGAAGGCAAGGGTGGCGATGAACAGGGACATGGTGAACCCGATCCCGGCCAGGCAGCCCACCGAGGCCACCTGGAAGAAATTGATGCCCTTGGGGAGTTCCGCGATGCGAAGCTTTACGCCCGCCCAGGCGAATAGCCAGACGCCCAGCGGCTTGCCAACGACGAGACCCAGGATAATCCCCAGGCTCATCGGCTCGGCCAACAGGTAGAGCGCCTCGCTTTCCAACCTCACGCCTGCGTTTGTCAAGGCGAAGAGGGGGAGGATGGCGAACGTCACGAACGGCATGAGCGCGTGTTCCAGTTCCTGCAAGGGGGCAGTGGCGTGTTCGGTCAATTGTTCCATCGAAAGCACGATATGGTGCTGCCGGTTGGTCAGCAGGCGCCTCTCCGCAGGCAGGCCGGTGTCCCGCAGTTGTTTCAGCAGGGCACGGGTCCTGTCATGCAGTTGTTGGGCGTTGATGACGGTGCGCGCGGGAATCGTGAACGCCATCAGGACCCCGGCGAGGGTCGCATGTACGCCGGACTTGTAGAAGGCCACCCAGATGGCGCATCCGATGAGAAAGTAGATGATCGGGTTGCGCACGCCGATGACGTTGGCGCTGAGGGACACACCCAGCAGCAGGGCGCCGATGAGCAGGCTTCCCGGCGCGATGGAATCCGTGTAGAAAATCGCGACCACGACGATGGCCCCGATGTCATCCACGATGGCCAGCGCGGTCAGGAAGATTTTCAGGGAGAGCGGTACCGGGAGGACCGCGAGAATGCCCAGGGCAAACGCGATGTCCGTGGCCATCGGGATACCCCAGCCACGGGCAAGCTCTCCATCGCCGTTGAAGGCGAAGTACACGAGAGCCGGTACGACCATGCCCCCGACCGCGGCCAGGACGGGCAGGGCCGCCTTCCGCGGAGTGGCCAATTCGCCGGCCAGCAGTTCACGTTTGATCTCCAGACCGACCACGAAAAAGAAAATGCCCATCAGGCCATCGTTGATCCAGTGGCTGACGGTTTTGTTCAGGCCGAATGGTCCGATGGAGAGGGCGAGTTTCGTGTGCAACCAGTGATGGTAGAATCCGGCCCAGGGCGAATTGGCCCAGGCCACGGCTACCACCGTGGCTGCCAGTAACAGGACAGCGCCTGACAGCTTATGAGCGGCAAAAATCTGGAAGGGCCGGGCAAGGCGGTCGATGAAACGCTCTTCGATGCTCCAGGTCGGTTTCATGGATTGGAGGGGAATGCGTGCTCGGTTGGCACGACGACGAGACTACGTTGAGAAAAAACTTCGGGATTATTGAAGCAGGCGTTGGATGTCGTTGAAAAACGCAAAAATCATAATCCCGAACAACAGCACGAGGCCCACCTGTTGGGTGAATTCCCGCTGTCGTTCGGCCAGCGGGCGCCCCATGATCGCTTCGCAGGCAAAGAAGAACAGATGCCCGCCGTCCAGCACGGGAATGGGCAATAAATTCAGGATGCCCAGGTTGATGCTCAGGATGGCCACGAAGAACATGACGTCGGGCAGGCCCCGTTCGGCGGCCGTGCCGGAGGCGCTGGCAATCATGATCGGCCCGCCGATATTCTTCGAGGAGATTTCTCCGGTCAGCATTTTGTAGATGCCGACGACGGTGAGTTCGGACCATCCCCACGTGGCTTTCACGCCCTGGACTACGGCCGTCAGGGGGGAGGACGCCCGGATCACCGAACGTCCCGATCCCATGATGCCGATTTTTCCGATCGTGGTTTGTATGCCGTTGTCCGTGACTTCATGGGGCTCGGGAATGATGGTCATCGTGACGACCGCGCCTTCACGATCCACCTGCGTGGCGAGAGGATCGTTGGGATGAGACTTGATGATGCGGGTCATCTGTGCCCAGGTGTGAATCGCCTCTCCCTGAATCTCAAGGATGCGGTCCCCTTCCCGCACCCCTGCCAGGGCGGCCGGCATATCCGGCATAACGGCGGTCACGATGGGCGCCGCCTCCTCAATGCCGATGACGTACAACGGGTGCTCGACGTCTTCCGGATCGTAGAGTTCGGGTGTGACGACGTAGGTTTTCAGGGTGTGGTCCCGGCGCACTTCCACGGCCAGCGACCGTCCGTGGCTTTCGGCAACCGTGACGTAGATCTCGTTTTTCGTGGTGATCTCCTGTTCATCGATTCGCGTGATCCGGTCGCCGACGTGAAGACCGGCCCGGCCGGCCGGCGAATCCGGCCTGAGGGCGTCGATGGTGGGTGACAGTTCGGCAAACGTCGGGATGGGCAGGGGAGCGCCCACGGCCAGCCAGGCTGAAAAAATCAGGTAACTCAGAAAAAAATTGAACCCCGGCCCGGCGGCCACGATGAGGGTTCGTTTCCATAAGGATTTGTGGGAAAACGAGTGTTGCCGCTCCTCCGGCGGGACGGTTTCGCCAATGTCTTCTCCGAACATTTTGACGTATCCGCCAAGGGGAATGGCTGAGAGGAGATATTCGGTGTCCCCGATTTGACGACTCAGCACTTTCGGCCCGAAGCCCAAAGAAAATTTCAGGACCCTGACCCCCGCCCAACGCGCCACGATAAAGTGCCCGAACTCGTGAAAGGTCACGAGGACGCCCAGGACCACCAAAAACCACCAGAGCTTTTGAATGACCACGTAGATAATATCGGGAGACATCAGGTTACTCGTAACGGGGCATGGGTCTTGACGTCAGGAACCATTGCGGATGAACGTCGAGGCTGTTTCCCGGGCCCACCGATCGGCCTCCAGGGCGTCCGCCAACGACGTGAGCGGTTGAACATCGGCACATTGTACGGTTCGCTCGATGACGTTGGCAATACGTCCGAAGGGGAGCCCGCGACGCAGAAACGCCTCGACGGCGACCTCGTTCGCGGCATTGAGAATGGCCGGACAGGTTCCGCCGCGGGCCAGGGCCTCATAGGCCAACCGCAGACAGGGAAACCGGACGGGGTCCGGTTGCGCAAAGGTCAGTTTGCCGAATTTCCACAAATCCAGCGACGGCGGGTCCAGGGGCACGCGTTTGGGGTAATCCATGGCGTAACTGATCGGGGTTCGCATGTCAGGCAGGCCCAATTGGGCGATCACCGACCCATCACGATATTCTACCAGGGAATGGATGATGCTTTCCCGGTGAATCACCACGTCGAGTTGAGCGGGCGGGCAATCGAACAGCCACCGGGCTTCGATGACCTCCAGCCCTTTATTCATCAGCGTGGCCGAATCCACGGTGATTTTCGCGCCCATGTCCCAATTCGGGTGTTGGAGCGCCTGCTCGGGAGTCGCGGTTTCCATGTCGTCCTTGGTGCGGTCCCAGAACGGGCCGCCGGAAGCCGTCAGGATAATGCGACGGACGTCTTCGCGCCGATGGCCGACGAGCGACTGAAAAATCGCGCTGTGTTCACTGTCAACGGGGAAAATGGGAATGCCCCGGCGGCGGGCTTCCTCCTGCATCAGTTGCCCGGCCATGACCATGGGCTCTTTGTTGGCCAGGGCCACCCGGCGACCCGCGCGAATGGCGGCCATGGTCGGGACCAGGCCGGCGCCTCCCACGATGGCCGAGATGACCAGATCGCTCTCCGGGAGGGAAGCCACCTCCGTCACGCCGTCCGGGCCGTCGAGGACGTGAACGGCCGCATCATTGACGCGGGAACGGAGTCGTTGGGCCGCGGCGGCATCGGCCAGGGCCACGAATTTCGGACGAAAGGCCCGGATCTGTTGTTCCAGCTTGTCGTCGCTGTGCCGGGCCGCCAACCCCAGGATCGAAAACTGATCGGGAAATTTGGCGACGATGTCGAGGGTGCTGTCTCCGATGGAACCCGTGGAGCCCAGTAGAACGATCTGTTTCATCGTATGTGATTTGCCTTTGTAGCCGCGCCATCCCGGGTCAAGGCCCGGGACATGCCTTATGGCGCTTCTTCCCGGCGTACTCTCGGGGCGGCATGAGTATCTGTGTTTCCAGTCAAGCCCTTTTTAGAGGGCCGACGCGCCCTCGGCGACCCAGGGCGTCCCCCGGCGTGCAATCGCATGCAACTGCAACACCAGCTTCCGCATGACCGCCACCAACGCGACTTTGCCCGGCTTGCCCCGCCGCCGTAGCCGCTGATAAAACCGGCCCAGATCCGTGTTCGTGCGGACCGTGGATAAGGCCGCCATATAGAGGGCGCGCCGCACGAGCCCCCGGCCCCCGCGAATCGCCCGATACCCCCGCTGTGCCCCACTGTCCGCGGCCCACGGCACCACCCCGACCAAGGCCGTCAGCGCCTTCCCCGAGCCCTGGCCCAATTCCGGCAGATACGCGAGGAGGGTCGCCGCGGTGAGCACCCCGACCCCGTGCACACTCTGATACAAGGCCGCGCGTTCGGCCAGCTCGGGCTTGGCTTGGAGGGCGGCCTGATAGTCCTCCTCCAAGCGCTCAATCTCTTTGTCCAACCACGCCAGATGCCGCTGACAGGAGCGCTTGACCCGGCCCTGCAACCCTTTCTCCAGGCGATTCTGTTCCTGGATGCGTTGGTCCAGCAGTTGTTGCCGCCGCCCCAACAGCGCCCGCACCTCCGCACTCGCCGCCTCTTGGGCCGCCTCCACGGGGAGGGCAAAGACGTCGCCATAGTGCGCCAGGAGCTGCGCATCCAACGGATCGGTCTTGGCCCCTTGGCCCACAGCCCGGGCAAAGGCCCGGACCTTCGTTGGATGAGCCACGGCCACCGGGATCTCGGTCTCCCGGAGCCGGCGCACCACCAGGCGCTCGTACCCGCCCGTCGCTTCACAGACGACCTGCGTGACGGCTTGCGCCCGCACCCAGGCCAGCCCCGCCGTCAGCCCCGCCGCCGTATTGGGAAACCGGCGGACCGGCCCCCGTGCCACGGAAACGGCCACGTCGTGTTTCCCGACATCAATCCCAGCCACTCGTTTCGTCATAGCTTCCTCCTCCTCTGGCTGTCGTGGACGGTCTGTTTGTTCTCCCCACTTGCGAATGCGGGGCGGTGAGCCCCCTGTATCTGTTCGGAGCGACAAACTGACGTGAGGGGTGTCCTACTCATGCCCGGTGCCACCCCAGGAGGCCCCAGGATTCACCCGATGCCGCGCGACGCGCCCCTCACGCCCACCTTACAAATTGGCCCATTTGTAAGGTGAAAGCAACATACAAGATGCCGCCGCTACAACTGCAGAGAGGCCGCCGGGCCACCGCATTTGTAGGTCGGGTTAGCCCTGAGCCCTTCGACAAGCTCAGGACAGGCTTGTCGAAGGGCGTAACCCGACAACACCATGTCGGATTACGCGACGCTAATCCGACCTACTGCGCAAACGTCATATAATAATAAAAAACCGGCGCGTTGAGAAGCAGGCTGTCCACGCGGTCCAACATGCCGCCGTGTCCGGGAATCAAGGAGCCGGAATCCTTGACGCCGGCGTATCGTTTCAGGGCCGACTCGGAGAGATCTCCCACCAGGCCCAGCACGGTGAACAGGATACCCAGGATCAGACAATCGACCGGGGTCACGACCGGGAGAAACCAGACGTGTCCGAGCCACGCGATAAGCGGAGCCGCAACCAGCCCCCCGCAAAACCCTTCGACGGTTTTTTTCGGGCTTAATCGGGGAGCCAGGGGCCGGGAGCCGCACGTTTTCCCCACGTAGTACGCGGCGGCGTCACCCGCCCACGTCACCAACAGCACAAAGAAGATCAGCAACGCCCCGTCGTCCAGGGTTCGCAGCCGGAGAACATGTCCGAGGGTATATCCGACGTAGAGAATCCCGAACAGGAGCACAAACATCGACAGGTGACGGGAGTCCGAAGGAGCCAGGCAGACCTGATAACACAGGAGCCAGGCGATGGTTATCGAGAGCGCCAAAGAAACATCGACGCCGGCCGGCCATTGCATGGCAATCAGGAGAAGCGTCGTTGCGGGAAACCCAACGAGGGCGTGTTGAGGCAGGCGGCTTTTTTCAAAAAAGAGAGCCAGGAATTCCCATTGGGCAAGAAGGACGACCGCGGTCAGGAAAACAAAGAACGCCGCCGGCGGAAGATACCGGATAGCCATATACAGAAGGGGCAGCAGAAGCAGCGCGGAATAGACGCGCCTCAGATCAAACCCTGACGCGGACGAGCGGGCTATGAGCGGGTCCTGAGGATTCGATGGGCGTTCGGACGCGGGCTCATCCACATTATTCGCGCTCACAGCCTGTTTTGAGGAGAGACGGCATGCGGAAGGCGACCGAAGCGCCGGTCCCGTTTCTGGTAATCGAGCAACGCCAGCAGCACGTCGCGTCGCCGGAAGTCGGGCCACAGGGTTTTCGTAAAGTACAGCTCCGTATAGGCGACTTGCCAGAGCAGGAAATTGCTGATTCTCGCTTCCCCGCTCGTTCGAATGAGGAGGTCCGGGTCCGGAAGACCGGCCGTGGACAGGTATTGCTCGAATCGGGCTTCATGCACGCGTTCCGGGGTTTTCCCGACTTGCGCGTCGTCGATCAGGCGATTGACGGCGTCGAGAATTTCGGCGCGTCCTCCATAACTCAGGGCGACCACCACGGTTTGGTCGTGGTAATGGCCGGTTTCTTGGGCGAGGGCCTGCACCAGATCCCGAGTGGAAGCCGGGAGTTCATGAAGCAGGCCGATAGGGAAAAACCGGGTTTTTCGTTCATGAAACGTCTGCCGTTCCTGAAGAAGGAATTCTTCAAGGAGCGTCATGAGCAGGGCGATCTCGGCCTGGGGCCGGTTCCAGTTTTCCTGCGAAAAGGCATACACGGTGACAATGGGAATGCCCAGCAGGGAACAGGTGTTGAGCACGTCCCGGACGGCAATCAGCCCTTCCCGGTGTCCGGCAATACGGGGCAACCCGCGTTGGGACGCCCAACGACCGTTCCCATCCATAATCATGGCCACGTGACGGGGCAACGCGTCCGGGTCGAGTTGGGAAAGGAGATCGTCTTCCGTGAGTTCCGCGAAGGAATGTGTCAAACGGCGAGGCATCGGTTTTTGTGAAGGAAGTCGTCGCGCAATGGGGCACCGGACTCAGAAAAGCAGTCTAATCGTGAGCCCCGGCCTTGTCAAACGTCCGTGTCTTGCGCGATTTTCAGCGGTCGTGTTAAGTATGGACACCATGGCTCAACAGGTTGTTCAATTCGAACAGTTTGCCCTTGAGGAGCGTGAGGTCGAGCAGGCCCTGGCCCGGGTGCGCGTCCGTGCCGTGGATTACGCGGATATTTATTTCGAATCGACGATTTCCGAATCCGTGTCCATGGAGGAAGGCATCGTCAAGCGAGCCGTCAAGAGCATTTCCCAGGGGGCCGGCGTGCGGGCAACGTCCGGGGAAAAAACCGGGTTTGCCTATTCCGACGAATTGTCGAAGCGGGATCTGGAAATCGCCGCGGATACCGCGCGGTACATCGCCGACTCGCCAAAAGGCGAGGCTCCGGTCCCCGTCACGCATCGTCCGGCCGAGTCGCACAATCTCTATCCCCTTGAACAGCCGCTGACCGACGTCGCCACACAGGAGCGCGTGGCCCTGCTGAACCTGATCGATCAGGAAGCGCGTCGCTATGATCCCCGGATTACGAAGGTGATGGCGTCCTTCAATACCGACCATAAAATGATGCTGGTCGCGACCACTGAAGGCTTGCGCGCCGGGGACGTGCAGCCGCTGTCGCGGCTCCAGGTGACGTGTATTGCCGAAGAGGGGAACAACCGGCAGGTGGGCACCTTTGGCGGAGGGGGGCGCGTGAGCTTCTCCTTTTACCATGAGCAGGACCGGGCCCGGTCGTATGCCCGGGAAGCCGCCCGGCAGGCCATCCTGAACCTTGACGCCGTGGACGCGCCGGCGGGCGTTCTGCCGGTGGTGTTGGGGGGCGGCTGGCCGGGGATTCTGTTGCACGAGGCCATCGGGCATGGCCTGGAGGCGGACTTCAACCGCAGGAAAACGTCGGCGTTCAGTAACCTGATCGGCCAACGCGTGGCGTCCGACGTATGTACGATCGTGGATGACGGGACCTTGCCCTTCAGGCGGGGGTCGCTCAACATCGACGATGAAGGCACGCCCACGACCAGGACCGTCCTGATCGAAGAGGGCATCCTGCGCGGGTACATCACGGACCGTCTCAATGCCCGGCTCATGGGCATTCCCTTAACCGGCAACGGCAGGCGCGAAGATTTTCGAAGCCTGGTGCTGCCGCGGATGACCAACACCTTCATGCTGGCCGGCACGTCCGACCCCAAGGATATTCTCCGGTCCGTCAGGAAAGGCCTGTATGCCGTGTCTTTCGGCGGCGGACAAGTGGATATCACGAACGGCAAGTTCGTGTTTTCGGCGAGCGAAGCCTATCTCATCGAGGACGGACAGGTGACGAAACCGGTGAAAGGGGCCACCCTCATCGGGAGCGGGCCCGAGGTGCTCAAGCAGGTCTCCATGGTGGGGCACGATCTGCAATTGGATTCAGGGATCGGAACCTGCGGGAAAGAAGGCCAATCCGTGCCGGTGGGCGTCGGGTTGCCCACAATTCGAATCGACGAAATTACAGTGGGGGGAACGTCTGCCTAGCCCGTCGCGCGGCACCCGTTCAACGCGCCGTTCCTTCAATCCGATTTTCAGTATCCGTCATCATGCATGAATCTCCGGAAGTTCTGAAAACTCTTGCCGCGAACCTGGTCGACCGGGTCAAAGCCCATGGCGCCACGGAAGCCGACGTGCTGGTGGCGGAAGGGGATTCCCTGGCGGTTCAGGTCCGGTTGGAAGCCGTCGATCGGTTGAGCAAAGCGCGGGAAAAGAGTCTGGGGATACGGGTGTTTTTCGGGAAACGGTCCGCCAGCGCGTCCACCGCGGATTTTTCCGAAGCGTCGCTCACGCAGTTGGTGGCCGATACCTGTGCCCTCGCAAAGGCGGTCGCTGAAGATGAAACGTCGGGATTGCCCGAGCCGGCGGCGTTGGCGACCGACGTTCCGGATCTGGATCTGTATGACCCCACCGCCCTGCCCGTGGAAGAAGCCATCGACGTGGCCCAGCGAGCCGAGCGGGCCGCCATGGAAAGCGATCCCCGCGTGACCAATTCGGAGGGGGCCGAGTGCGATTCGGCCTCCGGCGCGGTGGTCTTGGCCAACACGCACGGGTTTCTGGGGTATCACCGGAGTTCCCGGTTTTCCCTGTCCGTGGCGCCCGTGGCCGAAGGCGCCGGTGACCAGGGTATGCAACGGGATTACTGGTATACGGTTTCGCGGAAACGGCATGAATTGGAAGATCCGGAGTCCATCGGACGCATCGCGGCGGAGCGGACGCTCCGGCGCCTGGGTGCGCGAAAGGTGGGGACCCAACGGGTGCCCGTGATTTTCGATCCGGAAACGGCATGCAGCGTGTTGGGGCATCTTGCGAGCGCAGTCTCCGGGTATGCCCTGTACAAGGGCGCCTCGTTTTTGCTGGGGCAGTTGGGAAAGCCCCTGGCTCCGCCACACGTGAGCGTCGAGGACAACGGTCTGCTGCCCGGCAAAATCGGGTCCCGCCCCTTCGACGGGGAGGGGTTGCCCACCCGCAAGACGATGATCCTCGATCAGGGCGTGCTCTCCAGCTATTTGTTGGATAGTTATTCCGGACGAAAGTTGGGTCTGGCGTCCACCGGCAACGCGTCCCGCAGTATCGGCGACAATCCGACCGTGTCTCCGACGAATTTGTTTCTCCATCCCGGCGAGGCGTCGCCCGACGAGATCATGCAATCCGTCACCCAAGGGTTGTACGTCACCGAGTTGATCGGGTTCGGCGTGAACATGGTGACGGGAGACTATTCCCGCGGGGCCTCTGGCTTTTGGATTGAAAACGGCGAATTGGCCTATCCGGTTGAAGAAGTGACGATCGCCGGGAATTTGAAACAGATGTTCCGGGACATTGAAGCGATCGGGAATGATCTGGTCTTTCGGGGAAAACTGGCGAGCCCCACCATACGCATACGCGAGATGATGGTGGGGGGCCACTGAACGCGAGAATCAGTCGAAGGAGTCGATATGCCGCTTGACGTTGAAGACGGAGTAAAGGCCTTGCAGTTGGTCGCCGCGCGCTATGATCAACGGGAATGGCGAAAGAAAATCGAAAAGATCCTGAGCCTCCCGCCCAGCGGGTTTGAGGACGAGACGCAGCGGAAAATTTTCGTCTATTTCAAGCTGAAACTTCAGGCCTATAAATCCCGCCGCGCCGACCCGCCGTCCTGGATCGTCGGCGGATACGCGACCAAGGAAGTGGTCGATCGTGCCCGGTTGCGTCCCACGGACATTGATCCGGGCATGACCGAGGCCGATGTGTCGTTCCTGGGCGTTGATCCGGGCGCGGAAGTCGATGAAGCGTGGTGGGAAGACATGCTGGTGAAGTGGTTCGAGACGCCGGAAGACGACCTCGAAGAAACAGATGAAGAATCCGGCGAAGAGCCCGAGGCAGATTCCGAGGCAGAATCCAACACCGACCCTGCCGTCGATCCAGACCGACAATCCGACTCCCTCGCCCCTTGAAGGAGAGGGTTGGGGTGAGGGGTGGTACTGGGCCAGCGACCTCTCTGTAGTGGTAGCGGCGAAATTGATGCCACTCTATTGACAGCATGATGTTTCTCTATTAGCATCAGATCCATGAGGACGACGCTCACACTCGATGATGATGTATCGGCCAAACTCAAGAGCCTGGCCAAACGAACCGGAAAATCGTTCAAAGAAACGGTCAACGAGGCGATCCGTTGCGGTTTGACAGTCATCCCAACCACACAACGTGCCGCAACTTTCCGGGTGGTCGCCCGTGATCTGGGGAATACCCAACCGGGTATCAACCTGGACAACGTCGCCGAAGTCCTCGAACAGGGAGAAAGTCCTCAATATCGGTGATTCTGATCGACGCCAATTTACTGCTCTACGCCTATCACCCAAGGGCGACCCAACATGAATCGAGTCGAGCCTGGCTGGAAGGTTGCCTGGCTGGCGCTCAACTGATTCGCTTGACTTGGGGAACGATATGGGCCTTTCTGAGAATCTCCACCAATCCCCGAGTGTTTGAATTTCCTTATTCCATCCAAGAGGCCAAAGCCATTGTGGAGACATGGATGGAGCATCCGCTGGTGAACATTCTTGAACCGGGCGAGCAACATTGGACAATCCTGCAAACCTGTATGGAGGCAGGGCAAACAAGCGGTCCGTTGGTGATGGATGCCGTCTTGGCAGCCATTGCCCTGGAACATGGCGCCGTGCTCCATACGACCGACCAGGATTTTTCCCGGTTCCCCGGACTGCAGTGGGTCAATCCATTACAAACCCACACATAGGCCCGATCACTTCAGGTATTTCTCTTGCCTGATGGCCGACCGCAACCCTCCATCGGTCATTCCGAGCTTGCCCTGAACGCCCTTCGACTCCAGGCGCGTAGCGCCTTACGCTCAGGGTGAACGGATTATCACTCCCCGTTCGTCCTGAGCGAAGCCGTCAATCCCGGCTCCCTCTCCGTCATCCCCGACTTGATCGGGGATCCAGTGTCTTTGGTATCTCTATGTTTATCGTCATATTTGATTTTTAAGTCAAAAAATGCTTTTATGGCGAAATCAAGTGCGCTATTTTCGATGCTTCATAGAGATGCGGCTTGGCAATCTCTGCAAATCTTGCTATGAAAGGAAGGACCATGACACAGAACCGGTATATGACGATGGCTATCGTGGCAACCTGTGTTCTCTCTCTGGCCGCGTGCGGCGGCGGGGGCAGTGGTGGTTCCCGGCCTGTCATTGTCACGCCGGCCCCTGAACCCACACCTCCTGCTGATCCTACCGCCAACCCCGCCTATCATCTCAACACGGCACGCTTTACAACGCACCAGCCAAAGGTGCTCGAACAGATCGGGGCGCATCATGCCTATGCCAGGGGCCTCACCGGCAGGGGCGTGCGGGTCGGCATCGACGACAGCATCGTCGATTACACACAAAGCGCCGAGTTCGGGGGCCGGGTGCGATTGAGAGCAGCGGACGGGGCAAGTCTCGCCTATGCCCGGCCGGATGGAGAACAGTCTTATGGAGATGTCACCCGGTGTAGATTATTCGACCCAACCTGTAGCACTTGGACTGCCAACAGCGCGGGAGACCCGGAAGCGGTCAACAATTGGGTGCAGCAGATCGTAAGGACGGATGGCTGGCCTACAAGGGATGACTCCGTGTTTGTGGTTGACGAGTACTACGATGTGAACAACTCAATCGAGCGTTTGTTTCGATGGACGGAAATCCCGACGCCGTATGGTCAACAAGGATCCCACGGGACCGTCGTTGCCTCAGTCGCGGCCGGACAGAATCTCGGGGTTGCCCCTGGCGCAACCATTATCCCGATTGCGCAGAATCTCTCGGACGACCAGAGAGCAAACGCCCTTGCAGATGCAACCTTGCGAACGGCAATCGCACTGCTCCCGTCCACAACCCGCAATGCCTTCGATGATGGACTCGCAAGCGCCCGGCGAAACGACTACGCAAAATTCGACATCATTAACCGGTCTTATGGCGCGGCTGTTTTTGATCCCAATGTAATCTCCAGTGGGGTTGGTTCCGAGTTGCAATGGTACAGACGGTACTTGCCTAAGACCCTGGCTGCCATCTTGCAAACCGATAGACCTGATGCTGAGAAAACCATACTCGTCTATGCCGCGGGCAATGACGGAGAACGCTGGTCCGGCATAGGAGCAGACCTGCCCTACTACATCCCCGAACTGCGCGGGCACTCCCTTTCTGTTGCCGCGACGAATCCGGAAACAGGAGCCATTGCTACCTACTCCAACCGGTGTGGTCCTCTTCCGTCCAACTGGAATGCCGCGAGACATGGACGGCACTACTGTCTCACCGCTCCAGGTACCGTGCGAGGGCTCAGCCCCAACCCCAGTAGCCCCGGAAGGGGCAATGTTAGAGATGGAGTACCAGGAACGAGCGTCGCCGCGCCGATTGTTTCGGGCGCGCTCGCCCTGCTGATGGAGCATTTCCGGGGTACGCGCGGCAATACCGAAGTGGTCCGGCGCATGTTGGATACCGCGGATCGAAGTGGGCGGTACGCGAACGCAGCGATCTATGGCGCCGGGCACTTGGATCTTGAAGCTGCGCTTGCACCCGTCGGCACGTTGAGCGTGGGCCAAGCGTCACGTGGGCTCTACGATAGTTCGCTCCAAGTGCCGGCCATCTTCGGCTCGATCACGGACCGTGTGGAGGGGCTGGAACTGACGGCCTTTGACGAGCAGGATTTTCCCTTCTGGGTGCCCCTGTCCTCCAGGGTGAGAAGCGGCACGGCCATACGCTCCACGATTCCCGCGTTCCAGAGCCTTCAACGCAATGCTGCACCGGCCCCGGGGTTTGAATCCATGGGCATGAACTGGACCCCGATTCAGAATGCGGGGAAACTGGGTCTCCCGGAAGGCCAGGACTACGTGATCGGCTTCGGGCCGTCATCCATGAGCTTTGCCCGTCAACCCCAACAGGGCGGGTTCGGCTATGGATTCAGTGTCAACGACGGGAATTACATGGGGGCACAAACCTCCGGAGCCTTTGGCCGGAATCTGCGGTCCGGGATGGTCTGGACCTCGCATGCGATTGTTCAGGAGTTGGGCTACGGGTTGACGCTCAACGCCACTGGCACGGTGGGGATGAGTCTCCCGGACTATGAACAGGATGCGATCTTTCAGGCATCATCTTCACTCCTTTCTGCCGTGGCTATTCGTGTGGGCACCCCGCAAACCGTCCTCATGATTGAGCAGCCATTACGGGCGGAGACGGGCACCGGCACGTTCCGCATTGAGAATGGGAGGATGGAGAACGGGCAGAAACTCTACGACAGATACCGGATCGGGTTAAGCCCGGAGGCGAGAGAAATCCGGTTGGCCGTGCATCATGAACAAGACGCGATCGGGGGAAAGATTGCCGTGGAGGTCGGGCAGACCATGAACGCCGGCCATATTCCCGGCCGTCACGATTCGCGTCTCGGGTTTGCGTACCGGCTGATCTGGTGACGAAGTGCATCGCCTGCGTACCGTAACGCTTGGATGTTTGGCTGTATTCAGTGTGGCTTGCACGAGTCAACAGAACCCGGACATGGCACACGCGCCGGACAGCTTGGGTTCTTCAGTCGAGCGGGAAGGCATTATTTACACCCCCGTGAGCATCGGCTCGCAGGGGTGTCTGCTGTACCACATCAGAATCCCAGGCGGCCAAGCCCCGGCGGCCCTGGCGTACCAGAACACGGACGGGCAGTTCAGCTATGGACGTCCGGATCAATGTGTCAAGAAAGAAGGCGGGGAGCCATAGGCCGGGTCAAGGCCCCGGGATGTGCCGCATGCCGCTTGGAGCGGTCGCCAGGAAGAAGCGCCATGAGATGGCGCAGCTACAACTGCCTCTCGCTGAGGTTCAGATATTGATGGTCAGAGATGTGAGTTTTTCCTCGACAAGAGATTAAAGTCGGTACACATCTTTTCGATCGGTGACCCGGTGGACGAGAATGATGCGGCGGATATCGTCTATGGAATAGAGGATTCGATGCCGCCCGACTCGTATCCGCCAGTCATTGATACGGCCTCGAAGTTTTCGCGTCCCTCTCGGGCGAGGCGAGTCAGCCAGCCGATCTAACACTCCCTGAATTTTGAGAAACAGAGGATGGGGCAGCGCAAGCACTTCTCTTTCGGCTCGCCGTGAGAGCTCAAGGGTATAGGTCACTTGTGCGCACGTGTCCGGCGTTTGCTTTTCACGACCGACCAGGGAATAGGATCTGAGGTCTGGGCTTCATCGATGAGTTCGGCGTCAATTCGATCTTGCGCTCGTTCAAGTAATTCTTGATAGTCTTTAATCGTAAGAAGCACACTCTTCCGTTTCCCGTTGGCGTCTACGACAAATTGAGGGCGCAATCCCATCATTATTCCTCCTGTACGTTGTCAGGCCTGAAACATGACATATTCTGTTCGATGTCAGGGCACAATGCTACCTGTTTGTCCTTGATGAAGACAACGGCAGTGAACCCGTTGTGAATGAGATGGCGCGGCTACAAAGACCAAGACAAAGACGCTGGATCCCTGATCAAGTCAGGGATGACGGAGAAAGGCAAAAGCAGATTCCTTCCTTCGACAGGCTCAGGACAGGCGCCAGATCCTTCGCGTTGCTTCCTTCGACTTCGCTTCGCTACGCTCAGGACGAACGGGTGCCTCTCCGGTCACCCTGAGCGTCAGGCGTCACGCGCCTGGAGTCGAAGGGCGTTCAGGACAAGCAGGACAAGCTCGGAATGACACCGCTCTGGTGTGGTTGTCCCTACAGGATGACGGAGAAAGGCAAAAGCAGATCGAATAACTGAACATTGACAATGCCTGCGCACGCAGGCATCCGGGGTTGTTTAAAACAAATCCATTTGGACGGGGGTGGCGCTCGCCGGCGGCTCTGGTTCCGGCTCCTGCGAGGGAATCACCATGGTGTCCAGGAGCCGTTTCAGTTTTTGGAAATCTTCCCGGAGCAGGGGGAGCAGATGGTCGTTATGAAGAGCCGCGGCGGGATGGAACAGCGGAAACAGCCGGAATTCCGGTAACTCAAACGATTGCCCGTGGACCTTTGTGATTCCCACTTTTCTTTCCAGCAGCGTTTGGGTGGCAAAGTTGCCCAGGGAACACACCAGGTGCGGTTTGATGAATTGAATCTGTTGGAGCAGGAAGGGTTTGCACGTCTCCACTTCATCGGGTAGGGGGTTTCGATTCTGAGGTGGGCGGCACTTGATGACGTTGGCAATGTAAATCCGGGACCGGGACAGCCCGGCCGACTCCAGTAATTCCGTCAGGAGTTTTCCCGCCGCGCCGACAAACGGCACTCCCTGCTTGTCCTCGTGAAATCCCGGGGCTTCTCCCACGAACATGATCGAGGCTTCCGGATTCCCGCTCCCGAACACGACCTGGGTCCGTCCGGAAGCCAGGCGACATTGCTGGCAGTTGCGCAGGGATTCACAGAGATCAGCGAGCGACATGAGTATCCCTCATACGTTACGTGCGGCGGGACACGCGGTTTTGGAATGATCGGTGTGTCCACGTCGTCAGGGCCAGGGTCAGCCGATGAAGCGACGGGATGGAAATGCGGGAAGAAAACACGGCAAACTGTGTTTTTTCGATACGGGTTAACAGGTTGAAGTAGATGTTCCGCATGATTTCCGCGACGAGCAGGGATTGGCGATCGGTTGATGAAAGGGCGTCATACACGGCTTGGGCTTTTTGATAGTAGTCGTGGGCCCGGCCGGCCTGGAATTCCATGAGTCGAACGAATGCGGGAGAAGAGGCCTTGGCCAAAATCTGTTCTTCGGAACAGCCGAACCTGGTCAGATCTTCCTGCGGCACGTAAATCCGGTTGCGTTCGGCATCGGCTCCCACGTCGCGAATGATGTTGGTCAGTTGAAACGCCAGGCCCAGGTTGACGGCGTAGTCCTGCGCGCGGGGGGACGTGGTCCCGAACACTTTCAAACAGATCAATCCGACGATCGCGGCCACGCGATAGCAATAGAGGTAGAGCGCGTCAAAGGTGGCATACCGCCTGATCGTCAGATCCATTTCCATGCCGGCAATCAGTTCCTGAAAATAGTCCTGAGGGATGTTCAGCGTGCGGGCGTGGCGCGCGAGGCTGATGGTCACGGGATCGCGCGGGACGCCCTGATAGGCCGCCTCGATTTCCCGACGCCACTGCGCCAACTGGTCGAACGGGTCCGATCCGTGAGGGGGATGATCCACGGTCGCATCCAATTCGTGACACAACGCGTACACGGCAGACATGGCCTCCCGGCGGGGGCGGGGCAAAAAAAGGAAGGAGTAGTAGAAATTGCTCCCGCTGTCCTGGGTCTTCTGGCTGCAATAGGAATCAGCTTCCGGGGTGGTAGGCATCGGCGTGGGGGCGAGACGGCAACTTATGATTGGGGTTGGCGGTCCGTTTGTTGGAGATCCGTTCGTTGGGAATCTGTTGGTTGGGAATCCGTTGGTTGGAGATCCGATTCCTGAATCCATCCTGATTTTCCGGCTTCCGTCTCGACGAAATAGAGCCACGCCTTCTCTCTGAGAG
Organism: Nitrospirales bacterium; assembly: GCA_965232175.1. Lineage (GTDB taxonomy): Bacteria > Nitrospirota > Nitrospiria > Nitrospirales > UBA8639 > Bin75. The sequence goes on from CBDDOW010000006.1 coordinate 2,064,270, forward strand.
TCCCGTCGATGACCGTGAGTACGTCGCCGGTTTGCACTACGGGCCCCAAAGGTTCGCTGTGGGCCTCATTGCGTAACCGGAAGCGAGCCGACCGACCTTCCTTCAGCCCGACGGCGACGCGTTGTCCTTCGTAAAAGGCCGGCAGGGGAGGGTCATTCGACGGGGGAGGGACGATGCGCTCGCGTTCGGGAGCGGGGGCTTCAGTCCGTACATCAAAGACGGCGCGTATCGTGTCCGGCATCATTCGGACCACGGAAGACCGTCGCTCCGGGTCCGTCACGATGTACCAGACGCCTATGGCCAACAGGATCAGCAGGAGGATGGGAATCCATCGGCGGCGAGGCGGCTGATGCCGGGGGTCGTCGAAATCTTCAAATTCGTCGTCGAACTCAAAGTCCAGGTCAGTCTCCCGGGCAAAGAAAAGGGGAGCGAAGGAAAGCCGGATGTGAGAGGGCATGGTGGCTGTCATGAACGTCTCGTGAGGAGAGTGCTCGGGGAACAGACGGGCGTCGATGTATCGTCACTGCCCTTTTCATACCACTCGCTCCCGGTCATGTCAAACCGTGGGTCAGGCAGGCCGGGATGCGCGCGCCGATGCCCGCGACGGCCGGTCATGAATCGGGTCGGTCAGGTGGATCAGCCAGGCGTGCGGGAGAAACGCCGTCCCGTTGCGGGAAAGACGGACGCGTCGGGCTCTCCCGCTGGTCGAGAAAATGGGTTGCATCTTGAACGCACCGTATGCAGAATGCAGTCGTCAAGCGTTGCAACACAAGGATGCCCCCTCACGTGGTTGTCCCGTGACCGGAAGGGACGGGAAACCTTAGCGGACGTTGACTTTCGCACATGTCCAGTTGGTATCGACCGGACCCGTTAATCCGAGACCTGATTCACCTGATCAATGCCCGTCGGCACGATCACGGTGATTCCGAACTCGCCATTGAAGTCCTGCAAGCGTTGCTCGAACAGGACCGCGAGCACGACGTGCTCACCGTTCTGGCGGCGTTGGATGAAGACATGGCCGAGTGGTTGTTTGACCTGTTGGCGGAAGCCGCGTGTTCGGTGCTGATCGAGAGCGATCACGACGACGACCCGGCCTATGCGATTTTGGGCGCGATCGAGTTGCCGCTGCAGGCGAATTTGGCCGCCCCGTTCGGCCTGAAGATTCATCCGGAAAAAACCGCGGAATTGTTGCGGGACTGTTTGCACGTTCCTCCGGGAACCGTGGTGACGGTCGAACCGCGATTGCTGACCGACACGACGCTCGACTTTTTAACCCTTCAGAATCTCCACGAACATTTGTCGTGCATGGCCGGCTCCCAGCGCCGGCAACCCATTACCGCTCGCCTGCACCCGCCCGTCGAGTCAACGGCCTTTTTGTTGTTTGAATTGATCGGGGCCAAAGATTCGTCTCTTCCGGAAACCATCCCCGACAAGGAGCGGGAAACCCTGTTGCAGGGGCTGATGGCGCAATGCCCTGAAATTGCCCTGGCGCCGAATATGTTGGAGATGCCGGTGTATGCCGCGTACGGCATGTTTGACGCGCAGAACGCCGTGCGACTTCATCGACTGGCCGATGAAACAGCCGCGGTCTGGCATGATCTCGATCATCCGGTCAGGAGCCGGGCCATCGTTCATTTGCACACGCAATGCGGGAACGGGGTCTATATGCCCGTGTGGACGGATCTGTTCGATCCCGATCTGCCGGAAGACCACGGCCCGATCTGGACCTCGCCGGACGTCTGGGTCTTCACGGCCGACCTGCCGATTGAATGGCCGGGGGAAATGCTGACGAACCGGTTGTTGGCTGAAGGCTGCACCCGGTTTGAGAACCACATCGTCGAAGCGCCGGAAAATTAGCTGGTTGATTTTCAATCCATGCTTGGTGTTCGTGGTTCACGTCCCATGTTGTTGCTCAGCGTAATTTGCCGGCTACCAGCCGGTTCAAGCTGACCCCGGACTCAGCCGCCTGAATGGAGAGCCTCCGGTGCGTTTCCGGCGGAACGCGTACCATGAACTTTCCGCTATAGTTTTTCAGGGCGAGAGGTTCTGGTACATCCTCGTTGTTCCTTCGCATATCTCTGAGGCAGTTCTTGACCAGCCGGCGAATACCCGCCAGCGATGTTTCCGGTGACGTGTCAAGCCAACTCAGCGCGGGAAACTCGGCGCATAAGCCCACGTGCTCCCCATCTTCTTCAGACCACGTGACCCGGTAGGTGTAACGATCATACTCTTTGCTCATGAGCGTGTCTTCGATGGTCGCCATCGTTTTCGAACAGTATCACTAGTGATACTTATTTTTCAAGGAGACGAACCGTTGCGCTGTGAGGCGCCGGAATCCGCAACGGGTCAGAGTCCAGCGGCTTGGCGTAGGGGCTCCAATAACGCGGCGGGGACTTTCAGGTTTCCTTTTCCCCGACCCACCCGGATGGCCGGGTTCGCCGCCCCGTGGAAATCGCTTCCGCCGGTAACCAGCAGGTCCAACCGTTTGGCCAAGGCCAGATACCGGGACGTGTGTCTCCGGTCATGCGTGCTGTAAAACACTTCCAATCCCAACAGCCCGGCGTCCTTTAAGGACGCGCACAGGTCGTACAGGGGCTCTCCCTCGCACCGGGTCCACGTCGGGTGCGCCAGGACCGGGACTCCTCCCGCGTCGCGAATCCAGGCGATGACGTCGCAAGTGTCGGACAGGGCCCGGGGCACGTAGGCCGCGGCTCCCTCACCCAGGAATCGCTCGAAGGCCTCCCGGGTATCGCGCACGTACCCCTTGTCAATCAGAACTTGCGCAATGTGCGGGCGGCCGATGGAGTCGGAGCCGGCCTTGGCCCTGACGTCCTCCTCGGACAGTTCAATCCCCAGGGCGTTCAGTCGTGCGATGGTCTGCGGATTTCGGACGTGCCGGGAAAGACGCTGTTGCGCCAGGCGGTCCCGGAAGACGGGGTCCCGCCAATCGACGAAATAGCCGAGGATATGGAGTTCCCGTCCATTCAGGCGAGAGCTCAATTCGACTCCGGGGACGATTTCGAGGCCCGGCTCCGCGGCAGCCTCCATGGCGTGGGGAATGCCGTCAACGATGTCGTGATCCGTGATCGCCATGGCCGTGATTCCCGCCTGATGGGCCAACGCCACGACTTCCGCAGGCGTCAGGCTGCCGTCGGAAAAGCGGGTATGCAGATGAAGATCGATGTGCGCCAAAATCCGGTTGCCTCCGGTCGTGCCCCTGGGTCAGGCCCCTTCGACAAGCGCAGGATGGGGTTTTTGGGCCACGAGCCGGGCGGTCACGGCAGGCCCCTGATGAGAAGAAGAGGGAGGAGAGGAGGAGCGAGAGGCTTCCGTATAGTGCAGCACGCGCAGGGGATGCGTTAAGCGCAGCAGTTCGTTATGGCCCAAACAGAATTCCGTTCTCCGGGGATGATTGAACCGGACGTGGTTGTCGATCAGAAACGTTTCATAGATCAGGATGCCGCCCGGCTTGAGGGCCTGAAGGATCGAAGGAAAAAGGGGACGGAAGAGATAGAAAAATACCAGAATCCCGTCGTACTCGTGATCGCCGAGCGAGGGGGAAGGAGGCGTTTCCAGGTCTGCGTGCCACGTCGTCAGATTTGAAAGGCCGTGGTCCCGGGCCGTGCGCGTCAGGGCGGCGAGGGCCTCGTCATCCCGGTCCAGCCCGGTCACCTCATAGCCTTGAGACGCCATGTACAGGGCGTGTCGTCCCTCTCCCGTGGCCACGTCCAGGATTTTTCCCTTGGGGATCACGTGGGCGGTGTCGCGCAGAAACGGCGAGGGGTGAAACGGGGGCGGGGAATCGACCGCGTTCGGCCGCGGGTACGCGAGGCGCACGCCGACCGACCCCGACACGTCCGGGAGCGGGGGAGCGGCTTTCCGGAGCCAGATCGTCAGGCGCGGGATCGGAAATTCCAGCATGATCACGCGGGCGATGCGATCCGCCAGGCGTTCGATCAACGCGTGTTCATCGGCGGTCCCCACGTCAATCGCCCGTTGGACGACCCGCGCGTAATCCACGGTTTCCGCGAGGCTGTCGGAATGAATGGCGTCCTCAACCGAACAGGTGAGTTCGAGATCCGCCAACAGGGGCTGCGGGCGTTGCCGTTCGTCAAGCGTGACGCCGCACCTCGCCTGAAAACGGATGCCTTCAATGATGAGGGCTTCGGACACACGGGCATTGTCGGGAAGGGGAAAATAGGTGTCAAGCCCGGCCTGCTTGACCCGCTTTTCGGAGGGCTCCTATAATACGCGAAATACCCGAGCGGGAAAGACTGTGGCCGAGCTTACTCATTTCAACGAATCCGGACGCGCGAGGATGGTCGATGTTTCGGCCAAGGATTCGACCGAACGAGTGGCGGTGGCGGAGGGCCGGGTGTGGATGCTCCCGGCAACCCTGCGCCGTATTCAGGAGGGGACCATCGCCAAAGGCGACGTGTTGGCCGTGGCTCAGGTGGCCGGGGTCATGGGGGCCAAGCGGACCCCGGATTTGGTGCCCATGTGTCATCCGCTGATGATCACGAGCGTGAATATCGACTTCCAGGAACAGGCGGCGCCCGACGAGAGGGGGCAGTGTTCCCTGACCATCCGGGCCACCGTCAAAACGAACGGGCAGACCGGGGTTGAAATGGAAGCCATGACCGCGGTGACCGTCGCGGCGTTGACGGTGTACGACATGTGTAAAGCGGTCGATAAGGGTATGAGCGTCGGCGACGTGTGGTTGGTGTCGAAATCCGGAGGAAAATCCGGAACCTATCAACGCGCCGAGGCGTTGGCGCCGGCTCAGGGGCCGCGATCATGACGGTCACGGTGAAATTGTTCGGCATGCTGAAAACGCAGCTTTCCGGCGAGGCCGAACTGAAGGTGCGGCTGGAGCCGGGGGGACGGGTCGATGATTTGATCGCGTCCGTCCAGTCGATGAATCCCGAAGTGGGCGACTTGTTGCTCAAAAGAAAAATCCTGGTGTCGGTGAACCATGAAATCGCGCATGGGGACACCGAACTCACCGGCTCTGAGGAAATCGCGTTTCTTCCGCCGTTTTCCGGCGGGTCGGACGCGCCGGAGGAAAGGCCTGCCTATGTCTACCGTTGAGACAGATGCCATGTTGGTCCGGATCCAACGAGAGAGTTTTTCGATTGACGAGGAAATCGACCGGGTGCGGAATCGATCCTCGCGCATCGGCGGGATTGCGACCTTTCTCGGGACCGCGCGGGACCGGTCGGACGACCGGGACGTCAGCCGCATCACGTTTGAATACTACGAAGGGATGGCCCAGAAGAAACTCCGGGAAATTCGGGAGCGCGCGCTCCGGGATTTTGACGTGATCGAAGTGCTGATTCTGCACCGGCACGGGGAAATCGACGTCGGGGAAAACATCGTGCTGATCGTGGTGGGCGCCATGCATCGAGCGGATGCGTTCAAGGCCTGCAAGTGGTGTATCGACGAATTGAAGCAGATCACGCCAATCTGGAAATGTGAAGAGACGCCGGACGGGCAGGTATGGGTCGAACAGCATCCATGAACGCCGGGCCGGCGGGGTCGGATCTTCGCGACACGTTTGACCGTCCGTTGCGCAGTTTGCGCGTGTCGGTGACGGACCGGTGCAACCTGCGTTGCCGATATTGCATGCCCGAAGACGAGTACGCGTGGCTTCCCCGCGAAACCCTCCTGAGTTTTGAAGAAATCAACCGGTTGGTGGAGATCTTTGCGGAGTTCGGCGTCGATAAAGTCCGGTTGACGGGCGGAGAACCCCTGCTTCGTCGTGATCTGCCCACCCTGATCCGCCTGTTGCGGCAGCAGGCCGCCATTCAGGATATCGCCCTGACCACCAATGGCATTTTGTTGGATGAGCAAGCCGAATCGCTTCGCGACGCCGGCCTGCATCGCCTCACGGTCAGCCTCGATACCCTGAAGCCCGGCAAATTTCGGGACCTGACCAAACGCGATTCCTTTGAGCGCGTCCTGCGCGGCATTGAACACAGCAGGGCGGTGGGCTTGACCGGACTCAAACTCGACACCGTCGCGATCAAAGGCTTCAATGACGATGAACTCGTCGGGTTGATCGAATATGGAAAAAGCGTCGAGGCGGAAGTCCGGTTTATCGAGTACATGGACGTGGGCGGCGCGAATGATTGGGACATGGCCAAGGTCTTCTCGCAAGCCGAGATTCTGGAGAGCCTCCGGCAGGCCTATGGCCCGATTGACCCCATTCGGGAAAACAGTTCGGCGCCGGCCGCGCGGTTTCGCTTGCCCGACGGAACCACGTTTGGAATCATTCCCTCCACGACGGCGCCGTTTTGCGCCACGTGCGACCGGAGCCGGCTGACCGCGGACGGTCTGTGGTACCTGTGTCTGTACGCCAGGCACGGATTGGACTTGCGGGAACCGCTTCGGATGAACGACCACGCCGCCGTGCGGGCCCGTATTCGTTCGGGATGGCAGCAACGGATTGACCGTGGCGCCGAAGAGCGCAAGGCGCTGGAATCGTCAAGCGGGCGCGGCCAATTTATCCGGCTCGACGAACTTCGCCAGGATCCGCATCTGGAAATGCACGCGCGCGGCGGCTGAGAAGTCCCGCCGCGTTGTTTTCTCTCGCCCCGGAAAACGTGTCGATGGATTGGTTCAAGAGAGGCTCGTCGCAGGAGCGGCAAAAGGGCAAGCTGAACATTGTCGAAGGCATGTGGATCAAATGCGCCGCGTGCCGCGCCATTGTCTATCGAAAAGAAGTCGATCAGAATTTCAAACTGTGTCCCAAGTGCGGCTACCACTTTCCCCTGTCGGTTTCGGAACGGATTGAAACCCTGCTCGACCCGGATACCTTCCGGGAATGGGACGCCGAATTGTCGCCCGGCGATCCCCTGGCCTTCGTGGATACGCAACCCTACTTCGGGCGAATCGAGGTCTATCAGAAGAAGACCGGCAGGCGCGACGCCATCGTGACGGGAGAAGGGACGCTCCATGCCCGTCCGGTCATCGTGGGCATCTTTGATTTTCAGTTTATGGGCGGCAGCATGGGGTCCGTGGTGGGCGAAAAGATCTGTCGCGCCGCGGACCGGGCCGTGGCGGGGCACACGCCGTTCCTGCTCGTGACCGCGTCGGGCGGGGCGAGAATGCAGGAAGGCATCCTCTCGCTCATGCAAATGGCAAGAACGTCGGCGGCCATGGCGCGGCTGCATGAAGCCGGCGTGCCGTTCATTGCGCTCCTGACGGATCCGACCTTCGGGGGCGTCACCGCGAGTGTGGCCATGTTGGGGGACGTGATCCTGGCTGAACCGAGAGCCCTGATCGGGTTTGCAGGACCGCGCGTCATTGAGCAAACCATCAAGCAGCGGTTGCCGGATGGGTTTCAGCGCGCGGAGTTTTTACTCGAACATGGGATGATCGACGCCATTGTGCGACGGCCTCATCTTCGGGAGACGCTGCACACCGTGTTGCGGCACCTCAGTGCCGGCGCCCGACCGGGAGAATAGCCGGTCGCCGTTTCTGCCGCACGGCAGGCGTGTCGCCTGTCCCTGGAGAAATAAACAGGGGGAGGCGCGACAACAGCTTCACGCCTCCCCCTGAAATCGACACGAACCCGGCAAAACGCAGAAAAACCTTAGGCTTCGTAGATACAGCCGCCAGAGCCGGTGTGGCACGAAGCGGCCCCGCCCTGTACCACCGAGAGATCAAGATTCAGGTTCTGCGTTGGCGGCAGCACGATGTGCGCGGACGTCGCACTGTCTTCGTGGACCTGGAGGTTGAAAGAACTCGGCAGCGTAATGTCGAATTCCTGCTTGAGGGCCTCTTTGGGGTCGGCCAGCAGTTGGCTGCGGAACGTCTCATCATCCTTGGCCTTGTTGATAATGTAGGCCCGCATTTCCTCCGGGCTTTTCATCTCTGCCAGAACATTTTTTGAAGTGGCCATGGTTGCCTCCTTATGGCTTGCGATGACAGCAGAATAGTGTTATGAACGGCACTATATAAAATTTCTGAGTGGCTGTCAAGCGGTTGGAGCGGAAAGCCATACGCCCTGCTTGGCCTCGCGCTGACAGCCTTGCAGGGTTGGATGGGAAGGGCTATGGTAGGTCAAGCATGATGAGCCCGCCCCCCTTGGTTGGAAGTCAAAAAACGTTCCGCGAGGTGTTGCTCGTGGGTTGCAGGCTGATGCCGGCCGCGCTGATCGACACGGCCGGCTGGGAGCAGGTGCTCCAACGTGTCGGCGACCTGCCCGCCGGTCCCACCCCGCTCTTCGGCTTCGAGTTTGAATTGGGGAAGCAGGACCCGGGCGCTGATTTTTTTGTCTGTGTGTACGCCGACTCCCCCATCCTCCAGTCCTACATCCAGCGCGGCCGGCGGGCTGCGCCGGATTCGGCGGATGCCGCCTTCGCTCGCTACCTGTCCGCCATGCACACGAAACAGGCCTGGTTCGGAGAGGACGATCTGATTCAACAGTTGATTTTCGAGTACGACGTCATCAAGGAAGCCTCAGCCCCGGACACGTTGCCGGGTCTCTTCATCAAGTTCCGGTCCGATGCCTCGGCCACCGTGCATGCCCGCCGGAGCGTGGTGGCGGCGAGCATCAGGGAAGCGTGTGGCTGGGAACAGGAGAGCGAGCAGTGCCTGGCCCTCCTGAACGACGTCCTGCCCGAACAGGCGAGCATCTCCTATGCCGGCGCGTTCCCCGGCCGTCCCGCGCGAGCCATGCGGTTGATCCTTCGCGGCATCCCGATGACGAATATCGTGGCCTTCTTGCAGCGTCTCCGCTGGCCGGGGAGAGGGGATCTGGTGGAAGCCGTCCTTGCCCGGCTTCAGGCGCTGCCGTCCCATGCGTCGGTCGCGATTGACATGGCCCCGGAAGGGGTGGGGCCGCGGTTGGGACTGGAGATCAGTGTGCCGAGGCGCGAGACACCCGCAAAATCCGTCACGTGGCTGAAATCCGGCCCTGCTGACTGGGACCCGCTGCTCGCGCAGATGGAAAGGGCGGGCTGGTGCCGTCCGGACAAGGGGCAGGCGCTGCGGGCCTCGTTGGGCCAGCAGCAGCTTTGGAGCGCGGACGGCCTGTATCATGCCGGCCACGGATTGAACCATATCAAGGTGCTGATCCACCGGGAGCAGATCTCAGCCAAGGCCTATACCGGTATGTTTTTGCGCATGCAGGCCGACTGAACGGTGTTTTCCTTCTGTCATCCTTGCGAACGCGAGGTCCGGGATCGTTCATGAAGCGTTCCTACGAAGCCGCACGAGAACAACTCTACAAGTTGCAACGATTCGGAATCCATCCGGGGCTTGACACGATTTCCTCGTTGTTGTCGGACCTCGGAAATCCCCAACGGCGGTTCCCGGTCCTGCACGTTGCCGGAACCAACGGCAAAGGATCCGTGGCGGCCATCACGGCGTCGATCCTGCAGGCTGCCGGAGTCCGCGTCGGGTTGTATACCTCTCCGCACCTGCTGGATTTTTGTGAACGCATCCGGGTTCGAGGGACGTGCATCCCCGAGAGCCGGGTCGTCGATCTGTTCGACGGCATCCAGGCGTTGCCGTCGCGCGCCGCGCCGCCGACGTTTTTTGAAGTGGCCACCGCCATGGCCTTTCAGCATTTTGCCGAGGAAGGAGTGGATATCGCCGTGCTCGAAGTCGGGCTGGGAGGCAGATTCGACGCGACGAACGTGTGCCAATCGATCGGCACGGTCATTACCAACATTTCCTTCGATCATGAACAATACCTGGGTTCTTCGCTGGAGGCCATCGCGTTTGAAAAAGCGGGGATTCTGAAACCCGGCGTTCCGCTTATCGTGGGACCGGTCGATCAGGCGGTAGACGACGTCCTGCGGGAACAGGCGGGGCACAAGCAGGTTCGCGCGTTCAAATTCGGCCGCGACTTTCTGAGCGTGGCCCATGCGTCGGGGACGTTTGATTTCGTCGGGATGCATCAAACCTACGGGAATCTCCGGTGCGCCCTGGAAGGCGAGCACCAAACGGTGAATGCCGCCTGTGCCCTGGCCCTGCTTGAAGCCGGCGTGACGCCCCAAATCCCGGTTCCCGAATGGGCCGTCCGGCAGGGGCTGGAGCAGGTTTCCTGGCCGGGCCGGCTCGAACACCTTCAGCGTCGTCCGTGGATCCTCTGCGACGGCGCCCACAATCCGGCGGCCGCGGAATGCCTCAAGCGCTATCTGCAACGGCACGTTCAAGGAAAGCGCCGGCTGATTCTGGTCATCGGGATGATGCGGGACAAGAACGTTCCCGTATTTTTGAAGACGTTGGCGCCGCTGGCCGACGCGGTGATTGTGACGCAAATCAATTCTCCCCGGGCCGCCGGCGCGCGCGCCTTGCGGGAGGCCCTGCCGGCCGTTGATCGTCCGGTGTACGAACGTGACGAACCGGGAGCGGCGCTTGACCTGGCGACGGGGTTGGCGAGCGACACCGATCTGATCTGCGTGACGGGATCGTTATTTCTTGTCGGGCACGTGAAAAGCCTCATGACCGGAAAGGCCTATGAACCTGTTCTGGGGTAGTTCGGGCCGTTCGCGTTACGCCCGGCTGGTCAGCGGGATTGGTGTTGGGATTGTCTGTCCGATCATGCTCATGAGCGCGAGCGTGGTCCATGCGCTGACCATGGCGCCCGCGTCCGGGCCGGCCGAACCGTCCTCCTCGCGTCCTGGCGCGCAGGCAAGCGCGACGTCGGACGTTCGCATCACCGCGGAACGAACCGAGTTCGATCACGTCAAGGAAGAATTCAAGGCCTTCGGGTCGGTGACGGCGACGCAAGGAGCCGTTCGATTGACCGCGGACCGGGCCGTCCTGCGCAAGCTGTCGGGCCGCCTGACGGCGACGGGTCACGTGCACCTCGAAGATCCGGAGACCGACGTATGGGCGGAAGAGCTGACCATCAACGTGAATACGGAGGCCGCGCGCATCGTCAATGGAAGGATTGTTCTGAAAGACGCGGGTCTGCGGCTCAAGGGCCGCCTCCTGCAACGGTTTTCCGAAACGCGGTATCGCGCGAAGGACGGCGCGTTCACGACGTGCGAAGCGGATGACGGGCAAATTCCCGATTGGAGTTTTTCGTTTCAGAACGTGGAGGTGAAACAGGGCGACAGCGTGGTTGCCGAAAACGCATGGCTGAACGTTCGCAATCAACCGGTGCTTCCGATTCCCGCGTTGCGCTATCCGATGCCGGGCGCCAGACGAACCGGATTCATGGTGCCCACGATCGGGTTCGACAACGTGTTGGGCGTTCAATATCGGCAAGGATTCTATTGGGCGATTTCACCCAGTCAGGATCTGACCGTCGCTCCGCAAATTTTGTCCAAACGGGGACAGGGCGGGGACCTGGCGTATCGGTACGTCCTGAATCGCCGTTCGAGGGGGCAATGGTTGCTGAATGCGTTCAACGACACCAGGGCGGATCAGGCCCGCGCCCAAATTACGGGCGCCCACGTGCATCAACCGCATGACGATCTGCTGATTCAGGCCAACGTCAACTATGCGACCGACCGGAGGCTCCTGCGGGATCTGAGCGCGTCCGGCATTTCCCGGGCGCTGCCCAGTCAGGAATCCGTGCTGAACGTCATGCGCCGGTTGCCGGGCGGCGCGGCCTATCTCAGGGCCCAATACTTGCAGCCATTGGATGCCGGAGGCCGCGACACGTTTCAACGGCTGCCGGAAATCGGGCACCGGTACGGACGCCGGTTGACCGTGGGAGCGGAGACGGTGAGTCTCGAGATGGGCATGGACTCGACGTTCGTGCACTTTGCCCGTGAGGAAGGGTTCAACGTCAGCCGGTTCGACGTGATGCCGTCCGTGACGCTGCAAGGGTTGCACCTTGGGCACGCGATCGGCCTTCGTCCGCAGGTCAAACTCAGGGAGGTCGTTTACTCCCGGGGAGCGGTTCGGGATGAGGCTCGTGAGCGCGGGACGGTGTGGTTGGGCATGGAGGCGGTCTCGAACGTGTCGCGTCGCTTTCAGGTCGGCGAAGGGCATCGCGTCCGTCACACGATTGAACCGCGCGTGTTCTACGAGTACGCACCGGCTTCCGGACAGTCCGACCTGCCGCAGATCGATGCCGTGGATAATCTGTTGAAGAAACATCTGCTGACCTATTCCCTGAGAACCCGCTTGAAAGATGAACGGGCCGGCGAACGGTCTGCGACGTTGGCGGATCTGGTGATCGCGCAGAGTTACCATCTCGGCGACGCGCCGGGCGCGGCGAATACGTTTTCCGACGTGTGGGGGCGGGCCGCGTTCTCGCTGCCCGCGAGGCACTTGCCGGACTCGTTGAGCCGGGTCAGCCTGGGTCTCGATGCGTTCTATGATCCGGTTGACGACGAATTGACGCAGTTCAATTCAGATCTCACGGCGCAGGCGCACGAACGGGCGTACGTCCAGGTGGGGCACCGGTATGCGCGAGCGGGCCTGATGCCCCGCCGGGGAGATATCTGGAATCCGGTGTCCTTTAATGAAGTTTTGGCCGCTCAAGCGGAAATCAACTTTTTAACCGCGGGCGGCGCCGTCCGCCTGCCCATGGGGTGGATGGTGGGGACAAAGGTCCATCATGATTTTGTCGCGGGCCGGACGCCTGAATGGGACGTCGTGGGACTCTATCAGAATCCCTGCCGCTGCTGGTCGCTCGGGCTGTACTATATCCGTTTGTCGGGAGGAAGCGGTTTCCCCGAACGCAACCAGTTCAACTTTGTCCTCACGTTGCGCGGCCTGGGGGGCACCACCGGATTGGGCGCGCAACTCCTCAAGAATATTTTAGGCCCGCTCCTTCAGGGGGAACCGGGTCTGCCCTGGTCCTGACCCGCGCCCGGTTCTCGTCTCATCTCCGGTCGTGAAGCACCCGTTCGACCGCCTCGGCCAATTCCGCATCGGCATGATGATCTTCGGCAAAAATCCGAAGTTGGACGATTTGCGAGGGTAAAAATTCCAACAGCTCCTGAAGTTTTTCTTTTTCAACGGACCGGGTGGCCGGGTCATACAGATAAAACTGAAACTGACCCATGTTCAGAACGTTGAACGGCCGCGTATCCTTGCTGGCCACGTCCACGCGAAAGGTCAGGTTTCGCAGTCGCCGGGGCAACCGTTGGCGAATACGGGATTCCAGCTTGGCGGGCGTGGCCGCGGGGCCTTGCGGATGGCAATCCCGAATCGTCAGCACCGTGCTGTAGGCTGTTTTCCATTTGACCTGTCGTCCCAACACGCGGGCCCATTCCCGCCCGATCCGCTGTTTCTTGCGATTCGATGATGACGCCCAGGCGCGGACCGTTTCCAGGAGCGACCAATCCGTCAGTCGAAGATAGCGCGACAGGCGCTCCAGAGGGTTATGGGGGAAAATACAGGCCATGGTTTCGTGAAAAATTTCCCGGAGGTGCAGGTCAATGGCTCGCGACGTGCGGTGGTAATACACGTTGGCATAGAGATAGAGTCGGGCGTTCAGAAACATCTGGAGCGCGGACAACCCGTTTTTGTGAATGGTCAGCCCCTTCGGGGTGATCAACGTGTAGTGAATCAATCTGGGGATATCCACCGGCCCGATCGCGACCCCGCACATGTAGGAGTCGCGCAGGACGTAATCGAAGTTGTCCGCGGTGAAGAGCCCGCCGATGAGCGGTTGAATCAGCCGGAGCCACCGGGGATAGGGCCGGCTTCGTTTCCGGGGATCTTTCAGAATCAGAAAGGCCACGTACTCGGGGTCGAGCGTTTCATGGTCCGCCAGCCTGCCCGACGGACTCCGTCGCACCCGTTTGATCAACGGACCGACTTCATGACGAATAATGGCTTGACTCACGTGTTCGTGAGACAACCCGTATTGGTGAAGAAAGTGGTGATCGAAAAAATGACAAAAGGGGCCATGCCCCACGTCGTGGAGCAGGGCGGTGACCCTGAGCAGGGCTTCGACGTACGGAAGCGAGGGCACGTCCCGAACCGTGTCGGCCAGCGTCGGATACACGTGCTTCGCGTATTCTCCGGCCAGGTGCATGGCTCCCAGGGAATGCTGAAACCGGCTGTGTTCCGCCGCGGGATAGACCCACCGGGCGCTTTGCAGTTGATAGATGTAACGGAGTCGTTGGAGCCAGGGAGAATCGATCAGATCCTTTTCAGTCGTTTCGTCGGAGCCCGGCGACGCATGGGGCACCGTAAATTGAATGTAGTGATGAATGGGATCGGCAATGAGAGAAACGTCGTGAGGAACCGGTCCGGCCATCATGTCTCGTGCGGCAAGAGGTGAAAAAATCCCGGGCAAATTTTAACGCAGCGGTGTGGAACGAACAACCTGGCGAGGAATCTGCATGTTGCCTTTCTCCGTCAGCTCCGGCCTGATCGGGGAGTCTGCCCGCGCGGGCCGTGTTTGCGGCGGTACCGGGTAATCAGGAGGACCCCCAACGGATAGGTCAGCAGGGCACCCAGGACGCTCAGGGTGAGCGCGCCGAGGGTAAACGGAAGAAGAAAGGGCAGGATCGATTCGTAGAGCGTGAAGAGGGAAAGCGTGTCCCATGATACGTCCGGAGCCTCCGGCATGCCCAACAGAAAAAAGCCCGTCCACATGGTTGCGCCCAAAATCGGCGCAACCGTCCAGGGATTATTGATGAGGGTACCGGCCAGGAGGGCGGGCAGATTCATCCGGAAGGCCCAGGCCAGGAAAACGGCGCTGGCGCAATGCAGCCCGTAGGTCGGCGTGAACGCAATAAAGACGCCCAGAGCAAACGCCGCGGCCGTTCGTTGAGGCGTTTCTCCGGGATGGAGCGCCTCCCGGAGTTTGGCGCGGAGGAAGGGGAGCGTTCTCACGATGAGGACGTTAGGCTGGCCGGTCTACCCGCGAGTGAAATGCTCAAAACTCACGTTGACCAGGCGCTGTTTCCGCCCGTCGCCAAGTATGAGTTGCCGCCCGAACGCTTTCGGCCGGATTTCGCCAATCCAGGAAACAGGCACGCGGGTCTGCTCGGCAACCTGTAACACGCGCTGGTGATGCCTGGCGGGCGCGGTAAACAGGAGTTCATAATCTTCCCCGCCCCGGAGGGCAAATTCTACGGGGTCCAGGTTGTTCCGCCGGGCAAAGGCGCGCAGTTGGCGAGAGAGCGGAAGCGCGTGCCCCCGGATCTCGACGCCCACCTGACTCTCCGTGCAGAGGTGCCCCACGTCCGAAGAGAGTCCGTCGGAGAGATCGATGGCCGCGCGCGCGAGGTTTTTGGCGACCAGGAGTTGCCCCACGCGAATCCGCGGGGTGGGTCGCACGTGACGCCGGATCAGAAAGGTTTCCGCGGCCGACGGGCCGGAACGGCCACGGGCGTGTGACTGCGCGTGCAGGAGGCCGAGGCCGGCGCGGGCGTCACCGAGCGTCCCGGTCACGTACAGACGGTCCCCGACGCGCGCCCGGGTTCTGGTGAGCGCCCGCTTCGCTTGAACGGAGCCCACGATTGTCAGACTGAGAAACACGTGAGACGGAGAAGAGGAGGTGTCTCCGCCGATCAGGTCAACGCGATAGGGGGCGCAGGCGTCCCTGAGCCCGCGATAGAGGGCGCGAAGGTGGGCGGGCGGAATCCCGGCGGGAATGGCCAGCGAGGCGAGCAGATACAGCGGCGTGCCTCCCATGGCGGCGACGTCGCTGAGCGTGGCCGCTCCCGCGCGCCATCCCACTTCCTTCGGGGTTTGAACGGCCAGGTCGAAATGGATTCCCTCAACAAAGCCGTCGGCGCTGATGAGAAGCTGGTGCCCCCGGCGCGTCTTCAGCACCGCGGCGTCATCGCCAATGCCGTTCACGATCCATGCAGAGGATGAGGGCCACAGACGGGTCAGTTGTCGAATAAGCCCGAATTCTCCGAGCGTCGTAAGGGAGTCGCGTTCGGAGGGGGGGCCATCCATCATGACGGGGCGGGACGAGCGGGCGAGCGGTTCACCGCCGAGCCCGTTTGGCAGACGAGGCCGCCGCCCGTTTTTTTCGGGCTGCCGGCACGGGGCGAGCCCGCTTGGGCTTGGAGACTTTGGACGCGGAAGCTTTGGGCGCGAGACGCGACGGTCGTTGGAGCGCCGCGGCAAAGACCTGCGCCACGGTCTCCGCAAAAATAATCTTGACGCCTTTCAGGAGATGTTTGGGGAGTTCTTCCAGGTCCTTGTCGTTGCGTTTGGGAAGGATGATCCGGGTGATGGAGGACCGCTTGGCCGCGAGGATTTTTTCTTTTAAGCCGCCGATGGGGAGAATGCGGCCGCGCAGCGTGATTTCTCCGGTCATGGCGACGTCCTGCCGGGCGGGCACGTTCGCCAGACTCGAAGCGATGGCCGTGGCCATGGTAATCCCCGCCGAAGGCCCGTCCTTGGGAATGGCGCCCGCGGGGACGTGAATGTGAATGTCGGTCGTCGAGAAGGTTTCTTCCTTGATGCCCAGGGTGCCGGCCTGCGCGCGGACGTAGCTGAGCGCGGCCTGGGCGGATTCCTTCATGACGTCGCCGAGATGGCCGGTTAAGGTCAGTTGGCCCTTGCCCTGCATGCCCGTGGCTTCGACGTGCAGGATCTCGCCGCCCGTTGCCGTCCACGCCAGCCCGATGGTCAAGCCGACCTGATCTTTTTCTTTTTCCGTTTCCGGCAGATGCTTGGGAACCCCGAGATAGGTGCGGAGCGAATGGGGCGTGATGGAATAGCGTTTCGGTTTGCCTTCGGCCACGCGCTTGGCCACTTTCCGCATGGCGTTGGCGAGTTCCCGTTCGAGGTTGCGCACGCCGGCTTCGCGCGTATAGTGGGTCACGATTTTCTGAATGGCGGAATCGGTCAGGCGAAAGTACTTGTCCGAAATGCCGTGTTGTTCCAGTTGCCGGGGGATGAGATAGCGGCGGGCGATGCCGAGTTTTTCTTCTTCGGTATATCCGGGAATTTCCAGAATCTCCATGCGGTCCCGGAGCGCCGAAAGAATCGGGTCCATGAGATTGGCCGTCGTGATGAACATCACGTTGCTGAGGTCAAAGGGAACCCCCAGATAATGATCCGTGAACGCGTGATTCTGCTCGGGGTCCAACACTTCCAGGAGCGCGGCGGACGGGTCGCCGCGAAAATCCATCCCGACTTTATCGACTTCATCCAGCATGAACACGGGATTATTGGTGCCGGCCTGTTTGATGCCCTGCATGATGCGACCGGGCAGGGCCCCGACGTACGTGCGGCGATGCCCTCTGATTTCGGCTTCGTCCCGCACCCCGCCCAGGCTCATGCGCACGAACTCCCGGCCCAGCGCCCGGGCAATCGACTTGCCCAACGACGTCTTGCCGACGCCGGGCGGACCGACAAAGCACAGGATCGGCCCCTTGAGTTTCTCTTTGAGTTTGCGGACGGCCAAATATTCAAGGATGCGTTCCTTGACTTTCTCCAGGTCATAGTGGTCTTCGTTGAGCACCTTTTTGGCGGTTTGAATATCCAGATTGTCGGAGGAAGCGTGACTCCAGGGAATTTCCACCATCCATTCCATGTAGGTGCGCACGGTCGCGGCTTCGGCCGTATCGGGGTGCATTTTTTCCAGCCGTTTCAGTTGCTTTTCCGCCTCCTTCAACACTTTTTCCGGCATGCGGCATTCTTCAATGCGTTTGCGAAATTCCGCCGCCTCTTCGGCCCGGTCATCCAGTTCGCCGAGTTCTTTCTGGATCGCCTTCAACTGCTCGCGCAGAAAATATTCCCGCTGGGTTTTGTCAATTTCCCCCTTGGCGTCCGCCTGGATTTTTTGTTGCATCGACAGGACTTCAGCTTCTTTCGAGAGGATCTCGGTCACGCGCTTTAACCGGGTCACCGGGTCATCCATTTCCAGAATTTCCTGGGTCGCCTCCACTTTCAACCCGAGGTTCGACGCGATGACGTCCGCCAGCCGTCCGGGCTCATCCATGTTCTCGATCGCCGACATGACGTCCGGCATGAGCACCTTCCCAAGACTGGAAACCCGGTCCAGCCGCTCCTTGGCGGTCCGAATGACGGCTTCGATTTCGAGGGACGGCTCCTGCTCCGAAGAAGCCAGGAACGGTTCAATCCGGACGGAATAAAACGGTTCAAGCTGGAGATAGTCGAGAATTTTCGCTTTGGTCAGCCCCTGGACCAGAATCTTGATCCGTTCATCGGGGAGCTTCAGCATGCGCATGATCATGCCGACGGTTCCGGTTTCGAACAGGTCCCCCGGCTTCGGCGATTCGGTGTCATGGGATTTTTGCGCCGCCAGCAGAACCATCCGGTTGCCGGCGACGGCCGACTCGATGGCTCGAATCGACATCTCCCGGCCGACAAACAGGGGCAGCACCATGTATGGAAAAACAACGATGTCCCTGACGGGAATCAGCGGCAAACTGTCCGGAATATCAGCCTGATCGGCCTGATCAGGTTGTGGAGGATCAGGATGAGGGTCTTGAGTCATGCGGGTGCCGGTGAAGATCGCTCAGGAATAATGGAAGCACGTTACCGGGATGGCAGGGCCGGGGACAAAAAGGGTTCGTCTTGATCCAATCGGGGTTGTGATCGTGGCCTGCAAGCCGTGGCGTTCAACAGCCGGGCAGATACTAGGCGAACAGAAAAATGAATGTCAAGGAACCGCCGCGGATTTTCAAACGCGGCCAAGGTGAACGGAGAGGCACCCGTTCGTCCTGACCCTTCGACTCCAGGCGCGGGGCGCCTTACGCTCAGGGTGACCGGATTATTTTCCCGTTCGTCCTGAGCGTAGCGAAGCGAAGTCGAAGGAAGCGAAGCGAAGGGTCTGGTGAGGAATCTGCCTTTGCCTTTCTCCGCCATCCCCGCTCTCTCTTCGTCATCCCTGACTTGATCAGGGATCCAGTGTCTTTTCCTTCTTTTGCCCCACTCCGTCATCCTCGACGCTTGTCCCCGACGTTCTTAATCGGGGATCCAGGCAATTATAGGATCCAGCGTCTTTGTTTTTGCCTTTGTTCGCGAAGAGCAAGACACTGGGTTCCTGCTTTCGCAGGAACGACGCAGAGGGGAATGGGAAGCCAGCGTCTTTGTTTTTGCCTTCGTAGCCGCGTCATCTCATGACGCTTCTTTCGCTTGGCCGCATTGGAGGCCGCATAAGGCATGTCCCTGCCCCCGAGCAGGGATGCGGCCCCTACAACTACTTTACAATGCGGCCAAGGTGACCGCGACAACTACAGATCCTTCGCCTACGGCTCAGGATGACAGAGAGGCCGTGACACAACCAACCGTGGTCATTCCGAGTGCAACGAGGAATCTGCATTTGCCTTTCTCCGCCATCCCCGCTCCCTCTTCGTCATCCCTGACTTGATCAGGGATCCAGCGTCTTTGTTTTTTCTTTTGTAGCCGCGTCATCTCATGACGCTTCTTCGCTTGGCCGCATTGGAGGCCGCACAAGATGCGGCCGCTACAACTGCTTTACAATGCGGCCAAGTCATCGCCTGTCATCCAGCCCCTTGTTTTTTACCGGGCGGTTGAAGCATAATTAATATCCATGTGTGGATGTCTCAATGTAAGGACTCGCTGATGATGAACAATCAAACAGGACACACCATGCTCAGCATCCTGCGCCGACGCCCCAAAATCATAAGTAATTATACCCCCCCCCCCCCGAATTTTCTGAGGGCGCGAAGCCTAGCACCCGTCGTCTAGCACCGCCTGATCGCTCCTGTCGCTCCCTTTTCTCATCGGTTGTCTTCGTGCTCGCGACGCTGTCCGGCTTCATTGCCGCGGATGCACAGGCCGCCCTCGATACCATCACGCTGACCCGGAGCGGGGCCAATACGTACACCTTCAGCGTGTCGACCACCAACACGAGCAATGGCAACAAGTATGGGGGTATGCGACGTAAGTTCGTTGAGTCGGCGAGCAGTTGCACGGGCACCGATGGGTACTCCGATTCAATTCTCCCTGCCGCCGACGATATAGCCACCTATTCAAGGACCATTACCGGCAATGCGGACAAGTACGTGTGCATTCGGGGCTACTACTACGACGGCGCCCACAATTTCCACTACGCCACCGCTGGCCCCCTGACCTACGCCGGCCTGACGCTCACCCTGAACAGCGCGGGCGACGACAACAAGTACGAAACGGACGATCACATCGACGTGACGGCGGCGTTCGGCTACAACGTGACGGTGAGCGGCACGCCGCGCATCGCGCTCACCATCGGCAACACCACCCGCTATGCGACGTACAGCAGCGGCTCCGGCACCGGAAACCTCAAGTTCCGCTACACCGTGGTCGCGGCTGATGAGGACAGCGACGGCATCAGCATCGCCGCGAACGCCTTGTCCCTGAATTCCGGCACCCTCCAGGACAGCGGCAACACCAGTGCCGTGATTACCCATTCGGCGTTGGCGGCCAGCCGCAACCACCTGGTCAACCCGGACTACGCGCCGTCATTCGCGAGCAACGCCTCCATCGCCGACGTGAGCGTGATTCAGAACCGACCCATGCGTTCGGTGCGCTTCCCGCAAGCCAGCGGCGGCGACGGCGCGCTTTCCTATTCCGTCACGCCCACGCTGCCGGCGGGGCTCAGCCTCGAAGCGACCACCGGGCTTCTGTCCGGCACCCCCACCGGGACCTCAGCGAAGGCGGACTACACCTACACCGTGTCCGACTCGGACACCAACACCGCCGACTCCGACAAGGACACGCTGAGCTTCAAACTCGAAGTGCTCGGCGAGAACACGCTCAAGATTCACCACGAGATCGAGGACGGCTTCCTGCGCAAGGACGGGGGGCGGACCTTCGCGCTCGACTACATTTTCAACGGCCCGAGCACCACGACGTACTCCGCCACTTCGACGGATTCCGCGGTGGCAACGGCCACCGTGTCCGGCTCGACCCTGACCGTCAAGGGCGTGAAGCACGGCATGGTCACGATCACGGTGACCGCGACCTCGGGCAGCGATTCGGTCAGCCAGTCCTTCGAGCTGGAGATTTATGGACAGAACAGCTCGCCGGTCTGGAGCACGTTGCCAGACGTGTCCGTCGAGACCGGCAAGACCGTGACGATTGACCTCTATGACTACGCCAGCGACCCCGAAGGCACGGCGCTGTCCTTCGGCGCCTCCTCGGCCAAGGCCGCTGTCGCGACCGCGGCGGTATCGCAAACGTCTATCCTGACCATCACAGCGGTGGCGGAGGGCACGGCGAAAATCCACGTGCTCGCCGGTGATGGCGGGTTCGATTTCTCCACCTTGTTCACCGTGACGGTATCCTCCAGCAACGCGGCGCCATCGTTCGCCAACAACGCCACCATCACGATTCCTTCCCTGGTGCAGTACCAGCCGCTCAAGGCGCAGGTTCTGCCCGCGGCATCCGGCGGCAACGGCCAGCTCAGTTATTCTCTCTCCCCGGCGCTCCCCGCCGGCCTTGTCTTCGACCCCGAGGCACGGACCATCTCGGGCGCGCCGACGGTCACCGCCACAAGCGCGTCCTACACCTACACGGTGGCGGATTCGGACAACACCACGGGCAGCGGCGACGAGGACACGCTGACCTTCACCCTCGCGGTGGCCGCCGAGGGGAGCCCCACCGCGCCCACGGTCACGAAGGTCAGCTACCACACCTGGGATGACGCCCACGATCCGTCCGCGACCTCTGCGACCGGTCCGCACCCCTATGGCACGGCGCTGTTCGTGCGCTTCACCTTCAGCAAGGCGATGTATTTCAAGCCGGGCGACACCGACGCCGCGCGCCCTGCGTTTGTCGGGGTGGTGGATGGCAAAGCGGGGCCCAGGTTCAGGGTCGTCGAGCGCATCAACGACGAAGCCCACGAGATCCCGGACCAATGCGCGCCGTTCAATCCGACGCTGACCTCGCACACCGTCTTCCAGTGCATGATTCTGGAGCCGGCCTGGCATCTGCACGGCCCCGGCAACCTGCCGAACAGCAACGTCCAGTACACGATCAGGGTGCTCAGCGCCTCAACGGACCTGGGCGGCACCGCGATGGCGAGCCACCACACCCCCACGGCCATCACCATCGATCCCACCGGGCCGACGGTGAGCAGCACCGGCTACTACAGCAACGCGGCCGCCACGACGGCCATCTCGGGCTCGGTGAGCGCGGACGACGACATCTACACCAAGGTCGTCTTCAGTGAGAACATGGCGCACAAGGCCGCGACCGACGCCAGCGCGCGCCCGCACTTCAGCTACGCCATCGGCGGCTCGACCACCGCCACGCAGTTCGATGTCGTCGCCAACACCGAGACGCTGGAGTCCGGCGAGTGCAAGCCCTCTTCCGCGCCGCCCGCGAACACCTATGTCTGCATGTACACCGTGGCCAGCGGCGACACCGGCTCGTTCGACTTCGTGGTGGCCGCGACCAGGACCACCACCGCTCTCGGCGGCGGCGACGTCGTGCCGCTGACCACGGACGTCTCCGGCAACGTGCTGAACGCCACCGTCTTCAAGACGCCGGGCTCAAAGCATTCGAGCAGCCTGTCGCTGACCAGCGGCCTGAAGCTCTACGGCCTGCAACTGCTGTCGCTTAAGCTGGCGTCGCCGTTGGCGGATGAGCCCCCGGCGGATCAGGGCGTGACAGCCCTGGTCGGCAAGACCCTGACCCTGAGTCACGTCACCGCGGACGCCACCGGCTGTCTGGACGTGCAGGGCGCCGGCGCGAACAACGGCCAGAACGTGCAGACCTGGGCGTGTAATAACACCCAAGCCCAGGAATGGCGGCTGGAACAGCGCACAAGCGGCGATCACGCGGGCCGCTACCGCCTGGTGAGCGGCGTGGGAGATGGGGCCACCTACTGCCTGGACAACCGGGGGGACTTCAGCGATAGCGACCGGATGAGCATCTGGAGTTGCGTCAGCGATACCCACGGCGCCGCGGCCAATCAGACCTTCGACCTCACCGCCTCCGGCAACGGCTGGGTCCTGACCTTCGTGCGCGACAGTACCTCCTCCATGCTCTGGGCTGAACGCAGCGCGACCGACACGAATGGCAACGTGGGGCAGCGCACCGGCACGGCGAGTGCCCGCGCCGTGTGGCAGTTGACTGATCCGGACGCGACGCAACCGGCCCAGCCGCAATCCGATCAATCCGATCCACCCGTCATGGCTCAATCCCAAACCCCGGCTCCCGCGTTTGTCGGCCAGGCCGTGACCCTGCGGCACGTGGCCGGGGGCACCACCGGCTGTCTGGATGTCACATACGCCGCCGCCAGCAATGGCCAGGCCGTGCAGACCTGGACCTGTAACCAGACCAAGGCGCAGGTCTGGCGCGTGGAACAGCGCACCAGCGGCGACCACACGGGCCGCTACCGCCTGGTGAGCGGCGTGGGCGACGGCTCCACCTACTGCCTGGATAACCGGGGCGAGTTCAGCGACAGCGCCAGCATGGATATCTGGAGCTGTGTGTCCGATACTCACGGGGCCGCCGGCAATCAGAGCGTGGATCTCACGGCCTCGGGCAACGGCTGGATCCTGACGTTCGTGAAGGACACTGATTCCTCGGTGCTGTGGGCCGAGCGCAGCGGAAACAGCGTCAGCGGCAATGTGGGGCAACGCAGCAGTCATACCACCGGCTCATCCGCGGTGTGGCAGATTACCGAGATGCAACAGCCCGCGCTCTCCGTCGCGGATGCCACGGTGACCGAAGGCGCGGGCGAGCCCTTGACCTTTACCATCAGCCTGGACCGGGCGGTGCTCGCCAGTGACGGCACGGTGTCCGTGGACTATGCCACGGGCGGCGGGACCGCGACCGCCGGCGCGGACTATACCGCCGCGTCAGGCACCCTCACCTTTGCCACCGGCGAATCGTCGAAGACCGTGAACGTGACCGTCCTGGATGACGCGCATGACGACGGCGGCGAGACCCTGAATTTGGTGTTGTCCAATGTGACGGGCGCGACTATTGCCGACGGCACGGGCACCGGCACCATTGAAAACTCGGACGCGATGCCGCAAGCCTGGGCCGCGCGCTTTGGCCGGACCGTGGGGATGCACATCACCGATGCGGTGAGCGCGCGCCTGCGAGAGGAAAGCAACGCCGACTCGTACCTGACCGTGGCCGGCTGGCGCATGCCCCTGGGCTCGCGCGGCTCGCGTCAGAAACAGGCCGACACGACCGGGCAGGCCGACGACCCGGCAAGCAGACAGGCTGACGCCAGCAGGCAGGCCTCGGCGACCGATCAGACCGGCACCCTCCTGACCGGCCTCGCCGGTATCCTGGGCCTGAATAGCCCCACCGGAGGTGCGCAGGGCCTGGCACCCGGAGGAAACCCGAACGGACCCGTCAGGGGGACCCTCAACGAGGCGCCGTGGCTCAACGGCTCACCCCGGCCAGGCCAGAACCCCGGCCAAGCCCTCAACCTGCCGGATCTCCGGCAGGCCCTGGTGGGCAGCGCCTTCCGGCTCAATCTGAACCAGAGCGCCGGCGGGAGTGTCCCGCGATTGACCGCGTGGGGCCGGGTTGCCCACACGCAATTTGACGGCCAGGACGGGCACCTCTCCCTGGATGGCGAAGTCACCACCGGCACCGTGGGCCTGGACACTCAGGGCGATCGCTGGCTGGCCGGGATTGCCATTGCCCACAGCCAGGGCGATGGCGGCTACACCGACCATGATCAAGATGGATTGGGGGACCTGGAAACGACTCTGACCAGTCTCCATCCCTATCTGCGGTATGCCCTTACCGACCGGCTGACGGTCTGGGGCCTGATGGGGCTATGGCTGGGGCGACCTCACCCTGACCCCGCCTGGAGAAACCGCCATTGACACGGACACGGATTTCCTCATGGGCGCGGTGGGGAGTCGGGGCCTGCTGCTGGACCCGGCCACCACCGGCGGGCTTCAACTCGCCACTCGCCTGGATGCCATGTTCACCCGCACCAGTACCGAGGCCGTGGCGAATCTGAACAGCACGGATGCGGATGCGCACCGGCTGCGCCTGGTGTTGGAAGGATCCCGGCGCTATGGCTGGGACGAAGGCCGGCACCTGACCCCGACCGTGGAAGTGGGGGTGCGACATGACTGGGGCGATGCCGAGACCGGCTTCGGGGTGGAAGTCGGCGGCCGCGTGCAATATGCCGACCCCAGCCTGGGCTTGACGGTGGAAGGCGCGGTGCGGGCCTTGGTGGCGCATGAAGCCGAGGCGTATGACGAATGGGGGGCGAGCGGCACGGTCCGACTGGCGCCGGGCGTGAACGGTCAGGGCCTGGCCCTGACGCTGCAACCGGCCTGGGGGGCGGCCACGGCCAGTGGGGTGGAGGCCTTATGGGGCCGGCAGAGCACCGCGGGGCTGGCGCCCCGCGCTAATCAGGCCGCTACCGGCAGACTCGCGGCGGAGGTGGGCTATGGCATGGCGCTATATGAGACGGGATTGGTAACGCCCTATGCGGGCACGATGCTGGCGGAGGGCGCGGGCCGGACGTACCGGGTGGGCACGCGGCTGGTGGTGCCGGGTCAGGGCGCCACGGGGCTGACCATGACCCTGGAAGGCCTGCGCACGGAGCCCACCGGGCTGCAACCGCTCAATCAGGGCCTCCGCCTCCAGGCCACCTGGGGGTTTTGACCGACGAGGAGAGAAGGTAGGTCGGGTTAGCCCTGAGCTTGTCGAAGGGCGTAACCCGACAAGCCACTCCGCCAACGATTTCTGCCCTTTCTGTCGGATTACGCTGCGCTAATCCGACCTACAGATCTGCCTCCTTCCGTCATCCCTGACTTGATCAGGGATCCAGCGTCGTTGTTTTTTCGTTTGTTCGCGAAGAGCAAGACACTGGGTTCCTGCTTTCGCAGGAACGACGCAGAGGGGAATCGGGGATCCGGCGTCGTTTCCTTTTTATCTTTGTAGCCGCGTCATCTCATGACGCGGTTTTTTGACGGCTTCTCCAAGCCGCATTAGATGCGGCGGCTACAACGACGGAGAGGCCATCATCCCGTAGAGACCTCCGTGGTTGTTCTTCCGGCTTTACAAGCCGTATGGGGCATTCTATAATACCGCAGCCCATCTTGGCTTCCTTTTGTATGTCTGAAGCAGGTCCCCGAATAACAACCTGGTATCCCTCATCGTTGAGTGCCGGATGTGAGCTTCGTGTTTCCCGCCGCCTCATAGGATGGGCGTTTTTTTATCCCAAACATCAGATGGTGAACGTCGGTTCAGTGAAACAGCGTTCTGTCATGCGGAACCCTCTGATCCTTTGCCGGTCGATCTTCAGTGGAGTGCTGGGGGTCTGCTTGGGGTCCGGGCTCCTGTTCGTGAGCGCGGCGTCGGGGCAGCCGCAGGATTTGACCGTGGAACGCCTTGCCGTTCAAGGGAATCAGCGCATTGAGTCGGCGGCCATTCTCGGAAAGGTGACCCTCAAAAAGGGCGATCCGCTGACGACGCAGGCGACGCAAGAGCAGATCCGGCTGATTTACGAGATGGGCTTCTTTGACGACGTGCAGGTTCAGACCGAGACCACGGCAGGCAGGCGCGGCCGTGACTTTCGTGGTGCGGGAAAAACCTTTTGTGACGGGCATTGTCTTTGACGGAAACGACGCGTTTTCGGACGACAAATTGAAAGAAGTGATCACCCTGAAAAATCAGGTCTTTCTCGATCAGCAGGAGGTGAAACTCAGCGCGGAAAAGATTCGGGCTGAATATGAAAAGGGCGGGTATCATAAGGCCAGCGTCATCCCGATTATCCAGGAGCTGCAGGAGAGTCGCAATCGCGTGACGTTTTTCATTCGGGAAGGCGTGCGGGCCAAGATTGATTCGATTTATTTCCCGGGCGCGACCGTCTTCGACAAGGATGAGTTGTTGGGCGTGATGGCGAACCGGGAATGGACGCCGATCATCTCTCTCATCACGGACGCCGGGATCCTGCACCAGGAAGAACTCTCCAATGATATCGAACGGATCAAGGAATATTATTCGAACAGGGGCTATCTCGACGTCCAGGTCGGCACGCCGTCGATTGACCTGAGCGACGATAAGGAAACCGTGAACCTGACGTTTCGCATCAGCGAGGGCCGGCCCTATACGGTTCAAACGGTTCGTTATGAAGGCAATACGGTCTTCGATGACGAAACCCTGGCCCTGTTTTCGTTTCTCCGTCCCGACGACGTGTTTCAACGAACGGCGGTCCGGGAAGAGATCTCCCGGGTGACGGATCTGTACGGAGCGGAAGGCTATTCCTTCGCCGAAGTCACGCCGAATCTGGCTCCGAATCCTGACACCCTGACAACGGAAGTTACCTTTACCATCAAGGAAGGGTCGTTGATCCGGGTGAAAGAGATTCACATTACGGGGAACGACAAGACGCGCGACAACGTCATTCGCCGCGAGTTGCGGGTGGATGAACAGGAGGTCCTGGATTCCGCGGCCATCAAGCGCAGTTTCCAGCGGCTCAACAATCTGAATTTTTTTGAAACGGTCGAGCTGTTTCCCAAACAGGTGGAGGAAGATAAAGTCGACGTTGAAGTTCAGGTCAAAGAGAAACCCACGGGACAATTCAGTATCGGCGGCGGGTTCAGCACGCTCGATCAGTTTACGGCCATTGCCAATATCACGGAAGGCAATCTGTTCGGCTTGGGGTATCTGGTTCGCGTGCGCGGGCAGGTCGGCGTCCGTCGAACCATTGGGGTCATGACGTTCCGGAATCCGGCGCTGTTCGACGGTCCCACGTCCTTTCAACTGGACGGGTTCAGCACGGAAACGAATTTTCTGACGTACCAGGAAGAACGAAGAGGCGGAACGATCCAATGGGGGCGGGCCTTTTCCGAATATATCTCGGGCAGTCTGACCCTCGTCGGGGAGAGCATTCGCATCAAAAATCTGGCAAGCGACGCGCCGTCGTTCATTCAAAACCAGCTCGGGAATCAATCCACGACGGGGTTCCGTTCGAGCGTGTTTCGGGATACCCGCGATTTTTTTCAGGATCCGCGTACCGGATCGCGGACGGGTCTGCGCCTGGGGTTCGGCACCGAGGCGCTGGGAGGGACCAACAATTTCTACCGGTTCGCGCTTGACGGGTTGAAATACATCCCGTTGCCCGTTTGGGATCTGCGGATGGCGTTCCGCGGCCGGTTCGGCATGGCGGAAGGCTACCTGGGAGACTCCGTGCCCCTGACGGAACTCTTTTTTGTCGGCGGCATCAACACAATGCGCGGGTTTCAATTCGGGCGAGCCGGTCCCGTGACCACCTCCGGAACATTGGCGGGCGGGAATAAACAGTTGATTATTAACTCCGAATTGATTTTTCCCGTGCTGCCCGCGGCGAAATTGAATGGGGTGCTCTTTTTTGATTACGGGAAAGGCTTTGCCGAAGACGAAGGCCTGGATTTCGATTTGCGAAAGGCCGCGGGCCTGGAGGTGCGGTGGATTTCGCCGTTTGGCCCGTTGCGCGCCTCCTGGGGCCTCAAATTGGATCGTGAGGCTCAGGAACAACAAAGCGTGTTTGAGTTTTCCGTGGGGAACGTCTTTTAAGGGAACACGGATGCGGACGCCAAGCGGCTCGAAGAGATGGTCGTTCTTGGGCGGGGTCCTTTCCGCGGGATTGGCTGTGCTGTCGTTGGCCGCAGCCGGTTGCGCCACGCCTGATTCCGGAGTTTCCGGCGTGCCGCGAGTGGCGTCCGGCGTCGCCATCGGCGTGGTGGACACGCAATGGTTGTTGAAGGAGTCGAAGCTTGGCCGTCAGGTCAATGAGACGCTCAGCCGGTTTATGAAGGACCGGCAGGCGTTGCTCGAACTCGAACAGAAGGAACTGCGGAACCTGGAAAATGAATTGCTCCGTCAGGGCAGCGTCCTGAGTCCTTCGGCCAAACAACAGAAGGAAGAACAGTTGCGTCAACGGATGTTGGACTATCAGCAAAAAGCCGGTAATATGTCACGGGAGTTCCAGACCAAACAGAGCGAGTTGCTGGGGGAATTTCGTGATCAGGTGGACGTGGTGGTCAAGCAGATCGCGCAACAACAGGGGTTGGCTCTGGTCGTGGAAAAAGGGGACAATACGACGACGCGGTATCATGAGCCGAACATGGATTTTTCCTCCAGGGTTCTGGAAATTCTGGATCGACCGGATTCCGCCGAGTAGGAGCGGTGCCCTGTGCCGGGAGACGGCGTTGGGGGATGGGTGAGCGCGCAGGAGAGCAAGCATATGGCTGAACCGGACGTCGTCATGGACATCATGGAAGTGCAGTCCATCCTTCCGCATCGGTATCCGTTTCTGCTCGTGGATCGAGTGGTGGAGTTTCAATCCGGTCACCGCGCGGTCGGGCTGAAAAACGTCACGGTGAACGATCCGTACTTCCAGGGCCATTTTCCCGGTCGTCCCGTGTTTCCCGGCGTGTTGATTGTCGAAGCCCTGGCTCAATTGGGCGGCGTGTTGGCCATTCGCTCGTCGTCGATGGAGGGCTCCCCGATCGTGTACCTGACGGGAATCGACAAGGCCAAGTTTCGCAAACCCGTGATCCCCGGCGACCAGATCCGGTTGGAGGTCGAAGTCGTCAAACGCCGGCCGCCGTTTTGGAAAATGCAGGGGAAGGCCTTTGTCGGGCCGGACCTGGTGTGTGAGGCTGAATCAACGGCGATGATGCAGGCGGAAGACGCGAAGACTGAACCGCCCCCCCCACGTCTTTCAGGATAATCATGTCGGGCACGTCCATCCATCCCACGGCTCTCGTGCATCCGAAATCCGAACTCGACGAAGGCGTGATCGTCGGGCCGTTTTGCGTCATCGGCGAGCACGTCAAAATCGGTCACGGCACGGAACTGGCTTCGCACGTGAGCATCGAAGGCCATTCGGAAATCGGCCGGCGGTGCAAAATCTTTCCCTATGTGTCGATCGGCGGGCCTCCCCAGCACCTTCAGTACCATGATGAGCCGACGCGCGTGAGCATCGGCGATGAAAATATCCTGCGGGAGTACGTCACGGTCAACCGCGGGACGGCGTTTGGCGGAGGCGTCACGACCATCGGCCGGCGTAATTTTTTGATGGCCTACGTCCACGTGGCGCACGATTGTCACATCGGCGATTCCGTGGTCATGGCCAATGCCGCGACGCTGGCCGGACACGTGTTCGTCGGAAATTCTGCGGTCATTGGCGGGTTGGTCGGCGTGCATCAATACGTGCGGATCGGCGATTATGCCATGATCGGCGGATGTTCCGCCGTCGCCAGGGACGTGCCGCCTTTCATGCGCGCGGTCGGGAATCGGGCCAATCTCTACGGGATCAATGCCATCGGGCTTCGCCGGGGAGGGTTTTCCGCCCCGCGCATCCGCGTATTGAAACAGGCCTACAGTCTGCTGTTCCGAAAAAATCAGCGCATGGCCGATTCCATCAAACTGGCGCGCCACCAATTTCAGGATAGTCCGGACGTCCTGGTCCTGCTGACGTTTTTGGAAACCTCGACTCGCGGGATGTGTCGTTCCGCGCGAAAAGGTCAAAGCGAGCAGGAAGAATTTTAGGTGAGCCCACATTCGGTGACTCCAGAAGTCTCGTCATCAGCCGTCCCGCTGCCTCCCGCCGGCGCCTGGATCGGTCTCATCGCAGGCAACGGCCGGTTTCCCATTATCTTTGCCGAAAATGCCAGAAAACTCGGGTTTCGCGTATCAGCCGTCGCCCATCAGGGAGAAACGGCTCCCGAGTTGGAGCGCGTGGTCGACCGGATGCATTGGGTTCGAATCGGGCAGTTCGGGAAAGTCATTCAAGCGCTCAAAGGTGACGGCGTCGAGCAGGCCGTGATGTTGGGGGGCATGAACAAGACGCATCTTTTTTCCGGCGTTCGCCCGGATTTCCGGGCCATGGCGTTCTTTACCAAACTGAAATCCTGGAAGGACGATCATATTCTCAGGGCGATTGCCGACGACCTGGAGGACGAAGGCATTACGATTCGGGAGTCCACCTTCGGGCTTTCGAATCTTGTCGTGCCGGAAGGACCGTTGACCCGGCGCCGGCCTTCCCGGAAGGAACGGGAGGACGTGTCCTACGGGTGGACCGTGGCGAAAGAGATCGGCCGGATGGACATCGGGCAGTCCGTGGTGGTCAAGGATCGCGTCATCGTTTCGATTGAAGCGGTCGAAGGCACGGATGAGACGATCCGGCGCGGCGGCCGCCTGGCGCGGCGCGGGGCCGTCGTCGTCAAGTGTTGCAAACCTCAGCAGGATTTGCGGTTCGACCTGCCCGCGGTCGGTCCTCACACCATCGACGTGATGGCTGAAGCCAAGGCCTCGGTGTTGGCCCTGGAGGCCCATAAGGCCATTATGCTTGATCGCGAAGAGATGCTGGAAAAAGCCCGTCAGGCCGATATCGCGATCCTCGGCGTCCCGGGATAACGGCGTGGAATGATGGACGTCCTCAACGTCGGCGTCATCGGGGTCGGGCATCTCGGGCAACATCACGCTCGCATCTATTCAGAATTGCCGCAGACCCGGTTGGCGGGCGTGGTCGATGTTGACCGTGCCCGTTGCGCCGAAATAGGCCGCCGTTTCGGTGTTCCCGATTTTGGGGAGTGCCGCAGTCTGCTGGACCGGGTCGATGCGGTGAGCGTCGCCGTTCCGACTCTTCAGCACCGGGATGTGGTGTCGGCCTGTCTTGAGGCCGGCGTGCACGTTCTGGTCGAAAAGCCCATCGCCGCGACTCCGGAAGAAGGGCGGCACATGGTCGATCTGGCGAAGCGGCAGGGCGTGGTGTTGCACGTCGGGCACGTTGAACGGTTTAATCCGGCCGGGGATCTGGTCCGGGAGCGTCTCGCGGATCCTCTGTATATCGAATGTCACCGGCTTGCCCCCTTTCAACCGCGGGGAACGGACGTCGACGTAATACGGGATCTCATGATTCATGACGTTGACCTGATTTTGTCTTTTGGCCTGGGGCGAGTCGGCAGGGTCGAGGCCGTGGGCAGTCCGGTTCTTTCCCCGCACCTCGATTTTGCGCAGGCCCGGATCGAATTTGACGGGGGGTGCGTGGTCAATCTGACGGCCAGCCGGGTCTCGACCGGCCGTTTGCGAAAGATGCGTTTTTTTCAGAAAGATCTGTATTGCTCCGTTGATTTTCTTTCCCGACGAGGCATGGCCTATCGACGTGACGGCGCGGCGCGGGAGGAAGAAGCGATTCAGGCCGGGGATGAAGAGCCGCTGAAACGCGAATTGCAGGCCTTTGCGCAAGCCGTCCGGACGGGCGCTTCAACCGGCGTCTCCGGTGAGGAGGGTCTGGCCGCGTTGGAACTGGTTCATACGATCATTCATTCCGTTCGTGCCGCCGCGACTCCGCCGGCCGGGCCCGGCGGTTTCTAGAGAGGGGCATGGCTGGTCCGTCGATTATGATCGTGACCGGTGAGGCGTCGGGCGATCTTCACGGCGCAAACCTGGCAAGAGCGTTAAAGACACTTCAGCCGGAAATCAGACTCGTGGGCGTCGGCGGGCAACATATGCGGGCCGCGGGGGTGGACCTGGTGCACGGGTTGCATCGTCTGGACGTCGTCGGCGTGCCGGGACCGCTCGCGATTGTGAAGGGACTCGCCAACATGGCGACCCTGAAGCGGTTTTTCAAACGGGAATCTCTGGATGGCGTGGTGTTTGTGGATAATCCGTCCATGAACCTCAGACTGGCCAGGATCGCGGCCAGGCTCGGCCACCGCGTCATCTACTATATCGCCCCCCAGATTTGGGCTTGGGGGCGGCACCGGATCACTCTGATCAAGCGCGTGGTGCGCCGGATGATCGTGATTTTACCGTTCGAGGAGCCGATCTACCGTGAAGCCGGCGTGCCGTGCAGTTTCGTGGGCCATCCGTTACTCGATCACGTGGCGTTGCGGTATGACGTGGCGCGCGCGCGGGAACAATTGGGGCTTCCGGCTCACGGCCTGATTCTCGGGGTGCTGCCCGGAAGCCGCCATTCCGAAATCCAGGCGCTTCTGCCGGCGATGATGGCGGCGGCGGGACGAATCAGGGAATCGTTCCCCGATCTGCATTGCGTGATCGGACAGGCGCCCACGGTTGCCGCGCAATGGATCAGCGAGGCGCTTGATCGCGCGTCGGTTCCCGTGACCGTGGCGCCGAATCAGCCGGCTGAGGTCATGGCGGCCGCGGATCTACTGCTGGTGGCTTCGGGGACGGCCACCTTGGAGGCAGCCCTGGTCGGCACGCCCATGATCCTTGCGTATCGTGTCTCCCTGCCGACCTTTCTGCTTGCCAGAATGCTCATGACCGTCGAACACGTGGGGTTGGTGAATCTGGTCGCCGGGCGCGGCGTGGTTCCGGAATTATTGCAATCGGAGATGACCGCTGAACGACTGAGCGAGGAGGCGCTCCGGCTCCTGACGGACCGAACGAGGTATGACGCCATGCGCGACGCGTTGGGCGGCATTCGCGCGAAACTCGGCTCTCCCGGGGCGTCCCTGAGAGCCGCGGAGGCGGTGTTGGCCGAATGCCGGGCATGACGGTGTTTCTCAGACTCCTGGCGTACCTGCACAAGTACCGGTTCCGGCTGATTGCGGCGTGCGCGTGCGCCGCGGGCGTGGCGGTGCTGTCCGGGCTGTATGCCTGGCTGGTCCAACCGGTTCTGGATGAAATCTTTATTGCCAGGGATCAACTGCTTCTTCTGGTCCTGCCCCTGGTGCTGCTCGGCGCGGCCGCGTTAAAGGGGGTTTTCTCGTATGGTCAGGCGTATCTGATGAGTTACGTGGGGCATTGCGTGGTGGTGGAAATCCGGCGGCAATTGTTCGGGCAGTTTTTGCGTCTGGCCTTGGGGTTTCATTATAAGCATTCGAGCGGACGCCTGGTCGCGCGGGTCATCAACGACGTCAATGAAATGGCCAATGCCATTCCCCACGTGATCCGGGATTTGTTTCAACAGGGCTTGACCTTTCTCGTGCTGGCCGGGGTGGCGTTTTATCAGAATTGGAAGTTGGCCGCGGTGTTGCTTCTGATCATGCCGGTTTCGATGTACTCGATCGTCAGGATCGGCAGGCGGTTGCGAAAATTGGCCGCCAGGGGACAGGAATCGATGGGCGATATGGCCTCGACGCTGAAAGAAGCCTTTGCCGGGATTCGCATTGTCAAAGCATATGGGGGCGAAGGCCTTGAAGAAGAACGGTTCGCCCACGGAAACGCCGCCTATTTCCGGGCGGTCATGAAATCGGCGCAGTTGACTGCGCTGACGTCGCCCCTGCTGGAAGTGATCGGGATCGGCGGCATTGCCTTTATCGTCTGGTACGGCGGCTTTTTGGTCATTGACGGACAGATGAAACCCGGCGAATTTTTTTCCTTTTTGGCGGCCATGTTCATGGCTTATGCGCCGGTCAAAAAACTGGCAAACGCCAATGTCCTGGTGCAGCGGGCCCTGGCCGCGGCGACTCGGGTTTTTGAAATGCTGGACATGGAACATGAATTCGTCCGCGACCGCGGGCGCGCGGACTTGCCGGCCATCTCGCGTTCCCTGGAATTTCAAAACGTCAGTTTTTCGTATGAAGGGATCGGGGAATCGGCAGTCGAGCACGTGCAACTCACGGTCGAGCGCGGCGAAGTGGTGGCGCTGGTCGGGAAGAGCGGGAGCGGCAAGTCCACCCTGGCGAGTTTGGTCCCGAGATTCCATGATCCCTCCGAAGGCCGCATTCTGATCGACGGCCGGGACATCAGAGACGTGACGTTGACCTCGCTGCGGGCGCAAATTGCCATCGTCTCCCAGGAGACGGTGTTGTTCGATGAACCCATCCGGGCCAACATCGCGTACGGACGACCGGACGCGTCCGAGGACGACGTCATCCGGGCGGCGCGGGCGGCGTACGCGTGGGAGTTTATTGAAGAATTGCCGAAGGGGCTGGACACGCTGATCGGCGAAAACGGCGTCAGCCTGTCCGGAGGACAACGTCAGCGGTTGGCCATCGCCCGCGCGATGTTGCGGAATTCTCCGCTGCTCATTCTTGATGAAGCCACCTCCGCGCTGGATATCGAGTCCGAACGGAACGTGCAGGCTGCCTTGGCCGCCTTGTTGAAAAACCGGACCACGCTTGTTATTGCGCACCGTCTCTCGACCGTTCAACATGCCGATCGTATTATCGTGCTGGATGGAGGGCGCATTGTGGAAGAGGGCGGGCACCAGGAATTGCTTGATCGAAACGGCGTGTATACGCGCCTGTATCAAACCCAGTTCCGCGACGTTCCCGTCGCGCTGCCGTAGTCAGGGGGAAGGCCGATGGCTTCTATGAGAAACCGGCTGACGTTGAGCATCCTGTCGTTTCTCGGCGCGGCGGCGATTCGCCTGCTCGGCAAGTCGATGTCCTTGCAGTCGCATGGATTCGAGCCGGTCGACCGGATTTACCGGGCGGGCGGCAATATCATCCTGGCTTTTTGGCACGGGCAACAGTTGATGATCCCGCTGGGCTACCGGGGGCCTCACCCCGAGATCCTCATCAGCCAGCACCGGGACGGAGAAGTCATCTATCGGATCATCAAACGATTCGGATTCGGAGCGGTCCGCGGATCGACCACGAGGGGTGGGCAACGGGCCTTGCGTCAACTCATTCGCCTGGGCCGGCAGGGCGTTGATCTCGTCATCACGCCGGATGGTCCCAAGGGGCCGCGGTCCCGCGTCCAGCCGGGGATCGTCGCGCTTGCCAAATTTACGGGCCTGCCGATTGTTCCCCTGGCGTTTGCATGCTCAAAAAAAAAGTCTTTTCCAGTTGGGACCGGTTTCTAGTCCCGTATCCGTTTTCCCGCGGGATTTTTCTGTGGGGCGACCCCATTGAGGTTGACCGCGCCGCCGATGCCGCGACCCTGGAGCGGATACGCGTGGAGTTGGAAACCGCGCTTTCGTCGCTGTCATCCGAAGCGGACGCGATGTGTCGGGGTCCGGAGGCGCGTTGAGATGTGGTACGCTCTGTATACGCTGCTTCTGATCCTCGGGTTTCCGTTCATTTTCTGCGCGTTGTTGTTCAAAAAACGGTGTCGCTCCGGTCTGTGGCAACGGATGGGATGGGTGATGCCTCAGGGGCGGGGCTCTCAGGGGCGCGTGCTCTGGATCCATGCCGTGTCCTTGGGGGAAGTGTCCGCGATTGTGCCCTTTGTGACGACGATTCACCGGCGCTATCCCGCGATCAGGATCGTCGTCTCGACCATCACGGAAACCGGGCGGGAAGCCGTTCAACAACGATTGGCCGGTCTCGCGACCCATTGTTTCCTGCCTCTGGATTATCCGTGGATCGTCAACCGGTTCCTCCGCTCCCTGAACCCCATTGGGTTGTTGATTGTCGAAACCGAGCTGTGGCCGAACCTGTTGCGGGCGTGTTCTCTCCGGGGCGTTCCTTCCGTTCTCATCAACGGACGATTGTCGTCCCGTTCCTTTGCCCGCTACCAATGGATCCGGCCGTTCATGCGACGGGTCCTCTCAACCGTCTCCTTGGGGCTTCTGCAATCCGCCGGAGATCAACAACGATTTATCGAGTTGGGCGCTTCGCCGGACCGGATGCACAGGACGGGGAACATGAAATTCGATCTGGCGATGAACGGAGATCCTGCTTCCCGTCCGTCGCTCGCCGGTTCGACGTTCGGGGTCTCGACGGACGAACGGTTGATTATCGCGGGGAGCACACATCCCGCCGAAGAAGAAATCCTGTTGGAAAGTTATCGCGCGGTGAGCCGTTCATTCCGCAACGTGGTCCTGATGTTGGCTCCGCGACACATTGAACGAAGCGACGTGCTGGTTGAGACCATCCGGTCGTTTGATTTTCCGGTGGTGAGACGAAGCTCGTTGCCGGATGCGGCGCGTCCCGTCGCGGAACCCATGGGGCCCCGGGTCATTCTGCTTGATACCCGGGGCGAGTTGGCTTGGGCGTACGGGTTGGCGTACATGGCGTTTGTCGGAGGAACGCTGGTGCCCGTCGGAGGGCATAATCTTCTGGAACCGCCGGCTTGGGGAAAGCCGGTGTGCTTCGGTCCGCATACCGATCACTGCCGGGAAATTGCGGAGTTGCTGATTGAATCCGGAGGCGGGATTCGGGTCCGCAATGGCCGGGAATTGACCGAGACGTTTATCAAGGGCCTGCACAATCAGGATTGGGTATCTCAGAGCGGGCTGAGCGCGCGCAACGTCATCGAGCGCAATCAGGGCGTGGTTGAACGAAACGTGGATCTGATCGAGCCGGTCGTCGGCTTGAGTCGTTATCGGCCGGATTAGCGAAGCTCTTTCAGTCGAACGCGAGGGGGGAGGGGAGAGCGCGCAGCTCCGTGATGAATGGATGGAAATCGCTGCTTGCCGGCCCGTATCGAGTCGCAACGGGTTTCCGGACGCGACTGTATGAACAGGGTTGGTTGACGCGACGCCGGTTGCCCCGTCCGGTCGTCAGCGTGGGAAACCTCACGGTCGGCGGAACGGGCAAAACCCCCATGGCCATGTGGGTGGCTGAAAAGCTGCTGGAATACGGGAAAAAGCCGGGTATCCTCAGCCGTGGCTACCGCCGGAAACGTCAACGCGAATTTTTGCTGGTCTCCGATGGAACGTCGATTTTTGCCGAACCCCCTGAGGCAGGCGATGAACCGTATCTCATGGCAACGCGATGCCCGGGGGTCGTCGTGGCCGTTGGGGCCGACCGGTATGCCTTGGGCCGTTGGGTGTTGGACCGGGCGCCCGTTGACTGTTTCGTTCTGGATGACGGGTTCCAGCATTTGAGTCTCGACCGCGACGTGAATCTGTTGTTGGTGGATTGTTCCGATCCTGCGGGCCTCAGAGAGCTGCTCCCGGCAGGGAGGCTTCGGGAACCGCTCGGCGAAGCCAGGAGAGCGTCGGCCGTTGTCCTGACGCGGGTTGACGACGCATCACTGATTCCGAACGTCCTGGAACCCATCGAGACGGCCACGGGGTTCAGCATTGATCCCATCACCACGAGATTTACGGTCAACAAACTGGTTGGCGCAACGGACTCTATGCGGCTTTCCGACGTCCGCGGGAAAAAGGCGCTCATCTTCAGCGGTATCGGCAACCCGAACCAGTTCCGCCGGATCGTGGACGCGCTCGGCGCGCAGGTCGTGGATGAACTTGTTTTTCGGGACCATGAAGCCTATGCCCCTTCCAGGGTCGAGGAGCTGTATCGGCGCATGGAGCAGAGCAATCCCGACGTGGCGCTCACGACGGAAAAAGATCTGATAAAAGTGCAATCGCGTTGGTCGAGGCCCACGCCGTTGCTTGCCGTTTGTCTCGGGCTGGAGTTTCTGGACGGCCAAAGCCGGTTGGAAAAGGTGTTGTCGGCTTTGTAACGCCATGCGTCCGGCCTTCTCCGTCCGGCCGGCGGGAGTTCCATCCGTAAGCGACGGCAATAGGTTTCAGGGCGGGCCGCTTTCCTTCAATGGAGGTCCGAGCCGAACGTGAGGAAATGCGCCGAATTGAGGGTTTACAATGGTACTATAATTCAGTATCTTTAAGGTGTGACGCGCAAGCATGAGAGGACACTTGAACTCATATTCAAACGCCCCGTTAGCGGCAATATCAAATGGACGGATATTGTGGCGCTTTTCAGGGAACTGGGCGCTGAAATCGAAGAGCGCGAAGGCTCGCGCCTTGCAGTCTTTATGTTCGACAGGGTCCACGTCTTTCATCGACCACATCCGTCCCCGAATACCAACAAGGGGGTGGTCGCGGGGATCAGAAAATTATTGGAAGAGAACGGAGTCAGACCATGAACATCATGACGCTCGGGAACATGAAGGCAAGAATCGGGTTTGATCAGGATGCGGAACGTTTTCGTGGAGAGATCCTGGGATTGACCGGCAGCGCGGATTTTTACGGCAAAACCGTGGCTGAGTTAAAACGTGAATTCAAAAAATCCCTGGAAGTCTATCTGGATGAATGCACGCGGCGAGGAATCGCTCCGTATAAATCGTATTCCGGCAAATTTGTCGCCCGGGTTGGTTCGGACGTTCACGAAATGATCAGTGTCGCGGCGGCAGATGAGGAGAAAACCTTAAACGCATGGGTGACAGACACCTTAAGGCAGGCGGTTTCTTCACGTGAGAGCGCATAGAGTGTCCGGGTTTGAAACCGAATGAGGCCTCCTCTTCCTGAAATTGAGCGCTTTTGCTTCAAGACGAGATCCGGTCAATGTTCAAGCAGATTATCTGTATCAACTGGGGTGCTAAGTATGGTTCGACCTACATTAACAGACTGTATGCAATGGTGGAGCGAAATATCACTCCTCCCTTTCGCTTTGTTTGCTTCACCGACCGGAATACTGGTATCCGACCCGAAGTCGAGTGCCATCCCTTGCCGCTGACCCTTGTCGAGATACCCATAACCCAAAAGGGAATTTGGGGCAAATCCCGTCTCTGGGGCGCCAGGTTAGCCGATCTTGCAGGCCCGGTGTTGTTCCTTGATCTTGATATTGTTATCACTGGCAATCTGGATGAACTGTTCGGCTATGGTCATCGTGACGATGTGATTCTTGCGCGTAATCCTGTCAAGCCCCTGGAAAGGCTTGGTCAAACCTCCGTTTTTCGCTTTCCTGTGGGCAAGCTTGCCCCTCTTCAGGAAATGTTCAGCAAAAACCCGTCCGGCATTTCCGAGGAATATATCTATGAGCAGCGCTTCGTCACTCGTCATGCCCCGGGCGGCGTCAAATTCTTTCCTGGACGATGGATCCAACATTTCAGACTTCAGTGTATGCGTAGATTTCCAATGAATCTTTTTCTTCAGCCTAAGCTTCGTTCAAAGACAAAAATCGTGATTTTTCCGGGGGGCATGCATCCTGAGCATGGAATCCGCGGTGGCTGGAAAGGTCGGGAGGGAATCAATGTCGTTGAGCACCTGCTTGGATATCAACGACTCAAATTAGACAATGAAAGCTTTTTTTCCTACCTGCCACATTACACATTACCAACCCAGTGGATTATTGAAGCGTGGCGCGAATAGTCAATCGTATGCTCGTGCCCTACCGCAAGCTTCCCCGGCAAGGAGAGGGCTAATGGCCTGCATCAGCGTCATCATTCCCACGTATAACGGCACAACGCGCTTCCTCGA
Organism: Nitrospirales bacterium; assembly: GCA_965232175.1. GTDB lineage: Bacteria > Nitrospirota > Nitrospiria > Nitrospirales > UBA8639 > Bin75. The sequence goes on from CBDDOW010000006.1 coordinate 2,104,144, forward strand.
TCGTGCCTTAGACAGCGTTTTCAAACAAACCTATTCAGATTGGGAACTCATTATCGTCGATGATGCTTCGACCGATGATACAGCCACCTATATTCATGACTGCGTGCGCTCATGCGGATACCGCATGCATTACATCCAGCGTTTGGTGAATGGTGGTCCGAGTGCGGCCAGAAACGAAGGGGCCAAGACTGCCCAAGGAAACTTTTTGGCCTTTCTGGATCAAGATGACATATGGGCACCGACCTTTTTGGAAGAAACGCTGGCAGATTTACAAGACACGTCGTCCGACATTGGGGCCACACATACGGATCGCTGGGACATTGATGCGAATGGCGAACGGCGCCAATATGTGCCGACCTACCAACCTCGATTTCGCTATACCCAAATAACGCACATTCTGTGTAGAGGCAACATGTGTCGCCCTCCGGGGACGTTGGTGAAACGAGCGGCCTTTGAACAGGTGAAGGGTTTTGATGAACGGTTGCGAAACTGCGAGGATGAGGAATTTTTTGTCAGACTGCATCAACAGTTTCGCGTGAATCATATTCCCAAACCGCTCTATTCCTATCGAGTTCGGTATGGGAGCAGTGCCAACAAGGAGACGGCACCGCTGACGGTTCAAATTGACAACCACGTGTACCGTATTCGTAAACAGGCCCATTTATGCCAAGAGGACCCCGGCATCAGAAAGGCCTTCGCCGCAGAACTGGCCCAGTTGTACTACTATCAAGGGAAACAGGCGTTGTCCCAACGGGATAAAAGGACCGCCCGACACTATTTCAAGGCTGCTCTGCGGATGCGTCTTGCCCCGAAAAACCTGTTCCGTTACATTCAGTCCTATCTACCCGTGCTCTGACTCGCTATCGTGCGCTTCAAACGGCTTTCTTTCTGCTCTTATGAAATTCCTTAAACCAGGAAATTACGATTAGTTATGGGTCCAATGCAGTTGGCGCGAGATGCCGCAGCGACACCTTCTGACGGCATGCAAGTCATTTACGGCGCAACCGAAAACTATGTTCTGCCAGCCTTGGTGTCGATCTGGTCTATGTGGCAAAACTCCAGCCAACCGGTTGAAGTGACGCTCTATGTTGAGAACATGCAACAGCATAGCCTGGATTTGATTGGGCTGGCGCGTGATCGACTCGGAGTGCCCGTCCAGGGGAAGAGTTTTGATGAAACGGGATTTGAGGAATATGTTTCCCAATCAAAGAAGTCGTATCCTGTCGTCAGTCTGTTACCGCTGGTCTTGCCTCGTCTTGTGGAACGCAGGTGCCTGTTTATTGATGTCGATACCTTGGTGATGGGGGACATTTGGGAACTGCTGTCAGCAGATTTGAATGGAATGCCTATCGGGGCCTGTGTGGATACCGGCCAAGTGCACTTGGAGGACAGGATTTGCAGAGTGGGAGCATCGGATCTGATTCGTCCTTCACGTGCCAGACTCAAAAGAAAAACCCACATCGACCGAATCCGAAACCTTGGCTTTGTTCCAGGAGAGAATTATTTCAACAGCGGTGTCTTGATCATGGACTGTGGGGCAATGAGAGACCAATGTCCTGATTGGGAAAGTCTTGCCAGCATGGACAAACTACGACCGTACGTCACGATGCCGGATCAGGATCGATTGAACGAATTCTTTGCGGGTCGTTGGTTCAGGTTGCCGTTGAAATGGAATGTGCGCACCGGACTCAAAAATGATTTTGAAAGCAACTGTCTGGAGGTTAAGGAGTGACATGCCGTTGTTCTTGCCAAGAGGTTCGATGTTTGAGCATGGCGTTGAGAATCGTCAACAATTTGCGCATACAAGCGACCAAGGCCACTTTACGTTTTTTGCCACGGGCGCACAGGCTCTGATAGGTGTGCCGGATGACGGGATTCCAGCGGGTGGCCACCAAGGTCGCCATGTACAAAGCCGTCCGGACGGGGGCGCGGCCGCCCCAGCACGTGCGCGGGCCCCGCACCGTCCCGCTATCGCGGTTGAGCGGGGCCACGCCCACCAGGGCGGCGATCTGCCGCCGGGTCAAGGTGCCCAATTCCGCCAATTCCGCCACGAGGGTCCGGCTCAGGACGGGCCCGACGCCGGGCACACTTTGAAGCAAGTCGGTTTGTGCCTGCCACACGGGGCTGTGCCGAATGCGCTGGGTGAGGTCGTCATCCAAGGTCGTCACTTGCTGGGTCAACCACGTGATATGCGCCTGAATCCCCGGGCGCAGGGCCGTGGAGGCCCGCCCCAACCGGTGGCGCTCCGCGGTGAGCATCTCGACCACTTGCCGGCGGCGGGCCAGCAGCGCCGCCAATTCCGTGGTCGCGGCATCGGGCTGCGGCCGGATCGGGGGCTGCACCCGCGCGGCAAACAAGGCCAGCACCTGGGCATCCAGGGTATCGGTCTTCGCCAACTGCCCGGTGGCTTTGGCAAAATCCCGGACTTGCCGGATCAGGATCGATTGAACGAATTCGTATTCGGGACGGTCGTGGTCAACCCCGGCGGTCACTGGCGACGTCCAAGTTCGCTTTGGCAACATCAATACCCACATAGGTGCGTTGGTTCAGGTTGCCGTTGAAATGGAATGTGCGCACCGGACTCAAAAATGATTTTGAAAGGAGGCCGTACAAGTACCGTAATGTTTCGGAAGATTTGCGGGTTCAGATTCAGGAGGCGATCCAAGACCCAAAGCTATGGCACTTCACGGGAAAGAGAAAACCATGGATTAGGCGATATAGAAACTTCTTGCAATTCACTCGGCAAGGATTTCGGGATTACGCCAGAGTCTTTAGCGAGTTTAATGCCATACTCGATGGTGTCAAGGAAGTATCAGATGCAATCAAGCGTCCGAGTTAGTGTCACAAAGCTATTTTAAGTATAGAAAGCCCTACGGAAAGGGCGAGAGCGGGGCGTAGGTCATGGGCAAGGCGAACAGCTCCTCGACCCAGGCGGTCATCTCGTTCACGGGCAGCGGCATTTTGTTCAGCCGGACTTCGAGTTGGTAGTGATGTTCCGTCCCCATGATTCCGACAATGGCGGCGGCATCCGGGTGATCGCAGAGCATCGTTTGTGTTCGAAATTCGGACACCGTGGTGTACAGCCTGCCGCCCGTTCCCACAATGTCCAAAAGAGCGGGAAGGTCTGTCAGGCAGGCATGCGCGGAGCAGCGGTAGACCGCGCGTACGCCGGGCTCGATGGCCTTGAATTCGTTCAGGGCTTCCCGGGAAAAACCGGTCAAATAGATTCGAACCGTTGCCGAGGGCAGCCGGTGCGTCGAGGCCAACCCGCTGGCCGGCACGAGAAAGGCGAACGGGTCGGAGGAATTGAATTCAAATTGGCAGGGGCCGAACGCGTCCGGCCACGAACAAAAAAACGGCACCTCTTCGCGGGCGTTGCGAAGGGTGACGCAGTCCTTCTGAATCGAGACTTCTATCGGCAAGTCGAGCAGTTCAATCGCCTCCCGGAACGCAGCCTGTCGTTCCTCCAGCCAGATCGGCCGCTGGTGGGGGGCGTGGGGTTCATCCTGGTTGATGATCGTTGCGGTATGGAACCGGATCCTGATGAATGCGTGCGTGTGGCGAAAGCCGGCCCAGAACATGGCAAGGGGCTGAAGGGTGGCCGGATGGCCGGAAAGGTGCCATGGGTGGCTGATGGAGCAATACGCGCTGACGGATTGATGGCGTTGGAACGTTGAATGGTAGCGGCCGGCCAGGAGAAAGAAATCGCCCTTCCACGCGTCCAGCACGTGAACCATCGTTACGTCCTCGAGAGGCCATGGATCGAGTCGTTGAATGGCGTCGGGTGACGGGACCGGCCATTCTTCGATGTAGCAGATGCCCTCTTTTTCAGGATCGACGGGACGCAATCCTCCGGCGCGTAGCCGGTCGAGCAGGTCGAGGACCTGCGGGAAAGTCAGGGATTGACGGGATTCCCAGCGTTGCTCACGCATACCGGCATGCCTGCGGGAAATGAAAAAGCCGATGGAGCCGCTGCCTGACGCGCATGTTGAGGGGTGAGGAGGGGAATGTTCAACTCCCGCCAGTGCCATGAAAGGCGAACGGCTATTGGGGAATGCTCGTGTTCGTGATGTCAGTATGCCTAATGGCGGAGAGGGCGGGATTTGAACCCGCGGTAGGGGGTTAGCCTACGACGGTTTAGCAAACCGTTGCCTTCGGCCGCTCGGCCACCTCTCCGGCATCAGGTTGTTGCTGATACGATTCACTCTAGGCGAAAATTTCGCAGAAGTCCAGTTTTCACGTCTCCGTCTATCTGTCTCCGTCTATCTGATGCGTGCATCGGGGCGGGCGGATGCGCGAAGCGTCATCCGATGACCGCGTGCTCCGGCGGACCGCCTTAGGCGTGGCCGGATAACGATTCGTCGCCTTCGCGTTCGGGCGAGGGTGCGTCGCCTGGTTCCAGTTGTTCGGCCAGGTGTTGGAGTCTTTTCACCTGTGGATGGTCAGGTGGCAGCGGATTCCCATATTCGTCCGTCAGCAATTCCTTCATGTCTTCGAGCATGGCCTCCAATTCGGGGAAGGAGACTTTGGGCAACTTTTTTTTGCTCATGGGGACGTTCCTCCGGTCTGCATGGCTTCTCAAGCGTCGCGGTCTGCTTCAGGGATTATATCAATTCACGACGGGTCGTTGTCGAGCCGGTCGGTTGTTGAAGGAGCGATTCTTCCCTTCGCCAGACTCAGGACAGGCCCTTCGTTCAGAATGACAGGGTCTGGGTGCCGTTGGTTATGTTCATGTCCAAATCCTGTTGAGTCTATGGGGTTTTGTCTTTCTTGAGAATGCCGTTGATCAGGGTGCGGAGATTGTCGATGTCCAGATTCGGGACCATCAGGTTTCCATCCAGCACGACGGTCGGCGTATGTTTGACGCGAATGCGTTTACCCCACGCCCGGCTTTTTTCCAGGGCCTTGTACGGTTCGCCTCCGGCCAGTCCCTCCTCAAAGGCTTCGGCGTCCAACCCGACTTCACGAAGCAGCAGCGAACGGAGGCTTCGGTCAAGCACGTGAATCTTTTCCTTATGGATCGTGCGGAATAACACGGTCTTCATTGCGGAACCCTTCCCCATCGCCCTGGCTTGTTCGTACATTTCAAAAGCCGTGGTCAGTTTGCCGCGAATGACGGGAAAGCCGACCAGCCGGACGTCCAGCCGTTCGCCGAATTCCCGTGCCAAACGCGAGACCACGGCTTTCTCAAAGAGGTGGCAATGCGGACAGTAAAAGTCGGCAAATTCCAACAGCAGGACTCGTCCCGGGGTATGCAGCGAGCGTTCCCCTTCGAGCACCTCGTACTGACCCGGCAATGGTTCCGCGGCGCGGACGTCCGCGAACAGCAGGTGGAGGAACACGATTCCCCCGAAAAGAAGAATGCCTCCTTTTGGCACAACGTTCATCGATGGCTCCTTTCCATATGCGACAATCCGTGATGCTGATGCGACGGTATCATGAGCGGTCTCGACGGGGCAAAACCGGCTAGGTTTGCGGCCTGCGTTTTTCCGGCGCCCCATGGACGGATCAGGTCAGGCTTGGGAACGTGTCGCGTCTTTGCTACAATCAACGTCTTCACGATTGTACCAAACGAATCAGCAGGGGAGGCCGGCAGAGAATGAAGGTCATCAGTGTATCGGATTTTCAGGGATTTTCCAGTGAGAAGATGAAAAAACATAACGTGTTTGAAACGCCGCGATTCTTTTGCGACGTCTACTGTTTTGAACCGGATCAGGAACAGAAAGGGCACGTCCATGCCAACGAAGATAAAGTGTACCTGGTGTTGGAAGGACAGGGAACCTTTCGCGTCGGCAATCAGGAACACGTCCTGGGACCCGGTCAGGGCACGCTGGCCCCCGCTGGCGAAGAACATGCCGTCGTCAATCATTCCGGCGCCAGGTTGCGAGTGCTCGTTTTTATGGCTCCCAATCCTTCGTAACCGCTAACGAACCAGCAGGGTCTGAGGGGAGGGAATCTGTCCCAGGATCAGGGAGCGGGTTTCGTAGACGCCGGGCAGGCCGGCTCCGGTGGCATGGACCAGGCCCTTCTCCGGCGCTCCCAATGCCAGGCGTCCCCGGGGCCGGCCTTTCCGGTCAATGCCTGTGATCTCAACGACGGGTGGCCTGAGGCCGTATTCCTCGGGATGGTCGTTCGTCTCGCTGACGGGCAGCTCCGCGGGAAGATCGACGAGACGGCTGACGAACAGGGCGACCCGCTGTTGATCGATCGGCTCCTCTTCCTTCCCTTCGAGATACCATTCCCCGTGCTGTTGCATGAGCGTATAGCGCGCGTCGGGGGACGTGACGGTTAAGAGCGCGATCTCTCCGGTTTCCATGCCGAAGAGGCGTTTGTCCTGCAAGTGAAACATGGCGCTCGGCAGCGTGCGAAGCACGCGGCGCGGGATCCGATAGATGGGGTCGTTCGAGGAAGTGACGGCGTACGCGTCTTCACCCTGCGTCACCGGCTCAAAGAACGAGACGTGATGGGCGCGTTGCTTCGTATGAACGGTCGCCGTCAATGACGGCTTGGCGAGTGTTTTCAGGAGGCTCCCTTTCTCGGCCTGCGAGTCGATGAATCCCGTGGCGGTCAGATCTTCGAGCGTCATGAGCAGAATACCGACCGCGGTTTTATCGGCCGGGGCGTTGACCGGAGACGTGAAGTTCCACCCGGACACGGGGCCGTGGAAACCGGATCCGCGCCGGAGCGTGAGGGTTCCGGCTGGTGTCTCCAGTTGGATGCGTTCGGCCTGCATCCGGTCAAAGAAAAGGATATGCTTCAGGCGAAACGTGTCCAGGGTTTTGGCCCGAAAGTCTCCGACTGCGAGCGTGGTCAGCAGAATGGTTTGATCCGATCCGCGCCGGACGTACAGGGTGGATGAGAGCGGTCCCGTGTCGCCCAGCGCCAATGATTCCGTGACGTCGCGCGTCGTCAGGTCGATGGTGACGTACGGGGTCTGCAATCCGTATGGGCGGCCGTCCGCCCCGCCTCGCGCCTCTTCCCCTTGAATGACGCGAGAGATTTTCCCGATCTCCAGCGCGCGGAGCACGCTTTCAATTTCGCGAGCGTCGCCCCGGGCTTCGACCGGTTCGACGATGCGCCAACGATTCCGTTCGTCCCGGCTCATCAGGATCCGTTCGGTGCGCGTGGCATAGGTCATGCGCGTGACGTCCCGGTAATCGAACGGGACGAGTCGTCGCGTCTCGGTCCGCTGCGTGGCGCGCTGTTCCATGGTCGGCATTTCGATGGTATAGACGTACACCCCAAGTCCCGCAAAAACGACCGCCAGGAGCCATGTGCTTCGATACGCCGTCATGGGAAGTCAATCAGAGGCGGCTTCGGCGACGCCACACAGTCAGCCCCGCCAGGAGCAGCAGGAACGGAACCGAGAAGACCTGGACGGCAAACAGCATGTGTTCCTGTGTGGGATTCGGAATGAACGGCGGGAATGGGGATTCCTTGGGGCTGACTGAAATCAACGTTGTTTCATCCGCCAGCCAGGAAACGGCATTGGATAAAAAGTCGGTATTTCCCGGAAACTGCACGTAGGTGTTGCCGGCAAACGCCGAATTTCCGATGAGCACCAGCGCGGGTTGAACGGGTGACTCCGCGTTCGCGGTGGTCCGGCCCACTGCCCCGGCGAGCGTAAACGGTCCCTTCCTGTCCGTCCCTTCTTCAAATTCCGGCGTGGTCCGGTCGAAGGTCGTTTCGGCCCAGCTTTGCTCCGATGATTGCAGCAGCGACGTAAAGTTCAGCGCGGCGCCGGGAGGGCGCGCAAACGAAACCGGTTGTGCGACGGGCAGGAGAATCGGAGCGGTAAAGCCGCCGGTAATATGATGGTCCGTAAAGCGACGGACGAGTAAGGCCGTCGGGCTGCCCCGGGCCACACGGTCCTCGGGATCGACCACGATCCCCGGACCAAGCGTCAGCCCCCATTGGGCGAGCCATGATTCGAGACCGCTCGACGTGTGCGGATCGAGCAGCAACAGGAGTCGTCCGCCCCCGGCGACGAAGTTCGTGATGCGGGTCAATTCCTCTTGCTCAACGGATTCACGGGGCCCGGGAATGATGAGCACCGCGGTCCCCTCCAGCAGGGCCGGGTCCTGCCGGAGAGAGCCCCGGTCAACCCGGTATCCTTGGGCTTCGAGATGGTGTCCGGCCTGTGACAAGCCGCCCCGTTCCCGGTCCGTGATTCGGCGTTCGCCGTGTCCTTCCAGGAAAACGACGCGCTTGGATTGCTCTTTCGTCACGCGGATCAACGCGCTCGTCAGGTTCGATTCACTGGGTTTGGGGACGTGGACGGTCTGCGTGCCGCTTTCAAAGACGGCCGTATCGATTTTGGAGATCTCATAGTCGCGAGCCCTGTCCGGTTCTTTTTCGGGATCGACGTAGGTGACGGAAATATTCGGGCTTGCATGGACGTATCCTTCCAACAGGTCACGATACGTCCGGAATCCGGGACTTCGCTCGTGAGCAAATACCAGGACCCGGACGTCGTTCTTGAGCTGTCCGAGGACTTGCAGGGTTTGCGGAGCCAATGAAAAGTGTTGCGTTTCGGACAGGTCCCACCGGCCGCCGTGCCGGATGACCAGAAAATTGATGATGGTCAGGATGCCGGTCATGAGCAGGACAGCCAGGACCCCGTTCACTCCGAGCCGGGTGGACCGGGAGCCGGAAAAGGTTTTGAGCCGGTGCCAGTTCCCCGCGAAACAGACAAGCAGACAGAGTAACGCGATCCCTTCCAACAGGAAGATCGTGCTGGGACGGTTGGCGTCGATCTGAGAAAGGACCAATCCGCCCACCCCCAATCCGACTCCCAAAATGCCCAGCGCGGGCAGTAGGTATTTTATGCCCATCGGTGTGCATCAACGACGCGATGTGCGATGAATAACGTCAGCACAATGCCGGACAGGTAATACACCACGTCTTTCGCCTCCAGGAGGCCGCGAACGAGTCGATCATAGTGTTCGCTGAAGGACAGATAGGACAGGACGTTGCCGAGCATGGTATCGCCGGCCAATGATCCCAATCCCCCGAGCAACCAGATCAGCAGAATCATGCCGAAACTCAAAAACGCCGCGACGACCTGATTTTCCGTCGCGGCAGAGGCCAGGAGGCCGCAGGCCAGGAACAAGCCGCCTTGCAACGCCAGGGCCAGGTACCCGGTCAGAATGGGGTTCCACTGAAAGCTGCTGTACAGGGAGAGCAGGATGGGCGTCAGGCTCGTCAGGGAGAGCAGCCCCAGATAGATCAGGAGCACGCTCATGTATTTGGCCGAAATCAATTCGTTAATGCCGACGGGAGACGTGAGCAGGAGTTCAAGCGTCTGCAATTTCCGTTCTTCCGCAAACAACCGCATCGTCAGGATCGGGAGGAGAAACATGAGGACGAAATCCAAACTGTAAAACAACGAACGGAAGACCAACTCATTCAGATTGAGTTGAGCGTAAGTGTTTTGAATCTGCAGGAAGCGCACCGCTTGCTGGCCGGCGTTGATCGTCATGAGATGGGCGATCAATCCGGAGATAAAAAGAAAGATCGCGCCGACGACGTAGAAAACGGGTGAGACGAAAAAGCACCGTAGTTCTTTGGCCAGGATGGTCCGGAACGGCGTCATAGGGGCGGCTGCTCACTTCGGGTTGATGGCTCAAGGCGGTCGGGTTCGTCCATCCCGGCGTCTCCATCCTGGTGAGTGAGTTGAAGAAAGACCTCTTCCAGGGACAGGGAAAAGGCTTTGAGTTCGAGAAGCCCGTAGCCCTGGCTGACGACAAACTGCGAGAGTGTTTCGCGGAGGTCCTGCCCGAGTTGACATTCGATGATACAGGTATTGGCCTCGCCCGGCCGGACGGCGAGCACGCCGGGAAGCGCCCCGAGACGTTCCAGCCAATCAGGTTGGGGCTGTTTGACGGTGAGGCTCATTTTCTCGGATTGACGCAGCCGGCTGAACAGCCGGTCGGGCGCGTCCTCTGCGACAATGCGACCCCGGTGAATGATCACGACGCGGTCACAGGTCGCCATGGCTTCGGGGAGAATATGAGTGCTGAGAATGATGGTGCGCGAGCCGGCAAGACTCCTGATGAGTTCTCGAATTTCGATGATTTGTTTGGGGTCGAGCCCGACGGTGGGCTCGTCCAGAATCAGCACGGGCGGATCGTGGATCAGGGCCTGTGCCAGGCCAACCCGCTGGCGATACCCTCTGGACAGATGACCGATCACGCGGTGCCGGACGGCGCCCAATCCCACCTGATCGATCACGTGGGATTTCCGTGAAGCCAGCCGTTGAGGCGTCAACGTCTTTAAGCGACCCACAAACGTCAGATATTCATCAACGGTCAGCTCCGGGTAGAGCGGCGGGGTTTCCGGCAGGTAGCCGAGATGTCGTTTGACGTCCATGGGTTGCTCCAGACAATCAAATCCCGCCACGTGAGCTGTCCCTTCGCTTTGAGGCATAAAACAGGATAGAATGCGCATGGTGGTGGTTTTCCCTGCCCCGTTCGGGCCCAGGAAAGCCAGGATTTCGCCCTTCATGACCTGAAACGATACGTCATCGAGGGCCGTGTGGCGTCCGTAGTGTTTCGAGACGTGTTGGACGGTAATCATGAAACCACAGACTGGATAAACGGGGTCATTCCCGGAACCAAACGTCAAGCAGGTCGAGTGCCGGGAGACGAGGCACGGCAGGGTAAAAGAGCATACCCGCCGGACAACGGTTCGTCAAGGTGAACCGAAACAAGAAAACAATGAGAAAAATACGTGATTTTAGGTTGACAGGGTTGAATAGAATATTTATTTAATATAAAACATATAACATTATTCCAGTCCTTGGATACTTCCAGTTGTTGGCAACTCTCTCTCTTTCAGTTCAGTTCAACAGATATCGGGAAAAGGTCGGTCATTTCGGAGTTCTCTATCAATTTGGGCCGTGGAAGCGAATAAGATGAAAGGAGATTTCAGCATGGGAACACAGCGGAATTTGGCTGCCTGCATTTTGGGCATTTGCCTTTTGGTGTCGTTATCTGCCTGTGAGTCATCAAAACATGCTGAAATCATAAGTACGGAAGATGTCTTGCGTGCCAGGGCTGAAAAGACCCCGGAACCTGTAGCGCCTCCTCCCAGCCCGGAGCCCCAGCCCGAACCCAAGCCGAAACCGAAGCCCGCACCACCGGCGCCCAAGCCCGAACCACCGGCACCCAAACCGGAACCACCGGCACCCAAACCGGAACCAAAGCCCGAACCCAAGCCGGAACCACCCGAACCCAAACCCGAACCAACCCAACCCGAACCCAAGCCGGAACCACCGGCACCCAAACCCGAACCAAAGCCCGAACCCAAGCCGGAACCACCGGCACCCAAGCCCGAACCAAACCGAACCACCGGCGCCCGAACCCAAGCCGGAACCGAAGCCGGAACCACCGGCGCCCAAGCCCGAACCGGTTGTAGAGGAGCCTGTGCCCGTTGAAGAGCCCGTGGCCGAGAAGAAGGTGGAGATGGCCAAACTTGAGCCGGACGATTTCGTCCCTGAGACGTCCGAGCCGGAACCTGCGCGACCGGCGCCTGAGCCCAGGAAACCTTCAGGTCTGGATGACGTCTTCTTTGATTTTGATCAGTATTCGATTCGTGATGATGCCGTCCCTGTCCTGGAAAAGGATGCCGAACTTCTGAAGAGTGCGTATAAGGATTCCGGGGTGCTGGTTGAAGGCCACTGCGACGAACGGGGGACCAGGGAATATAACCTGGAATTGGGGAAACGCCGGGCTCAAGCCGTGAAGGATTATCTGGTTGACCTGGGCATCGAAGAATCCAGAATTCAAATCGTCAGCTACGGGAAAGAAAGACCGTTCTGTAAGGAATCCGAGCCGAGTTGCTGGAAGCAAAATCGACGCGGGCATTTTGTCCGGTAGTCGTCCGGGGTGCCACGCGGTCTTGCCGCCGCTTCATTCTTCCAACGTTGAAATATCGCCGGGGTCCTGACCGAGTTCTTTGGCTTTCAGGACGCGGCGCATGATCTTGCCCGACCGGGTCTTGGGAAGCGAGGTCACCACGTCTATCTCGCGAGGGACCGCGATTTTGCCCAACTCCGTTTGGACGTGCGCCTTCAGGGTTTTCACGAGTTCCGCGCTTTCGCGGTGTCCCTGTTTCAGGATAACGAATGCCTTGATCATCTCCCCCGCGGTTTTATGCGGTTTGCCGATCACCGCCGCTTCGACCACCGCGTCGTGACTGACCAGCGCGCTTTCCACCTCCGCGGTCCCGATGCGATTGCCGGCGACTTTGACCACGTCATCGGCCCGGCCCATGAACCAGAAATAGCCGTCTTCATCTTTATGACACACGTCGCCCGCGGTGTAACAACCGGGAATGTTGTTCCAGTAGCCCAGGTACCGGTCAGGATCGTTGTGGATGGTTCGCATCATGGAAGGCCATGGTTTTTTGATGACGGCGAACCCTCCGCCGGTACCGATACTGTTGCCGCTCTTGTCCACGACGTCCGCCTCGATTCCCAAAAACGGACGTGTCGCGGACCCCGGTTTCAGGGGGACACAGGGGAGAGGCGTCACCAGAATCGATCCGGTTTCCGTTTGCCACCAGGTATCCATGATCGGTTTGTCTCCGCCCGTGACCCGATGAAACCATTCCCAGGCTTCCGGGTTGATGGGCTCGCCGACCGAGCCCAGAACGCGCAGGGTGGAGAGATCGTATTTGCCGGGCCAGTCTTCACCGTATTTCATGAGGAGGCGGATGGCCGTGGGGGTGGTATAGAAAATCGATACCCCGTATTTCTGGATAAGATCCCACCAGCGGCCCGGGTTGGGGTAGTCGGGTTTGCCTTCAGCCGTGAGGATGGTCGCGCCATTCAGGAGCGGGCCGTACACAATGTAGCTGTGTCCGGTGACCCAGCCCGGATCAGCCACGCAAAAATACACGTCTTCGTCTTTCAGGTCGAACACGTATTTGGCGGTGATGTAGGTGCCGACCATATACCCGCCGTGCACGTGGACCACGCCCTTGGGTTTGCCCGTGGTTCCCGAGGTATAGAGAAAATAGAGGGGCGTTTCCGCATCAAGCTGTTCCGCTTCACAGGTCGTTGCCTGTCCCGCGACCCAGTCGTCCCAATCGAGTTCCTTGTCGGGGTCCAGGTCGATACCGGGCTTTTCGCGTCGAACGACAATCGTCTTCTCGATGGTCGGGCAGTGTGCGACCGCGTGATCCACCACGGTTTTGAGGGGCACGGGTTTGCCCCGGTCGTAGCCGTAGTCCGCCGTGATGACGAGCCTGGCTTCCGCGTCGTTGATGCGGGATTCCAGCGCGGGCGCGCTGAACCCCGAATAGACCACGGAGTGAATCAGGCCGAGACGCGCGCAGGCCAGCATGGCGACGATCTGTTCCGGAATTTTCGGAAGATAAATGGTGACGCGATCGCCTTGCCGCATGCCGAGGGCCTTGAGCGCATTGGCGCAACGGTTGACCTGCCGGTACAGCTCGGCATAGGTCAGGATCCGCTCTTCGTTCTGTTCTCCCACCCAAATGACCGCGACCTTGTTCCGTCGCCATGAGTGGACGTGTCGATCCAAACAGTTGTAGGAAATATTGCAACGCGCGCCCAAAAACCATTTCGCCCACGGGTAGTTCCACTCCAGGACCGTGTTCCAGGGAGCGAACCATTCCAGTTGCCTGGCAATGCCTTCCCAGAATTTTTCGGGATCGGCGATCGATTCCTTGTAGGCGGCTTCATAGTCCTTGACGTACGCCTGTTCCAGGGTCTTGTCCGTCGGGTGGTACACTGCGGCGGTCTTCAATAACGTTTCAATTTGTTCTGCCATGGATCAATCCTCTTAACGGGTCAATCGTGGGAGGAAAACGGGTGCATTATGCGCGGGTCCGGCCGATGGCGCAAGATTGTCCGGTCAGGCGCGTTCCGGGGGTTGGTGTTCCGGCAGGAGTAAGTCCAGCGCGGTTTTGACCGGATTGAACGTCAGGTGCGGAACTTCGACGAACACGGAATGCCATCCGGCCATGCCCCCGTTCCACAACCCGGGCAATTCCAGGGCCTTCAACGCTTTACCTTCCCAGGTTTTTGGGGCGATCAGCCCCGTATCGGGATCGACGAATTGAGACAGGGTAAAGGGATTCTCCCGGTAGTCCCGAACGCCGCACACCAGATCCACCGGGTTGAAGTGGGTTGACGACGTGAAGATGGCCCGTTGGGTTGGAGAATCGGGATCGACCTGGGAGGATTCCACGATCTGCAACGACGCGGCGCCGTCCGCTCCTTCCACCCAGAACGGCCCGCCGCCGGGATGGTTCACGTTGGGGACCATCCCGCAGACTCTGATGGGCCGGTTCAGCCGCTCGAACAGCCATTGAGTGTTTTGCGCGTTGGTGTTCGCGTTCCATTCATCGGGTAACGTGATTGCCAGCGAATGCCCGGCCCATTCCGCGATGTGGTCCAGGGTGGCTGATGGAACCGTGCCGGATTCGAGCCGGGCGAGATAGGCGAACAGCGTCTTCTGCAACCGGATGAGCAGCCCCCCCAGTATCTTTTTGTATGTGGAGGCCGCTTCCTTCAGATGGTCGGGTACGACGTTGTCGATATTTTTGATGAACACCACGTCGCCGAGGAGGTCGTGAAGGTTCGAGAGTAACGCTCCATGGCCCGCGGGCCGGAACAGCAGATTGCCGCGGGAATCGCGAAACGGGCCATTGTCCATGGCCGCGGCCACGGTGTCCGTCGAAGGTTTCTGAACGGAGCAGTCGATGACCCACGCGGCGGTCGGGTGAGCGAGTCTCCGGCGGGCTTGCTCGATATGGTCCCTGATGGCGCGCTGATGTTCGGGGGATACGGTAAAATGGATGCGGGCGCGGCCTGTGCCGTCCCGGACGTAGTCCGCGGCTTCCGCCAGATGTTCTTCGATCGGGGTTCGTGTCGCGTCGGCGTATCTGTGGAATGCGATCAGCCCCTTGGGCAGCCTGGCATAGTTCAGGGAATCCAGAAGGACGTCGATGACGGGACGATAGTGTTTTTCGGCAAGCAGCCGCTCAAGTTGGTGCCCCTGACGCAACAGCGCGTTCTTCACGTCGCGGTAGAAGGCGAATTTCGGAAGACCGGAAAAAAATTGCTCCACCTGGTCCGTGGTCGTCACCTGGCCGGCGTCTTCCTGAAGACGGGCGGCTTCCAGGAAGGTGAACATGCGCGTGCCGGCGCCGGAAGCCGGGACAAACTTCGTGATGCGCCCGGCGGCCCTGGCCTGTTCGAAATCCCGTATCACGGCGGGGGCATCCAAAGAATCGAGGCGGCGAATGCCGTCGTCGAGCCGGCACGGTCTTTTCAGTTTTGCAAAGGGAATCCCCCGTTGAAACGTCGCAAGCTGGCGCCGGATCGTTTGCAGGGAAATGCCGCGTTCCTCGAGTCGCATGCGGTCTTGCGCCGTCAGCGTCGTTTCGAGGTGTTGTGACATGGCGGTGGCTTCGGCGTTCGGGGGGTGTCGCCCCGTATCCTGTCCGGGGCCGTCCGGCTAGTCCTGGGCTCCACCCTGCAAATAGCCGAGCCCGATTTTAACGGCGCGGCGCGTGATTTCACACCACCGGTTCGGCGGGTATTCCTCCAGAATTTTGACGACCCGAGGATCCTGGACGTCCAGGTCGGTTATCTTGAGTATCCCATCTTGAATTTTGACTTCCGCCACGGGTTTCTCCTTCCTTTTTTGAACGACGTGCGTTGTCGGGTTATGCGACGCTCAACCCGCCTGGGCGTGGCGCCTATTGCCTGCAATTCCATTCCTGTTGCAATTCCTGAACGATGTCCAGCCATTCCGTGGTTTGCCGACGCAGGGGGTCCTTCAACGCCCGTTCCTCCGTCGTCACCGGGTTGTTCTTGAGCGCCCGGTCGGCATGGTGCTTGCCCAGCGTGAGTAACGAACAGATTCCGGACGAGACCGGGGTTCGCTCGCCGCTCTGTTGAAACAGGGCCATGGCCCGGTAGACCTGTTCCTGGGTCCGAAACAGATCGACCATGAGCCGGTAGGGCGGTTGATCCGCCTGAGGTTCCGGTTGGTTGCTGAGTTGAGAGGCCAGTAGCGCGGCCCGGCCGATACGGATGGCCGCGCCCTGAGGATCGCCTTGCGCCATGGCTTCTTCCGCCTGCGCCCGGAGTCTCGAGAGTTCCCGTTCGGCGGCGGAGGCCTGGACCGAACCGGATGGAGCGAAGACCGCGAAGACGAGCAGCAGAACCGCGCTACATGATCTGATAGTCGAGGTCCACCATTTTGGTGGCGACATTGGCGGCTTCCCGAAGTTTTCTCATTTCGTCCGACGTGTCCCGAATGAGCCAGATCTTGATGTTCAGTTGTTCAATCGGTTCGATGGAGTTTTCGTTTCGGAGTTTGGCTATCGACCAGACGACTTCGGTGAGCACCGGAAAGTCGATATCGGACGATTCGTCCATGTCTTCCAGGTTTTTGTTGAGGTACTCGAGTAGCGGCGGGGTGATGGCGGGATCACCGCTGTGGGCGCCGATCAGGCCCAACCCTTTGGCCGCGGCAGCCTGAATTTTCGATTTTTTTGTCGTGACGAAGATGTCCGTGAGGATGGGCGTTGCCGAACTGCCCAGTCCGGCCAGGGCGATAATCGCTTCTTCGGCATATTCCGCGTTTTCGTCTCCGGCCAATTTCACCAAATGGGGAAAGGCCTGTTTGGATTGAACCCGCGAGAGGGTTGCGAGAATGCGAAGCTTCCGGCGTTTGTCCGTCTCCGGGTTTTCCAGGAGTCTTGCCAAACGGTCGGTATGCCCCCATTCCGTGGCGACCATGACCGGAAAATCAAATTCCTGGAGCTTCACGTTTAATTGCGCCATGGCGTACTGCCCGGAGTCCTTGACTTTCGCCTTTCGGGCCGCGGCATAGGCATCGACGAAGTCGGTTCGCGTTTCCTTGTACCACCCCAGGTCCCGTCCGTCGAGGCGGTAATTGAAGAGACAGGCCGGCCCCGTCCAGAGTCGAGCGGGGGCGTCGGCCAATTCCGCGTCTCCGCCCGATCGCGTTGTGCCGGTCCAGCGTTTTCGTTCTTCGCATTTGACTCGAAATTCCACGTCATGGGGTTCTTTTCGATCAGTCACCACGTTGTATCCGATGGCCTCCAACCGGGTCCTGGTCGTTTCCAACAGGTCGGCCGGCGGAACGCGCCCGTTTTCCGTCAGGGCCAGGACGTTGAGGTACAGGGTGGTGACTTTGGCTAATTGTGCCCGTTGTTCGTCGGTCATATGAGTCCGGCGGGCCAGGCTATCGGTGGCGGCGGTCCCAACAACGAAACAGACGAGCAAAAGTCCGGATACGTATCTCATGATGAATCCTCCTGACAGGAATCAGGGTGAAACTCGAAAACCAGTGTGTCCATAGTACCGAATAATGGGTATGAATGGAAAGAGGCCTCTCATGGCTGCGCGTCTCGCGAACGAGGCGACGAGAGAGCCTGCGGCGCTCCCTGGCGTCAGCTCACGTGTCCATCCAGGTCGAGCTGCTTATACGTCCAATTCGCCGCCTCTCGAAGGGCTTTCATTGCTTTTGAGTTGTCTCTGATTAACCACACTCTCTGGTTCAGTTCGTTCATGGGTTCGAGCGAATTCTCGTCTCTCAGTTTGCCGAGGCTCCAGACGACTTCGGTGAGCACCGGAAAATTAATATCCTCCGACGAGTTGAAAGTTTTCAAGGCGGTTTTGAGGTATTCAAGCAGCGGGGGAATGGTCGTGGGGTTTCCGCTGCTTCCCGCGACGTCGCCCAGGGCTTTGGCGGCTGCGGCTTGAATCTCGGGTTGCGTTGACGAGTGAAACAAATTGATGAGTAACGGGATGGAATCTTCTCCCACGCCGGTCAGCGCCTCCACGGCTTCCTGGGCCAGATCTTTGTCCTGCATCAGTTTTGTCAGATGAGGCAGCGCCGCTTCGGCCGCGACGTCGCTCAACGTGGAGAGAATAAAGAGCTTGCGGATTTTCGGCGTCTCCGGCGCGTCCAGCAGGGTGGTGAGCCGCTCGGGTTGTCCCCATTCCGCGGCCAACAGCACCGGAAAATCGTATTGCTTGAGGCGTTCGGCCAATGCGGCGAGGGCATAGGGTCCCGCTTCTTTGGCGCCGTCCTCTTTGGCGGCTTGCATGGCGTCCTGGAAGGACGTCCGGACTTCCTTATACCATCCGAGGTTCTGCCCCTTGAGCGCGTAGGTCAACAGGCATGCCGGTCCTTTCCAGAGCCGGGACGGGGCATCAAACAGTTCGGCGTCTCCGCCTTCTGCGGTGGTCCCGGTCCACGTCTTCCGCTCTTCGCATTTCACTTTCAATTCAACGTCATGGGCTTGTTTGCGATCGACGACCACGGAAAAGCCGACTTCGCTCAGCCGTTGGGCGACGAGAGCCTGAAGCTCGTCGGCGTCGGTTTGTCCCTTCTCGGTCAAGGCCAGGACGTTGGCGAAAACGGTTTGCGTCTGTTGCAGGTGCTGTTTTTGCTCGGGCGTAAAGTGCGTTCGACGAGCCGAACTTTGAGGGACAAGCACACTTGCCGTGCCGAAGGCCGCACAGATTGCAAGAATCACGAGCCGGCTTTTCATAAGGAGCCTCCTTTCGCCTGTCCGGGCATGCAGCGAGGGTGGCGCTTTTTGACGCCTTTTACTATACTCCCGCTTTGCAAAAAAGCAACCGGTGGCCCCGAGCAGCGCGGGGGACGTGTGCGCCCGGCCACAAGTTGAATGAGTCTGAGAACCAAGATATACTCCCGTTATGTTGAAAGAAAAAACACTTGCCATCATCGGAGCGGGGAACATGGCGGAAGCCATGGTGTCCGGGTTGTTGAAAAAAGGAGTGGTCCGCGCGGGTCAGATTTGCGCCGCTGACGTGGATGCCCGGCGGTTGGAGTATTTCCGAAAGACGTTCAAAGTCCGGGTCTCTCCTGATAATCGAAAATCGGCCAAATCCAGTGATATCGTGATATTGGCCGTAAAACCTCAAGTTATGAGCAAGGTTTTGAGTGGGATGGATGTGTCCCGCGCCGCGGATCAACTTGTGATCACCGTCGCGGCGGGCGTTTCAATCGAGACCATTATCGCAGGATTACATCCGGAGGCTCGTGTGGTCCGGGCGATGCCCAATACTCCGGCTGTTGTCCTGGAAGGCGTGACGGCCCTGGCGGGCGGACCCGGGGTGACTGCGGAACAATTGAGGATGGCCCGGGTGATGTTTGAGGCGCTGGGCCAAGTGGTGGTGGTTGATGAATCGCACCTGGATGCCGTCACCGGTCTGAGCGGAGGAGGGCCGGCGTATGTGTGCCTGTTTATCGAGGCGTTGGCCGATGGCGGCGTGAAAATGGGGCTGCCCCGCTCCCAAGCCCAACTCCTGGCGGCGCAAACGGTGCTGGGGGCGGCCAGAATGGTGATCGAAACGAAGCAACATCCCGGAACCTTAAAGGATCAGGTCGCGTCTCCCGGCGGCACGACCATTGCCGGATTGCACCGGCTCGAGGAAGGCCGGCTGCGAGGGATGGTCATCAGCGCCGTTGAGAGCGCGACGCTTCGTTGTCAGGAGTTGCGACAACAGGCTAATGTCTCCCGGAAAACCCCCGCCGACTCCCGCGGATGAAGCGAACGGCGAGGGGTGCGTGACGTCGGACTCATAAACAGAAAACCTTCAGGCGCCATTGCCTGGAGCGAAGAGGAGAACGGTTGTGCAGTATTGGGTCAAAGTGGTGTTTACCGATAACCAGGAACTCATGGTCAGTGACGCTCTTCGTCATACGATCAGTGATGATATGGAAATCCTGGAAATTGACACTCCCAAGGAGGTCATCATCATCCCTCTCAAACAATTGAAATATTTTTCGTGTGACGCCGCCGTCTTCAGTCAGAAACAATAACCGCATCCGGGCTCCTCAGCCAGGGGCGTGTTTCTGTTGTGTGATGCACTGGGCCGTGTCGTAATCATACCGTAGGGTGGGCATGGAGAGACGAGTTACATCTCATACTGAAGAAGAAGAAATGAACCAGCGCCGGCACTTGCTGGCGCTGGCTCGGAAAGGGGACCAGAAGGCTGTCAGTCAGCTCATGGAGTTGTATCAGGTCCGGGTGTACAGCGGGGACAGTCTCCGGTCTCTGAAAGTCCGCAAATCGCTTCCGGTGCTGAGTCCTCCCAACCCCAAAGACGCGGCTGATTCTGCCAAGCCGAAGTCTGTCAAAAAACCCAAGGCCGCGCCGAAAGCCGCATCCAAGGCCGTACCGAAGGCCAAACCTAAGGCTGTGCCCAAGGCGGTAACCACCAAACCCAAGGCCGCGCCGAAGGCTGCAACCACCAAGCCCAAAGCTGCACCGAAGGCTGCGCCCAAGGCGGTAACCACCAAACCTAAGGCCGTGCCGAAAGTCAAACTCAAGGCTGCGCCCAAGGCCGCGCCGAAAGCCAAACCCAAGGCTTCGCCCAAGGCGGTAACCACCAAACCCAAGGCTTCGCCGAAAGCCAAACTCAAGGCTTCGCCGAAAGCCGCATCCAAGGCCGTGCCGAAAGCCAAGCCCAAGCCCGTTCCCAAACCGAAAGCGGTCAAAGCTTCCTCCCCCAAAACCGCTCGAACCGTTCCTTCAAAAGGGGGCACCCTTCGACAAGCTTCCTTCGGCCAGGCTCGGGACAGGCAGGGCGGGCTCAAAAGCGGGACACGGTCTCAAGCGCAATCCAAGACAAAAGGCAAACGATTGCGCTGACCGGGACGGTTGGGCGCCTCTTGCCGAATGCCCTGCGTTTCTGCCGTTTCAGTGAGTGGAATGTCGTTCCGGCGCAACGGAACGCGAGTGCAAAAAAATTGTTCAGCGAACGGCGACTCGTAACCCGCCGGCCGCCAGTTTCCCGGCGATCGTTTCAGCTTGTGTCCGCGCTCCCTGGTAGACCGGGGCGTTTCCATGATGATCGATGCGCCAGGCCAATTCAAAGGCTTTGCCTGACGTCATCATGGGAATATGCCGGCAAAACAGGTCGATGACTTGTTGATACGTGTGACAATCGCAATTATAGACGATCACTTCAGCTTCAAAGTCGAGGCCGCTGTCCTGACCGGTTTCCTGTTCCGTGACTTCCGTCACTTCTGTCGCGGGAAGGGAACTCATACGGTTTTTGCGGACTCATTGTACCCAGGGGTTTCAGCCCGCACAAGAACGGTGCCGTGAACGTCGTGTCACGCTTGCATGCAGGAAAGGAGAAGGCGCTTGGGTAAAACCCTGTTAGTCACGGGGGCGGCGGGATTCATCGGGAGCCATACCGTCCAGGCCCTTGCGACCAGAGGCGACCGGGTCGTGGGGTTGGATAACCTCAACGATTATTATGACCCGGCCAGGAAACGCGCCAATCTGGATGAAGTCCGCCAGGCCCTGGTCCGGGACGGCTCAAGCGATGCCTTTACGTTTATCCAGGGAGACATTCGAAACCGGCACACCGTGGAAGAGATCTTCTCGTCCCATGAGATTGAGGGAATCATCCACTTGGCGGCAATGGCCGGCGTTCGTGTGTCGATTGAGAACCCCCATCTCTATTGCGACGTGAATATCAACGGCACCCTGCATTTGTTGGACGCCGCCGCCGGCAGGATCGGCGGCCGGCGTTCCCCGTTGCCGGCCTTTGTGTTTGCTTCGACCTCGTCCGTGTACGGCAATGCCCCGAGCGTCCCCTTCAGGGAAGATGATCCCTGCAATCGACCCCTGGCTCCGTATGCCGCCAGCAAGAAGGCCGGGGAGTTGTTGGGCCATTCGTATCATCACTTGTACGGGTTGCCGTTTACCGCGGTCAGATTGTTCACGGTGTATGGGCCGAGGGGGCGTCCGGATATGATGGCCTATAAGGTGTTGGACAATATCTTTTTCGGTCGCGACGTTCCGCTCTATAATGCGGGAGCCATGCACCGGGACTGGACGTTCGTCGGCGACGTTGTCCGGGGCGTGGTCAAGGCCGTGGACCGGCCATTCGGGTACGAGATCGTGAACCTCGGACGGGGAGAGCCCGTTTCTCTGACGGAGTTTGTTCGGGTGATCGAAGCCTGCGTCGGACACAAGGCCAACGTCGTTCCCGCGCCCATGCCTGAAGCCGACGTCGTCTCGACCTGCGCGGATATTTCCAAGGCGCGGGAGTTGTTGGACTATGACCCGCACGTCTCCGTGCGCGAAGGGGTGAGCCGGTTCTGGTCGTGGTATCAGGAGCGCGTGTTGGGTCGATGAAGCCCGCGGTCCGCCTGCGCATTCTTGCCACTCCGGTAGCGCGATGCTAGAGTGAGGTTCCCGTGCTGGAGTGGTGAAACAGGCAGACACCCGGGACTTAAAATCCCGTGCTTCGCAAGAAGCGTGCCGGTTCAAGTCCGGCCTCCAGCACCACCTTCCTGCAAGGGCGTTCCTTCGTTCCGACGTCCAGGCGCATTGCCGAAGCAGACGACCAAGATCGTGCTCAAGGCCCTGGGTAAAGAGATCACAACAGGGAAGCCGAATCCGCTCAAGGTGCTCGCACTTCTGCAAACCAACGTCCCCGACGAATTTCTGGAAAGCCACATCGCGGAAACCGCCGCCCACGTCGCCGGTCCGAGGGAAGTCATTTTATCCGAATACCTGATTGGCAAAGCAGAACAATGAATTCGTTCCGCAACAACCGCCTGCGTGACCAAGCCATACCCATGAGCGCGGTGTGGCTGCTCAACGATATCGCCGAGGCGAAGGGGAAACAGGCATTATTCACACGCCAGTCCCCCCAAGCACTCAAAGCACTCCGTGATACAGCCATCATTCAGAGCACTGAATCCTCCAACCGCATTGAGGGGGTAACGGTTGCCCAAGCTCGCCTGCACCCGCTGGTACTCGGCCAATCGAAGCCACGGGACCGCTCGGAGCAGGAAGTGCAAGACTATCGCCGCGCCTTGAACGAAATTCACTCCAATTACGCCGATCTTTCCATCATGCCAAATACCCTGCAACGCCTGCATGCCCTTTGCCAATCTGCCAGTGGTGACGCGGGCCAATTCAAACGAGTCGATAACGACATCGTGGAATTTCTTCCCGGACAAGCCCCGGTGGTCCGATTTCACTGCGTGAAGGCAGCGGAAACGCCAATGGCTGTGGAAGAACTCTGCGCACATTACCAACACGCTCTCAACCAGGAGAATATCCCGCCGCTCATCGCCATTGCCGCCCTTGTCCTGGATTTCCTCTGCATTCATCCATTCCGGGACGGCAACGGCCGCGTGTCCCGGCTCCTCACGCTACTGGCACTCTATCAGCACGGCTATGAAGTTGGTCGCTATATCAGCCTGGAACGCCTTATTGAGGAATCCCGGGAATCCTACTACGAATGCCTCAGGCTCAGTTCCTCCCGATGGCACGACGGCAAACACGAACCGACGCCGTGGCTCAATTTTCTGCTTGCAATCATCCGTCGCGCGTATGTCGAGTTGGAAGAACGCGCCGGTCAGATCAAGGCCCCGCGGGGCGCCAAATCCGAACGGGTACTCGACGCCATTCGCGCACAACCGGACGAATTCCGCCTGAGCGACCTGGAACGCGCCTGCCCCGGTGTCGGCCGCGAATGGATTCGCACCCTCCTGGCCGAGTTGAAGAAATCCGGCGACGTGACATGCAGGGGCCGAGGGCCGGGAGCCCGCTGGCATTTCCGCAGGAATAAGGGTAGTAACGCTTAAATAAGGGTGGCAATAAGGGTATTATCCGCGCACACGTTCGGTCCGAGAGAAGTCATTTTATCCGGATATTGAATTGGTGAGTAACGATGAGCGAGCCCCAGTCATTTTGCCTCCCAACTTGTAAAATTCCATTCGAGTACCATACTATTCCATTTTGGACGCCACAGTATTCCGATATAGACGAACATATATTCCTAGATAGACGCATTGACACGTGATATGGCCTACATTGAACGCTTTGTAGAAAAACAGCTTCGGGAGGCCCTCGAAGACACTCCCGTTGTGGTGATCGTTGGTCCCAGGCAATCAGGAAAATCGACGTTGGCGCAGCATATTGCCGATAAGCACTGGAGCTACCTGACGCTGGACGATAGCAACGTGCTGAACGCGGCCCTTGATGACCCTACAGGGCTGTTGAAGCAGACAAAAAAGCGCGTAATTATTGACGAGATACAACGAGCCCCGGATATTCTCAGATCCATAAAGCTGATAGTCGACCGGGATCGGCAACCGGGGCGGTTTCTCATAATGGGATCAGCCGACGTTCTTGCCATGCCGAGAACCTCTGAGTCACTGGCCGGGCGTTCGGAGTTCATACCTCTACTGCCATTGTCGCAAACTGAAATCCATCATCGCGTCCCCAGATTTATTGAGGCCGCGTTTGGAGGCGATGTCCCTCAACCCGGCGAAACGCCGGACGATGCAGAACTGATTACCCGCATACTGAAGGGAGGGTTTCCGGAAGTGATTAAGCGGAACCGTCTGCAAAGACAACAGCAGTGGTGCCGCGCCTACCTGGAAGCGATTGTGCAACGCGACATTCGGGAAATCGCTGATATCAGAAAAGCGTGGGAACTTCCGCACCTGTTTTCTGCACTAGCCTCGTATTCGGGGAAGCTGGTGAACCTGCAGGAACTCAGCCAGAAGATCAAACTCGATGGAAAAACCGTCAACAGCTATATAGCCGCATTTGAACAATTATTCCTGATATACCGCCTATCCGCATGGCACAACAACACGCTAAAACGCCTCGTGAAAACTCCCAAGCTCTATTTCACGGACACCGCTTTACTGGCAAGTATGATTGAAGCGAACCCTGCTTTGATAAAACAGGACCGTCGTGTACTCGGCCCCCTGCTGGAAACTTTCGTGTTTACCGAACTACAAAAACAGATATCCTGGCAGGATCGCCGAATTACATTGACGCATTATCGAGACAAAGACAAAGTAGAAGTTGATTTTGTCCTGGAAAACAGCCGGTCACAGGTCGTGGGCATTGAAGTAAAAGCTGGAAGCACCGTTCACGGCAGGGATTTCAGGGGGCTAAGAAAACTGGCACATATAACCGGCAAACATTTTTGTCTGGGTATTGTCTTCTACACCGGAGAACATCTGCTTCCGTTTGGAGAACGGCAGTTTGCAGCGCCTGTTCACTGCTTATGGAGTTAGCCACTTTTCATTGAAAGTGGGAAAAATCTTCGTGACAGCATGTTGGACAAAAAACGGCTGGCTTCAAATAGTATCGATTAAGTCAACAAGCTGGAATTGGGAATGGTGCCGGCCTCCAGCACCATCTTGATGGCGTCGAAGACCGGGAGGTCGTCTTTCTCCAGTAGGGCGACGCATGCGTCGCTCCTACTTCAAGATGCTGCTGCCGTTCTCAGCGCTTTCGCCTCGTGTTCGAGCACCGCGCGAACCTGTTTCTCATCAACGCCGGGGAACCATTCGACGAACTCGTCGATCGTGGCGCCGCTGGCGAGATTTTCGAACAGAGCGTATACCGGCACTCTTGTCCCGGTGAAGGCCCAAGCGCCGCTGATCTTCTTGGGGTTTCGTTCTACTGCTGGGCAGGTGCTCCAGTCCGTCATACGATCACCTTCTTTTTGATGGTAGGGACGACGCATGCGTCGCCCCTACCACGTATGGATTCTTTTGAGATGCGTCGCGGTATTTGCCTCGGACGTAGAGGTCGCGCAGAACGTCGTCGGCGATGCCCCAAATGTAGTTCGCAATCCAGTCCAAGTCGCCGTTGCTCATACGTCTCCCTTGGCGGAGTTCTCCGTAGTTTTATTCAGTTGGAAGATAGAGCGTTTGACCGATAGACGCAAGCCGTTGTCTCGCCCGATGCCGGCAGGGTCTCTATGATGAGGTCGTCCTTCTTCAGTAGGGACGACGCGTGCGTCGTCCCTACTTCGTTCCGACGACCATGGATTCGGGACCGGCCAGATGTTCCACTCGCGTTTCCCGAAAGCCGGCTTCTTTCATCCATCCGCAACAATCCGCGCCCGTATAATCGAATCCGCCGGACGTTTCAATGAGCATCGTGAGACTCAAGAGCAACCCGAAAGCATTTTCCCGGCGGTTGTCGTCGATAATCGATTCGAAGACCAGCAGGACGCCGTTCTCGGGCAGGGCGTCGTAGGCTTTTTGGATCAACGTCTTTTTCTGCTCCAAGTTCCAATCGTGCAGGATGTGACCCATGGAAAGCACGTCGGCGGAGGGCAGCGCATCGGAAAAGAAATCCCCGGGGATGAATGTGAACCGCTCGCTGAGTCCGAACGACGCCACGTATTCTTCAAAGATGGGGCCGGTGACGGGAAGGTCGAACCCGCTGCCGGTCAGATGCGGGTGCGCCTTGCCGACTTCGGCGATCAACCCGCCTTGAGCTGAGCCAATGTCGATCACGGTGCGATAATCCTGCCATGGAAATTTTCGGGCGATGGCTTTGCTGGTGCCCATGCTGACACCGGTCATGGCCTGCAGGAAGTTTGCCAGTTTGGCCGGATCGCTGTAGAGGGTGTCAAAAATGTTTTTCCCGTCTTTGGCTTCGTTTTGAGGGAGGCCGGTTTTCAATCCATCGGTCAGGGAGCCCCAAAATCCATACAGCCGGGCGTTCATCATGGCCAGGAATCCGCCGATATACGAGGGCTTGGCCTTATCAAGATAGAAGTCCGTCTCCGGTGTATTGGAATAGCGTCCATCCTGCCGGTCCAGCATGCCCAGGGCCACCAGCGCATCGAAAAAGTCCAAGGCGCTTCTCTCGTGCAGGCCCAGTTGCTTTCGCAGGCTTGAAGCATCCATCGACTCCCTGGCCAACACCGTAAACACGTCGAGTTCGACCGCGCTCAACAAGGTCTTGGATCCCCAGAATGCCGTGCCCAGGTGCATGATGTTTTCAGGAGTCGTCGGTTGCTTCATCGTGGTGCCTCCGAATGGGATGTGTTCCGTAGCGTGGCGGTGATCAGGACTATCCCGTGGGACATCCGGTTCCGCAATGACGTGACGTTGTAACGCGAACGAGTCGCGGGGATCAAGAATGCCGGCTGGCCGGTGTGGGCGGATGTCGAGCGTTTTGTCATTGAGTGCCGAAGGTTTCGGGTTTACACTGCCCGGAGGAGAGATGGGGTATGACGGCAGTCGCTGATTTGAACGCGGTCCTCGGGCGGATTCGCACGGAGGACCTGGGCATCTACGTGCACGTCCCGTTTTGTCTGGCGCGGTGTCGCTTTTGTGCTTTTTATATGGAGATGCCGCGGGAGGACCGCGTTCAAGCGTTCCTGAACGGGCTGGATGAAGAACTCTGCCTGTATGCGCGTGACGCAGGGCTTCGCGCGATTCCCGTTCACACGATCTATTTTGGCGGAGGCACTCCGACCACGCTGACCGCCCGGCAACTCATCCGGGTTTTGCATGCCGTCCGGCGCTGGTTTGCGGTGAGAGACGATGCGGAGATCTCCATAGAAGCGCATCCGGGAACGGTCACGCCCGAGAGTCTTGGCGCCCTCCGGCAAGCCGGGTTTACGCGGCTGAGTGTGGGCGGACAATCGTTTGATGGGCGCGAACTCCGCGAATTGGGAGGGCGAACCTTTGGCGGAGGAGTCGGGCAAGCCATCGCCTGGGCCCGGTCCGCGGGCTTTACGAATATTTCGCTGGATCTGTTATATGGATTCCCGGGGCAGTCGATGGAATCGTGGCAACGGACCCTGGAGGAGGCCTGTGCCGTCTCACCCGCGCATGTTTCCTGTTACGCCTATACGCTGGAAGAAGGTTCGCCTTTTTATCGGGAGGTGCTGCGTGGCAAGGGATCAGAGCCCGACCCGGAATTGCAGGTCGCCCTGGAAGAGAAAGCCGTCGAATGGTTCACCGCCGCGGGATTTGAACGCTATGAAATTTCCAACTTTTGCCGGCCCGGCTATGCCTGTCGGCATAATATGCGGTATTGGCAGATGCAGGCGTATCTCGGACTGGGGCCGAGCGCGCAATCCAGCCTGGGGCGCGTCCGGTTCGGAAACGCGGCAAATCTGGAATGGTACGCCGATTCCTTGAAGAGAGGAACGTTGCCGTTGGATGAGATGACGTGTTTGTCTCCCGGCCAGGTGGATCGCGAACGCTTCATCTGGGGGTTGCGGATGTTGTCCGGCGTTCGGCTGGCCGCCTCGGAGCATGGTCAAACGCCGACCCTGCTCCGAATCATTCGCCAATTGCGGGAGGAGGGGTTGTTGCGAGTGGAAGGACGGGGACGGGTGAGATTGACGGACCGGGGCATTCGGTATGCCGATACGGTGGCCGTGGCCCTGCTGTGAAAAAGGCGGGACCAACGATCGTGGTTCCCTTCCTCTACGGGAATGTCACGAAAACACGGTCCTGTGATAACTGCACAAAAAACAGGCAATTCGCTCGATGGTTCATGGATTCTGAATGGAGCGGTTTCGCCAACATGATGGTCCACATGTAATCAACAAAATTTGTGGATTGCATCGAATGTGCCGTTAGACGGGGTGCCGGGAACGGTTTCCCGCGCTTCATCGTGTTTGGAAGGCCCACAGGATAAGCGCGAACGCGCCGATGGCGACGGCAAACATGCCGATCAGCAATCCAACGACGAACAGCCAGTCGCCGGGAGTCGCGCGGGTGGTGCGCTTACTGGTATAACGGCGTAACAACCGGGCGTTCTTCAGGTTGCTTTGAAACCAGATTGAAAACAGGTCGCCGATGCCCGGGATGGTCCCGATCATGGTGTTGAGGCTTATATTGAAAGCCATCCGCACGATCACGATTTTGGGGACCTCGAGTTTGACGGCAAGAAACAGAATCGTGGACCCGATCAGATTGGCGATCCAGTCGCCCGGGCCCGGAATGAGTCCCAGCAGGACGTCCCAGCCGACGCGAATGGACGTCCCGGGGATCTGAACGACTGAATCGAGCAGGCGAGCCAGAGAATCAGCGGAATCGCGCAGTGCTTCCCGTTGCCGTTCCTGCTCGTCGTCGAGAACGGGCTCCGGAGGTTGTCGGGGAAACGTGGGATCGTCAGCCATGAACGCTCAAGAAACCTGTCTGTGTCGAAGGGATTCTTTGAACAAAGCGGGTGTTTTGTCAAGATCCGGGCGGAGCCATGCCGGGTTGGCGTACGTCAGGCAGGCGGGGCCGTTCTCGCAGAACGTTGGTCCATGACAAGTCCTCGCGATCCTCAATCCAGGTTTTTGTCCGGCGATTCACAACCCACAAGCCACAATCCGCAATCTCCGCGCCTTTCCAAATCCAGATTTCTTTCAGGCCTGCAATGCCATAAACGATTGTATCTGGAGATTCACGCCCCCCAGTTGGCTTCCGATATTGATGACCGGCGCCAAATGATGCTGGATATGGGCAATGAAATTCATGGCATCGCGCGCGAGTATTTTCCCGGGGGCGTGTTGGTTGCCCAGGATCATCGTCGCGCCGCCGCGCTGGAAGAGACGGCCGCGCTGATGGCTGATCCGAATGTGACGGCTATTTTTGAAGGGGCCTTTCAATTCGAGGGGACGTTGGTGCGGGCGGACGTGCTCGAACGGGTCGATGGCGCCTGGCGGTTGATTGAAGTGAAAGCCGCCTCGCGCGTGAAAGCCGTGCACCTGGATGACCTGGCGGTGCAAACCCACGTGCTTCGGGGAAACGGTCTTGACCTGGCGGGGATTTTTCTGATGCGGGTGAATCGGCAGTATGCCTATCCCGGCGGGGACGTGGATCTGCAACGATTGTTTGCGCTGGAAGACCTCACCGACGCGGTTCTCGAAAAGCTGCCGGACGTGTCCACGCGCCTGGAGGAGATGCGTGCGATGCTCGGTCGAAGCCGGGGGCCGGACGTCGAGCCGGATACCCATTGTCACTCTCCGTACCAATGTCCGTTCTGGACGCATTGTACGGCTTCCAAGCCGGCGAGGTGGATTCAGTATCTGCCCGGTCGCAAAGACTTCGTCCGTCGCTTGCGTCAACAGGGCATTGAAACCATCGACAGGATTCCTCCTCAGGTTTCTCTGACCCACTTGCAACAACGGATGCGGGAGAACGTGGAATGGATTTCGCCGAAGCTGGAAGAGGTCCTGCACTCGGTCCGGTATCCGGTCCATCATTTGGATTTCGAGACGGTGATGCCCGCGATTCCCCTGTATCCGCGCACCAGGCCGTATCAGCCCATCCCGATTCAGTGGTCCAACCATACGGAGTCGGAAGACGGGTCGCTGCGGCATACGGCCTATTTGTGTACCGTGCAGCAGGATCCCCGTGAGGATCTTGCGATGAAACTGCTGGAGTCCGTTGGAGAAGAAGGCAGCATTTGCGTCTACTCCGAATATGAACTCTACGTCGTGAAGGCCTTGGCCGAAGCCGTGCCCCGCCTGCGGAAGGACTTGCTTCGCGTCGGGGAACGCCTGTGGGATCTTCTGGACGTGCTGCAAAGCCATTATTACCATCCGGATTTTCAGGGATCGTTTTCCATCAAATCCGTGCTGCCGGCCCTGGTCCCGTCACTGGATTATGGCGATCTGGAGATCAGGGACGGCGCCACCGCGTCGGCCACGTATCATCGCATGATGTTTGTCGTGACCGATTGGGTGGAGCGTCAACGTCTGGAATCGGCGTTGCACGCCTATTGCGCGCGGGACACGTTGGGAATGGTGGAACTTCGGCGCGCGCTACGCGGAAAAGTGACCCGGCCCGCCTCATCCGGCGCGATTCGTTGACCGATGGCCCGCGCCTTGTTAGAATCCCTTTGCATGTCAATCACTTGAGCGTGCCGGGGGATTGAGTTTTCGTGTGACCGTCCCTTCCTCCCCTCAGGCATGTGTTCCAGACTGACACAGTAACGGGACCCTCTGATGATACGGATCTTGGTGTTGCATGGGCCCAACCTCAATATGCTTGGGGTCCGCGAGCAGGAGATGTACGGGGACCAGACCCTGCAAACCATCAATGACCGGCTCATGACATTGGCGGAGGCCGAGGGCGTGACCCTCGAGGCCAGACACTCGAACAGCGAAGGAGAGCTGGTCTCGTGGATTCAGGAAGCCCGGGGCCGGTTTGATGCGATCGTGATGAATCCCGCGGCCTATACGCATACCAGCGTTGCCCTGCGAGACGCCATCTTGAGCGTCACGGTGCCGACGGTTGAAGTGCATCTGTCGAATATTCACCAACGCGAAGAATTTCGCCAACGTTCGTACCTGGCCGGAGTGACCATCGGACAAATCAGCGGCTTTGGCGCATTGAGTTACGAACTCGGTGTTCGCGCGGCCATTGATCACGTCGGAAAAATCCGTGACAAGCAGTCGAGAGAAAGGAAACGCGATTCATGATTTCAACCGCAGAATTTCGCAACGGCGCCCGGATGGAGTTGGAGGGAACGCCGTATTATATCGTTGAATTTCAACACGTGAAACCCGGCAAAGGGGGCGCGTTTGTTCGGACCAGGTTGAAGAATCTGAAAACCGGTCAGGTGCTCGAACGGACGTTTCGGTCGGGTGAAAAATTTGATGAACCGGACGTGGAGGAATGCGAAATGCAATTTCTCTATGCGACCGGGGATTCGTACACGTTTATGGATACCTCCTCCTATGAGCAGTTTGCCTATGACAAGGAGCAACTCGGAGATGATACCGATCTGCTCAAAGAAAACACGACCGTGGAGATTCTGCTCTACGAAGGCAATCCCATCTCCATGATGCTGCCGATGTTTATGGAATTGAAAGTCGTCGAAACCGACCCTGGCGTTCGGGGAGATACCGCCTCGGGAGGGACGAAACCCGCGACGGTTGAGACGGGCGCGACTGTGAAGGTGCCGTTGTATCTGGAGACCGGTGAGGTCATTAAAGTCGATACGCGGACCAGGGAGTACGTTGAACGTGTTCGGGCATAAGGCATGAACAGCGAACAACGCAAGGACATTCAGGAACTGGTTGAAATTCTGGCCGAACAGAATTTGAACGAGATTGAGGTCCAACGCGGGGATTGGCGTATCAGGATACGACGTGACGCCGGCGCGAGCGCGCCGGCGCCCTCTTCCGCGGGATCAGGCCAGGCGCCGGACACGGTCGCGGGCTCCGCGGCCATGGAATCGTTGTTGACGGTCACCTCGCCCGTTGTCGGCACGTTCTACCGGTCCTCATCCCCCGAGACCGAACCGTACGTGCAGGAAGGGGACCTGGTGAGCAGGGGGCAAGTCCTGTGCCTCGTCGAAACCATGAAACTGATGAACGAAATTGAATCCGAAGTCGATGGCCGCATCGTCAAGGTGCTGGTTGACAATGAGGCCGGCGTGGAATATGGGCAACCGTTGTTTGTGATCGAGCCTCTTCCGTAACGTCCGTTCGTTTCACAGAGAAGACCCGTGTTCAAAAAAATCCTGATTGCCAATCGTGGAGAAATCGCCCTCCGCATTATCCGTGCCTGCCGGGAATTGAAGATCAGAACGGTCGCCGTGTTCTCGGAAGTCGATGCGCAGTCCCTGCACGTGCGCCACGCGGACGAACGTCTCTGTATCGGGCCGGCCGACAGCGCGTTGAGCTACCTGAACGTTCCCAACGTCTTGAGCGCGGCGGAGATCACCGGGGCCGATGCCGTCCATCCCGGATACGGGTTTCTGGCGGAACATGCGAATTTTGCCGAGGCGTGCGAATCGATCGGCATCACGTTCATCGGGCCCACCTCCGAGCAGATCGCCCTGCTGGGCGACAAATCCAAGGCGCGAGCCGTCATGCTCCGGCACGGGATTCCCGTCATGCCCGGCAGCGAAGGGGAATTGCGGAACCTTGACCATGCCGTGCGGGTCGCGGGCGAGCTTGGCTACCCCGTGATGGTGAAAGCGTCGGCCGGCGGCGGAGGCCGGGGCATGCGGGTCGTCAGTCGCGAAGCCGAGTTGGGAAAGGCCATTTTGTCGGCCCAGGTTGAAGCGCGGGCGGGCTTTGCCCACGACGGCGTCTACCTTGAAAAATATTTTCCCGAACCCCGGCACGTCGAAATTCAGGTCCTGGCCGATGAACACGGGCACGCGGTGCATTTGGGAGAGCGGGACTGCTCGATTCAGCGCCGCTATCAGAAGTTGGTGGAGGAATCCCCGTCTCCGGCCGTGGACGACTCATTGAGGCGGGAAATGGGAAAAATCGCGCTCAAGGTCGTCAAAGCCGTGCGCTACCGGAACGCGGGCACCGTGGAATTCCTGCTTGATCAGAATCAGAAGTTTTATTTCATGGAAGTCAATACCCGGATTCAGGTCGAACATCCGGTCACCGAAATGGTCACCGGCGTTGATCTCATCAAGGAACAGATCCGCGTGGCCGCCGGGATGCCGTTGCGGTTCCGGCAAAAGGACGTTCAGTTGCGCGGCCACAGCATCGAATGCCGAATCAATGCCGAATGTCCGGAGACCTTTACGCCGAGCCCCGGCGTGGTCTCGCGATTGCACGTTCCCGGCGGAGCGGGGATTCGAGTGGATACCGCCCTGGAAACGGCGGGTCGCGTGCATCCCCAGTATGATTCCATGATTGCCAAGCTGATCGCGCACGGCCGGGACCGCGCGGACGCGCTGGCCCTGGCGCAGCGCGCGCTCGACGAGTTTGCCGTGGAAGGGATCAAAACGACGATTCCGTTGCAACGACTCATCCTGCGCGATCCCGATTTTCAGAAAGGCAGGGTGTCCACGAATTTTCTCGACCGTGTGTTAGCCGGCCGCATGCTGTAACGCCGTGTCGTGGCCTTCCCTTTCCGGCGTGTATCTGTTGCTGGATGAGCAGTGGGCGTCCAGGCATCATCTGCTGTCCGTGCTGGAGCTGGCCGCCGGGTGCGGCATCCGGTTGTTTCAATATCGCAACAAAACCGGCGCCCCGCGCGACGTGTTTGCCAGGGCCGGGGAATTGCGGGAAGCGGCCGCTCGCTCGGGCGCGCTGTTCATCGTGAATGACCGGTGCGACGTGGCCCTGGCGGTTGAGGCGGACGGGGTCCACCTGGGTCAGGAGGATCTCCCGCTGGATCTGGCCAGAACCGTCATGGGCCCCCGGAAGATCATCGGCATTTCTACGCATCGACCCGAAGAAGTCACGCAGGCAACCCGGGGGGGCGCGGACTATATCGGATACGGCCCGCTCTTTCCCACCACGACCAAGCCGGCGCACGCGGCGCCCGTGGGGCTCGCCGGATTACGGGACATTCGCGCGCTGACCCCGTTGCCGGTGTTCGCGATCGGAGGCATTACCCTGGAGGCCCTCGCGCAGATCGCCGATGCCGGAGCGAATGGCGTCGCCGTCGCCTCCGCGGTGCTCGATGCCTCGCAGCTCGAGCAGGCGATGCGCGCCTGTGTCAGGCACTTTCCCGCACCATCCTCGCCGCTTCCCGGATAGTCGAATGGGTCGCCAGTTGCCGGATGCCGTCTTCCCACTGTGAGTGGTCCTGCATGTTCGCACTCAGGCGAGGTTCGAAGGGAAGGGGGCCCAGGACCGTCGCGTCGCTGAGTTCACGGATCAGGGTGACGGTGGATGCCCGCTGCTCTTCCGAGCCGGCGTCCGTGTGATTGAGCAGAATCCCGAAAATCGGAACGTCCGCCTGTCGAAGCCCCAGGAGGGTCAGTCGCGTATGGTTGATCGAACCCAGGCCGGTCCGGCTCACGATCAGGCAGGGCAGGTCCAGCCGTTTGATCAGATCGCGGACGTCGTGCGCCGGAGTCAGGGGCGCAAGAATGCCGCCGGCGCCTTCTATCAGCAGATAGTCGCGCTGAGCGGCAAAGACGTGGCAGGCGGCGAAGATGGCTTCAACGTCGATGACCTGTCGGGCGATTCGCGCGGCGTCGAGCGGCGCCACGGGCGGGAGAAAGCGATAGAGCCCGCGCACCTCCACGTTCCCGTAAGGCGCGAATAATTGCTTCAAACGGTACCCGTCCGACGTGGTTTCATCCGGCGCCACGCCCGTCTCCACGGGTTTCATGATGCCGACCGCGCCGCCCGTTTGTTGCAGGGCCAGGCCCAGGGCGGCCGTCACCGCGGTTTTCCCCACGCCGGTATCCGTTCCGGTAATGAAGATTCCTGATCGCAGGGATTGATCGGGCACGGGTTTACCAGATCCGGTTGTCCAGATTGTACACCTGACCGGAGAGATCCTGAGCCGTGGTCAAGCTATAGATGAAGTCGGCAACGTTATCGAGTGAGGGGGTGCGTCCCAGGACGTGGGTGTGGAGCCGGTCCGGACCGGGAAACGCGTCTCCGGCCAGGGGCGATGGATGCCACCCGGGAAAAACCGCGTTGACGCGAACGTTCGCCTTGCCGAATTCCTGCGCCGCGGACTTGACCAATCCCAGGGCCCCGGCTTTACACGCCGCGTAGGCCGCCTGTCCCGCTCCGCCCTGGGCGCTGCTCAGAGAACTCATGACGGTGACGGCGCCTCCGCGTTGTGCGGGAATCAGGCGCAGCCCCCGTTGGAAACACAGGAACAGGCCGGTGAGGTTGATGCGCAGCATCCGTTCCCATTCGGACGGCGTCAGGCGGACGGTAAGGCGATTCACGGTATGGCCAATCGACCACACAAGCGCATCGAGTTCGGGCCAGACGGTGGAAACCTGATCGAACAGCGCATGGATTTGGCGCGCGTCACTCATGTCGGCCTGAAAGGATCTGCCGTCCCGGCCAAGGCGTTTGATCCGTTGAAGAACGTCCGCGGCGGAGTCGTGACCGGCGCAATAATGGACCCCGACGTTCCACCCGTGTTGCGCGAATCGAAGACACACCGCCGAGCCGATGACGCCTGAGCCTCCGAGGACGAGGACCGTTGGGATGGAATGGTCCGTGGCATGACGAAAGACGTGCTTGGGTGCGGCGGGCATGCTGCTTGATTATCCCGAATGCAGGACGGCAAGGCAAACCAAAAGCGCTGGTCCGTGCCCGCTGTCTTGCCGTGCCGCAGGGGCTGTGATACGGTGAAAAATAGAGGATGGCCCCCTGCCGTCCTTTGTTGGCAGACGAAAAAACGGGAGGGATCGTGGGCGGATTCGCCGCTGTGAAGACACTGGTGGTCGTGGGGTTTGTCGCGGGCCTGGGCAGTCTTGGCTTTGCGCAGGGCACACCGGTCGTCATCCATGACGCGAGCGTCTACTTTCCCGATCAAACGGGAAATGAGTGGACGTACCGGGGGAAGATTACCGAAGGGGTTGTCAACCAGATCGAGGATAAAACGTTTGTGAACGTCTCGAACATCACGGGCCGGGAGAAAAAGGACGGCGTCATGGTGACGGTGTTTCACGATACCAATCCCGGAGACCAGGGCCCGACCGACAGTTATTACGTTCGTGATGCCGCGGGGATTCGTTATTATGGCTCCAAGCCCGGAACGATCCTGGAACGGCAGTTGATTCCCTATCAGATCGTGCGGTTTCCGCTTGAAATGCCGAGTTCCTTTCATCAGTTGGATCGCAAGGCCCTCAATCTGGGCCTGGATCTGGATCGTGACGGGCTGGCGGAGACCGTGGACGTTCACGCGACGGTGAGCGTCCACGGGCAGGAAGCCGTGACGGTGCCGTTGGGGACGTATGACCGGGCGATCCGCCTGGAAGCGCACATGAACCTGTCGGTGCGGTTGTCCGGGGACGGCACGCGGATTTCAGGATTCGATACCATGACGCTGTGGCTGGCGAAAGGCGTGGGGCTGGTCAAGTATATCGAACGGCAGATGGTGCCGATGATCGGCGCCGGCAAGGACCGGCTGATTGAAATTACCGAGGAATTGGAAGAAGCCAGATTACAGGGCGGGACGACGGCCCTGTCCGGGGCCGCCACCTTTCCCGCGTCATCCGACGCAGGCGGTTGAGGGGCACGTGCCAGCCTTGACGTAAACGTAATTATGGTTGAGGGGGTGAGTTGGGTAGGTCGGATGAGTTCTTCGACTTCGCTGTCGCTACGCTCAGGACAGGTGGAGCGTCATCCGACAATCAGATTGTATGGTCATAATCTATAGCATAGAGGCCCAATATGGCGAATCAAAGTCAATTCACAGTCGAGCTTGAACAAGAAGAAGATGGCCGTTGGATTGGAGAGGTTCCGTCTCTTCCCGGTGTCCTGGCTTATGGCGCCACCCGTTCCGAGGCTCAAGCTGCCGTCCAGGCACTGGCCCTTCGTGTCTTGGCCGACAGACTGGAGCATGGAGAAGCCCTGTCTGATACGTTACTCAGCGTATCCTTCCATGCGGCATGAGTCGCTGGCCTTCTACGTCGGCTTCTCGTGTTCTCTCTGCATTGTTTCGCATTGGTTGGTCGATTAAAAGAACGACTGGTTCTCACAGGGTTTTACAGCGACAGGGGTGGGCAGATGTTATCTTTGCTTTCCATGATAAAGTTGAAATCGGTCCCAGGATGCTTGCCAAATTGGCGAAAACAACCGGGCTGAAACCGGAAGATCTTTAGGTTAGCAAACCGTAAAACCCGACAATTTAACTAGCACCCTCTCCCCTGGTGGGAGAAGGTTGGGGTGAGGGGGAAAGTTGCCGTAGTTGAAGTAAGGACAGGCTCGTGTGCTTAGCCCCCGATTTCCCGGCAGGGCTTGACCCGGCGGCCGGTGATGCTGCCGTTGGGTCCCAGGTTGTTCACGAAGGTGCCTGAGAGGAGTTGATCCTTTTCGCTCAGCAACAGGCTTTCTTCCTGTACGATTCCTCGCGGCAATTCCCATCGGATGTAGACCGTATCTCCCCGGACCCGGATCATGGCCGGTTGGGGGTCCATCCGGTGATATTGCGACGGGGGAGGGTAGACCATGACGGTTTTATGGTCGCTGTGGTTCTGGTGATTATGAATGAGCCATTGCCACGTCCCGCACAATCGTCGCAGGCCGTTGGCATTTTTTTGATCGTCACTCCATTGCCGGACCGCCCGCCAGTGCGTCCAGGCCCGTTGCTCATTCCTGACGTGGATTTCCAGGAGAGCGGCCCGGACGTGTGCCGTGGCGGTCGGCAGAAAAACCTGCCGGAGAAACCGGTTGATGGACGGAACAGGGTCATCCTGAAAGACCGGCTGATGCCGGCCGTCCTGCGCAGGCCGCCGGCCCCAGATATCCCGCCGGTCCCAGGCATCACGCAGTCGTGTCCGCACTCCTGTCGCGCCTTGAGTTTGCGCCAGCGCCAGCCAACTGTCCGGCGCGCCGGTCCAGTCCGGGTATTGTTCATGAAGGAATTGCGTGAATACGGCGTCGCGCGCGGAAAGCGGTTTCGTTGCGACGGAGTCCGGGGGCTGCAATTGCGCAATGGCGCCGGCCAGGGTCAGGACGGGAGGCAGATCCGGCTGGGATGGGTTAAGCCATTCGAGTTGTCGTTGCCGGCGGTCGAGAATCGTTTGAATCGTGGACGTCTCGTCTTGCTCGAACGCGGTCAGGAGGTCGCGGGTGAGGCGCCACGTG
Organism: Nitrospirales bacterium; assembly: GCA_965232175.1. Taxonomy (GTDB): domain Bacteria; phylum Nitrospirota; class Nitrospiria; order Nitrospirales; family UBA8639; genus Bin75. The sequence goes on from CBDDOW010000006.1 coordinate 2,142,479, forward strand.
GAGAGACTCGACATGAAGCCCAGCAGATGTTGCGTGAGGTCGTCCGGGAGGGCCGGTTGGTTCTCCCTGCGTGGGCGAAGCCCTTTGGGCAGGTCGAGGGAAGGGCCGAACGTGTTCAGGAAAAAGACCGTGGCCTCTTTGTCGGAAGCGATGGAGAGCGCCTGAGAATCCGTTCCCCGCGGGAAATCCGGAAAATCAGCCGCGGCAAGCGTGTGCGGCCAAACCAGGACCGCCGCGATCATGAACGCCCGCCATCCCGTGAAACGACTCGAATCCGGCGATGTGAATCCCGCTTCGCGAACAACGTTCAACATGCCGTTTGCTGCACACATGCTCAAGGCGCGTGGTGGCGTGAGCCTCGGCGAAGCGTTACACGGGTAATTGTTTTTTGAGAAAGGCGATGGTGTCGTCCCACGCCTGCCCGGCTGCCGGTTCATTGTAGAGATCGGGCTGGATCTGGTCGCAAAATCCGCGGCTTGTGCCGGGATATTGCCGGATTTCCACGGTTTTCCCCGCTTCCTGCGCCGCTTGCGTCAGTTGCGAGAGCCCTTCGGCCGGCACGGTCTCATCCGTTTCAGGGGCATGGTACAGCAGGGGACAATAGACGTTCCTGATCGAGTCAAGCGGGTCCGGAAGTTTTCCGTAAAAGGAGACGGCTGCGCGCAGGCGCTTCCGTTTGAGGGCAAAAAGAATGGCCAGGGTTCCGCCCAGGCCCGACCCGACCGCGGCATGCGCGTTGCGCAACGTAAATTCCAGATTAGGGTCTTCAGGGAGATTCGCATTCAGAAATTCGCACGAGGCATTGATATCCTGGAGTACCGTCGTCAGGTCGATTCTTTCCGAGAGCGTATCGGCCACCTCGGCGTTGGCCGTGACCATCCCGCCCTGGCGACCGTACAGGTTCGGGGCAATGACCACGTACCCCTCACAAGCCAGCCGCATGGCCAGGTCCTTCCAGTCCGGCGTCAATCCCCATTTATCGTGGAGCAGGACAATGGAGGGAAATTTCCCTGTTTCCTGAGGCCAGAATTGAAACCCCTGGACTTGATGCTCCTTGGGGATCTTTGTGGCCGCGTAGGGATCAACCATCTGGTCTTTATGGGTCTCGAAAATGCCCTTGCTGGAAAAGCGAACGGCTCTGTACCCGATTTGATTCGCAGTAAACGGTGTCACGTGATCAGCCATGATGAATGAAAGAGGTGGCGAAGATTGCGAAAAAACTATAGCCATCGCGTCAGACGCTTGTCAACGAATGAGATTGTCGGATTACGCTACGCCTGTCCTGAGCGTAGCGAAGCGAAGTCGAGGGGCTAATCCGACCTACGAGAGTCCCGTAGGTTGGGTGAGCCGAAGGCGTCACCCGACAATCCCTTAGCGGGCATGAAAAGAAAAGTCGGCACGTTCGGCGGTTTCCAGCCCTTCCCGGACCATGGCCTGGATGGGAAGCCGTTCTTCGGCTTGCTGAATGGCGTCGAGCCGGCAGCGCGTATTCGGATGAGGCGGGACAAACAACGTGCAGCAATCCTGGTCCGGTTCAATGGACGTTTCAAAGGTGCCGATGTGTTGGGCTTCATGGGTAATTTCGATTTTGTCCATGCCGATCAACGGACGGAGAATGGGGAGGCGCGCCACCTGGGTGACGATTTGGAGGTTTTCCGCGGTCTGGGAGGCGACTTGTCCGAGGCTGTCGCCGGTGACCAATCCCCAGCAGTGTTCTTTTTCAGCCAGGGTTTCCGCAATGCGCATCATCATCCGCCGGTACAGGACCACGCGAATGGGAGCGGGAGAGCCCACGACGATTTGCCGTTGAATGTCCCCGAAGGGAACGAGGTAGAGGCGAGCCGCCAATTGATAGCGCGTGAGCAGCGCGACGAGATCCCGGACTTTTTCTTCGGAGACCCGCGAAAGATAGGGCCGGCCGTGAAAATGCACGAAGACGGCTTTGCACCCCCGTTTCATCATCCGGTAGGCGGCCACGGGCGAGTCGATGCCGCCTGAGATCAGGCACAGCACGTTGCGGCTGATGCCCGTGGGAAGTCCTCCCGGCCCCGGATATTTGACGAGCGAAAAGTACGCGGTGTGATCGACGATTTCGACGACAACGTTGACGTCCGCCCCGTTCAGGCGCACGCGTTTCCCGGTCGCGGCGCACAGCGCCGCGCCGATTTCTCTGTCCAGTTCGACGGAGGTTTTTGAACACCGTTTGTCCGCGCGTTTCGTCGTGACGCGAAAGGTCTCAAATGTGATCGACTGCAGCGCGTCGGCAATGGCTTCGCCGAGCGGCTTGAGATCGGGCGCTTCATAGTCGATCGGCAGGGAACGGGCCAGGGCGTAATTCGCCACCCCGAAAGTATGACGGATGCGGTCCTGCACGTCCGTCCAGGCCGACTCGTTCGGGAACGCGACCCGGATGCGACCGGAAAGCGGCCTGACTTCGGTGACGTCGGTTTTTTTGAGAGCGTTCCGGAGATGCTGGATCAGGCGCTGTTCAAAAAATCCCCGGTTGCGACCCTTGAGCGCCAATTCGTGATAGTGAACCAAGGCATAGGGCATTACCCGTCAGTCTCCAAAAACCGTTCGGCGTCCATCGCGGCCATGCAGCCGGTTCCGGCGGCCGTAATCGCCTGTCGATAGTGAGGATCCTGGACGTCCCCTGCGGCGAACACGCCGGGGACGCTGGTTGCCGTCCCATGGGAGGTTCGGATGTAGCCGTTGGCGTCCATCTCGAGTTGCCCCCTGAAGATGTGCGTATTCGGCGTATGGCCGATGGCGACGAACACGCCTTTGCAATCCAACGACGCGGTGTCGTTGGTAACGGTATCCCGAAGGCGCAGTCCGGTGACCACGTCGTCGCCCAGCACGTCTTCCACCATCGCATTCCAATGGAACGAGATCTTTTCGTTGTTCATGGCCTTGTCCTGCATGATCTTGGACGCCCGAAGCTTGTCCCGGCGGTGAATGATGGTCACGCGGGAGGCGAATTTTGTCAGAAACGTGGCTTCCTCCATGGCGCTGTCCCCGCCGCCGACGACCGCAATGGGTTGTCCGCGAAAGAAAAACCCGTCACACGTGGCACAGGTCGATACCCCGTGACCAAGGAGCCGGCTTTCCGAATCCAGGCCCAGGAGGTTGGCCGAAGCGCCGGTGGAAATAATGAGCGACCGGGCGTGAATCGTTTCTTCCTCATTGATGGTGACGGCAAACGGGCGTTGGCTGAGATCGACCCCGGTCACGTCGGCCGTTTGAAAGACGGTGCCGAATCGCTCGGCCTGGGCGCGCATGTCCTGGATCAGTTGCGGCCCCATGATGCCCTGGGGAAAGCCCGGGAAGTTTTCCACGTCGGTCGTTAAAGTGAGTTGCCCGCCGGCTTGCGAGCCTTCGATCATGATCGGCGCAAGATTGGCCCGGGCCGTGTAAATGGCGGCCGTCAGTCCGGCCGGGCCCGATCCGATAATAACAACATTGTGCATGAGATGTGATCCTTTGTGAGAAAAGTGAACAGAGTCAGGCGCGACGCGGTCCGGTTGAGCGCGTCCGGCGCGACGGGACGGCCTCGTGAAGGAGTTCCTGATACAGGTGTCGCACCTGCGATCGAAGCCGGGTCACCGGCAGGGTGCCGTCCAGAATATAATCCGCAAAACGGCGTTTGGTATGCAAGGGCAGTTGCCCGCGGATTCGTCCCAGGGCCTCTTTTCGGGTCAGGCCGTCCCGCAGCCGGGCCCGTTGCAGTTGGACGGACTGAGTGGCCGTGACCACAATGACGCGGTCCATCCGTTCGTGTGCTTGCGATTCGATCAGAAGCGCCGCATCGTACATGATCACGGCATGCGGATGTCTTCTGGCGATGGCGTTGGCTTGCCGGACCTGTTCGCGCGCCACGCGAGGATGAACGATGCGATTCAGTTCCGACAGGTGTCGGGGATTCTGAAAAACCAGTTTGGCCAGGGCGTCCCGGTCCAGCGTGCGATCGGCGCGCAGCACGTGGGGGCCAAACGTTCGGACAATCTCCTTCCAGGCCGTTTTGCCCGGCGTCACCACCTCGCGGGCCAACCGGTCGGCTTGAATGACGAATGCGCCGCATTCCTGAAACAAGCCGGCGATCGTGGTTTTTCCGGAAGCGAGTCCTCCTGTGATGCCTGCGATGATCATGGGATCTTCCAGTATAGGAAATTTTTCCGATCTCCGAAAGTCGGAAGGACCGCCACAGGGAGGTGATCCTGTTGGAACGTCCTGCGCTTGACCGGGAAACGGCGCTTCCTGTATGTCCCCTATGCGTCTGATACGCGATGAACAAGAAGGAACAGGGGCTGATGCCGAAGGTGTGGACGAAATTCATGATTGCCGTCTGGGCGGCGCTTGTTGTGTGCGGCCCGCCCGTTCTGCTCGCTCAGGAGCCGGACGAGTCCCGCGAAGGCGTATCCGGTTTGGGATCAACCTGGTACGTGGCCCTGGACGGGTCCGGGCAATTCACGTCCATTCAGGAAGCCATCGATCAGGCACGGGATGGGGATACCGTCTTCATCAGGGCCGGGCGCTATGCCGAGGACGTCACGGTGCACAGCAAAGAGGGGCTCAAGGTCATTGGCGAAGGCCGGGACAAAGTCTTTCTCGAGGGGCTGAAACGGGTCGGCACGCTGCATATTGGAAAATGGCCCTATGGGGCCAGGAACGTGGAAATTCGCGGATTGACCGTTCAGCAACACGGCGGGTTGGGCGTGGGTATTTTCAACGGCGCGGGCGTGACCCTCAGGAATCTCACGGTCAATGGCTTTGTCTTCGGTCAACAGGTCCAAAACGTCCATGTCGAGCATTGCATCGTGGGCGGCAGTGAAACAACGGGGGTCGCGTTTGCGGATTCTCAAGCCACGCTGATCGACAATCTGATTCACGACAACGATCATGGCGTGTCGGTCGGGGGAACGTCGGTCGTGCGTCTGGAGCGGAACGTCATTACGCGAAGTTTATTTGAAGGCGTCCTGGTGGCTGATCAGGGCAACGCCACGCTGATTCAGAATACCCTTGTGAAGAATGGGGGCGGCGTGACGTTTCAGGACGAGGCCTCGGGAAGCGTGCGCGGAAACATTATCGACGAAGCCCAGGTGGGCATTGCCTGGTCGGTCAAGCATGCCGTGAGCATTGCGCAGAATGGACTGCATCATATCGAGGTGAACTACCGGATCGACAATCAGGCCGTCGCGGCTTCCTCAACGTCCCATGCCTTTTCCGACGTCTATGCCGCGCCCAAATTTGTCGCGCCGCGTCATGGGGATTACCGATTGCAGGCCGATTCCCCCCTGCTGCGCGTCGGCGACTTTCCCTTCCTGGGCGCCCTGGGTCCCGTGCAGGAATAGCGAGGGCAGGGGCCGGAGCCGGTCTGTTCCTCAGGTCGCGCCCGCCACGCGGAATCCGCTGGCTCTGGCGGCAACGGCTAACGAGGCATCATGGGTCGCCATCACAAGATCTTGCGCTCTTCCCTCTCTCCACAACAGCGCCGTGGCCAAATGAATGGCGTCCAGGGTCCCCAGGGCGGTGGGAAGCGGTTGCGCGGCCCGAGTCAGAACCGGGTGCGTCAGGTCAATGATCTCCATGGATTCCAGCAATCGAAAGACCGCTTCTCTTCTTAACGCAACGTCTTCATCCGAAAGTCTCGCGCTCACGCGCAATCGGTCCAGGGTACGCAAACATTCGACTTCGACCAGGGCTGAAGCAACGCCCCGTTCAATGGACGGCCATTCTTTGATCGCGTTTCGTTGTCCAAGGATGACTCGCAGGAGGACGGAAGAATCCAGGTAGGCGATCATCGCTCGGGTTCACGCTCCTGCAAGAGGAGGCTGACGATATCCTTTCGCAGTTTGAGGGGAGGGGGCAAGGGGACCCGGTGCAGTTTCGGCGCCCCGGGGAGGGGGGCTCGGGCACTGAGCAGGGCTTTGTGGTCTTCACAGGGCACGAGACGCGCGATTGGCGTGTTGCGATCCAGGACCGTGAGCGTCCGACCTCCCCGAACGTGGCGAAGGTGTTCGCTCAAGCGGCTTTTCAAATCGGCAATGCGGACGTTTTTCATAGTCAGATGATAGTCATCATTGGTCAGAAGTGCAAGGCTAATGTTTCAGGCGATGCAGAGAGGCTTCGAGTGACGCGCGAACTCGCGGTCGATCGTCAGACTGGCCATTGTTCTTCGCGCCACGCCATCTCCCAAAACATCCACTCGTAACGCGAGCTGATCAGAAACGCTTCGCGCATCCGCTCGTGTTCGGCTTTGCCGGCGCGTCCGGCTTCCCGGTCGACGAGCGCGCGCATCCAGCGGGTGACCGCGGCAAATTCCGGAGATCCGTAGAGCCGCAACCACTCCCGATAGGGGTGTTTGGGAGACGGCGGCCCCGTTCGCAACAGATGTTGCCCCACGACACAATAGATCCACGCGCAGGGAAGGGCCACGACCGTGAGTTCGGCCAGGGTGCCGGTTTGGGCGATGCTTCGCATGTGCCGGCAATACGCGTAATTGGTCGGGGCGAGGGGCGTGTTTCGCATGTCGGCCGCCGTCAGGTTCCATTGCTGACCGTAGGTTTCGTGCAACCCGCGTTCGACCACGATGGTTTCTTCCACGAGTTTGGCGAAACGCAGCGCGGTATCGGGGTCCTGGGCTCGTTGGGCGCCCAAGGCGAAGATCCGGGCCAGTTCTTCGAGGTAACGGGCGTCCTGCAGGATGTAGTACCGGAATTTGCGTTTGGGGAGCGTCCCGTTTCCAAGGGCCACCACGAAAGGGTGCGTGAGTTGCGCGTCCCAAATCGGCTTGGCCAACCGGCGTAGATGTCTGGTGAAACTCAAGCGTCAGTCCCCTTGTGTGGAAGGAATGAAGCAACCACGTACGGTCGTGTTGGACAAAGTGTACTCGATTCAGCAGGGGGAGGCAAAATTCTGGATCCCCGATCAGGTCGGGGATGACGGAGAAAGAAGGAAAACCGCGTCATGAGATGACGCAGCTACAAAGACTAAATAAAAGACACTGGATCCTCGATTAAAAATGTCGAGGATGACGGAAGGAGGTAGTCAAATGTGTCAACGAATGACTGAACATATACAGGGATGACGGAGAAAGAAGGAAAACCGCGTCATGAGATGACGCAGCTACAAAGACTAAATAAAAGACACTGGATCCTCGATTAAAAATGTCGAGGATGACGGAAGGAGGTAGTCAAATGTGTCAACGAATGACTGAACACATACAGGGATGACGGAGAAAGGCCAACGCCGTCGGATGACGCTTCGCTGATCCGACCTACAAATGAGGGGAATGAGGGGTCGGATTGTCAGCCAGGAACTTCAGGATGGCCGGGTTGACGAAGTCGGGGTTTTCCCACTGCGGGAGATGGCCGGAATCCGGAGCCACGAGGAACGCGCTGCCGGGAATGGTCGTGTGCAGGGTTTGTCCCGCCGACGGAGGAAAAATTTTATCGTATGCGCCCCAAAGAATGAGCGTGGGATGCGAAATGTCCCGTAAGCGCGGGGCAAACGTCGTGTCCCATTCCGGGATCTGATCCAATTGTGAATAGATGGCATGGAAGAAGCCGGGCTGGAAACGAAGGCGGTGCATACGTTCCACGACGATCGGGGAAATCAGGGATTGATCGTGGATGAGTTCTTGCAGAATGCGTGCGATGGAGCGCCGGCCGGTTATCCGGCTTCCCAGTTTCGTGAGCCAGAGCGGCGGCCGGTGTCTGATGAATTGTCCGGTTTTTGACGAGCGCATGCTGGCGAGAACGTCCGCGGGCAATCCTCCGATGAGCACCAGGCCGGCGACCCGTTCCGGGTGTTCCAGGCTCATCCCGATGGCGAGCCCGGCGCCCAGGGAACTGCCGATCAACGTGGCTTGTTGAACGTGGAGGGCATCCATGAACGCGCGGAAGGTCTCAAGGAGAAAGGCCGGAGAATAGAGGCGTTCAGGTTTCTCGGAGAGGCCCGAACCCAACAGGTCCGGCGTCATGATCCGGCACGACCGGGCAAGCGCGACCTGTTGGCGCTCCCAATGCCACATGGAGCCGCCCAGCCCGTGAATCAGAATGGCGGGCGGGCCCTTTCCGTGGTCCAGATAGGCCATGCGATGTCCGTTCACGGTCGCGGTCTGAACGGCGTATCGGTGAAGCAGGTCAACGTGGGAGGGGATTCGAGCGGGAATGGAGGGTGTCACGGCGGGAGAAGAACGCGTCGCTAGAGGGCTGGAATGGAAAGGCCAACGATCGATGGCCCCCCTATTCGAGCCGGATCAGGGTTTCTTCGCAATTCACCATATCGCCTTCACTGACGTATATGGCCTTGACCGTGCCGTCAATCGACGCGGTGACCTGGTTTTCCATTTTCATCGCCTCAATCACAATAACCGGCTCTTTGGCGGTGACGGTACTGCCTTCCGTAACAAGGACTTTCACGACGCGGCCCGGCATGGGCGTGGTCACGTCTCCCGGGCCGGTGGGTTTGGGGCGCTCGCTTTTGGAGGCGTCGGTTGTCGGGGCCGGGGCATCCGGTCCACTGGCCAACACTTCCTGCAACGGTTCGAGGTAGATTTCCTCGAGCTTGTCATCGACCTTGATATAGTAAGGCTTTTTCCCGTCCACCGTCCGTCCGGACCCTGACACCCGCACGTGATACGATTCGCCGTGGAGCGTGACGTTGAACTCGATCGGGGCCAGATGCAGTCCCTGTTGTCCACCGCCGGGGCCGCCTTCCAGCAGGGGTTCAAGCGGTTCGGGCCGTAAGTCCCCGCTGGCCCGTTCGTGGAGAAATTGTAAGGCCACGGATGGGAACAGGGTATACGACAACACGTCTTCCTCCGAGACGTCATGTTCGCTCAGTTCCTTGGCGGCTTCTTTCAATTCCGGGGCCAGGTTGTCCGCCGGTCTGTTTGAGATGGGCGCGTCGTTGGCCACGGCTTTTTCTTTGGTGGTCGAATCCACGGACCCCGGCGGTTCACCGTACAGGCCCAAAAAGTAATTTTTGGCTTCGTTGGTGATGACTTTGTACCGTTCTCCGGTGATCACGTTCAGCGTGGCCTGGGTGCCCACGATTTGACTGGTGGGGGTGACCAGCGGCGGATAGCCCATGTCTTTGCGGACGCGCGGAATTTCCTCCAGCACTTCTTTCATTTTCTCGAGGGCATTCTGTTCCGCCAATTGGGAGGCCAGGTTCGAGATCATGCCGCCGGGCACCTGTGACAACAGCACGTCCGTGTCGACGCCGGTGTAATCGCTTTCAAATTGGTGATATTTTTTTCTCGCCGCGCGCAGTTGTTCCGTGATGGGCGGAAATTTGGACAAATCCAGTCCGGTGTCGTACGGGGTCTTTTTCAGGGCCGCAATAAAAGTCTCGGTGGGAGGGATGCGACGTGCCGCCCGCAAGCGGAGACAGGGCCGTATCCAACACGTCGAGTCCGCCGAGGATCGCCATGAGCGACGACATCGACGCCATCCCCGACGTATAGTGCGTATGCAGGTGGATGGGGACCCGAACCGCTTCCTTTAACCGTTTGATGAGCGCATAGGCCTCGAACGGCGGCAGCAGTCCGGCCATGTCCTTGATGCAGATGCTGTCCGTGCCGAGATCTTCCAGCCGTTTGGCCTGTTCCACGAAGTGATGCAGGCTGTGCACCGGGCTGACCGTATAGCAGATCGTGGCTTCCACGTGTTTGTTGCATTGTCGAACCACCCTGATGGCGGATTGCAGATTTCGAATGTCGTTCAGGGCGTCGAAGATGCGAAAAATGTCAATGCCGTGTTCCGCGGACTTGACGATGAATCGTTCCAGGACGTCGTCGGCGTAATGCCGATACCCCACCAGATTTTGGCCGCGCAGCAGCATTTGCAGCTTGGTGTTGGGGGCCGCCTGGCGGAACGCGCGCAACCGTTCCCACGGATCTTCTTTCAGAAATCGCAGGCAGGCGTCGAACGTGGCGCCTCCCCAGACTTCCAGGGACCAGAACCCGACGGCATCCAGTTGTTCGGCCGTGGGGATCAGGTCTTCCGTGCGCATGCGCGTCGCCAGCAACGATTGATGCCCGTCCCGTAACGAGACGTCCGTGAGGTGTATTTTGCGTCCCGGCGAGGTTTCCAGTTCGAACGTCTCCGGACGTTTGCCCTTCCGTCGCTTGCGGGACGGGACGCCGGTGCGTCTTTTGAATTTGTCCCAGAATGTCGGTTTCTTTGCCATACAGGGCCTGTGTCTGAAAGGGGCTTCCGTCGCCGAGTCGTTACAGTCCTTCATAGGCCGCAATAGCCGCGGCGAGCGTCACCACCAGATCTTCCGATGCCAAGGCAGAGTCGTATTCATAGAGATCCGGGTGAGAGTCCAGATACGACGTGTCGAATTTGCCGGACAGGAAATCGGGTTCTTCCATAATATTCTTCAAAAAGGGAATGTTCGTTTTGACGCCCCGCAACAAAAATTCCTCCAGTGACCGGTTGGTTCGCCGAACGGTCTCGTCCCAGGTTCGGCCATGGACCGTCATTTTGGCCAACAACGCGTCATAATAGGGGGGGACGGTATAGTCCTTGTACACCGCGCCGTCAATCCGCACGCCAATCCCGCCGGGCGACAGATACGCCGTGAGTTTGCCGGAAGACGGACGAAACCCGTTTTGCGGGTCTTCGGCGTTGATGCGACATTGAATGGCATAGCCTTGCAGATTGACTTCATGTTGCCCGAACACCAGCGGCCGTCCCGCGGCAATCCAGATTTGGGTCTGGACGATATCGATGGTGGTAATCTGTTCCGTGACGGTATGTTCAACCTGAATCCGCGGGTTCATTTCCATGAAATAGTAGTTGCCGGCCTGATCCAACAGGAACTCGATGGTGCCGGCGTTTTGAAACTCGGCGGCCCGGGCCAGCGCCACCGCGGCATCGCCCATTTGGCTCCGCAATTGCGGGGACAGAATCAATGAAGGCGCGATTTCGATCATTTTTTGATGGCGGCGCTGGATGGAACAATCGCGTTCGCCCAAATGCACGAAATGCTCTTCATTGTCCGCAAGGAGCTGGAACTCGATATGATGCGGTCGTTCGATGTATTTTTCAAGAAAAAGATCGGCATTGCCAAACGCCGCCAACGCTTCCCGAGCCCCGGATTCCATGGCTTCTTTGAGTTCTTCATCGGAACGGACGACGCGCAGTCCGCGCCCGCCGCCCCCGGCACTGGCTTTGACCATCACCGGATAGCCCGCGGCGTGGGCGAAGATCAGCCCTTCTTCGACGCTTTCGACCCGGCCGTCCGTTCCCGGAACCACGGGAATCCCGATGTGTTTGGCGAGCTCTCTGGCCCGGACTTTGTCCCCCAGGAGTTCCAAGGCTTCGGGAGAGGGGCCGATAAACGTGATGCCCGCCTCCCGACACAAATGGGCAAACCGGGCGTTCTCCGCCAAAAACCCGTATCCCGGATGAATCGCGTCGGCGCCGATGCGTTTGGCCAGGTTGACGATTTGCGGGGCATCCAGGAATCCCTGCACCGGACCCGGGCCGACCAAATGCGCTTCATGGGCCTTTTTGACGTAAATCGCCGTGGCTTCGCATTCCGCGTAAATGGCGGCCGTGGCAATGTTGAGTTCGCGACAGGCCCGGATGACCCGCATCGCAATTTCTCCACGATTAGCCACGAGGATTTTTTTGAACATGGCGTGCCCCGAAGAAGAGAACGGTCTCCGTTTGTGGTCGGCAGGTCCTCAGCCGCTGTTTCTGAGAGACGACATCGCAGAGAGCCTCTTGAGAGTCATGGGCGAGCGGCCCTATGTAGCATGGATGGGAAAGCGTTTGTCAATAGTCGGCTGTGACCGGAAACCGGGATTACTCGCCGTTGAGGGGGTAATATTTGATGACCGAACTGGTTTTGTCCTGGAAGAGACCGCTGGCGCCGGTTTTGATGGCTCGTTGCCCTTGAGGCGACAGCACGTACTCCAAAAAGGCCTTGGCCACGGGAGAGGCCTGGGGATTCATCACAAACACCACCGGGCGACGAAGGGGATAGGTGCCGTCCAGGACCGTCTGATATTCAGGTTCGATGTCGTCAATGAACAGGAGAGTCACGCCGTACCCGTCTTTGCGCGCTTGCAGTGCAGGCCCCATCGAGACGTAGGAAATGGAATAAATGTCGCCGTTGATGGCCTTAAAGGTTTCGTTCTCTTTCTCGACGACTTTGGCCCGGACGTCCTCGCGGTTTTCGAGGTCCAGCCATGATTCAAAGGGTTGGCGAATGTTTTGATTCCAGGTCCGGTGAATCAGTGAAATTCTGGCTTCCGGTCCGTCTTCGTACACCTGCGACCAGAATTTGATTGTGCCCGAGAAAATGTTCGTCAACTGGTCCTTGGTGAGTTCTTCCACGGAATTGGAAAAATTTGTGACCACGGCGATGCCGTCCCAGGCCACGGTGGTTGAGGGGAGATCCTGTTCCGCGTGGCCCGTAATGGCGATATCCGCGGAGTGCTCCCGAACTTCTTCGACGGGCCGGGCGTTTTGGTGCCAGAAAAAGTCGATCGAGGTTTTGGGATGCAACGCTTCAAAATTCTTTGCCAGGGCCTCAATCGCATATCGTTCGGGTCCATTGCCCACGATCAGGGCGGAGCCGGTTAATGGGTCGGCCGCGTCGCTCATCGGCAATCCGACCGGCAGCGAGGCCATCAGCCAGAATGCTGCCAGAGCGAGGATTTTCGGCAACTTGGGATTTTCCCGAACGTTTCGCATGCGCACTCTCTTATTCGGTTGAACGTGTGTGCTCGTCAAACAGGGTGATCTCATCGCAAGAGATGGAGGCGGAACAACCCCGCCACGTTATCAGGTCTGTGTCGATCGCGCTGGGAATCACCGGGTATTTGTACGGGCGAGGCGGTGGGCGTCAACTTTCTCCTGAATCTGAGCTTGGGCTTGGGCCTGAATCCGTCGGTTGGGTCATCATGGGCGTTCCGGGAGCCGCGCGGGCCCCACCCATGAGGGGCGGCAGTTTTTTGAATTTATCCATCCTCTCATTATACATGTCATAGGCCTTCATCTCACTGAATCCGGGTTTATGGTCGCCTTTGATTTGTGAGGCGAACGCCGACATGAGCCGTTGGGCATCGGCTTTGTGGCATTGCGGACAGACGGTCTCTTCCGGCCTGGCGTTGACGGATTGGAGAAGTTCAAATTTATAACCACAGTCGTTGCATTGATATTCGTAGACGGGCATGGATCAGGTGACTCCCTGGTTACAGATTTATGGGCGCATGGCAACGTCCCGCCCATTATACAGGATTGAAAATGCCCTTGACCATCACCCCAGGCAATTATTCTTCCTCCGGCTTCGGATACGAGCCTGCTTCGGACCGGACCGGACGCGGGGGACAGGAACGGCGCTTGACGCCTTACGGGTTTCTTCTTTACATTTCTGTCGTTCCGATGAGTGTTGTTCATTTTAACGGGTTGGAGGCTTGCAAATGTCTGTCCTGGTGCGAACGTATCGGTTGGCAAGTGGGTTGCAACAAGTCGAGCGGATTGATGATCCGGATCGCATTGAACGGTATATGAAACTGTTTGATCGTGAAGATCTGAAAAAAATCCAGACCGGAGCCAAGGTCAAGATTGAAAAAGATGAATGGCAGCTTCTTGAAGATTGACGGTGGTTGCGCCTGAGGAGACGTGATGGCTCTTTGGATCAATATCCGCCGATCTGTGGATGAGGCCGTGCTGCACAGGGAACGGTGCATCGAAGTGCCTTCCGTTCCCACGCGGTCTGATTTTTGGGAAGGCGGATGGTTTGAATATCCCGACAAAGATACGGCCCTGGACGCGCTGGAACAGTCCGGAGTCATGCGCCAAGTGAAGTGTCGTCTGTGTAAGCCTTAAGATTTATTGCACTATCGGGCGCAGGGCGGCGTTGTGTCCTCGCTCAACCCTCGCCTATCTAGTTTGATATGTCTCGGGTTTCGCTGCGGGACGCCTTGCCCTGCATCCCGCTATCACAATAAATCAGAGAATTGTTGTCATCTGCCCGCAGATTCACCGGGGACCGGTCAGGACATCCTGGTGAACAGCCGGGGGAGCGCGAAATAGTCATGGCGGAAAAATTCGGCGGGTATCGATGGGTCAGGGAAGGCTATCTGGATAATCGTCTGCGGGGAGTCGTGGTCGGGGAAATCACCTTCGCCTCCCTGGGTCCGGTCGCATTGTATTTGAACGGGGATTTCAACGCCGATATTGCCGGCGGGATTTTTTCCTTCACGAACTCTCAATTCGTCGATGACCCCAACGCGGCGTCGCGCCTTCTCGATTTGGCCAATCCCCAGATCGGCACCGTGAGTTCGATTTCTTTCGACCCGCATCCGCTGCTTGCGCCGCATCCCTATATCGAGTGGTTTTCTCTCAACGGCGATCATTACCGGATTGAGTTACAGGACGGCGATGCGCGGCTGCTCGATCCTGCCGAAGCCGCATGCTATGACGGGCAAAGCGGAACAATCAGGGAAGCCTGTGCCGGTCGATCCGTTCAGCCCTCCGCGGACACGCCGTCTGCCGAGCAGGAGTGGTTCTAGCCCGGATGCCGGCGCCCGTGCCCCAATCAGGCGGTGCTTCTTCATTGACAGTCTTTTCCTCCCGTCCGTACAATTCCTCCCCTTATGACCAATGATCGTTTTCTGAGAGCCTGCCGTCGGGAACCCGTGGATCGAACGCCGGTCTGGTTTATGCGACAAGCCGGTCGCTACATGGCGGAATATCAGCGGATCCGGGCGAAGCACAGTATTCTGGACGTCTGCAAAATCCCGGATCTGGCCGCGGAAGTGACGCTCCAACCCATCGAACGCTTTGATCTGGATGCGGCCATTATTTTTGCGGATATCCTGTTGCCCCTGGAGCCGATGGGCTTGCAGTTGACCTTCGTGGAAGAACGGGGACCGGTCATTTTTAATCCGGTCAGACATGAGGACGACGTGACGCGGCTGTGCCAAGTGGAGCCTGACGCCTTTCAGTTTTCCTTCGAGGCCGTCAGGTTGACGAAGAAGGTGCTGGACGGACGAGTGCCTCTCATCGGGTTTGCCGGCGCCCCGTTCACCCTGGCGAGCTACGCGATCGAGGGCGGCAGTTCACGGAATTATCTCAATGCCAAACACATGATGTTCAGCCGGCCTGATCAGTGGCATGCGTTACTCCGTAAATTCTCGGACGTGGTCGTGACGTATCTGGAGAACCAGATCCGGGCGGGTGTTGACGTCGTGCAACTGTTCGACAGTTGGGTGGGATGCCTGTCTCCGGCCGACTACGACGAATACGTGTTGCCGCACGTGAAGTCGATTATTGATCGCTTGAAACCCGAGGGCATTCCGATCATCTATTTCGGAACGGGTACGTCAACGCTCCTGCCGCTCATGCGGAGCGCCGGCAGCGACGTGCTGGGATTGGATTGGCACGTTGAACTTGACGAAGCATGGTCGCGGGTCGGGTTCGACGTTGCCGTGCAGGGCAACCTCGACCCTGTGGTCCTGTTTGCGCCGCTGCCGGAGATCGAGCGCCGGGTCAGGGATATTCTGGACAGGGCCGGCAACAGGGCCGGACATATTTTCAATCTCGGTCACGGGATTCTCCCCAAAACACCCGTTGAGCACGTCGAGTCCGCCATTGAGTTTGTGCACAAATACAGTACGCGATAACCGCTCCGGTTTGCTTCACATTCCTTTCTCCTAGCGCGTGATCCATCATGGCGGCTTCCAAACGAGTGGTGATCGTCGGAGGAGGCATCTCCGGGCTTTCCGCTGCCTTCGCCCTGATGGAACAGGCGGAGAACAGACAGGCGACGGTTCAGTGTACGGTGGTGGAACGGCAGAATTATTTCGGCGGGAAGATCCTCACCAATCGTCGAAATGGATTGGTGACGGAGGGCGGCCCCGATTCGTTCCTCACCACGAAACCGGCGGCCCTTGCGCTTTGCGAAAAACTGGGGCTGACCGCGCAACTGATCAACACCAATCCGGGAAACGCGCAAACGTTTACCTATTCGAAAGGTCGATTGCGTCAATTTCCGCAGGGTCTGATTGCCATGGTCCCGACGAAGGTGGGGCCGTTGTTTCAGAGCGGGGTGGTCTCCTGGGCCGGCATGGCGCGAATGGGAGCCGATTGGCTGCTCCCTGCGCGGTCTCCGGCGAAGACAGAGGAAACGTTGGCGGAGTTTTTCAGCCGTCGTCTGGGTTCCGAAGCGTTTGATCGTCTCATTGAACCCCTGGTGGCCGGGATTTACGCCGGTGACGCGAACGAGTTGAGCGTGGATGCGACCTTTCCTCAACTCGTGGAATTGGAGCGCAAACACGGCAGTCTGATCAAGGGAGCGTTGGCCATGCAGCGAGCGCGACCCTCGCCCGGGCCGGATGCGGCAACCCGCACCCTGTTCACGACGTTGGAGGGCGGGTTGGGCGATCTGGTGGCGAGTCTGGCGGAGAGGCTGTCACGCGCCGGCGTGTCGCTGCGGCGGGACGCGGACGTCAGGGCGATTCAAGCAGTCGATTCCCATACGCCGTACCGGGTTGAGTTGGCGGGGGGAGAACGGTTGGAGGCGGAGGCCGTGGTTCTTGCGACGCCCGCGTACGTGTCCGCGGGGTTGCTCCGCCCGGTCGACCATGAAGCCGCGACGGCGTTGGAGAGCATCCCGTATGCCTCGACGACGACCATTTCGATGGTCTTTCCCGAAGCGGAGGTCAAGTCCCGGGTGCGCGGCTATGGATTTGTGGTCCCGCGCGTGGAAAATCGCGCATTGATTGCGGCGACGTGGTCGTCGATGAAGTGGGCGGGACGAGCGCCTTCCGGGCAATGCCTGATCCGGTGTTATCTGGGCGGGCGTGGCCGTGAGCAATTGCTGGAATCGGATGACGCGGCATTGACGGGACGAGCCCGCGGGGAATTGGAAGCGATGGCCGGCATTCGCAGTTCGCCCCTTCACGCGGAAGTGTATCGATGGCCTCGAGCCATGCCCCAATATACCCGTGGGCATCGTGAGCGCGTGCGACGTCTTCGTCAGCGCGTCGCCCGGCACCCCGGGTTGTACGTGACGGGCGCGGCGTATGACGGCATCGGAATCCCGGATTGCATCCGGGACGCGGAACACACCGCGGCAGCGTTGAGCGCGTATTTATGGGAGCGACCGTCATGACCCGTTGCTGTTCGGCTGTGGTACGATGACGGATCAGGAACATGGACATCCTCGCGTTCGGGCTTACGTCGTGGCTCGCGGTCGCGTACAGGGCGTCGGGTTTCGTCTGTTTCTCCAATCTCAGGCGGCCCAACGCGGTTTGAGCGGATGGGTCAGAAACCTGCCGGATGGTCGCATCGAAACGGAAGTTGAAGGCGCGCGCGTTCCCGTTGATGAATTCCTCCAAGCCCTCGCGCGCGGACCGGCCTTGGCGCAGGTTCAAGAGGTTCAGGTGGAATGGATCGAGCCGAACGTTCAGGATTCGTCCGATTTTATTATTCTCCGCGGGAGTGTGTAGCGGGGTGTCCCGCTGCCTTCCGGGTGGAAAGGATTGACGTATGGATTATCAATCATTGATTCGCGAGATCCCTGATTTTCCCAAGCCCGGCATTCTGTTTTACGACATTACGACGTTATTGAAGGATCCCCGGGGGTATCGGGCGGTCCTCGACGATTTCACCGAACGCTATCGGAATGAACGCATCAGCAAGGTGGTCGGGATTGAGTCTCGAGGGTTCATCCTGGGGTGCCCGTTGGCCTATAACCTGGGGGCGGGGTTTGTGCCCGTCCGCAAAGCCGGCAAGCTTCCCGCCGACGTGTTTGAGGTCAAATACAATCTGGAATATGGCGCCAGTTCGTTGGCGATCCATCGGGACGCCGTGACGATGGAAGAACGGGTGCTGGTGGTGGACGATCTCCTGGCAACCGGAGGGACCGCGGCCGCCACGGTGGACCTGTTACGGAAATTGGGCGCGGAGATCGTGGGGTGCGCCTTTATGATTGAATTGCGGTTTTTGCAGGGGCGTCAAAAAATTGAGGATTGTGAGGTGTATTCCTTGATGACTTATGAGTGAACTGTTATCTTTGGCACTTTTGACGCTGCGGATGGACGGGGCCCGCGACGCCTCGCGGTCGAAGCAGGGGCGTCAGGAACGGCGGTTGCGGGGAGAAAAGGAGATCTGAAATGGCGGGGAAATCGACGAAGAAACGTTCGACGGCAGTGGCCAAGCGTTCATCCAAGACGAAGCCATCCGCCCCTGCCAAGAGCCCGGCGTCTCGCACGGCCAAGGTCAAAGCCGGTGCGGAGAAAGCCGTGAAAAAAAAGGCTTCGACGAAACCCAAAACTCCCAAACGGCTGACGTCTTCGCGATCGGGGGCGCTGCGGAAAATCATGCTGGAAAAACGAGTCCAGCTTATGAAGGAAATTCAAGCCCAGTTGGGCCAATCATTGACGGAAGAGCAGCAACGGCGGTTTGAATCGGCCATGGACAGCGGCGACCAGGCCTTGTTGGATTTGGAACGGGAAATGGGCATCTCCCTGCAAGAGAAACGAAACAGGGAACGGCAGATGATTGATGAAGCGCTGGTAAGCCTGGAAGAAGGGACGTACGGCATCTGTGTCGAGTGCGGTACTGAAATCAGTGAAAAACGACTGGCCGTCATGCCGTTCGCCAGGCTGTGCGTCGAATGCCAGGAAAAAATCGAGTTGCTTGAAAAAATCGAACGGGGAGAGCAACGGATCTGATCCGGCCAACGACGTGTCCCCCGCCTGTGTGCTTCGCCGGGCCGCTTTCTCTCCGGAATCGAGTGGTTGCGGTGTCTCTCCCTCCCAACAGTTCCCTCTTCGGAACACGTTCCTCTCCTGACAAAGGAGGGGTATGATTCAATCCATGAATGCGTACGATCTTCTCAGGTGACGATGAATGCCGTGGTGCTGGCCAGTGGAGGGCTCGATTCGACCGTGACGGCTGCCATGGCCCGTCATGACGGGTACGCGCTGTATCTGCTCACGATCGGGTACGGACAGCGCCATCATGCCGAAATTCACAGGGCGCGGCAGGTTGCGGCATGGCTGGGCGCCGCAGAGCATACCATTCTCCAATTGGACCTGCGCGCATTCGGCGGGTCGGCCCTGGTCGGCGCGGGGGACGTCCCGAAGAACCGGTCTGAGGAGGAACGACGGACCGGCATTCCCTCCACGTATGTTCCGGCGCGAAACACGATCTTTCTGTCGTTGGCCTTAGCCTATGCCGAGGTCGTCGAGGCGTCCTGCATTTTCATCGGGGCCAATGTCCTGGATTATTCAGGCTACCCCGATTGCCGCCCTGAGTTTTTGGACGCCTTTGAACGGGTGGCCCGGCTCGGCACGAAAACGGGCACGGACGGCAGGACGATTCGGATTCACGCGCCGCTGTTGCGTTTGAGTAAAACCGAGATCATTCAACGGGGCCGGGTCCTGGGCGTTCCCTTTGAACTGACCCACAGTTGCTATGATCCCAGTGACGAGGGCTCGGCTTGCGGGCAATGCGACAGTTGCGTGATCCGGTTGCAGGGGTTTCGGGACGCGGGGCTTCAGGACCCGGCGCCCTATGCGGAAAGGGCCTCTGGTTCATGATCGTCGTTTCGGAAGATCGGCGGAAGGCACGGGCGTTCTCTCAACGGCGTCGCCGCTGAAGCGCGAAGACGGCCTCCGGCGCGCCGGTTGACCAGGCCCGATCGTTGTGACGCATCGGGAGAGGGGGGCGAACGATGCGCGAGGCGCGCTCGCCTTCGCCGGCAAGGGGGTTATTCGTGGAGCGTGTAGACCAAATGGGTGTCGGTTTGGGCGACTCCTTCAATGGCATGGATTTTGGTGAGGACCAATTGCGTGAGGGCTTCCTGGCTGGCCACTTCCACCTTGGCAAAGATATCGGGTTTCCCCCAGCAGGCGTCGATCGTTGTAATTTCCTCGATTTGCGCCAACAGGTTTTTTACGTTTGCCGTTTGCCCGGGCAGCACATTGATGAGAACGTAAGCACTTTCTGGCATTTCTCACACTCCCTTTGTCAAAGTCCCGCACTTCGCCGCTCATACGACAACGAACGGAAAACAGGCTAACGCAAGAGGCATCTTCAAATCAAGGAAAGTTGCCCGGCGCGCAAGAGCCGGTGAGTCCCGCGTCCCGGTTCTCAGGATTTGCGGTCCACGGTTTTCTCAAGAGATTCAACCAGCTCCTGAATACGATTGAATCCCCCCTGCCAGAAGGACTTGTCGCAGAGATCAATGCCGAGAGGCTTCAGCACGGCTTGAGGGCTTTGTGAGCCTCCGTGACTCAAGAGTTCGAGGTATTGCGGAATGAACGGGTTCCCCTCTTGCCTGTAGCGTTGAAAGAGTGAGAGCACCAGCAGGTTTCCAAAACAGTACGCGTAGCAGTAAAACGGGCTTTGGAAAATATGGGGAATGGTCAACCATTCCCATTGAAACGCCCTGGAGACGGTCACGGTCCGGCCGAATTGTTCTTTGAGCAGGCGAAAATACGTGTGGGCGAGGTCGTCAAGGGTGGCGCCTTCCGTGATGAGCTGATGGGCCTGATTTTCGAATTCGACGAAATACGCCTGCCGGAGAATCGTGGCGTACAGGTCGTCGAGCTGGCTCAACAGCAACCGTTGCGTCACCTTTGCCCCGGCGGCATCCGCCAGCAGGGCGTCGGAGAGAAGCTGTTCCCCGAACACGGAGGCGGTTTCAGCGAGCGGCAGCGTGGCGTGAAACGTGAACACCGAATGATGCCGGGCCATCATGCTGTGCACGGCATGACCGAGTTCATGGGCCAGGGTGGCGACGTCCCTGGCGTCGCCGGAGTAGTTCAACAGGACGTACGGAGTCAGAGACGGCAGCACGCTGTAGCAAAAGGCGCCGCCCATTTTCCCCGGAGTGGGGGCCGCGTCGATATGCCGCTCAGCGAAGACCCGGCGCGCGTGATCCGCGAGGGTCGGAGAGAATTGTTGGTACGCGTCGAATACGAGACCGACTGCCCGGTCGAAGGGATAGAAGACTTTTTTGGTTTTCGGGGGCGCATACACGTCATAACGGGTCATTCGCGGGAAACCGCAGATCCTGGCCTTGATCCGAAAATATTCCTGGAACACGTGCCGGTTGTCCCGGCAGGTTTGCAGCAGCGTGGAGACGGCTTGGTCGGGGACGTCGTTGTGAACGTTTCGCACGGCAATCGGGGTGGCATATCCGCGAAGATCCAAGCCCTCGTTTTTCCAATCCATCACGAGGGCCTTATAGATGTCCCCCAGGGAATTGGCATGTTTCGAATACACCTGAAACAGTTCATCGTACGCCTGCCGTCGCACGCGAGCGGAAGGATCCCGGAAATGCGCGGACAATTGTTCGCGCGACAACGGCGTCGCGCCCTCGCGCGAAGGCAAGTGGAACGTCAACCCATTGGTGATGACGTCGTACAGGCTGTCGAGGGCTTCCCGTCCGGTCGAGTTTTTGACGTTGATGACCTGTTCCTCGGCTTCCGACAGGGTATGCCGTTTGACGCGCCGGAGCGATTCCAAATGGTAGCGGGATGATTCCGCGTGCCGCATGAGCCGTCCCGCGGCTCGGTCCCCCAGTCGTTGCCACCACAAATCAAAGAAGATCGTCCGGTTGGAAATGGGAAGCAGGTGCTTCCTGACGCGGGTTTCGAATGCCCTCGCTCGCTGGTTTTGGGTGTTTTGCGCGAACCATAACTGGGCGTAGGCCGTCAGTCTGGAAGATTCCGACGCGATCGTTTCCCGAAGCCGCAAGCCTTTGAGAAACGTTCGGGGCGCGAGCGCGGAAGAAAGGCGGTTGCGAAGCCGTTCCAGGGACCGCACGTGGTCGTTGAGCGTCAGGGAACGGGTTTCGAGATCCTTGTCCGGATGCCGGAGCAGGTCTTTCAGGTTCCAGCGGGGGAGGCCGGTTTCAGCACGGTTTCGTGAAACACGTTGCGACATGAGTGACTCCTTCCTGTTCCGTTCCGGTATGACGCCGTGAACGCGGACCGATGATTTCCCGAAAGCCCGCGCCCCGTCAAACCGCGACCGGGAAAAAGGCCGTTGCCAGAATAGTTGAAATATACTAGTATACATGACAAATGTCATGTATACAGTTCTTCTGATTTAACCTGATGCCTGCTTCAAAACTTCAACGGCGAGTCACGAACCGGTTGCGGGAAGCGCGGATCGCCGCGGGCCTGTCCCAGGGAGATCTGGCGCGCAGCGCGGGCATTACGCGACAGGCCCTCTATGCCATGGAAAAAGATCAGTATCTTCCCGGTACGGAGGTCTCGTTGCAACTCGCCCATGCCCTGGGAGCGTCGGTTGAGGATCTGTTCTCTTTGACCGACGACCGGGACGTTCTTGAAGCGGAACTGCCCGTGGGGCATTCCGGCGTGGTGACGTCCACCAGGGTCAAGTTGGCGACGGTCGGGAATCGCCTCGTGGCCAAGCCCGTGACGGAACTGGGGGACGTCCTGAATTATACGGTTCCCGCGGATGCCCTGATTCTGGGAGCGGCTTCCCGGAGAAAACGTTCGGTGTACGTGCAACTGTTGAAGAGTCAACGGGACGTGGAACGGCAAATCGTCGTGGCGGGATGCGATCCCGCCATTCATCTGGCCGGGGCGCACGTTCGCCGGCAAGGAGGCAACGCGTCGGTCGTCGGATGGAACATGACGAGCCTTGCGGCCCTGCGCGCGTTGAAGGCGGGGGACGTCCACGTCGCGGGCATTCATCTGAGGGATCCTCGTTCCGGAGAGTACAATCTTCCCTTCCTGAAAAGGCATTTGCAGGGGCGGGACGTGACCGTTGTCCGGTTTGCCACGTGGCAGGAAGGATTGTTGTTGCCGGAGGGGAATCCCAAACGCGTCCGCGGCCTTGAAGATCTGGCCAGGCCGGACGTGCGCATGGTCAACCGTGAAAAAGGAGCCGGCGCCCGCCTGTTGTTGGACCATCTGCTCTCCCGTCATCGTATTCCGGGTCAGGCCGTGAGGGGCTACGGCACGATCGCTTCGTCGCAGATCAGCCTCGGGCGGTGTATTTCGGAAGGGAAGGCGGACGTGGGTGTCGGAGCGCAGGCCGTGGCGCAATTGTACAATTTCGAGTTTATCCCGTTGCAGGAAGAACGGTACGACCTGATTATTCCGACGGCGTACGTCCACTCGCATCCCGGCATCAGGATTTTCCTGGATACCCTGGGCACGCGCGGGTTTCAACGGGAAATCGAGGCGTTGGGAGGGTACGACGTCAGAGAGAGCGGAAAGATCATTGACGCGAAACCGGCCGACAGGTAGTTCCTGCCTGTATCGAATGTAAAGTATAATTGCTATAAAGTAAATGATACAATACATTCTTTATCTCAATGAAGGGCTCTTGAGCGCGGGGAATGCCATTGACGATGTGTGAAAAAGGAACGCGCCGGGGCGTGGCGCTTGTCGTGTTCTGCGGCCTGGCCGTGATCGGCTGGGGGGGCATGGCGCGCGGCTCTCCGGATGGCGCCCCGCGAATGGGCGCCGGGTTGCCCGACCGGGTCTCGACGAAGCCGGTCCCGGAACCCGCGGATGCCGTCCTCGTCGTGGGGAGGGAATGGAAGTGGAATCGTTACCTGCGGGACGCGTTGCATCTCCCGGCCTGGTTGGACCTCGGACTCGAACACCGGACGCGTTTCGAAACGTATGACCATCCCTGGCGACCCGGCCAGCCGGCGGGTCGCACGGATTCCCAGATTCAACAGCGGTCCCGCGTGCGGTTGGGTCTGAACCGGGAAACCGTCAAATTGTTGTTTGAAGGGCAGGACTCCAGGGTCTATCTCGATCATGCCGACGGGTACGTCACCACGGCCATCAGAAATGAAATGGACGTGTTGCAGCTCATGGCGTCCTTGACGGTGCGCAACCTGTTGGGAACCGGTCTCCGTACCGATCTGCACGCGGGGCGGCTGACGATGGACTTCGGCCGCGGTCGCCTGATCATCCGGAACGACTATCGCAACACGTCGAATGCGTTTGACGGCGTGCATTGGCAACTGGGACGCGAGAAAAACTGGCGAGTCCGTCTGTTTCTGGTCGAGCCGGTCCTGCGGGATGAGGCGCGGCCCGACGAACAGTCGCAGCGAAGCGTCTTCTGGGGAGGATTTCTTGAAACCGGCGCCATGCCGCGGTTGCGCCTCAACGCCTATTATTTCGGATTGAACGACCGGCGGAGTCCGGACGCCGGCCGGCACAGAACCTTTTCGACCTTCGGGACCCGCCTCTACGACGACCCGAAACCGGGACGAATCGATTATGAAATCGAGAGCGTCGTGCAGACGGGGAAGAAGGGCGAGATCGATCATCTTGCCCATTTTCAGCATTTTGATTTCGGGTACACGTTTGATCTCCCCTGGGCGCCGCGATTGCTGATTCATTATGACTACGCCAGCGGGGACCGGGACCCGCGGGACAGCCGGAGTTCGGACTTCGATACGCTGTTCGGCGCGCGACGGTTCGATTATATGCCGACGGGGAATTTCGGGCCGTTCTTCCGGTCGAACTTCAGTTCGCCCGGATGGCGGGTGATTGTGGTTCCCTGTCGGGGGTGCGAGGTGCAACTCAAACATCGGGCATGGTATCTCGCCACCTCGCGGGGCGCGTTCGGTCGCAATGGATTGCGCGACCCCACGGGCGGATCAGGGAATTTTCTCGGCCATGATCTCGAACTGCGGGCTCAGTGGAAAACCAACGACAACCTGGAATTCGAATGCGGCTACACGCATTGGTTTAAAG
This sequence comes from Nitrospirales bacterium, assembly GCA_965232175.1. GTDB lineage: Bacteria > Nitrospirota > Nitrospiria > Nitrospirales > UBA8639 > Bin75. Next base: position 2,167,218 of record CBDDOW010000006.1, read on the forward strand.
GCAGTTATCTCGACAGGCTTCCCGATTCGGCAGGGTTGCCTCCCGGCGGAAACAGGGACAGCGACTATTTTTACGTGCAGACGAAATTCAGACTGTAGGGCGCAGAAGCCATGAGCAAACGTCCGGGTCTCAACAGGGCCGTCATGATCGCCCAAATCCGGGGTGTTCTGTGCCTGCTGTTTGTTGCCGCGTGCCCGGCTGCGAGTGTCGCCGGCGAGGTGCGCGTGGCGGTGGCGGCCAATTTTCTGGCGACCCTTCATGAAATTGCGGCCAACTTTGAGCGGGACACGGGACACGTCGCCGTCGTCAGTTCGGGTTCGAGCGGCAAGCTCTATGCCCAAATCAGAAACGGCGCTCCGTTCGACGTCTTCTGTTCCGCGGACGTCAGGCGTCCCGGATTGTTGGAAGAGGAAGGGCTCGCCGTTCAAGGGAGCCGGTTTACGTACGCGGTGGGCCGGCTCACGTTGTGGGGCGCCGGCCCCGCCATGACCGGGCGGAGCGGAACGTCCATGCTGTTGAGCGCCGGCGTCGAGCACGTGGCCATTGCGAATCCCAGGACCGCGCCGTACGGCGCCGCGGCCAGGGAGGCTCTGCAAGCCCTGGGTCTGTGGGAACGGATTCAGGATCGGTTGGTTCGGGGAGACAATATCGGCCAAACCTTCCACTTCGTTTTTTCGCAGAATGCCCAACTGGGATTCGTCGCCCTTTCGCAGGTGTTGGAGGTCAACGGGGCCGGAAGCCGGTGGGACGTCCCCACGCAGTTGTATGCCCCGATCCGGCAACAAGCGGTCCTGTTGCGTCATGGACAACGGAACGAAGGCGCGCGCGCGTTCCTGGATTACGTGAAAGGGGCGACGGCCCGGCGCATCATTGAACGATTCGGCTATGGCCTGGAATGACCGGGGGAGGGGAGACTCAGGATGATCGTCATGGATTGGACCCCGTTATGGCTGACCCTGCAACTGGCAGGGGTGACCGTGGTCGCGCTGTTGCTGGTCGGCACCCCTGTGGCGTGGTGGCTGGCGTGTACGCGCTCGCGGTTTCGGACCCTGGTCGAGGCCATCGTGGCGCTTCCCCTTGTTCTGCCTCCAACCGTCCTCGGGTTCTATCTGCTGGTGGCGCTGGGCCCCCATGGATTGATCGGCGGACCATGGAAAAACCTGACCGGCTCGGCGCTCTCGTTTACCTTTACGGGATTGGTGATCGCCTCGACGCTCTATTCGCTTCCGTTTGTGGTGCAACCCCTGCACGGGGCGTTTGAAGCCGTCGGCAGGAAACCCCTGGAAGCCGCCTGGTCGCTTGGCGCCTCAAGGCTTGACGCGTTTTTTACCGTGGCCTCGCCCATGGCCGTTCGAGGATACCTGAGCGCCGTGGTCCTGGGCTTTGCCCATACGCTCGGCGAATTCGGCGTGGTGCTGATGGTGGGCGGCAATATCCCGGGCGTGACCAAGGTGCTCTCCATCGCCATCTATGATCACGTCGAAGTGCTTGAATATACCCAGGCCCACGTTCTTTCGGCCGTACTGCTCATCTTCAGCTTTCTGATTCTTGCGATCGTGTACACGGTCAATCGGCGTTTGCCCATTCACGTCTCATGAGTCGACTCGACGCGCGATTTCACATCGACTATCCCGGATTTCGTTTTGACGTGGCCTGCGCGGTCCCGCTGGACGGGACGGTTGCGGTGTTCGGCTCGTCCGGGAGCGGCAAGACCACGCTGCTCAGGTGTCTGGCCGGCTTGACCCGCGCGGATTCGGGGTTTCTTCAGTTCGATCAGGCGGTGTGGCAGGATGACGCGCGCGGGATTTTTCTTCCGGTCGAGCGCCGGCGCGTGGGAGTCGTGTTTCAGGAGGCGAGACTGTTTCCGCATCTCACGGTGACGCAAAATCTCAAGTACGGTATGAACCGCAGCCATCCTTCCCGGCGACGCATTGCCTTTGAGCACGTGACCGACCTGTTGGCGCTTGAGGCGCTCTTTCAGCGCCGGATTGCTCATTTGTCGGGGGGTGAGCAGCAACGCGTGGCCATAGGCAGAGCGCTGTTGACCAGCCCGCAACTGCTGTTGATGGATGAACCGCTGGCCTCTCTCGATCAACAACGAAAAAAAGAAATCATTCCGTTTATCCAGAGGCTGCACCGGGAATTGCGCATCCCGGTTCTGTACGTGAGCCATGATCTGCATGAGATTTTACAACTCGCGCAGTACATGGTCCTGATCAAAGAGGGGAGGGTCGCGGCGACCGGGCCGATTCAGGACGTCTTTTCGCGGTTGGATCTGCCCGGGTTGGTCGAACCGAACGCGGTCGGGGCCATTCTTGAAACACGGATTGCGGAGCATGAACCGCAATTCGGGTTGACGCGGGTTGAATTTTTGGGGCAGTCCCTGTTTCTCCCCCAACAGGCGCTTCCGCCCGGCGCGCCGTTGAGGGTTCAGATCCTGTCGCGCGACGTGAGCCTGGCGGTGGGGGGAGCGTCTTCGACCAGCAGCGTTCTGAACGTTCTGGAGGCGACGATCGTCGAGGTCAGCGAGTCCCCGAGCGATCAGTACGCCGTCGAGGTGAAGCTTGACGTGGGGTGTCCGTTGTTGGCCATGATTACGAGAAAATCGTTTCAGCAACTCCGGCTGCGGCCCGGCCAAAAAGTCCATGCCTCTTTCAAGGCCGTGGCATTAAACTAGCCCACGCCTCCCGGTGGTACATCACCCATGGATCTTATTTCTTCTTTTTCGGCTGGACGCATTGCGCGCCGTCAAACACGGGACAGGCCGAATCTCCGCTCGCCAGCTTCCATGACTTGATAATCGGGGGATTGGGTTTCCCCTGAAATTCGACGACCACGTCAAGCAGCCCGCCGACGGGAAGCTTTGACAGATGCGGCGTTGCCGCCTCGCTGGCCTTGAGCCAGAGAATGCCGCTTCCGCTGTTGATCAGAATAAAGCCCTTATCCGCGACGATGCGGATCACCGGGCTGTAAAAACTCCCTTCTTTGCCGGGTTCATCGGTAAACGCCCAACCGGGCGCGGACATCGACGCAAAAAGAACGAGAAGGAATAAAAGGATGAAGACAAAAGGACGAAACATGATGGCTCTCCTTGCTAGGGGGGAGAAGAAATTTCCGGCATTATGGCAACTTGACCGGGGGATGTCCAGAACGGCGCAACGGAAAGCGGTTATCGGCGTTCGACGGGAACTTCGGTCGCCGTCGAATGCCGGATCCGGTAGGCGCGGATGACGGGATTCGCCTTATCCTGGAGGGAAACAATGACGTGGACGGGTTCGGGAATATTGAGTTTTTCCCTGTAGCTTTCAAATTCCATGGCGATCTTGATATCCGTGACGGACGGGCGAGCGGGGCTGAAGGTATGCGAATGATAAAAGGCCCTCAGCGTGAGGCCGTTCTGACGAATGTCTTTTTGCGCGTGCGCCATTTCCTGCGCATCCATCTGGAAGGCGATATCGGCCCGTTCTTCGGGGGAGAGCCGTTTCAGGTCCGACAGTTTGGCCTGATCGAAGCGGGCCAGTTCGGCCTCGCTCATCGTGGCCAGGATGTTGGTAATGCGGTAATGCGCGGTCACGGCGTGGTCCATGCCGGCCAGAATGCCGCAACATTCATGAGGGTCCAGGGCTCGCGCGTGCGCGATCATGTCTTCCCAAATGTCCGAAGGAATCGAAAGCATGGCGCTCAGGAGTCGGTCAGCGGGCATGCGGCGTTGTCTGCCGGGACGTTCGGGGCCGAGGAACCGGGACGTTGCATGGTCACATGCGCTCCACTGCCGTTACACGCCGCACGAGACGTGATGTTCTTCCAGCGTGGTGATCGTCGGCGTGGCGCTGCAAAGCGGGCAGCGGGGGTCCTTGGGCCGTCCGACGTTCCGAAACTTCATGTCGAGGGCATCGTAGATCAGTAACCGGTCCGCGAGGGTGTCGCCGATGTTCAGGATTTCCTTCACGGCTTCGTTGGCCTGCAAAATGCCGATCGTGCCCGCGAGCACTCCCAGGACCCCGGCTTCCTGGCAATTGGGGACCAACCCGGCGGGAGGCGGCTCGGGGTAGAGGCAGCGATAGCAGGGGTATCCCTCATGCGGCTTGATCGTGGCAAGCTGTCCTTCAAAACGAAAGATGCTTCCCGAGATCAGGGGTTTTTTCGCAAAGAAGCAGGCGTCGTTCACCAGGAACCGGGTGCCGAAGTTGTCGGAGCCGTCGAGCACCAGGTCGTAGTCGGCCAACAGGGGCATCACGTTCTCGGCGTTGAGAGGCTCCTGATACGTGTTCACGCGGACGTTGGGATTCAACGCCTCCAGGAGCCGGCGGCCGGACTCGACCTTGGGGACGCCCACGTGGGGCGTGGTGTGGAGCACCTGCCGTTGCAGGTTTGAGAGATCCACCACGTCGCCGTCAATCAAGCCGATCGTGCCGATGCCCGCGGCTCCCAGATACAACGCAATCGGGGACCCCAGGCCTCCGGCGCCGATGATCAGGACCCTGGCCAGGCTCAATTTCTGTTGACCCTTGCCGCCCACCTGATCGAGGATAATCTGCCGGCTGTATCGCTCGATTTGTTCGTCGGTCAAATGCATGTCAGCCTCTATTCCACCACGTTCAGTTCAATGGGATCGACGAGCACGCCTTTGTTGCGCAGGCCCGTGATCGCGCGTTCGATTTCTTCGGTTTCGCCTGAAAATTCCACGTCCATCCAGCCGGTGGTTTCACGGACGTCGGCCCGGCGGATGCTGGTGACGACCTGGTATTCGCGCCCGATCTGGTAAATGACGGGTTCGGGGATTTTCTCTTCGGGAAACCTGATGTGAAAGCGCAGTTTACTCATGGCCGCCACCGGCAATGGCCGGAACAATCGACACCTCGTCGCCGTCCTTGACGGGCGTGTCTTTTCCGGTCAGGAAACGGATGTCTTCTTCGTTCAGGTAAATGTTGATAAACCGGCGAATTTCTCCCTGTTCGTCACAGATCCGGTCTTTGAATCCCGGATGCGCGTCGTTCAATTGATCGATCAATTCGCCGATGCTGTCGCCGGTTCCCTCCACTTCACTCTTGCCTCCGGTCATCGGCCGGAGGGGAGTGGGTATGCGTACCGTGATCATGCCGCCCCCTGTTGTCCAAACATTTGTTCAAATTTGACCAGGCTCGGTGGGATCCGGAACGGCCGTCCGACCGAATCCACAACGGCTTCCTGCGTTTTGAGTCCATTGCCGGTGATGTAGGCGACGGTCACGTCGCGCTTTTTGATGGCGCCCTGTTTCACGAGCTTGCAAAGGGTGCCGATGGTCACGCCGCCGGCGGTCTCCGCGAAAATGCCCTCTGTTTGGGCCAGGAGCTTGATGCCTTCGATGACTTCGTCGTCGGTGACCGCTTCCATGGCGCCCCCGCTTTCCATGGCGGTTTTCAAGGCATAGTAGCCGTCCGCGGGGTTGCCGATGGCCAGGGATTTGGCAATGGTGTTCGGTTTGACCGGCTTGAAGAAGTCGCGTCCGTCCTTAAACGCCGTGGCAATCGGGGAGCATCCTTCGGCCTGAGCGCCGTTCACTTTCGTGGACACGTCCTTGAGAAGTCCGATTTTTTTGAACTCGTTGAGGCCCTTCCAGATTTTGGTCAGGAGCGATCCCGAGGCCATCGGCACCACGACCTGATCGGGCGCGCGCCATCCCAGTTGTTCCACGACTTCAAAGGCCAGGGTCTTCGAGCCTTCGGCATAGTACGGACGGATGTTCACGTTGACAAAAGCCCATCTCCGTTCGCCGGCAATCTCGCTGCACAAACGATTGACGTCGTCGTAGTTGCCCTCGATCTCCACGACTTTCGGCCGGTAGATCAGGTTCCCGAGGACCTTCGCCGCTTCCAGGTCGCCGGGGATAAACACGTAACATTGCATGCCGGCCTGCGCCGCATGGGCGGCCACGGAATTGGCCAGATTGCCGGTGGACGCGCAGGCGGCGGTTTCATAGCCCAGTTCTCTGGCGCGCGTCAGGGCGACGGCCACGACCCGGTCCTTGAACGACAGGGTCGGCTGATTGACGCAGTCGTTTTTGATGTACAACTCATCGAGGCCCAAAAAAGCGCCCAGATTGTTGGCGCGCACCAGGGGGGTCATGCCGGCGTGCAATCCGATCGTCGGGCTGCCTTCAATCGGGAGCAATTCCTTGTATCGCCACAGGGACTTGGGGCCGGCCTCGACCGACGCCCGCGACGTCGCCTCCCTGATTGCGTCGTAATTGTATTTGACTTCGAGCGGTCCGAAGCACAGTTCGCAGACGTGAAGGGCTTCCGTCGGATATTCCTTCCCGCATTCCCGGCATATGAGGGCGTTCATCTTTGACATGGTTCCACCTCCTTCCGCATCCGGCCGGGAAACTAGGATCGACCGGGTACTCCGGGCGTTTGCAGTTGGCACGCCTCCTGTTCGTGCTCAAACAGTTCGGTAATGGCCCGATGGTCCCCGCACAAGGGACACCGCGGATTCCGTTTCGTCCTGATTTCGCGAAATGCGGTTTTCCGGGCGTCAAAGTCGAGAATCCGGTCGGTGAGCGGATCACCGATCCCCAGGATCAATTTCAACGCCTCCGTGGCCTGAATGGTCCCGATGATGCCGGCCACGACGCCGATGATGCCGGCCTCCTGACAACTGGGCACGAGTCCCGGGGGCGGCGGATGGTTGAAAATACATCGGTAGCAGGCCGATTGGTTCGGCACGATGGAGAACACCCGGCCTTCAAACCGGAGAATCCCGCCGTGGATCAGGGGCTTTCCCGCGAAATAGCAGGCGTCATTGATGAGAAACTTGGCGGGAAACGTATCCACGCCGTCAATCACCACGTCGTAGGGCGCGATCAGCTCCATTGCATTGGACGAGGCAAATCGATCTTCATACGTGTCAACGGCGACGTCGGGATTCAGGAGGAGAATTTTCTCTTTGGCCGATTGCACCTTCGACCGTCCGACGTCGGGAGTATGGTGCAGCACCTGTCGTTGCAGGTTGGACCGGTCCACCGCGTCGCTGTCAATCAGCCCGATCGTGCCGACGCCGGCCGCGGCCAGATACAAGGCCACCGGCGAACCGAGCCCTCCGGCCCCGACGACAAACACTTTGGCCCCGGCAATTTTCTTTTGCCCCTTCCCGCCGACCTCGGGCAACAGGATGTGCCGGCTGTATCGGTTGATTTGTTCTTCCGAGAAATTCACGTTTAAGCGCCGCCGCTAGATATTGAAATATTTTTCGATGCTCAGATACCGTTCGCCCGTGTCGCACAGGACCGTGACCACGTTCTGATCCGGCTTCAGGGTTTTCGCCACCTGCTGGGCCGCAAACACGTTGGCGCCGGCGGAAATCCCCACGAGCAGCCCTTCTTTTTTCGCCAACAGTTTGGTGGTCTGATAGGCCTGGTCATCGGTGACCCGGATAATATCATCAATGATGGAACGATTCAGCACTTTCGGCACAAAGCCGGCGCCGATGCCTTGAATCTTGTGCGGCCCCGGGGCGCCGCCGGAGAGCACCGGAGAGCCCGCCGGTTCCACGGCCACGATGGTGGTCGCCGGGGCGCGTTCCTTGAACACCTCTCCGCAACCGGTAATGGTGCCGCCGGTCCCGACGGCTGCGACAAAGGCGTCGACGCGGCCGTCCATGGCGTCCCAGATCTCAACCGCGGTCGTCGCCCGGTGAATCGCGGGATTCGCCGGGTTGGAAAACTGATCGGGCATGAAATAGTCGGGATTTTGGGCGATAATGCTCTCGGCCTCCCGTATCGAACCCTTCATGCCCTCCCAGGCCGGGGTCAGAATCAATTGCGCGCCATAGGAGGAAAGCAGGCTCGCCCGTTCGAGGCTCATGCTTTCCGGCATGACCAGAATTAATTTGTAGCCGCGCACCGCGGCGATTAACGCAAGCCCGATGCCCGTGTTCCCGCTGGTCGGTTCGACGATCGTTCCACCGGGTTGGAGCGCGCCGGCGCGTTCCGCCTCATCAATCATATTGAGGCAGATTCGATCTTTGACGCTCCCGCCCGGGTTGGCAAATTCCACCTTTCCGAACAGCGCGGCGCCGCCTTCCGCCGAAAGACGATTCAAGCGAACCAGGGGGGTCCCGCCGATGCCCTCCGTAATTTTTGATAAATATCGGGTGGTCACGCTCCGCCACCCATATAAAACAGAAATTCCACCTTGTCGCCGTCACGGACCGTCGTGGTGTCGAGCCGGTCCCGGTCGACAATCTGAGCATTGAGTTCAACGGCAACCATGTGCGGGTCGACGTCCTTGTGTTTCAGGACGTCCAGGATGGTCTCGGCCTGCAACTCCTCGGGTTTGCCATTAATAGTGATGTGCATGGGGTTCTCCGCCGTATGGGATGAGACTCTAAACAGGTAAGAGTAACAAACCCATAATAATTTCGTCAAGAAAACGTGAAATTACAAGGAGTTATAAGATCAGTTGAGGCACCAGATCTTTGGCGCGACCCTGGATGGCCACGTCGATCAGGGGGGAAGTCGGCGTCGGATCCAGATTCAATTCCGCCACAAACGCGCCATGCTCTTTGGCAATGGGTCCGAAAGACGCGGCCGGATACACCACGCCGGACGTTCCGATGATCAGGAGCACGTCGCAGTTCCGTAACGCGTCGAAACTGTGGCGCAAGTCTTCAGGATCCAGGGATTCTCCAAACCAGACAATGTGAGGACGAAGAAGGCCCCGGCAGTTCGGGCATTCCGGCAATCGGGCAATGGGCAGGTCGCGATTGACGGCCAGCCGTCCGCATTGCGTGCAACGCACCTTCCAGATATTGCCGTGAATTTCCGACAGGCGTTGAGATCCCGCCAACGGGTGAAGCCCATCGACGTTTTGCGTGATGAGCCAGAAATTGTTGATTTTTCGTTCCAATTCCACGAGGGCGGTATGGGCCGGATTCGGTTGCTTGGTCGAGATGAGTTCGCGACGCCAATTGTACCATTCCCACACGAGTTGGGGATCGCGGGCAAACGCCTCGGGCGAGGCCAGTTCTTCGGGCCGGTGATTGTTCCAAAGCCCATCGTCGCCTCGAAACGTCGGCACGCCGCTGTCCGCGGAGATGCCGGCGCCGGTCAGGACCGTGACGGCGGCGGCTTCGGCGAGTCTCGTCCTCAGTTCCTGAATGCCGGGAGAAGCGGTCATGCCCAATGAACAACGTCGAATAGGAGGGGGCTATCTTTGTTGAGCTTCGAGGTGGTCAAGTCTCGCTTTGAGAAGACCTGCATCCGTTTCAAGCGATTGGATTCGATGATCCGGTTCTGCAAAAGAAAACTTCAGCAACGCCCTGACTTCTTTAAATTCTTCCGTGACGTCCTCACGAAATTGTTGAACCTCAGCAAGAATGATCTGATGGCCTTCGGCTACGTGCTGAAGATCGTGTCGGAGTCCTTCAACAACAACGCTAAAATGGCGTTTTAGTTGCTCCATGTCGTCTGCATTCATAGTTTCTCCAACTCCTGGAGAATTGTCAGATGGCGCGGAGGTATTGCTCAAGCAAGGCGTGGTACGCGCGGATGCGTTTCACGTACCGGACGGGCTCCCACCCGCGAGCGTATCCATACGGCAAATGTGTATAGTAGGATTTTTGGGCCAGCAGGGGAAGGATGGTGGCGAGGTCCTCCCAGGCATTGGGGTTTTTCCCCATTCGGCGAGCAAGGTGTTGTGCGTCCCGGATATGTCCCATGCCCACGTTGTAGGCCGCGAGGGCAATCCAGATCCGATCGGCTTTTCTGATGTGGCGGGGGAGACGGTCCCTCAGGTCTTGAAAATACCGGGCGCCTCCTTCGATGCTTTTGGCGGGATCGGTCCGGTTTTGAATGCCCAACGATGAAGCGGTATTGCGGGTCAGCATCATGATGCCCCGAACTCCGGTCGGACTGACGGCGTGCCGGTCCCACCGTGATTCCTGATACGCTTGAGCCGCCAGTAACGTCCAGGAAATGCCATAGGCCTTGGCGACTCCTTCAAATTGTTGTCGATACTGCGGCAGGCGGGTTTCAACGTGGTGCTGGAAACGGCGTATTTCCCACCAGGCGAGTTCGGGCTGGACCGCGGCGACGATGCGATCCACGGTTTGGGGTTCGGATTCGGATGACTGGGTTGTCCGGGTGGCGGGAACGTTCCACCATACCCCTGCGGTCAGGACCAGGAGAACTGTACATGCGCCAAGACTCGTCCCGATGACGGATGCCATTCGTAGAGATGCGGATTTCTCCGCCGCGTATTTCGATAAAAATGGAATCATGGGTTGTGGAAGCCGTTCTGAAAAAAGAAGTCAAAAAAGAAGTATGCCACGGATGAGGCCCGGATCACAAGTAGGGGGATGTCACGTAGGGGCGACGACGCATGCGTCGCCCCTACGGATGCGGTTATGCGGCAACCCGGCCTCTCCGCAGTTGTAGCCGCCGCTTTGGCCGCATGATAAAGCCGTTGTAGCGGCCGCATCTCATGCGGCCTCCAATGCGGCCAAGCGAAGAAGCGTCATAAGATGACGCGGCTACGAAGGCAAAAGGCAAAGATGCTGGATTCCCGATTGCCCTCTGCGTCGTTCCTGCGAAAGCAGGAACCCAGTGTCTTGCTCTTCACGAACAAAAGAAAAGACAAAGACACTGGATCCCGATTGCCCTCTGCGTCGTTCCTGCGAAAGCAGGAACCCAGTGTCTTTCTCTTCACGAACAAAAGAAAAAACAAAGACGCTGGATCCTCGATTACAAATGTCGAGGATGACGGAGTGGGGCAAAAGAAAGAGGAAAGATGCTGGATCCCTGATTCAATCACTCCACCCTTGATGGGGAGTCGGCAAGGCAAGGGCGCAGCCCGCAGTCGCGCCGGTGGGGGGAATTGCACGGCCCCAACGAAAAGGACAAAGACGCTGGATCCCTGATCAAGTCAGGGATGACGGAAGGAGGCGAATCTGTAGGTCGGATTAGCGCAGCGTAATCCGACAGGAAGGGCAGCAATCGTTGGCGGAGTGGCTTGTCGGGTTACGCCCTTCGACAGGCTCAGGGCTAACCCGACCTACCTTCTCTCCCCCTCGCTCAAAACCCCCAGGTGGCCTGGAGGCGGAAGCCCTGATTGAGCGGTTGCAGCCCGGTGGGCTCCGTGCGCAGGCCTTCCAGGGTCATGGTCAGCCCCGTGGCGCCTTGACCCGGCACCAGCAGCCGCGTGCCCACCCGGTACGTCCGGCCCGCGCCCTCCGCCAGCATCGTGCCCGCATACGGCATCACCAGCCCCGTGTCAGACAGCGCCATGCCATAGCCCACCTCCGCCGCGAGGCTGCCGGTGGCAACCTGATTGGCGCGGGGCGCCAGCCCCGCGGTGCTCTGCCGGCCCCATAAGGCCTCCACCCCACTGGCCGTGGCCGCCCCCCAGGCCGGTTGCAGCGTCAGGGCCAAACCCTGGCCGTCCACGCCCGGCGCCAGCCGGACCGTGCCGCTCGCCCCCCATTCGTCATACGCCTCGGCTTCATGCGCCACCAAGGCCCGCACCGCGCCTTCCACCGTTAAGCCCAGCGCCCGGGTCGGCATACTGCACCCGCCCGCCGACTTCGATGCCCAAACCGGTTTCGGCATCGCCCCAGTCACGCCGCAGCTCCCACTTCCACGGTCGGGGTCAGGACCCGGCCCTCGTCCCAGGCCATGCGCTGACTCCCTTCCAGCACCAGCCGCAGCCGGTGTGCATCCGCGTCCGTGCTGTTCAGATTCGCCACAGCCTCGGTACGTGGTGCGGGTGAACATGGCATCCAGGCGAGTGGCGAGTTGGAAGCCGCCGGTGGCGGCCGGGTCCAGCAGCAGGCCCGCGACTGCCCACCGCGCCCATGAGGAAATCCGTGTCCGTGTCAATGGCGGTTTCCCCCGGCGGGGTCAGGGTGAGTTCGCCCCAGCCGTAGCCCATCAGGCCCCAGACCGTCAGCCGGTCGGTAAGGGCATACCGCAGATAGGGATGCAGACTGGTCAGGGTGGTTTCCAGATCACCCAGCCCATGCTGGTCGTGGTCGGTGTAGCCGCCGTCGCCCTGACTGTGGGCGATGGCAATGCCGGCCAGCCAGCGGTCGCCCTGGGTGTCCAGGCCCACGGTGCCGGTGGTGACTTCGCCATCCAGGGTGAGGTGCCCGTCCTGGCCGTCAAATTGCGTGTGGGCGACCCGGCCCCACGCGGTCAGCCGTGGGACACTCCCGCCGGCGCTCTGGTTCAGATTGAGCCGGAAGGCGCTGCCCACCAGGGCCTGCCGAAGATCCGGCAGATTGAGGCCCTGGCCGGGATTCTGTCCTGGCCGGGGTGAGCCGTTGAGCCACGGCGCTTCGTTGAGGGTCCCCCCGACGGGTCCGTTCGGGGTCCCTCCAATGGGGCTATTCAGGCCCTGCGCATCCCCGGGTTGCCCACTCAAGCCCAGGATGCCGGCGAGGCCGGTCAGCAGGGTGCCGGCCTGATCGGTCGCCGAGGCCTGATCGGTCGTGTCAGCCTGCCTGCTGGTGCTGCCCTGCGCCTGGCGCGAGCCCAGGGGCATGCGCCAGCCGGCCACGGTCAGGTGGGACTCGACGTTGCCTTCCTCCCGCAGCCGCGCGCTGATCGCGTCGGTGATGTGCATCCCCACGGTCCGGCCGAAGCGCGCGGCCCAGGCTTGCGGCATCGCGTCCGAGTTTTCAATGGTGCCCGTGCCCGTGCCGTCGGCAATGGTCGCGCCCGTCACATTGGACAACACCAGATCCAGGGTCTCCCCGCTGTCGTCATGCGCGTCGTCCAGGACGGTCACGTTCACGGTCTTGGTCTGCTCGCCGGTGGCAAAGGTGAGGGTGCCTGACGCGGCGGTATAGTCCGCGCCTGCGGTGGCAGTCCCGCCGCCCGTGGCATAGTCCACGGACACGGTGCCGTCACTGGCGAGCACCGCCCGGTCCAGGCTGATGGTAAAGGTCAAGGGTTCGCCTGCGCCTTCGGTGACCGTGGCATCCGCCACGGAGAGCGCGGGTTGTTGCATTTCGGTAATCTGCCACACCGCGGATGAGCCGGTGGTGGTGCTGCTGCGCTGACCCACGTTGCCGCTCACGCTGTTTCCGCTGCGCTCGGCCCACAGCACTGAGGAAACACTGTCCTTCACGAACGTCAGGATCCAGCCGTCGCCTGAGGCCGTGAGATCCACGCTCTGATTGCCGGCGGCCCCGTGGGTATCGGACACACAGCTCCAGATATCCATGCTGGCGCTGTCGCTGAACTCGCCCCGGTTATCCAGGCAGTAGGTGGACCCGTCGCCCACGCCGCTCACCAGGCGGTAGCGGCCCGTGTGGTCGCCGCTCGTGCGCTGTTCCACGCGCCAGACCTGCGCCTTGGTCTGGTTACAGGTCCAGGTCTGCACGGCCTGGCCGTTACTGGCGACGGCGTATGTGACATCCAGACAGCCGGTGGTGCCCCCGGCCACGTGCCGCAGGGTCACGGCCTGGCCGACAAACGACGGCGTCGGGGATTGAGCCACCACGGGTGGATCGGATTGATCGGATTGCGGCTGGGCGGGTTGCGCCGCGTCCGGATCGGTCAACTGCCAGACCGCGCGGGCGCTGGCCGTGCCGGTGCGCTGCCCCACGTTGCCATTCGTGTCGGTCGCGCTGCGTTCAGCCCAGAGCATGGAGGAGGCACTGTCGCGCACGAAGGTCAGGACCCAGCCGTTGCCGGAGGCGGTGAGGTCAACGGTCTGGTTCACCGCCGCCCCGTGGGTATCGCTGACGCAACTCCAGATGCTCATCCGGTCGCTGTCGCTGAAGTCGCCCCGGTTGTCCAGGCAGTAGGTGGCCCCGTCTCCCACCCCGCTCACCAGGCGGTAGCGGCCCGCATGATCCCCGGTGGTGCGTTGTTCCAGCCGCCATTCCTGAGCCTTGGTGTTATTACACGCCCAGGTCTGCACGTTCTGGCCGTTGTTCGCGCCGGCGCCCTGCACGTCCAGGCAGCCGGTAGCGTCCGCGGTGACGTGGCTCAGGGTCAGGGTCTTGCCGACCAGGGCTGTCACGCCCTGATCCGCCGGTGGCTCATCCGCCGACGGAGACGCCAGCTTGAGCCCCAGCAATTGCAGGCCGTAGAGCTTCAGGCCGCTGGTCAGCGACAGGCTGCTCGAATGCTTTGAGCCCGGCGTCTTGAAGACGGTGGCGTTCAGCACGTTGCCGGAGACGTCCGTGGTCAGCGGGATGAGGTCGCCGCCGCCCAGGGCGGTGGTGGTCCTGGTCGCGGCCACCACGAAGTCGAACGAGCCGGTGTCGCCGCTGGCCACCGTGTACATGCAGACATAGGTGTTCGCGGGCGGCGCGGACGTGGGCTTGCACTCGCCGGACTCGAGCGTCTCGGACGTGGCGACCACGTCGAACTGCGTGGCCGTGGTCGAGCCGCCAATGGCGTAGCTGAAGTGCGGGCGCGCGCTGTCGTCGGTCGCGGCCTTGTGCGCCATGTTCTCACTGAACACGACCTTGGTGTAGATGTCGTCGTTCGCGCTCACCGAGCCCGAGAGGGCCGTGGTGGTGGCCTCGTCGCTGTAGTAGCCGGTGCTGCTCACCGTCGGCCCGGTGGGGTCGATGGTGATGGCCGTAGGCGTGTGGTCGCTCGCCATGGCGGTGCCGCCCAGGTCCTCCGAATCGTCGAGCACCCTGATCGTGTACTGGACGTTGCTGTCCGGCAGGTTGCCGGGGCCGTGCAGATGCCAGGCCGGCTCCAGAATCATGCACTGGAACACGGTGTGCGAGGTCAGCGTCGGATTGAACGGCGCACATTGGTCCGGGATCTCGTGGGCCTCGTCGTTGATGCGCTCGACGACCCTGAACCTGGGCCCGGCCTTGCCATTGACCACCCCGACAAACGCCGGGCGTCCGGCGTCGCTGTCGAAGTCGCCGGGCGTCAGCTTCATGGCCTTGCTGAAGGTGAAGCGCACGAACAGCGCCTCGCCGTAGGGGTGCGGGCCAGTGTTCGACGGCGCGGACGGATCGTGCGCGTCGTCCCAGGTGTGGTAGCTGACCTTGGTCACCGTGGGGGCCGTCGAGTTCTTCGCCGCCACCGCCAGGGTGAACGTCAGGGTGTCTTCGTCGCCGCTGCCCGTGGTGTTGTCCGAGTCCGCCACCGTGTAGGTGTAGGTTGTGCTCGTCAATGTCTCCGTCGGCGCGCCGGAGATCGTGCGCGCCTCGGCGTCGAAGACCAAACCGGCCGGCAGCGCCTTGTCCAGCGAATAGCTGAGCTGGCCGTTGCCGCCGGATGCCGCAGGCAGAACCTGCGCCTTGAGCGGCTGGTACTGCACCAGGGAAGGAATGGTGATGGTGGCGTTGTTAGCGAACGATGGTGCCGCGTTGCTGGAGGACACCGTCACGGTGAAGATACCGGTGGCGAAATAGCCGCCGTCGTGCGCGGTCGCGTAGATAACGGCCGTGCCCGCCGCCACGCCGGTAATGGTCAGCAGCGAGGTATTGGATACCGCAACCGACGCATTGCCGACGGAGAGCGAAATGGCGCTGAAGGAAAGCGCCGTGCCTTCGGGGTCGCTGGCGTAGTCCTCGAGGTCAATCGTCACGGTCTTGCCGGTCTGGACGGTCGTGCTTGGTATTGTGCTCCAGACCGATGCAGTGTTCTGGCCATAAATCTCCAGCTTGAAGGACTGCGACACCGATGTCTGGCCGGTGGCGGCCGCGGTCACCGTGATCGTGGCCATGCCGTGCGCCACACCCCTGACGGTCAGGGTCGAGCCGGACACGGTCGCCGTCGCCACCGCGGAATCTGTCGAGCTGGCGGTATACGTCGCGCTGCTCGGGCCGTTGAAAATATAGTCGAGCGCGAAGGTTCGGCCTCCGTCCTTGCGCAGGAAGCCGTCCTCGATCTCGTGGTGAACCTTGAGCGTGTCCTCGCCGAGCACCTCGAGCTTGAAGCTCAGCGTGTCCTTGTCACTGGACGAGGTGTTGGTGTCGTTGTCGGACACGGTGTAGGTGTAGGTCGCCTGCGCCGAAGTCCCGGTGGGGGTGCCGGTCAGCAGCCCGGTGCTTGCTTCGAGGGTCAGCCCCGCCGGCAGCGCGGGCGTGACGGAATAGGAGAGCTTGCCGTCGCCGCCGCTGGCTCGCGGGAAGCGCACTGAGCGCATGGATCGGTTCTGAATCACGCTCACGTCGGCGATGGAGGCATTGCTGCGGAAGGCGGGCGCAGTGTCGGCCGCGGGCGGGTTGACCTTGTGGTTGCCGCTCGCGGCGAGCGCCGAATGGGTAATGACGGCGTTGGTATTGCTGCTGTCCTGGAGGGTGCCGGAATTCAGCGCCAGCGCGTTCGCGGCAATGCTGATGCCGTCGCTATCCACGTCGGCGGCGACCACGGTGTAGCGGAACTTCAGGTTGGCCGTGCCGGTGCCGCTGTTGTAGGTCGCGTAGCGGGTGGTGCTGCCGACGGTCAGCGCGATGCGCGGCGAGCCGGTCACGGTCACGTTGTAGCCGAACGCCGCCGTGACCTCGATGTGGTCGTCGGTCTCGTACTTGTTGTCGGCGCCCGCGCTGTTGAGACTCAGCGTCGGACCGGGATAGGCGATCGGACCCTGCGGAGTACTGTAACCGCGACTGTAGGTTGCGTCGACGCCGCCGGAGAAGCCGTACGTGCCCCTCCGATCGCGCTGGAGATTATTGAGTTCGCCAACAGCGGTCACGCCTGACAAGTCGTTGATCCGCTTCACCATATCGTTGCGCCACAGGGTGTGCCGCACGCGGATAGTCTTGTTAGCGGCATTTACGGAGTCGCTACCACCTTGGGCTATAACTAGCTGCCATGAGTTGCCTGCTGAGCCGGATGCGAGTGTGTCGTCAAGTGTCACTCTGATTCTGGAGGACCCCTTTGTGATCGTCAGGCTTGCCGCTGTCGCGGGGGTCGTCTGTGTGGTGCCGCGGACACAAACATACTTGCCGGCGTTGCCGGTGATCGTCTTGGTGTAGGTCTGCCCGCCCGCGGACCAGGTGCTCGACGCGTTGCCGTAGGTGACCCCCGACCCTGAGCACGAATCGGTCGAGTTGTCCACCAGCGCGTAGTGCATCACGCTGTGGTAGCCGCCCGTCTTGTCGTTGGAGACGCTGAAGCTGGTGCTGTTGGCGCCCGCTCTGGAGATGGTGACGGTCTTCACTTCGGCCTGAACCGGGGCGGCGGGCAGCAGCAGAGGCCAGCGCGAACCCCAGCATCGCAAGGCCAAGGCCGGCAGAAAGCCGCAACAACGGGGACGGAGCAAAATTTCTGACGAAATTCCTGCTCATACATGCGTCCGCCAAGCAGCGGCGGAGCCGATGGGACGAAGGCTTCGCGGCTTCAGAAAATTCGGGGGGGGGGGGGGGTATAATTACTTATGATTTTTGGGCGTCGGCGCATGGTGCTGAGCATGGTGTCTCCTGTTCGATTGGTCGTCATTCTCATTGACGAGCCGGTGCCAAGTTTAGGCATCCACTAATGAATGCTAATTATGCTTCAACCGCCCGGTAAAAAACAAGGGGCTCACTGCGAAGGAAAAAGCAAAGACCCTGGATCCTATAATTGCCTGGATCCCCGATTAAGAACGTCGGGGACGCATCGAGGATGACGGAGAGGGGGTCGGGGATGGCGGAGAAAGGCAAATGCAGATTCCTCGTTGCACTCGGAATGACCACGGTTGGTTACATTGAGGCATCTCTGTCATCCTGAGCCGTATGCGAAGGATCTTAGTTGTCGCGGTCAACCTTGGCCGCATGGTAACGTAGTTGTAGGGGCCGCATCTGGATGCGGCCTCCAATGCGGCCAAGCAGAAGAAGCGTCATGAGGCATGTCCCGGGCTTTGACCCGGGATGACGCGACGACAAATACCAAAACAAAGACACTGGATCCTCGATTACAAGCGTCGAGGATGACGGAGAGGGGGTCGGGGATGGCGGAGAAAGGCAAATGCAGATTCCTCGTTGCACTCGGAATGACCATTCTGGTGTGGGTGTCCCTACAGGAAGGAGGTCGATCTGTAGGTCGGATTAGCGGAGCGTAATCCGACAAAAAGGCAGGAATCATTGACGGATGGGATGTCGGGTTACGCCCTTCGACAAGCTCAGGGCTAACCCGACCTACTTCGCTAACGCTACGCTTCCTTCGACTTCGCTTCGCTACGCTCAGGACGAACGGGGGGAGAATAATCCGGTCACCCTGAGCGTAGGTCTAAGTCGAAGGGGCACGAACGAAGGAAAAAACAAAGACACTGGATCCTATAATTGCCTGGATCCCCGATTAAGAACGTCGGGGACAAGCGTCGAGGATGACGGAGTGGGGCAAAAGAAGGAAAAGACGCTGGATCCCTGATCAAGTCAGGGATGACGAAGAGAGAGCGGGAATGACCATTCTGGTGTGGGTGTTCCTACAGGATGACGAAGAGGGGGATGCCCAAGGAGGGCCTTGATAAGAATACGGCTCTCGGGCATGCTCTTTTCTTCTCCCGGTGGGCGGTGCATAAGGAACTCCTCTGCGTTCATGCGTACGGCTGAAATCATTGCGGTCGGGTCCGAACTGTTGCGTGGCGGACGGGTTGACACCAATTCGCTGTTTCTCAGCGAGTCACTGGCGGAGCATGGGATCGAAGTCCGGTTCAAGTCCGTGGTCGGAGACGACGTCGAGGATATAGGCGTGGTTGTCGCGAACGCGGTCAGACGGGCGAATCTCGTGCTGATCACCGGCGGACTCGGTCCCACCGTTGACGACGTGACCCGTGAGGCTCTGGCCCGGGTCACCGGAAAGCCGTTGCGCCTGCGTCCCCGGGCCCTGGCATGCATTACGACACGGTTGCAGTCCGCGGGCAGGCCCGTGACCGGGAGCCAGCGCCGGCAGGCGTTTCTGCCCACCGGCGGCGCGCTGCTTCGAAATTCCGCCGGGATCGCGCCCGGCTTTGTCGTGCAGTGGAAACGCCGGTGGATCGTTTGCCTGCCCGGGGTCGGCCACGAAGTCCGCCGGATGTGGGCGGAATCGCTGCTGCCGTTTTTCCGGCAGGAGGGGCTCCTGGCGCCGGCCATCCCAACCCGGACGATTCAGACCTTCGGGCTTCTGGAAGGAGAGATCGACCATCGACTGCGGGGGCTCGTTCCCGACGCAAGTCCTTTCCGTCTCGGTCTTCTTGCCTCTCCGCTCGGGGTCTCGGTGTCTTTCACGCAGTCGGAGAACAGGGGACGCCGCCGGGCGGGGCAGGGAACACGGATGCGCGCCGGGACCTCGCTCGACAGCCTGATGGATGACGCGGTCGCCAGGTTGGGGCAGTCTGTTTTTTCCATTGATGGCCGGACGATGGAAGAAGTGGTGGGACAGCTTCTCCGGGATCAGGGGTTGACCCTTGCCGTGGCTGAGAGCTGTACGGGCGGGCTGATTACGCATCGTCTGACGCAAGTGCCCGGAAGTTCAGCATACGTGGACCGGGGCGTGGTGTGCTATGACAACCGGGCGAAGATCGAATTGCTCGGCGTTTCCGAACCGGCGCTGAAAAGACATGGGGCGGTGAGCGCGCAGGTCGCCAAGGCTCTGGCTCAGGGGATTCGAACGAGCGGCAGGGTGGACGTGGGCCTGAGTGTCACGGGCATTGCCGGGCCGGGAGGCGGGACCGCGCGCAAGCCCGTCGGTCTGGTCTACGTCGGGTTGGCTACGCCGAAGGGAACCGCCACGAACGCGTTCCGGTTTCATGGAGCACGGGAAGCCATCAAACTCCGGTCGTCGCAGGCAGCGCTCGACGTGTTACGGCGCTGGTTGTGCGATGTTGTCTAGTCTCGACTTCTGGCCTCCGTTCGATTTGTAGGGGCCGCATCTCATGCGGCCCGCAGGCAGGCGCCATAAGATGGCGCAGCTACAAGAAAAGAAGAGGATGCTAAGAGGTGAATAGGGGACTGCGAACGTTTTTGGCGATTGATCTACCTTCCGCTTTGCATTCGGCCATAGAGAAGAACCTGCGAATGGTCCAGCGAGAATTGCCCGGACTTTCATGGAGTAAACCTGAAAATCTCCATATCAACTTGAAGTTTTTTGGCGATACGGAGGAGATTCAGGTTGACCGGATCCGCCGGGCGGTGGAACCGGCGCTCTCCCGCGTGTCCCCTTTTGTTGTTGAACTCAAGGGATTCGGCGTGTTTCCGGATCAGCGGTCTCCCCGCGTGTTGTGGATTGGTCTGGGCGGCGCGTTCGATCGCCTGACGACGTTGGCCGGGTACGTCGGGCGGGCGGTGGTTCCGTTGGGGTTTCCTCAGGAGGACAGACCGTTTCGACCGCATCTGACCGTCGCTCGCGTGAAAAAGAATCATCGCGCCGTCGGGCAGGCGTTGGGCGCGTTGGGCGTGTTCACGGATTCCTTTTCCTGCGGGTCGTTGTCCGTTGAACGGGCAACCTTGTTCAAAAGCGAGCTTCGACCGGGCGGAGCCGTCTATACGAAATTATGGGACATTGCGTTGAAGGCGTGAAGGGGGCTGCCTTTTCCGAAGGGTGGTTGGCCTCTTTACGGGTTTTCAGTATGATACGGGCACGAAAGGTTTGAATCCGGGAGGCGTTATGAGCGATCGACATGCGGAGAGTCAGGGAAAACTGAAGGCCTTGGAACTGGCCGTCACCCAAATTGAAAAGCAATTCGGGAAAGGCTCGATCATGAAACTGGGAACGGGCGACGTGTCGGAAGACGTGCCGGCCGTCTCCACGGGGTCGTTGGCCCTGGACCTGGCCTTGGGCGTCGGCGGGCTGCCGCGAGGCCGGGTGGTGGAAATTTTCGGTCCGGAATCCTCGGGGAAAACCACCTTATGCCTGCATGCGATTGCGGAAACGCAGAAAGCGGGAGGGTCCGCGGCGTTCATCGACGCGGAACACGCGCTGGACGTGTCCTATGCAAGGAAGCTGGGGGTTCAGACGGACGACCTGCTGGTGGCCCAACCCGATACCGGCGAACAGGCCCTGGAGATTGCCGAGACGCTCGTCCGGAGCGGGGCGATTGATCTGGTGGTCGTGGATTCCGTTGCGGCGCTGGTGCCCCGCGCCGAAATCGAGGGGGAAATGGGCGATTCGCACATGGGGCTGCAAGCGCGCCTGATGTCTCAGGCCCTCCGCAAATTGACCGGCGCCATTTCCAAATCCCTGACCACGGTCATCTTCATCAATCAGATCCGGATGAAGATCGGGGTCATGTTCGGCAATCCCGAAACCACGACCGGCGGGAACGCCCTGAAGTTTTATTCTTCGGTGCGGCTGGACATCCGGCGGATCGAATCCATCAAGGAAGGTCAGGAGGTCATCGGCAGCCGTGTCCGCGTCAAAGTGGTGAAGAACAAGACGGCGCCTCCGTTCAGGCAGGCCGAGTTCGACATTATGTTTGCCGAGGGCGTGTCCAAGGTCGGGGAACTCCTTGATCTGGGCGTTGACCGCAAAATTATCGACAAGGCCGGAGCGTGGTACTCGTTTCGCGAGGAGCGGTTGGGGCAGGGCCGCGAAGCGGCGAAAGCGTTTTTGAAGGAGAACCCCGAGGCGGCCGGCGCCGTTGAAGCGAAAATCCGCGAACAGGCCGGACTGGTTTCGACGCCGAAGAAGGCGGGTTCGGCTGAAGCGGACACGAAACCGGCCCCCGCGCGGGGGAAAGCCTAGCACTATGCCCCTCACCCTCAACGAAGCGCCTTGTGTATGTCCATGACCGCCCATGAGCTGCGCCGCTCGTTCCTGGATTTTTTTCGCGCGGTCGATCATGCCGTCGTTCCCAGCGCGTCCTTGCTTCCCCAGGCCGATCCCACGCTTCTGTTTACCAACGCCGGCATGAACCAGTTCAAGCGGGTGTTCCTGGGAGAGGAACAGCGTTCCTATGCCCGGGCCGTGTCCGTGCAACGGTGCATGCGAGCCGGTGGGAAACACAATGACCTGGAGAACGTGGGGTATACCCGGCGCCATCATACGTTTTTTGAAATGCTCGGCAATTTTTCGTTCGGCGACTATTTCAAACGGGACGCGGTCCGTTACGGCTGGGATTATCTGACAAAGACGCTGGGCCTGCCCGGTGACCAATTGTGGGTCACGGTCTTTCAGGATGACGATGAAGCCGCGGCCTTGTGGGAGAACCACGTGGGCGTGCCCGCGGCCAGAATCGTGCGGCTGGGGTCCAAGGATAATTTTTGGCAGATGGGAGAGACCGGACCCTGCGGCCCCTGTTCTGAAATTTACATCGATCAGGGCGCGGCCCTCGGGTGCGGGCGGGACTCGTGCGCCGTGGGGTGCGACTGCGACCGGTACCTGGAAATCTGGAACCTCGTGTTCATGCAATTCGACCGGGACGCCGAAGGCACCCTGCATCCGTTGCCGAAACCCAGTATCGACACCGGTATGGGGCTGGAGCGGTTGGCCGCGGTGGTCCAGGGCGTGGACAGCAATTATGCGACCGACCTGTTCATGCCGTTGCTCTCGGCGATTGCCGGCCGGACGGGACGTCCGTACGGCAAGGATGACGCCGCGGACCGTTCTCTGCGGGTCATTGCGGATCATTTGCGGGCCGTCACGTTTCTGATCGCGGACGGGATTCTGCCGTCGAACGAAGGCCGGGGCTACGTCCTGCGGCGGATTGTGCGCCGGGCGTCGCGGCATGGCCGGCTGTTGGGCGTCACGGAGCCGTTTCTGCATGAGCTGACCGGCACGGTGGTCGACGAAATGAACGGGGCGTATCCCGAATTGACCCAGGCGCGCGACACGTGTCGCACGGTCATCGAAAATGAAGAAGAGCGGTTTATCGGCACGTTGGACCAGGGGTTGCCCATCCTGAATCGCATGGTCGGCGACGCCACGGACGGGTCCCTGGACGGCGAGAGCGTGTTCAAACTCTACGATACCTATGGCTTTCCATTGGACTTGATTGAAGAAGCCGCCCGCGAGCAGGGGTTGGTTGCCGATCGTGAAGGCTTTCAACGCGCGTTGGACGCGCAACGCGACCGGGCGCGCAAATCGGCGGTTTTCGCCGCGGAACAGGAAAAGCCGTGTGTCGCCGAACTGACGCAACGGCTTCGGCCCACGGAATTTCTCGGGTATCAGGCGCTTGAATCCGAGAGCGTGGTGCAGGCCCTGCTCAAGGGAGACGCGTTGGCGGACGAAGTCGTGGAAGGCGACGAGGTGGAACTGGTCCTGGACGCCACCCCGTTCTATCCCGAAGGCGGGGGGCAGGTGGGGGATCAGGGGACGTTGGCGGGCCGGGAGGGCCGGATTCAGGTCAGGGAGACCGCCAAAGTCGGGGGCAAGCTCCTGCTGCACAGGGGCACGGTCGTCGCCGGCCGCGTTCGCGCGGGTGACCCGCTGGCTGCGACGGTGGACTCGACGACCCGGCGCGGCGCGGCGCGGAATCATACCGCCACCCATCTCCTCCACGCGGCGCTTCGTGAAGTCCTGGGTCCTCACGTCAAACAGTATGGCTCGCTGGTCGCTCCGAACCGGTTGCGTTTTGATTTTTCCCACTTCAAGCCGCTGCGCGTCCGGGATCTTGAAGAAATCGAGGCGATGGTCAATTTTCACGTGTTGGGCAACACGCTCGTCCAAACCGGCGTCATGGGGATTCAGGAGGCGATTCACGCCGGAGCCCTGGCGTTTTTCGGCGATAAATACGGCGAACGGGTGCGGGTCGTGGGGATCGGGGAGTTCAGCAAGGAACTGTGCGGGGGGACGCATTGCCTGCATACGGGGGAGATCGGTTCGTTCCGCATTACCTCCGAAGGCGGGGTCGCCTCCGGGGTGCGGCGCATCGAAGCCCTGACCGGCACGGGGGCGTTGGAGCACGGGAAGCAGTTGGAGTCCGACGTCAGGGACGTCGCGGAGTTGTTGAAAAGCAGTCCGTCGGACATCGTCCCCAGGACCCGGAAACTCGTCTCCCTGTTGAAGGACAAGGAACGGGAACTCGAGCAGCTCAAACTGAAATTGCTGGACCGGAGCGCCGGCGGCGACGAGGCCCGGGTTCGGGAAATCCGGGGCGTGCCGGTTCACGTTCAGGCCGCGCAGGGGTTGTCCATGCAGGAACTGCGGCTGCTTTCCGACAAGGTACGGAACAAGGTCTCCAGGGGCGTGATCGCCTTGGGTTCGGTTGCGGACGGGAAGGTCTCCTTATTGGTGATCGTGTCTCCCGACCTGACCCCCACGTTGCAGGCCGGGACCCTGATCAAGGACATGGCTCGCGAGATCGGCGGATCGGGCGGGGGACGGCCCGAAATGGCTCAAGCCGGCGGGAAGCATCCTGAAAAATTGGGGCAGGCCCTGGAAAAAGTGTTTCACCTCGTCGAAGCGCAGGTCTCGAAATGATTGCGCGCCCGTCGCGCGGGTTTCCGTGTTCATGCCCTGCCGGTCGCCACCGCTCGTTGGCGCGGTCGTCGTCCTGTTAAAACGCATTGATGCTCAAAACCACTCCTCTTCTTGTCGCCGGCGTTCTCCTCCTGGGGGGCGTTTGCGGATTGGCGGTGCTGAGCCAACTCCAGCCCGTCGGCCATGCCTCGCAGGTTGCGGTGTTGGAGATTGCCGAGGGCGCCTCGTTATCCGAGGTGGCGGAACGACTGCGCCGCCGGAAGCTGATCAAAAGCGATTGGGCGTTTGTCTGGATGGGCCGTCTCTCGGGAGCGGACCGGAAAATTATTCCGGGGGAATATGAATTTCACGGAGGCACGGCTCCTTCGACTATTCTGGATACGCTCGTCAAGGGCGAGGTGATCCGGCATACGGTGACGATCCCCGAAGGCTTTTCAGTGAGCCGGATTGCCGATGTGTTGCACGAACGGCGCTTGGCCGATCGCGCGGAGTTTCTCCAGGCCACCAGGGATCCGGGTGTCATTCACACCCTGTCGTTGTCCGTGGAGAACCTGGAAGGCTATCTGTTTCCCGACACCTATCAGTTTGTCCGTCACGCGGCGCCGGAACAGTTGATTGCCGCGATGGTGTCCCGGTTCAAACAGGCCGTGAGCCGGGAAGACCGGGAGCGGGCCGCGGAATTGGGTTTGTCCATGCACGAGGTGGTCACGTTGGCTTCGGTGATTGAAAAAGAAACGGCCAAGCCCGACGAACGCGCCCTGATTTCCGGCGTGTTTCATAATCGACTGCGCAAGAACATCCCGCTGCAAAGCGACCCGACGGTCATCTACGCCCTGAATGAATTCGACGGCAATCTTCGCAAAAAGGACCTGTCGATTGCGAGTCCGTACAATACCTATCGGGTTGTGGGATTGCCTCCCGGCCCGATTGCGAATCCGGGAAGCGCCGCGATCCGGGCGGCCCTCTATCCTGAGTCCACCCGCTACCTGTATTTCGTGTCCCGTAACGACGGGAGCCATGAGTTCTCGGCCACGCTGGCCGAACATAACCGGGCCGTGCGGAAATATCAGTTGCGTCAACGTCGCCGGACCTCGTAATCTTCCGGGACCATGTCTTTTGAACAACGCGTCACGTCTCTGGGCCTGACCTTGCCGGCGCCTCCCCAACCCGTGGCCACGTACGTTCCCTCCATTCGAGTCGGCGACCTGCTCTTTGTCAGCGGCGTGGTGCCCAGCCGCGACGGGCGGATTGTGTTTGAGGGGAAGGTGGGACGCGATCTCTCCAGGGAAGACGGCTATGAGGCGGCCAGGGTGTCGTTGCTCAATGCCTTGGCCAATATCCGTCAGGCCGCGGGGTCACTCGACCGGGTGCGACAAATCGTCAAACTGACGGGCTATGTGGCGTCTTCCGAAGGATTCAGGGAACAGCCCTATGTGATCAACGGCGCATCGGACTTGCTGGTGGAGATTTTTGGGGAGGCCGGACGGCACGCGCGCGCGGCCGTAGGGGTGGCCGAATTACCCATGGGCGTTCCCGTCGAGCTTGAATTGACCGTCCAACTGGCGCCCCGGTGAGTCCCGCGAACCGCGGGTTTTCAGACGAGAGATGAAAAGGCCAACGCCATGGGCGCTCCCGCTTGTCCTGCTGTTCATCGTCTGCGGGACCGTGCCGGGCCGGGTCTCGGCGACCGTGCGCTATTTGACCGACCCGCACGTCTTTCCTTCCATTCACACGGCCAATACGATTTACGTGGACGTCCGGGCCTCAAGCTGGAAGCCGCGCGGCCGGTTGTTGTGGGATGCCCCGGCGGACATTCGCGCCAAATTACTGGCGGCGGGTTTCGAGATCGTGCGGGAGAAGCATCGGCCGCACGATCTGACCGTGACCGGCTCGTATGAGGAAACCAGGGGCCGGCAGTTCGGTATCAATCGGTACGGCACGGTGCTGACGGGAACGTTCCGGATCGAACACCACGAGAAAGGCCCGTTGTTTGAAATCACGATTCAGGAAAGAGCCGCACTCACGCCCTTGGGAACCCTGCCGTATCTGGACTCGCTGCATAATTTTCTGACCAATCCGTACTATCATTTTCTCGCGGAAATCATCGACGGGCAGGTTCATCGAAGCCAGGACGCCCATCGCGTTTTTCTGAAAGAGTTGCGTGCCAACGTTGCCCGCGAGGCGGCTTCGGAAACGGCCGACAACCCGGACTGGTTTCCCGAAGGCATCCACAGCATGCAGCAAGCTCACACCCTG
Organism: Nitrospirales bacterium; assembly: GCA_965232175.1. Lineage (GTDB taxonomy): Bacteria > Nitrospirota > Nitrospiria > Nitrospirales > UBA8639 > Bin75. Next base: position 2,193,754 of record CBDDOW010000006.1, read on the forward strand.
TATGAACCGGTGGCCGCCAGACGGGTCATCGGGGAGTTCGTGCGGGCCGAAGACGACAGCATTGTGGATCTCCTGCCGGATCTGCTGAATCATCCCGACGTGTACGTGAAGGTGCGCAGCGTCGAGGCCTTCGGCGATTTCCGCGTCATGGAGGCGCTGCCGTTGTTGCGAACCCTCGCACAGAACGCGAAAGAGATCGAGGTCAGAAACGCGGCCGCCGCGACGATTGCCCGCTTGACCGGACGCTCGCCATAACCGTTCGCCGTTCTTCCGCCGTGGTGTCATCCCGTCGCGCGCGCGCGTCTTGTCCTGACGGTTTTATGGGGGGACCGGAATGTTAGCCTGAGCGTTGCCGTTGGTTGACGGCAAAAAGCGTTGCGTTATAGAGTAGAGAATGGCCGCGTCATTTTTTGTGGCGCGGCCACTCTCTGTTTCATAGGCCGCGGGACGGGTTGAGGCGTCCGGAAGATCAGTTCTGATCATGGAAAGGGTTATTGCGATATGAGACACGTGTTGCTTGCTTTGCTGGTTGTGTGTGGAACGGTTTCGTTTGCCCGGGCTGAATTATTTCCGGACTCGGGTCCTCCGGGAATCACGGTGACGATCGGCGGGTCCGCATTCGGGGAATTTGTTTCGACTGCGGAGAATCGGGTGGACTTCAACGGCGTGCCCGCGTTGATTCAACTCTGGGAACCGGATCTGGTGATGGTCAAGGTGCCGCTGGTGGCCAAGAGCGGCGACGTCACGGTTTCGGGGCCGAACGGAACGACGGTTGCCGGCCGGTTTGCTCTTCAACGGGTGGAGATTACCAAGCTGGTCCCGCCCGAGGCCGAACCCGGATCGGTGCTGACCATCGAAGGCGCGCATTTCGGGAATACGGCAGGGTCGCGTGATCCCAATACGATGTTTGGCGTGAACCGGGTGTTGGTCAACGGCATTCGGGCGGAAATTCTGAAATGGCGGCCTTCGAAGATCGAGGTCAAGATCCCGGCCAATGCCGAGTCCGGGGACGTGGTGGTGCAACTCGCGTCCTCCGATCCATTGCCTGACGGGTCCTGCTGCGCGCCGGTCGCCTATGCCGAGAGCAACCCCGCGCCGGTCTCTCTTATTCCCAGTGTGTGGTTCGCTCCGGCCAAGGGGCCCGTCGGAACCAAAATCGTGTTGAGCGGGCAACGGTTCGGCGATGCCAAAGGACCCAATGACGCGATTACCATCGGCGGCAAACCGGTGACGATCTCGAAATGGTCTGCGCGTACGATCGTGGTCCACGTCCCATTGAACGCGGTCAGCGGCCAGGTGACGTTTCAACATAATGGCCGCACGCGGACTCTTGGACAATTCGAGGTAGTCCAGCCCGGATTTGAACGGTTGTTTCCCACCGAGGGACCCATCGGCACGCTTGTCCGCATCAAGGGGAAAAATTTCGGCGTGTTCTCCGAAGCGGGGAGTACGGCGTATGCGTTTGATTTCAACCCCGGTCAGAACCGGGTGGAAATCGGCGGCGTGCCGGCGATCATTCACCGGTGGCAGGATGATGAAATTAACGTGTGGGTGCCGTACAGCGCCAAGTCCGGTCCCGTTGTCGTGAAGCGGGGCGCGACCATTCCCGAGCCCGATGGGACCTGTTGCGTCAAGCGGGGCGTGGTGGAATTGGACGTGGGCTCCTTTACCGTCAAGACGCCGACGGTGACGTCCTATTCCCCGAAGGAAGCCGGGCTCGACGAGATCGTGACGTTGAAGGGCGAAGGGTTCGGCGAATTTCTGAAAATCGCGGAGGCGACGCGGTTGGAATTGAATACCGACGCCCACGATTGGAAGAATTATCGACTGGGGCCCGATGTCTCACGAACGGAAGTGCTGGTGAACGGCGTCGCGGCCATCGTGGTTTCCTGGAAGGATACGGAAATCAAGGTTCAGGTGCCCCGGCGGCACGTGTTCGGATTCGGGCATCCCGAGGGGTTCTACGCGGACCCCACCAAAGGGGAAATCGTTGTGCGTCGCGGGTCCTGGGATTTACTCAAAAACGGCCGGTGTTGTTCGCGGAAGCAATGGCTGAGCGCCGTGGCGGGCGAATTCAGGATTCTCCGGCGGGGATTGCCTCACAAGGAATTTTTCTACGATTACACGCAAGAGCCCTGGAGAACGGACCAGGCGCCGTGAACGCCATGCGCCGCTCTCGTCACGTTCTCCTTCGGTTGCTGATCTGGGGGGTGGTGTGTCTCCCGGGCGTTGCCGGTCAGGTTCAGGCCGGGGACCGCGTGGTCACGACCGTGCAGAACAGCGGCACCAAATCCACGTTGCTCGGAACGTTTTTCGTCAGCGCGCAGAAGGGCTGGGCCGTGGGCGCCGGGGGGATGGTCCTGAAGACCGAGGACGCGGGGGAGACGTGGCAGGCGGTGACCCGTCGCACCGCGGCCCTGTTGACGGATATTTACTTTACGGATGCGCAACACGGCTGGATCGTCGGGCAGAACGGGACGATCCTGCATACGAACGACCACGGGCAACAGTGGCGCCGGCAGGTGGCCGGGGTTGGCGCCGCGCTCTATGACGTGTATTTCCTGAATCCCTCGCAGGGCTGGATCGTCGGAGGCCGGGGAACCATCCTGCGGACCGCGGACGGCGGTCGCACCTGGGAGGATCAAAGCAGTTCGACCGCGGCGGATTTGTTCGGGGTGCAGTTCGTCGATGCGCAGAACGGATGGGCGGTCGGCGCGATCGGGACGATTCTTGTGACCGGAGACGGAGGGCAAACCTGGGTTCAACAGGCCACCGGCAGTGCCACGACGTTCTTTGATCTGTACTTTACCGATCCTGAAGGCGGGTGGGTCGTGGGGTCTCAGGGCGCCATTTTTCAGACGATTACCGGTGGAAACAAATGGGTTGATCGCACGCTTCCGTGCGGGTCTCCCTGTATCAGACCGCCTGACTTTCTGAAAGTCCAGTTTACGGGGTTCCTCGCGGGTTGGATTGTCGGAGAGCGGGGCGCGTTCCTCACAACCACGGACGCCGGCTTCACGTGGGACAAGCCGGAACTCCCGGAACCGTTCAGCTTCTATGGGCTCTCCTTTCCCGATCCCAACGCCGGTTGGGCCGTGGGCGAGGGTGGAACGATCCTGAAGATCGCCCCTCCGCCGTCCTGACTCTCGATTCTACGTAATAATTATGATATAGTCCCGTCGGACCCTGAAGGAGAAACCTATCCGCACAGGGTATAAGGGGGGATTCGGTCATGATTGAATGGCTGGGTATTGGCCACCTGTTCGAGCTTTCGCGATCGGAAGCGATAGCGGGCTTCCTGACGCCGTTGGTGATCTTCGCCGTATTCTTTCTGGCGCAGGTCATCCTGCCGGCGCGGCATGTGCCCGGCTATGTCGTCAATCCGGCAACCGGCGCCCCCCGCAACTATCGTCTGAACGGGTTGCTGGTGTTCGTCATCGCGCTGGTCGTGTGGGCGTTTGAACTGACCGGCATGTCGCGTGATTGGTTCTACCGGTCCACGATCTATGCGGTGGCCGGGGGAACGGTCTTCACCACGATCTTTGCAATCATCGCGGTGTACAGCCAGCCGCCGGGCGACGAAGAAAATCCGTTCCTGGCCCTGTGGAATGGACGGATCCAGGAGTTGTCGTTCTTCAATGAGCGCTTCGACGTCAAGATGTATTTTTACGTCGTCGGCGGAACGATGCTTTCGCTCAACGCCCTGTCCGGGGCCGCGTACCACTACGAACTGTTTGGGGAACGTGCCAATCCCGGCGTGTTCCTGTATGCGGCGTTCTTTACGTTCTACATTCTGGATTACTGCGTCTTTGAGCACGTCCAACTCTATACCTACGATCTGATCCATGAGCGGGTCGGCTTCAAGTTGTTCTGGGGCGGGCTCGTGGTCTACGGGTGGATGTTTATCCTCCCGTTGTGGGGCATGGCCGTCTACCCGGACCCCGGATTCTCGCCGGCCGCGACGTCGGTGTGGCTCATCGGAACGACGGCGCTGTTCCTGTTGGGGTGGGGTATCTCGCGAGGCGCCAACAATCAGAAATACACGTTCAAGCGATGGCCCGACCGCAAGTTTCTCGGGCTGATCGAACCTCGGTACATTGAGGCCGGTGACCGGAAGATCCTGTGCAGCGGTCTCTGGGGTGTCGCCCGCCATTTCAACTACATGGGCGAGGGGTTCCTTGCCCTGTCGATTGCCCTGATCTTCGGCTACTTCACGAATCCCTGGGCCTGGACCTATTGTATCTTTATCGTCTCGTTTTTTGTCTTCCGCGAACGCTTTGACGACCGGTATTGCGCCGAGAAATACGGCGCCGAAAAGTGGGCGGACTATCAGGCACGGGTCAAGTACCGGATTATTCCGGGTGTGTATTGAAAGGGTTTTCTGCGGTGAACGTGTCTGAAACGATGATGCTGCTGAGAAGGTGCGCGATGGGCGCGCTTTTGTGGGGGGTCGCGCTCGCCGCGCCGGTGTGTGCCGCGGACGCGGAACCGCCGGCGGGTGACGACGGCAACACGCCTGTGCAATTGGAAGAGATGGTGGTGACCGGTACCCGTATCCACATCCCCAATTTGTCCAGCGCCAGCCCGATTTACCATATCGACTCGGAGGCCTTGTCGTTTCAGGGCAACGTCCGGGTGGAGAACGCGTTGCGCATTCTGCCGCAGGTGTTTTCCGGCCAGAACGCCGGCATATCCAACGGCGCCACCGGCACGGCCACCCTGAACCTGCGCAACCTGGGAACGAACCGGACGCTGGTGCTGATCAATGGCCGGCGGCTTCCGGCCGGTTCGCCGCTTCAGGGCGGTATCGGGGCCGATATCAACCAGATCCCGGGCTCGTTGATCAAAAGCGTTGAGGTGATGACCGGCGGCTCCTCGGCGACCTATGGGGCCGATGCGGTAGCCGGGGCGATCAATTTTCTGATGGTTGATGATTTCGAGGGCGTCAGGCTCGACTACCAGTTCAGCCAGTACCAGCACAACAACGACAACGACAGGTGGCAGAGGATTGTTCGGGACGCCGGATATTCACCGGCCGATGGCCCGGCATGGGACGGCGATATCTCGAACGTTTCCCTGGTCATGGGAAAAAATCTGAACGCGCGCGGCAATATCACGGTCTACGGGACCTATCGCAATATCGCTCCGGTCTTCCACGGAGATCGCGATTACAGCTCATGCGACCTGATCGAGGGCCTGAGGGCGTGCGGCGGCTCGGCCACGCAGCCGCAGGGGACCTTCTCCGACTTCGGCGCGCTGAGTAGCCGGGGGCAGAAGGGCTTTGATTACAAAGTGGAAGACCACCGGTTCGTGCCCAGGGACGACACGCTGTACAACTATGCGCCCACGAATTATTTCCAGCGTCCCGACCAGCGCTGGACGGCAGGCCTGTTTGCGCACTACGACGTGCACGACAAAGTCGAAGCCTTCACCGAGTTCATGTTCATGGACGACCGGTCGGTGGCCCAAATCGCCCCTTCAGGGTCGTTCTTCGTCACCGATACGCTGAACTGCGGCAATCCACTCCTGTCCCCGCAACAGTTCGAGGCGCTATGCGGCACCTATGGTTTGACCAGGGATGAGATGCAGACGGTCTACATCGGCCGGCGCAACGTCGAAGGCGGCAGCCGGCAAAATGATCTGCGCCATACCTCCTATCGCGGCGTGGTTGGCCTGCGCGGCGATCTGAGCGATCGTTGGCAATACGAACTGCATTATCAATATTCCAGGGTGAATATGAAGAACACCTACCGGAACGACCTGTCGACCACCCGGATCAGGCGCGCGTTGGATGCCGTGGACCATCCGGGGACCGGTGAACCCGTGTGCCGGTCCGTGCTGAATGGCTCCGATCCGGGTTGTGTGCCCTGGAACATCTTTCGGGAGGGCGGGGTCACGTCGGATATGGTGAACTATCTGACGCTTCCGTTGACCGCCGACGGATCGACCGATCAAACCGTGGTCTCGGGTTACCTCACCGGTCATCTCGGGCAATACGGCATCAAATCGCCCTTCGCCGACACCAACGTCGATGTGGTGCTTGGCGGGGAATACCGCAAAGAAAGCCTCACGTTCAGTCCCGACGAGGCCTATCAAAGAGGCGAAGGGTCCGGTCAGGGCGGCGCCACCCTGCCGGTCAGCGGAGGATTCGACGTGACGGAAGTGTTTCTGGAAGCCGGTATCCCGCTGGTCGAAGGCGCTCCGTTTGCGAAAGATCTGGGGCTGGACGTGGGCTATCGCTATTCCGACTACGATTTCGACGTGCAAACCAATACCTTCGGGGTTCGTTCCGGGTGGGTCGTCAATTCAGGCGTCAAGCTGCGGGCCAGTTTTCAACGCGCGATCCGGGCGCCGAACGTGCGGGAACGGTTCCACCCGCGGAACTTCAACCTGTTCGACATGCCCGCGGACCCCTGCGGCGGGTCTGTCGCCAATGGCCGGACGGCCGCGGGCCGCACCTTTGAGGAGTGCGCCCGGAGCGGGGTGACGGCCGCCCAGTTCGGCAATATCGCTCACTCACCGGCCGGTCAGTACAATATGTTGCAAGGGGGAGCCCCGGATCTGGCGCCGGAAGAAGCCGACACCTACTCCTTCGGTCTGATATGGACGCCCCGCTTCATCGAAGGGTTCAATTTCAGCGTGGACTACTATTCCATCAGAATCAGCAAAGGGATCAGCGGGTTGAACCCGCAGCTGATCCTGGATTTATGCCTGGACGGCAACGCCGCGCAATGCGCCAGGATCAGACGCGGGCAGGGCGGTGATCTGTGGATCGGGTCCGACGTGGACCGCAGCGGCCGCATTGAGTCCTTCCTGGACAACCTGGCTATCGAGGAGGTGCAGGGGTACGACATCACCGCCCTCTATGACTATGACGTGGGCGAGTGGGGACGGTTGAACGTCAACGACATCCTCTCGATCACCTCCACGTGGGACCAGCAGGAGTTGCAAGGCGCGCCCAAGACCGACTGCCTCGGCAAGTGGGGACTCACGTGCGGCCCGCCCACGCCGAAGATGCGCAACAATCTGCGGGCCACCTGGATCACGCCCTGGGGGGTCCGGCCCAGCCTCATGTGGCGGTACGTCAGCGGAGTCGAAGCCCTGAGCGACGCCGGGGTCGATTTCGGGGAGCGGCATTACTTCGATCTGGCTGCGATGTGGGATTTCACCGACTCTGCCAGCCTTCGGGTCGGGATCAACAATCTGTTCGACCGGGAGCCGCCGACCGCCGGCCAGGAAGCAGGGCCCAGCATCTCCGGCAATGGCGGTACTTTTCCCGGTCTCTACGACGTCCTGGGCCGATACTTCTTCATCGGACTCACGGCCAATTTTCTCTAGCATCCGGGGTGCTATCGAAGGTGAGGTCCATCGGCTGACCCAGCAGCTCGCCGGGCGCGTGAAGGAACTGGAAGCGCGCTATGCCCGTCCCCTACCTGAGTTGGAACGGGAAGTGGAGGCGTTCGGTGCGAAGGTCGAGGGGCACTTGAAGCGGATGGGGATTTCGTGATGAGTCAAGCATTCGATTTTGAGAATCTCGTCGAGTTGTGTCGGCAAACCCACGAGGAAACACAACGCTCGGCGGCACGAGCTATTGATCACTTGCTTGTGGCGCGGAATTGGCTGTTCGGCTGGTATATCGTCGAGTATGAACAGCATGGGGCGGATAGGGCGGAATACGGCAGAGGATTGATTGCTAGTCTGTCCGGCAAGTTGAAAGCCGGGGAAATCAAAGGCTGTTCGCCTACAAATCTGCGGAAATTCCGCGAGTTCTACCTAGCGTACTCCGAGATTCAACAGACGGTGTCTGTTGAATCCACCGAATCAACTAAGAATCGACAATCGATTTCCGGCAGCCGGGAAATTTCCGAGACACCGTCGCGGATTTTGGCCACCCCACCGAGCGAGTCGTTGCCTGCCGCACAGATTCCACAGACGCTGTCTGTGGAATTGGAGAAGCGGTTTTCCCTCGGCTGGTCCCACTACGTCACCCTGCTGACCATCGACAACGCCGAAGAACGCCGTTGAAGCGGATGGGGGGTCGGGTTACGCCCTTCGACCCTTCAACAGGCTCAGGGCTGACCCGACCTACAAGGCTACAAAGACAAAAGAAAGGAAAGACACTGGATCCCCGATCAAGCCGGGGATGACGGAGAAAGTCCTCGCCAGGTCCTTCGACTTCGCTACGCTACGCTCAGGACGAACGGGAGAGAAGTCGAAGGGCGTTCAGGACAAGCAGGGCAAGTGTATACGTTAGAAGAAGTGTGGTTGCAGTCCATATTGGCCAGAAACCTTTGGCACTCCTCGGAACAGATGGTGGCCCCATGCACGTGCTTGACACTACCGGGGTTTGTTGTTAGGTTCCATGCTTTAGCGTATCCATTCCATTTTGCCGGTCAGGTCGAACGGCTCCCACAGCCTGGCGGCAACGACTTCCGTGACCGTTCAAGATCTTATCCTCTCGCTACATCAGTTTTGGGCAAAACACGACTGCATCATTTGCCAGCCGTATGATTTGGAAAAGGGGGCCGGGACCTTCAATCCGGCCACCTTTCTGCGGGCCCTGGGCCCGGAACCCTGGCGCGCGGCGTACGTCGAGCCCTGTCGCCGTCCCACCGACGGCCGGTATGGCGAAAACCCCAACCGGTTGCAGCACTATTATCAGTACCAGGTGATTATCAAACCGTGCGTGGATGCGATCCAGTCGATGTACCTGGACAGTCTTGTGACGCTGGGGATTGATCCCCGCAAACACGACATCCAGTTTCGGCAGGATGATTGGGAGTCGCCGACGTTGGGGGCGTGGGGACTGGGGTGGGAGGTTCGGCTCGACGGCATGGAGATTACCCAATTTACGTATTTCCAGGAGGCCGGCGGGCACACGCTCGATCCTGTGACCGTGGAACTCACCTACGGGACGGAGCGGATTGCCATGTATTTGCAGGGGGTGGATAACGTGTACGATCTCGACTGGTCGGACAACGTCAGCTACGGGGATGTCTTTCACGATTCGGAAGTCCAATTTTCCCGGTATCATTTCGAAGTCGCGGACGTGGCCATGATTCGTACGATGTTTGCGTCCTGCGAAGAAGAATGTCGTGCGTTGTTGCAGCAGGGGCTCGTGTTGCCGGCCTATGATTACTGCATGAAGACTTCGCATTTGTTCAACGTCCTGGACGCGCGGGGCGCGCTGAGCGTGGCTGAGCGAACGGGATTTATCGGGCGCGTGCGCGGGCTCGCGCGGGGCTGTGCGGATGCGTACGTTGAACGGCGAAAAAGCCTGGGGTTTCCGTTACTGGCCGGTTCAGGCGCGGTATCCGCCGCGTCCGCCCACGGGAGGCCGAAGCCTCCCGCCTCATAATTGTTCGTAGTCTGACCCATGCCATCCCGACGGCTGACTTCAGCGTCCACGACCAAACGAGACCGTCTCTCCACGACTTCCTTTCTCCTGGAAATCGGGTCCGAAGAGTTGCCCTGGCAGATGATTGACCCTGCCATGACGCAACTTGCCGAATTGATGACCGGCTTTTTGGCGCATCACCGGCTTTCCCATGACGCGATCCGCACGTTCGGGACTCCGCGTCGTGTCGCCGTCCTTGTCAGGGGGTTGGCCGTGAAGCAAACGTCGGTCGTGCGGGAAACGCTGGGGCCGTCCAACGCCGTGGCGTTCGACAACGAAGGACGTCCGACCAAAGCCGCGGAGGGGTTTGCGAAATCTCAGGGGGTGGCCGTCGGCGCCCTGGAGACCCGGGAAACCCCAAAAGGGAGCTATCTCTGCGCGGTCAAACAGGAGAAGGGATTGCCCGCGGCCGCAGTCCTGACCGGGCATCTGCCTGATCTTCTTCAACAACTCACCTTTCCGAAAACCATGCGGTGGAATACTTCGGGTGTCCGCTATCCCCGGCCTATCCGATGGGTGGTCGCGGTCGTGGGCAACAAGGCCTTGTCCTTCGACTTCGCCGGGGTGCGGGCGGGGGCTCATTCCCGGGGCCATCGGTTTCTGTCGCGCGGAACACCCGGCGCGGGGAGCAGGGGAGTCAGGATCAGCCGCCCGGAGAGCTATGAAACGGCCTTGGCCCGCGCCGGCGTGGTGGTTGATCCGGCCAAGCGGCGCGAGGCGCTTGCCGGACAGCTCAAGCAGCTTGCCCGTTCGATCAAAGGACGGGTGTGCCGGACCAATTATGAAGAACTCCTCGACCAGGCGGTGTTTTCTTTGGAATGTCCCAACGTGTTGCGCGGGACGTTTGACCGTACCTATCTGACCGTGCCCCAGGAAGTGCTGATTGCTTCCATGGAAGAGCATCAGGGGTTTTTCCCGGTCGTCGATCGGAAAGAGGAGTTGCTCCCCAGGTTTTTCGCTCCCACCAACATGAACGTGAGAAACATGGAGTTGATCAGGATCGGCAACGAGCGGGTTCTGGCCGCTCGCCTGGCGGACGCCCGGTATTTTTTTGACGAGGATCGCAAGGTGAAACTGGCCGAACGCGTGCCTGAACTGCATGGGGTGGTGTTTCACAAGCAACTGGGCTCCTTGTACCAGAAAACCCAACGGACGATTCTGCTGGCGGGCGCCCTGGCTGATGCTGCCGGGTTCCCGGAGGTGAAGGAGTCGTGTCAGCGCGCGGCGCTTTTGAGCAAGGCTGATCTGGTGACGGGGATGGTTGGGGAATTTCCCGCGCTTCAGGGCGTGATGGGGGAAAAATATGCGACGCATGACGGGGAATCCGTCGAGGTTTGCCAAGCCGTCGGGGAATACTACCGGCCTCGCACGCCGGATGACGCCATTCCCGGGACCACGGTTGGCCGGTTGCTGGCGCTGGCCGACCGGCTGGATACCCTGGCGGCTTTTTTCTACGCCGGGATTGTCCCGTCCGGCTCTGAGGACCCGTTTGGTCTTCGCCGCAGTGCGTTCGGCGTGATTCGGATCGTGATCGAAGCGGCAATAAATATCAATGTGGGAGACGTCCTGCGGCAGGCGGAACAACGGCTTCTTGAACAGGGTGTCAAAGCGGGCGGGCAGGCAGGGTTGCCCCTGCGTACATTTTTGGAGGAGCGGCTTCGCTATTATGGCCGGACCGTGTCGGGCTATCGGGAAGACGTGATGGAGAGTGTCCTGGGCCGTGCCGATGGCGTTGCGTGCGATCTCCGCGATCTGTTTTTACGCATGGACGCCTTGCAGGCGATCACGAGTCAACGGGACTTCGAGTTATTGATCGTCGGGTTCAAGCGGGCGCACAGGATCGTGGAAAAGGAAGCCTGGACGGGCAGGACCGTCGATGTCGCGCTGTTGACCCATCCCACGGAACGGGTCCTGCAACAGGCCGTGGAAACGGCGAAACGCGCGGTGGGGCAGTTGCTTGACGCCCATGAGTATCACGGCGCCCTGAGGCACCTCATCGGGTTGAAAACCCCCATCGACCGGTTTTTCGACGGCGTGCTGGTGAATGCCCCGGAATCCGAGGTGCGCGCGAATCGGTTGTCGTTATTGCGTCAGGTCGATGACCTGTTTTCGGCCTTTGGCGATTTGTCTCAAATTCAGGTGCAGGGCCCATAGGGGGCGCCTGTGTTCACTCGTGACATTTGGCGGGGACTCTCCTGAGGCGGAGGCGTGAGCGTCCATGACGTTTTCCGAGTCCGGATTCCGGTGGTTTCGCCGGGGGATTACGTTAGGCCTGATCATTGTCTGCAACCTGGTGTTGCTGGGGGCCTTGTGGCTGTCCGATCTGAATCTGGATTTTGCCCTGAACAGTTCCGAGCTGTACGATCCGGAATTGAGTTATTGTGTGGGGGTGGCGTGGGCCGACGTATCCGGGGTCGATGGACCGGTCAGGGTGTGTTCGGAATGGTTGGATACGACCGACCCGACCGGCCGGGTCCATTCGTTGCGGGCGGAGGAACCGTTGGCCATGAGCGCCGACGGCAACCTGTATTATGAAAACGCCAGAAATGCCGACCGTTGGGCGTTGGGGCTGGCGTCGCTGACCGTTGCGGTCATGTACCTGGGCATGAGAACCAAACGTGAGTTGTTGACCTGGTACGAGACGCGCCTTCGCAAACATGAGTCGTGAATAAATTTTTGAGGGGAATCCGCGCGTTGTGATACATTTATATTTTTGGGGTCACGCGGCGGAATCCGGCGGGTGTGCCGGTCAAGGGGGAGAATTCATGCATGCGTAACAGGAAGTACGTCTATTCCTTCGGAGACGGCAAAGCCGAAGGCACCGGTGCCATGAAGGCGTTGCTTGGGGGAAAGGGGGCCGGCCTGGCGGAAATGACCAATCTGAAGATTTCCGTCCCTCCCGGTTTTACCATCACGACCGACGCCTGTCTCGAATATTTCAAAACCAGGAAGCGGTATCCGTCCGGTATGTGGGATCAGACCCTGAAAGGGCTGAAGCGGGTCGAGCGATTGATGAACGCGGGGTTCGGCGACCCCCGTAACCCGTTGTTGGTCTCCGTGCGGTCCGGCGCGCGCGCGTCCATGCCGGGGATGATGGATACGGTGTTGAATCTCGGCTTGAACTCGGAGACCGTCAGGGGATTGGCGGACAAGACGAACAATGCGCGGTTTGCCATGGATTCGTATCGCCGGTTCATCACGATGTTCGGCTCCGTGGTGATGGACGTCCCCCGTGAAAAATTCGACGACGTTCTGGACCGCAAACGGCGGGAGGTCGGGGCCGCGGCCGATACCGACCTGTCCGCGCGGGCCCTCGAAGACGTCGTCGCCGCGTATCACCGCGTGGTGAAGCAGGAAACCGGCCGGGTGTTTCCCGAAGATCCGCTTGAGCAACTCGACATGGCGGTCCGGGCGGTCTTTGCGTCCTGGTTCGGCGACCGGGCGGCCACCTATCGAAAAATCTACGACATTCCGGACGCGTGGGGGACTGCGGTCAACGTCGTGGCCATGGTGTTCGGCAACATGGGCGAGACCAGTGGAACCGGTGTCATGTTTTCCCGAAACCCGTCCACGGGCGAGCGGGCGGTCTTCGGGGAATGTCTCCTGAATGCTCAGGGTGAAGACGTGGTGGCGGGGCTTCGCACGCCCCTTCCCGTGTCCGCCCTGAAAGAGACCTTGCCTGCTGCCTATCAGTCTCTCATGAACACCCAGAAGATTCTGGAGAAACATTATCGTGACATGCAGGACATGGAGTTTACGATTCAGGAAGGCAAGCTGTACATGCTGCAAACGCGGGCGGGCAAGCGAACGGGGATTGCCGCGGTGCGGGTTGCCGTGGATATGGTCAAGGAACGGCTGATCGATAAGAGAGAAGCCGTGCGCCGGGTCGAGCCGGAACAGTTGGCGCAATATCTGTATCCCGTGTTTGAACAGGCCGAGGAAAACAAGTTTCAACCAATCGGCAAAGGGCTGCCGGCCGGGCCGGGAGCCGCCTGCGGGAAAATCGCCCTGACCCCGGATCATGCCGTGACTCTCAGGGCGCGGGGAGAAAAAGTCGTGCTGGTCAGGAAAGAAACCAGCCCGGACGACATTCACGGCATGCACGCCGCGGAAGGGTTCCTGACCGCCACGGGGGGGATGACGTCCCATGCCGCGGTGGTGGCCCGGCAAATGGGGAAGGTCTGTGTCGCCGGGTGTGAAGACGTGGAAGTCTTCGAGGAGGAAGCCAAGGTCCGCATCGGACCCTCGGTCTTCAAGGAAGAGGATTTCATTTCCATCAATGGCTTTTCCGGGTTCGTCTACGGCGGGATGTTGTCCGTGGTGGATTCGGAAGTCATCCAGGAGCTCCAGGGCAAACGTTCGACTGCGCAATCGGACAAGATCCGCTATTTTTTCACCATTCTGAAATGGGCGGATGAAATCCGGCATCTCAACGTGCGGGCCAATGCCGACGACCCGGATCAGGCCAGAATCGCGCGCGGGTTCGGCGCGGAAGGGATCGGTCTCTGTCGAACCGAACACATGTTCTTTTCGGAAGATCGTGCGCCGATCATGCAGGCGATGATCCTGGCCTCGACCCGGAAAGAGCGCGAGCGGTACCTGGAACAATTGCTTCCGCTCCAGAAACAGGATTTCATCGGACTCTACCGGGAAATGAAAGGATATCCGGTGACGATCCGGCTGTTGGATCCGCCCCTGCACGAGTTTTTGCCGAAGCGCGAGCAACTGATGGTCGAGATCGCCAAGGCCGAGGCCTCGAACGCGAATTCACCGGACGTCGAGGAAAAACGAAAAATGTTGGCGCGGGTTGAAGAGTTGCATGAGTTCAATCCCATGCTCGGCCTCAGGGGCTGTCGCCTGGGCATTACCATGCCTGAAATCACGCGCATGCAGGCGCGGGCGATCATGGAAGCCGCCTGCGAAGTGGCCAGGGAAGGCAAAAAGATCGTGCCGGAAATCATGATTCCGCTGGTGGGCATGGCCTCGGAAATGAAGGCGCAAAAAGCCCTGATCAAAGAGGTCGCCGAGGAAACCATGCGACGCAACGGCAAAACCCTGACCTATCTGGTCGGCACCATGATCGAATTGCCCCGGGCCGCGGTGACGGCCGGGCGGATTGCCGAAGACGCCGAGTTCTTTTCCTTCGGGACGAATGACCTGACGCAGACCACGTTCGGGTTTTCCAGAGACGATGCCGCCAAGTTTACGGGGTTTTACCGGGACCATGAGCTGTTGGCGTTCGATCCGTTTGCCGTGCTCGACCGGGAAGGCGTGGGCGCGGTCATGCGGTTGGCCATGCGTGAAGGTCGAACGACTCGTCCCGATCTCAAACTCGGGATTTGCGGGGAACACGGTGGAGACCCCAGTTCCGTTGAATTTTGCCATCAGCTCGGCCTCGACTACGTGAGCTGTTCTCCGTATCGGGTCGCCATCGCCCGGTTGGCCGCGGCTCAGGCCGCGTTGAATGCCGAAGGCGAACCGCCGGCGGTCGCGCCGAAGAAAAAGACGGCGTCGGCCAAATCCCGCGCCAATCGCGTAAGCGCCGCCGCGTCTTCATCCCGGTCGAAAACCGGAGGGCGGTCGCGCACAATCCGATCCCGCCGGTGAACGACGTCGAGCAAGACGTCCATTTCATGAGACAGGCCATCAGGCTTGCGGCGCGAGGCCGGGGGAGCGTTCGCCCGAACCCCATGGTCGGGGCCGTGATCGTGGCAGACGGGACGGTCGTGGGATCCGGTTATCATAAACGGGCCGGCGGCCCCCACGCGGAAATCGCGGCGTTACGACGGGCCGGGGCCCGGTCGCGTCGCGCCACGCTCTATACCACGCTCGAACCCTGTTGCCATACGAACAAGCGCACGCCTCCCTGCGTGCCGGCGATTCTTGAGTCGGGCGTTCATCGCGTCGTCGTCGCGATGCGCGATCCCAATCCCCTGGTGGCGGGTCGCGGCATCCGGCAACTCCGGCGGGCGGGTCTTTCCGTTGACGTTGGCTGTCTCGGCCATGAAGCGGCCACGCTCAATGAAGTCTATCTGCATTGGATCAAAACCGGCCGGCCTTTTGTCGTGCTCAAGGCGGCGATGACGCTGGACGGCAAGATTGCCACGGCGACCGGCGAATCACAATGGATCACGGGGACCCGGTCCCGGGCCCACGTCCATCAACTGAGAAGCCGGTTCGACGTGATTGCCGTGGGCGCGGGGACGGTGCTGACGGACGACCCGCAGTTGACGGTCCGGGTCTCCGCGGGCAAGCGGTCCTCCACCGGCGTCCGGCAACCGGTTCGGCTGATCTTTGACAGCCGGCTGCGGATGTCATTCCGGGCGCGCGTGCTGCAAGGAATTGAACGGGCTTCCACGATCATTGCCACGACGAAACTGGCCCCTCCCCGAAAAATTGAGCGATTCCGAAAGATGGGCGCGGAGGTTCTGGTGTTGCCTCGGGCAGGAGCCCGCGTCTCGCTTGACGCGTGTCTTCGAGTCTTGGGAACCATGGAGATCACCAGCCTGTTGCTGGAAGGAGGAGGGGAGTTGAACGCCGCGTTTTTACGGGAAGGGCTGGTGAACCGGGTGTCTCTGTACGTGGCGCCGGCCCTGTTGGGAGGACAACAGACCAGGGGACTCCTGGGCGGCCGCTCGCCCCGGCGGTTGGCCGAACGCATCCCGATGTCCAATCTGCGCGTTGAATCGTTGGGCGAGGACGTGCTCATCACGGGAGACGTCGAATAGCGACAGCGAAGTCGAAGGACCTGGCGACGTCTATGAACAGGCCGACCTGCGTGTCAATGGCGGTGGGTCCGGACACATGATTGACAAAACAGACGAAATTCACTATGTGTGCCGACAAACGGATGAATGTCCGGGCTTCAACACGTCATCATTCGATTGTCCAAACAGGACTGTTCACCGGGTTTGCTGAGCCATGCTGATGAATGCGGAGAACGCTCATGGCCTGCCGATGCCGACAGGAACGTTGACATCATAAGACCGCAAACCGGCCGGCATTCAGGCCCTGTGTCCCAACATGCTGAGGAGGACGTCATGAAAAAAGTCGCTGTCATTCTGTCCGGCTGCGGGTTTTTGGATGGAGCGGAAATCACCGAAGCGATCAGTACGCTGGTGGCGATCGGGCAACACGGCGCGGACTATCAGTGTTTTGCGCCGGATAAAGACGCGTCCGAGACGAACCACCTGACGCAACAGGCAACCGGCCACACGAGAAACGTGTTGCAGGAGGCGGCCCGGATCGCGCGAGGAGACATTCAACCCCTGGAGGCGCTCAAGGCGCAGGATTTCGACGCGCTGGCGTTTCCCGGAGGGTATGGGGCGGCGCTTCATTTGTGCGATTTCGCGCAAAAGGGGAGCGGCGGCCTGATCGATCCCCAGGTCCTGCGTATTGTGAAAGAATTTCACGAGAGCCGGAAGCCCATTGCCGCGATTTGTATTGCCCCGGCCATCATGGCGCTGGCGTTCGGGGAGAAGGGGGTGAACGTCACGATCGGCGAAGATCAGGGGACGGCTTCCGAAGTTGAAAAGACCGGGGCCAAACACACCAATTGCGCGGTCGAGAAGTTCGTGGTGGATTCCGCGAATAAAGTGATCACGACTCCGGCCTACATGTACGGAACAGCCAGGCCGCACCAGATTTTCGAAGGCGTGAGCGGGGCCATCGCCGAATTGATGAAGATGGCGTAGGACCGATGCGTTCTACTTTGACAGGGCCTTGTGCTTCGGTGGAGGGGCCGGCACGCCGGTGAGCATACCGAGAGCGCTGAGGTCCTCGTCAATTTCCGGCCAGTGGACCCCTTGCCCCGTCCCGATGATCTCAAAGTGCTGGCGTTGCGCAGAGGTTGCATTGGATAACCGCCACGACCACGCCAGCGGGACGTTGACCGTGCGGCCATCTGCAAGATGAGCGATGATGAGGTCGTCAGTTACTTCTACCGTCATAATCCGTGGATCGTTACTCGTTACAATGCTCATGCCACGCCTCCATGATATATTCCTGATGCTTCAGAATCATTGCTCGAATACGATTCAATTCGTGAGGTGAAAACCCATGATTCATGCTTAATGCCACTGGTTCGAGCCAAAATTTGCACGTCATTCGTTCGCGACGTATGTGGACATGTGGCGGTTCATGACAGTCAAAGCTATAAAAGAAAAAACGATAGGGGCCTGGGATATTGGGAACCGTTGGCATGTCATCTGTTTTGGAAAGATGCCTGAACGCAAACAGCATGGTTTTCCAGCGTACGTGCTCTGCGCGTTCAGAATGATTTATTATTACCATTTGTGTCCAAAAAGCAACTGATGGTCCTGCTGCGCGCGGGGTGTATCGGATTACTGGCCGTTGGGAGCCTGTGTGTCGGCGCCGGCGCGTGGGGCCAACCCGCGCAGTCCGGTTCACCGACCGGGCCGTCTCAGGCGCCGGGCCGATCCTTGACGGCCCTCGTTGCGCGCTATCTGACTGTTGAAAATCGCGAACAGGCCGAAGCGTCATTGCAGGCGATTCTGAGCCATCCCCGAGCGAGTCTTGACCGGGTGCGCCGGGTCCTTCGACAAAGCCGAACCTACGAGGCGGCTCCGGTGGGTATGCTTCCGGGCCAGCCGGTTCAGGTTCGGGGAAAGACCTTGTCGTATGGGTTGTTCGTCCCGTCGGCTTATGATCCGGAGGTCGCCTTTCCCCTGGTGGTGTGTTTGCATGGGGCGGGCTTTACCGGAGACGCGTATCTGGAGCGATGGGCACCGCGGTTGGGTGAGTCTCATATTCTTGCCTGTCCGACGTCCGGGACGGGGACGTGGTGGACCCGCCTGAGCGAGGAGTTGGTCCTGGCAACCATCGAGATCGTTCGCGCGCGGTATCGCGTCGATCCCGATCGCATTTATCTGACGGGCATGTCGAACGGCGGCATCGGCGCGTGGATCATCGGGATGCATCATGCGCCGCGGTTTGCCGCGGTCGCGCCGATGGCGAGCGGAATCGATCAGGTCCTGTTTCCCTTTCTGGAAAATCTTCGGCACACGTCGCTGTACGTGATCCATGGAGCCCATGATCGGATCATGCCGGTCTGGCTGAGCCGGAACGTGACCAATGAGTTGGCCCGGCTCGGCATCGTGTTTACGTATCGCGAACATGAATGGACGCATCCGCATGCCGGCGGCCATTTTTTCCCCAGACAGGAGTTGCCGGCCCTGGTGACGTGGTTTGAGCGGCAACGGCGTGATCCGTTTCCGCGGAGGGTGACCGTGGTGCGTGACGCCAGCCATTTGACGGATTTCGGGTGGGTGCGCATTGACGCCACCGACCGGATCGCCATGTTTTCAGAGCAGTTGATCGATCAGCATGGCGACTTGATCAAAAACAAGGTCTACGCGAAGTTGGCCGTTGACGTGCGATCCGCGAATCATCTTGAGGTCACGACCGAACGGGTTCGGCGCTATACCCTTTTTTTGAACGACGCCCTGATTGATTTTTCCAGGCCCGTGACCGTGATGACCGACGGCCGGCTCAGTTTTCAGGGTCCGGTGACGCCCCGGGTCGAGACGCTGCTTCGCGACGCGCGACGCCGCCGGGACGTGGACGGTCTTTTTCCCGCCCACGTGACGATTGATGTTCCGTGAACCGTGCGGGCGCTCGTCCTGCTCCTTCGTGAATCATGGCTAAAGCTCTTGCCATTCTCGGAACGGGTTCCGACGTGGGGAAAAGCCTCGTCGCCGCGGGGCTGGGACGGATTTTTCATCGTTCCGGCGTCAGGGTGGCTCCGTTCAAAGCCCAGAACATGTCGCTCAATTCGTTCGTGACCGCGGAGGGCGGGGAGATGGGACGCGCGCAAGTCCTGCAAGCGCGGGCGTGCGGGCTCCACCCGCACGTGGACATGAATCCCATCCTGCTCAAACCCGAAGCCGACCGGCGGTCGCAGGTCGTGGTGCAGGGAAACGTGTGGGGCAGCCTGGAGGCCGGAAGCTATTTCGATTCCCAACCCGAACTGGCTCAGTACGTGCGACAGAGTTACGAACGGTTGGCTGCGCGCTACGAGCTGATTGTGATTGAAGGGGCGGGCAGCGCGGCCGAGATCAATCTGCGCGACCGGGACATCGTCAATTGGCCGGTGGTGCGCATGGCCGATGCCGGGGTGATCCTCGTGGCGGATATCGACCGCGGCGGGGTTTTCGCCCAGGTCATCGGGACCGTGGATCTGTTGGAGCCCCATGAACGGGAACGATTGCTCGGCGTGGTGATCAACAAGTTTCGCGGCGACCGGCGTCTCTTTGATGACGGCGTGGCCATGCTTGAACAACGGACGGGAATCCCCGTTCTCGGCGTGATTCCGTTTTTGCGCGACCTCGTGCTGGATCAGGAAGACAGCGTGACCCTTGAATCGGGTTCGGCCGGCGCCGCCTTTTCACCGCGGACGGTGAACGTCGCGGTCATCCTGTTGCCGCGCATGAGCAACTTTACGGATTTTAACGCGTTGGCGCTGGAATCCGACGTGGCGTTGCGTTACGTCAGGGTTCCCGAGGACGCGGCGGACGCGGACGTGCTGATTCTGCCCGGCAGTAAACAGACGATTCAGGATCTCCTATATCTCAGGGAAAAAGGGTTTGCGCGGGTGGTGGATGCGCGCGTCGGACGGGAAATCGTCGGTCTGTGCGGCGGCTTTCAAATGTTGGGAGGACGGATCGATGACCCGCATGGGGTCGAGGGCGGCGGGCGGACGGAAGGCCTTGGCCTGTTGCCGGTCGATACCGGGTTGCATCATGACAAACAGACCGTGCAGGTGCGGGCGAATTCCCTGCTGCCCGGCGTGTCCGCCGAGGAAACGGTTCGGGGCTATGAAATTCACGCGGGGAGAACCGTCCGTCGTCAGGGCGGCCCGTGTTTTCGCATTCGTGACGCGGGCGGAGACCGGGACGACGGCGCCGTGTCCCCTGATGGTCTGGTGTGGGGCACCTACATTCACGGCGTGTTTGACGATCCGTCCTTTCGCCGGGCCTGGATCAATCGCGCGCGAGGCCGGAAAGGGCTGGCTCCGAATGCGCTGGCGGGTTCCCTGCACGTGAACCAACGTCTCGCGTCGGCTCTCGACGATTGGGCCGATCACGTTGCGCGTCACGTGGACGTGAAGATCGTGTGTCAGGCTTTGCAATTGCCCGTTGCTTGACAAACGGAATCCGGGTTCCCTACAGTTTCTTCGACATGACGGTATGCCCGGGTGCAGGGAAGAAGGTGCAATTCCTTCGCGGTCCCGCCGCTGTAACCGGACACGAACCCCGCAGAAGCCACTGTCGTTACGCTGACGGGAAGGCGCGGGAAGTAGGTCAGGATCCGGAAGCCAGAAGACCTATCCGGGCAGAGAATCCCGTGACGCCGAATCGGAGACCGGGATTCGCGACCTTCGATCCCTCGTGGGCTGGGGAGCGGGTGAGGATGAAGACGCGGGAACAATCCTCAGGGTCGTTCAGGCCTTGGGGATTTTTTTATGGTGTCGGGCACGGTTCGAGGTTGCCGGTGGATGCCGGGGAGGCTCTGGTCCTTGCGGGTGGCCCGCGCCCTGACGATTGCCGTGCTGATTGTTCCGCTCTGTGAACCGCTGTTTGGGTTTCCCGATCAATCCGCGACCATGAAACGCCGCCAACAGGGTATTCTCACCGGCATGCCGTTTATGGCCAACGTGGCGCCCCGGACGTTTGTGGACGATCTCGGGCGGAAGATTTACCTGGCCAAGGTCCCCAAGCGCATCGTGTCCCTAGCCCCGAGTATCACCGAAATGTTGTTTGCCATTGGCGCGGGTGACGCAGTCGTCGGCGTGACGGAATTTTGCGATTATCCTCCTGAGGCGCGGACAAAGGCGCGGGTCGGGGATTCCCGTCCCAACCTGGAAGCCATCCTGGCGTTGGAGCCTGATCTTGTGCTGGCCATGGACGTGGTTCGGGATGACGTGCTGAAGACGTTGCAGCGCCTGAAGATTCCGGTGTTCATCATGGAAGCCCGATCCTTTGAGCACGTGTATTCCCATATTCAGACCCTGGGGCGGATCCTGCATCGCGTGAAAGAAGCCGATGCGCTGGCGCACGACGTGCGCCGGGACGTTCAGGCGATTGGCGAGACGACAAAGTCCTTACCCAAACCCCGCGTCCTGTACGTGGTGTATCACGACCCGTTTATTACGGTCGGGCCCGGGAGTTTTATTCATCACCTCCTCGAACTGGCCGGGGGAGACAACGTGGCGAAGGACGCCGGTCTGGCCTATCCGCGCTTGAGCATGGAAGTCGTCCTGCAAAAAGATCCGGAAATCCTGCTGTTTCCCTCAATGGAAGGTCAGGGTTCTCCCGAAACCGATCTCGCACAGTGGACGCGCTGGACCGCCATGACGGCCGTGAAACACAAACGCCTTCATTTCGTCCCGTGGACGCTGATCAGCAGGCCCGGTCCAAGAATCGGTCAGGGGCTCGCCGCGCTGGCCAGACTGATCCACCCTGAAGCGTTTCGGGAGAGTTGAGCGTGGGCCACGGTCGATTGGGCAATCCGACGTCTCATATCGAAGTGGAGGCTCCTGGTTTTTCCGGGACCGGGAACGCGGACATCACGATTGCCTCCCTTTCGGCGTTTCGCTGGTTGACCAGCGTGACGGGGCTGGTGGTCTTCAGCCTGTTGGTTGGGGTCGGGTGTCTCACCTTTGGCGCGCAATCCCTTTCCTTGGGGACCATGTTTCAGATTCTGGGGGCCGCGTTGCAGGCCGGGGAGGCGACTCCCGAATCGGCCGGCAGTATCATCCTCTTGCAGGTTCGTCTTCCGCGCATCGTATTGGCCTTTTTGGTCGGAGGCGCATTGGCGGCCGTGGGGGTCGGGTTGCAGGCGCTGTTGCGGAATCCCCTGGCCGAGCCGTACGTCCTGGGCATTTCCAGCGGCGCGGCGTTCGGCGCCACGCTCGGCATCCTGTTGGGTGCCGGCGGAACGGTCCTGGGCTTTTCGATTCTGCCGGTGTGGGCGTTTCTCGGCGGCCTTCTCTCCATCCTGGTCGTGTATCGGATCAGCGTGACGTATCGCATGCTCTCCGTGCATACCCTGTTGCTGGCCGGCGTCATCCTCAATGCCCTGTTCTCGGCGCTGATCATGTTCGTTGTATCCATTGCCGATCCGGCCCGGGCGTTCCAGATCATGATGTGGTTGATGGGAACGTTGAGCGCTCCGGAATCCGCGACGTTGTTCTGGCTTGGGTTGTTCCTGGGAGTCGGCGGCGTTCTCCTGTTCTGGCTGGCGCGACCGCTCAACGTGCTGACCATGGGAGAGGAAACCGCCAAGGCCCTGGGAGTCGAGATTGAACGGGTCAAAAAACTGATCTTCGTCGTGGCGGCCCTGATGACCGGGGCCGTTGTGTCGATTGCCGGTCTGATCGGATTCGTCGGGATGGTCGTCCCTCACGCGGTCAGAATGATTGTGGGAGCGGATCATCGTCTTCTGCTGCCGTCTTCCGCATTGGTGGGCGGCACGTTTCTGATGGTTGCGGATACCGTCGCCCGGACCGCGTTGTCTCCGACCGAACTGCCGGTTGGCGTGGTCACGGCACTCATCGGAGGACCGGTTTTTCTGTATTTGCTGGTCAAACGTCGCGCGGGAGTCGCCTTGTGAAGGAAGCAGCGGAGAACCCCTCGACGTTTCACGTTCAGGATCTGTCCTTTCGATACGATCAGGCTCCGGATCGAGGGTGGGCGCTCAGAAACGTGGAGTGTTCGATCCGGGCCGGAACCATTGTGGGAATCATCGGCCCCAATGGATCGGGAAAAACGTCGTTTCTTAAATTGTTGATGGGGCTCCTGCGCCCGGAGTCCGGGGTCATTCATTTTTTTGGGAAAGACCTCGGGAATTTGTCTCCCGCAGGCATTGCCGGACAAATGGCCTTCGTTCCGCAGGAGACCTCCCAACTGTTTCCCTTCACCCTAGGGGAACTGGTGCTCATGGGGCGATTCCCGTTTCATCGCCCGTTTGACGGATGGGGATGGGATTCATCCGCGGACGTCCGCCGCGCCACCCGCGCTATGCAGGACATGGAGATCGGGGCGTTGGCCGGTCGCATGCTGTCGGACGTGTCGGGCGGCGAACGACAGCGCGCCATGATTGCCCGCGCGTTGACACAGGAGCCACACGTGCTCCTCCTGGATGAACCCACCGCGTTTCTGGATCTCCATCATCAGCTTGATATTGTCCGGAAGCTTCGACAACTGAATCAGGAGCGCGGGTTGACGGTGGTGATGGCGTCGCACGATTTAAATCTGGCGAGTCAGTGTTGCGATCAATTGCTGTTGTTTCATCAGGGAGAAATTGTCAAACGAGGGTGTCCTCGTGACGTGATTCGGCCCGAGGTTCTCGAGCCGGTGTATCGATGTCAGGTGGTCGTGGATCAACATCCGCGATCCCAGGCGCCGCGAGTGACGTTGCCCGTATGAGAGGGGAGGCAGGAACGGGATAAAAGAGTAATTTCGGCATGTGTCGGGGAAGATGGTGCAAATCCATCACGGTGCCGCCACTGTAAGCGGGGAGTGAACCTGCAGGAGACCACTGTGAACGGGACGTTCATGGGAAGGCGCAGGGAAGCGACGATCCGCGAGTCAGGAGACCCAACTGTCGTTGACCTCCGGTCCCACCCTTCGAGCCAAAGGGAGGTAACCTATGTTTCATCGATTCGTTTTCATGTGTGTGCTGCTCTCTGTTTTTTGTGCTTCCGTCCTGCGTGAAGGACAGGCGGCTTCTTCGGAGATTCGGACTTTGGACCCCGTGGTCGTGAGCGCCACGAAAACCCCGGTCCCCCTTCGCCAAGTCACGAGTGCGGTTGAGGTCCTGACTGAAGAAGATCTCAAGCGCCGTCAGGTCAAGACGTTGCTGGAAGCCTTTCGTCTGACGCAAGGCACGGCCGTATTGCAGAATGGCGGACCGGGCAGCCTTGCGTCTGTGCGGATTCGAGGCGGGAGTTCCAACCAGACCCTTGTCCTCATCGATGGAGCGATCGTGAATAGTGCCACGGTGGGGCAGTTCGATTTCGCGCATCTCACCGTCGATAACATTGAAAAAATTGAAATCGTTCGTGGCGCCCAGAGCACGCTTTGGGGCGCCGATGCGATGGGCGGCGTCATTGAGATTACGACGAAACGGGGAAGAGGTCCCCTGAAGGCAGGGGCGTTTTTTGAATATGGATCGTTTAATACGTTGCGAGAAGGCGGGCACGTTTCCGGCAGCAAGGGGCCGGTTGATGTTTCCGTCGCGCTTTCCCGGTGGGATACGACTGGCATCTCGGCGATTAATGATCGAAGAGGGGCTACCGAACGCGACGCCTACAGGAATTGGCAGGTTTCTTCCCGCGTGGGTGTGGACCTGCCTCGCGACGGCCGGCTCGACTTCAATTTCCGTTGGTGGGATGCCTCGCTCAATATCGACAGCGGTTTCGGTCCCTCGGACGTTATCGGGGCCAAAAATGACAGCGAGCGCTTGATCGTTAGCGGACAATACCGGCAACCCTGGACCGATTGGTGGACTCACGTGTTGACGCTTTCCCGCTCGCAAGACACGGGCCTGTACGACCCCGGAACTTCACAGCGCAACCTGTCGACCGGCATGACAGGGGTTCCCTTTGGTAGCCCTAACGAAACGCGCGTGCTGGCGAACCGGATCGAAAGCCAACACGACTTTCGCCTCAATCCATACGTCACGCTGACGGCGGGCTATCAATTTCGCGAGCAACTGGGAGAGAACAATACAGGCCTCTCGGAGAAGATCGTCTCGTCCCATGGGTGGTTTGGTCAAATGCAGCTCAATCTGTTTGATCGGGTTTTTGCCACTGCCGGGGTCCGGCACGACGGGTATAACGTCTTCAGCGATGCCACGACCTACCGTGTCACCGGGGGGTATCTGGTCAAGGAAACGAACACGAAAATACGCGGCAGTTATGCCACGGGATTTCGGGCTCCGACGATCAATGAATTGTTTTGGCCCGACTTTGGCAATCCTGATTTAACGCCTGAAAAAAATCAAAGTTTCGACGTGGGCGTCGATCAGACGTTCTTTGACAACAGAGTGACAATCAGCGGCGGCTATTTCTGGAATCGGTATCGCGATCTCATCCAGACCATTCAGAGCGCAGGGATTTGCGGGACGGGCTCGTTTGGAGCCAACTACTGTCCCGTCAACGTGGCTTCGGCTCAATCGCGGGGTTGGGAGAGCATGGTGAATATTGTTCTGGCGCAGGACCAACCCTGGATGAAGCGGTTGGAACTGAAAGGGCAATACACCATGACCCTGACCCGCGATCTGATGACCGGTAACAGATTGCAGCGTTGGCCGGTGGATCAGGCGAGTCTGAGTCTCTCGTATCAACCGGTGGATTCTTTCAACATGATCCTCGATTTTCGTTTTGTGGGAGCGCAATTCAATGACCGGGACAATGTCCAGCGCGTCGATGCGTTTGACGTGGTCAACCTGGCGGCGAACTATGACATCTCCGAGCGATTCCAGGCTTACCTTAGGGTGGATAATCTGTTTGACGAAGAGTATGAGGAAATCCTGTTTTTCGGCACGCCCGGACGTTCGGTGTTCGGCGGAATCCGGGCGAATTTTGATCTGCCGTTTGAATCAGGCGTGGAGTAGTGTGGTATGCTCCATGGCGGGGAGCACGAACGGTGTTTCATGCGCATCAGTAAAGTCTATACCAGGTCGGGCGATGCCGGAAGAACCCGTCTTGCCGGCGGACAGGAAGTGTGGAAGGATTCCGCGCGCGTGGAAGCCTACGGCACGGTTGATGAGCTGAATTCGGTTATCGGTATGGCCAGGGCGTTGAGCGCCGAGTGTCCTCCAACGGTTGCGAACGGGGAGACCCTCGAAGCGCATCTGCGGTGGATCCAAAACAAGTTGTTCGACGTCGGCGGGATCCTGGCCACGACTCCCGGACAGACCTTCAGGAATATGCCGGCGGTGACGGCCGATCATGTGGTCCGGTTGGAACGTCTTATTGATGCCTGTCAGGAAGATCTGGAGCCCTTAAAAGAGTTTGTCCTGCCGGGAGGCGGAAAGGCGTCCGGGTTTTTGCACCAGGCCCGAACCATTTGCCGGCGGGCCGAGCGTCTCTGTGTGAGGCTGTCCCGCGAGGAAGACGTTCCCGCGGATCTTCTGCGGTTTTTGAACCGATTGAGCGACGCCCTGTTCGTGTTGGCTCGCTGGACCGCAAAAATGCAGGGGGAACCGGAATCCCTATGGGAACGACAAGGGGACTGATATGAACGTTCGGAGTCTGATCGGATTGAGCGTTCTGGGCGTGCTGATCGTCGCGGGTTTCCTGTTTTCCCGTCCCCAGGGAGGAACGCCCGACGTTCCGGACGATCCCGAGGCGCATGAAGCGCTGGAGTTGGTGCGTTCCCATCCCGCTCGAAACGTCCCCACGTTGGAGGATGCGATCAATCAGTACGTGGAAGCGTTGAAGGCGCAGGGAACGCCGTTCCATCGGGGGGAGTGGCAGGTGGGCAAAGAACGCCCGGGCGTGTATGCGGTCAGGATGCTGGTTCGCGAAAAAGGGTTTAATGAATGGATTGAACGGGAGTTTGCCTGGCGGGTGACGTTAAAGGACAAGACCATCCGGGTGATTTCCCTGGCCGCCGTTCACTTCATGCCGTTTCATGAATTGCCGCCGTTGCCGCATCAGGATCAGATATCAGGCACGCTCATGCCGTCTCCGGCGGAAACGCGACCTGGATGATGCCGTTTTCCACGCGGGTGGGATAGCAGGGGACCGTCCACTCCGGGGTGGGATTTTTCATGCATTGACCCGTGCGGACGTTGAACTCCCATCCGTGCCACGGGCATTCGACGAACTCGCCGTCCAGCGTGCCTTCCCCAAGCGGGCCTCCCGCGTGCGGGCACGTGTTGTTCAGGGCCAGAATTTCCCCATCCACGTTGAATAATGCCACACCAGGGGCCTTGTCGATTTCGATCGACAGGCACGTTCCCGGTTCAAGCTCTTCCAGTTTGGCAACGTCGCAATAGTTCATGGCGGGCCATGGGTTGAAAAAGATTTCGGAGTGTACCAAGGGCATTGGTTCCGGCGCAAGCAAGGGGTGGGCGTTGTTGCTTCGGCATCGCTTCGGATGCTATACAAGCGTTCAAAATCGAGGCACCTGATGACGCTCCTGTTAAACGCCACTTATGAACCCTTGCGGGTCGTGCAATGGCAAAAGGCCGTGACCCTGCTTTGCCAGGGGAAGGTTGAGGTCCTTGAATTCTATGATCGGGACATTCGAGGGGTGTCGATCGCGTTCAAGCTGCCCTCGGTGATGCGACTGCTGAAAGTCGTCAAATTGAAGTACCATCACCGGGCCGTCAAGTTTTCCCGGATCAACATTTTTACTCGCGACACCTATACGTGCCAGTACTGTTGCAAACGGTTCCGGACCGAAGAACTCACGTTTGACCACGTGGTGCCGATTGCCAAGGGGGGCACAAAAACCTGGGAAAACATCGTGACGGCGTGTTGGCGCTGCAACAACAGAAAGAGCGGCCGAACGCCGGAAGAAGCCCACATGCGCTTGAAGAAGAAACCGCAAAAGCCGAGATGGAATCCGACCCTGACTATCATGATCGGCATTCGGAACGCTCCGGAGAGTTGGCGCGACTATCTCTATTGGCACATGGAATTGGATTCCGATGAATAATGCCGGTTTTCAAATTTCGTTGGACCTGTACGGCCGCTTGTGCGTGGTGATCGGAGGCGAGGACGAAGCGGCCCACAAGACCGGCCTGTTGTTGGACGTAGGGGCCAAAGTGACCGTGGTGAATCCCACCCTGAACGTGGCGCTTCGGAAGCTCACGGCGGCGGGAAAAGTCCTGCACCGGGGCCGACGGTTCCGGTCCACGGATACCCAGGGGGCCTTTGTCGTCCTCAATACCCTGCCGGACGACAAGGAGTTTGCCCAATCGTTACGTGCCCTGTCGGAAACGGAACGGTTTCTGGTGTGGTCGATGGATCAGCCGGAGTTGTCGAATTTCATGATGCCCGCCCTGGTCCGCCGGGGGGCTTTTCGCATGGCGATCAGTACGGGCGGGGCGTCTCCCGCCCTTGCCGGCGTCTTGCGGCGGAGCGGCGAAGAGATCTTTGATGAGGAATTTGAGCGATATGTGGATTGGCTGGGAGACTTGCGTCAGGATCTCAAGGCCAATGAGCCGAGCATGGAAAAAAGACGGGAGCGACTGAAAGCGGCGGTGGAGGGATTCCGGTTGACCGGAACGGTCGAGTATCCCGCGGCCTGGTTCTCGCAGAAAGCCGATTCGGATTCATCATAAGGATGGTGCGGTATGGTATTGTTGGAATTCAGCATGTCTCCCCTGGGAAAAGGCGAAAGCGTGGGGAAATACGTCTCCCGCTCGTTGGAGATTATCGACAAAAGCGGAGTCGAGTATCGCCTGAATCCCATGGGGACGGTCCTCGAGGGCGAATGGGAGGACGTGTTCGACGTGGTGCGTCAATGTTATGAACGGATGAGAAAGGATTGCCCCCGCATTTCCTGTACGATGAAGGTCGATTACCGGAAAGGCCATGCCGGACGTCTCAGCGGGAAAGTGGCCAGTGTGGAAAAGCGACTGAAGAAGAAACTGAAAACGTGACCGTCGCCTCTCATCGGGATGCGGCGCGTACGGCCGACCCCGCCCGTGTTCCTGGTTACCCTTCGCGACGTTCCGCCAGCGGTTCATACACGCGAGGCACTTTGAGGCCGAGATTGCAGAGGACCTCATAGGGAATCGAATCCTGCCAGTTCGCCAGATCGCAGGCCGTGATGGCCTGGGTCTTTGATTGTCCAAGCAAAATCACGTCGTCGCCCGGTTTGATCGTGGGATCGTCGGTCACGTCGACGACCGTCATATCCATACAGATTCGCCCGACAATCGGGAAGCGCCGGTCGTGAATAATCACCTCTCCCGTATTGGAGAGCCGGCGATTGTAGCCGTGGGCGTACCCGACGGGCAGGATCGCCAAGCGGGACGCCCGCCGCGTGCGATAGACATCGCCGTAACTCACGGGCTCTCCCTTCCCCGCGGTTTTCAGGTGCACGACTTTGGTTGTCAGGGACATGACCGGCTGAAGGGAAACGGGAGTCTCCCCGCCGGGCACGGGCGTGTACCCGTATAACAACAATCCGGGACGCACCATATCCAAATGCGCCCGGGGGTGCCCGAGAATCCCCGCGGTGTTGGCGGCGTGACGGCAGGGAGGGGGTCCGTTGAGGGACGGCAGGCTTGAAACGGCTTTGTGAAAACATTCGAGTTGATGAAGGGTGAACGTCGGGTCCGGGTTGTCGGCATCGGCCAGATGAGTCATGAGCCCCTGACACAAGAGCGCGTGGGAAAACAGGGGAGATTGCAGAAGGGAGGACGCCTCCCCGGCCGTGAAGCCCAAGCGCCTCATTCCGGTGTCCACTTTGACGTGAACGGGGTAGGGGCGACGGTCATGGGACACGGCCTGGCTCAGGGCATGCGCGACCTCGACGTTGGAGAGCGCGGGAATCAGATGGGCATGCACGAGGTCGTCGATCTGTTCGGGCAGGATGCCGCCCATCACAAGAATGTCTTCGCGCATTCCGGCTTCCCGCAGGAGCACGCCCTCCTGGACCGTGGCCACCCCGAATCGCCGGATGCCGAGTTCCGACAGGGTTTCGGCCACGGCCCTGCAACCATGGCCGTATCCGTCGGCTTTGATGATCGCCAGAATTTCAACGCGTGGCGCGAGAATGCGACGCAGTTCACGGAGATTGTGGGCAATAGCGGGAAGATGAACGGTGGCCAGGGTCGGGGACAGCGCGGAAGAAGGAGATACGGAGATTGGAGAAGAAAAAGAAGAGGACACGATGCAACCTTTACCCCGGCATCCCGGTCTGCCGCAAGGCCGCATCCATCAGTCCTGATGACGGGTGCCGCGTTGCGCCGCGACTGGGGAGCACAATGCCGGGTTGTTAAATCTCTAAGATTTCTTCCTCCTTCTTCTTGAGCAGCTCATCGATCAGCTTGATTTTGCCGTCCACGACTTTTTGAATGTCCGCCTCACCGCGTCGCAAGTCGTCTTCGGTAATCGTTGAATCTTTTTGGAGGCGCTTGAGCGCGTCATTGCCTTCCCGACGAATGCCCCGAACGTGGATTTTCGTCTCTTCCCCGTATTTCCGGCAGATTTTCACGAATTCCTTTCGACGTTCCTCGCTTAAGGCGGGAATCGGGATGCGAATCACTTTCCCGTCGTTGGAGGGATTCAAGCCGAGGTCCGAGGCCAGAATGGCTTTTTCAATGTCTTTCATGCTGGCCGGGTCCCAGGGCTGGATCATGATCAACCGGCTGTCCGGCATCGAGAGGTTCCCCACCTGTTTCAAGGGCGTCGGCGTCCCGTAGTAATCCACTTTAATATGATCGAAGAGCGACAGGGAGGCCCGGCTGCCTCTGATCGAGGCGAGCTCTTTTTTGAGATGCTCCAGGGCTCCGTCCATCTTGAGTATCAGCTTGTCAATCGTTGGTTGATACGACATGGCGAATCCCGGTCAATTGAGAACCGCGTCCTGTTTGACGAGGGTTCCGATTTTCTCCCCCAGGAGCACGCGCTTTAAATTGCCCGATTCGGTGAGATTGAATACGATCAAGGGCAGGTTGTTGTCCATGCACAGGGTAATGGCCGTGGCGTCCATGACCTTCAGACTCTTGTTGAGGACGGACAGGAACGGCAGTTCATCAAACATTTTTGCCGAGGGATTGTTCAGCGGATCGGAATCGTAGACGCCGTTGACCTTGGTGCCTTTCATGATGACCTCGGCCTTGATTTCCATGGCTCGCAGGGCCGCGGCCGTATCCGTCGTAAAATACGGGTTGCCCGTGCCCGCGGCAAAAATCACGACCCGTTTTTTTTCAAGGTGCCGAATGGCTCGCCGGCGGATGTAGCTTTCGGCTAATTGCCTCATTTCAATGGCCGAGAGGACGCGCGTGGACACGCCGGCTTTTTCGAGCGCGTTCTGTAACGCCAGCGCGTTCAGCGTGGTGGCGAGCATGCCCATGTAGTCGGCCGCCGCGCGTTCCATCCCGTCCGCGCTTGCGGCCAGGCCCCGAAAAATATTGCCGCCGCCGATCACCAACGCGACCTCGACTTCCATGCTCACGACGTCCTTGATTTCGTTGGCGAGCGCCGTGAGGATGTCGGGGTTAATGCCGTACGTTTGTTCCCCGGCAAGCATTTCCCCGCTGATTTTGAGGAGAATGCGGTGGTACTGAACAGGCATCAGTCCTGGCCCAGTTGGTATCGCGTAAATCGGGCAATGGTAATGTTTTCGCCAAGCTTGGCAATCTTTTGCGTGAGGATTTCCGTGATCGTGACGTTGGGATCCTTAATGAAGCTTTGTTCCAGGAGACAATTTTCCTGATAGAATTTCTCCAGTTTTCCCTGAACGATTTTGTCGATAGCCGCTTCAGGCTTCCCGAGCTCTTTGGCCTGGGCCAGGTAAATCGCCTGTTCCCGTTCGATTTGCCCGGATGGGACCTGCTCGCGTTTGACGTAGGACGGATTGGCCGCGGCAATCTGCAACGCGACGTCTTTGACCAATTCCTGAAATTCTTCGTTGCGGGCGACGAAGTCCGTTTCGCAATTGATTTCGACAAGGACGCCGATTTTGCTTCCGGCGTGGATGTACGACGAGACGACGCCTTCCCTGGTTTCCCGTCCGGCTTTTTTCTGCGCCGCGGCCAGCCCGCGCTGGCGAAGCAGATCAATCGCTTTTTCAATATCCGAGTCGGTTTCTTTCAAGGCATTTTGACAATCAAGAATGCCGGCTCCCGTTTTGCCGCGTAGTTCTTTCACCAGGGCACCCATGCTGGACATCGTGTATCCGTCTCCCTTATGTGGCTAGAATGAAAAAAATCCCGACGAGTTCGACAACGTTCTAGGCGGAAGGCGCTTGCAGGCTTTCCATCGGCTTCTCGGTTGAACGGGCGGAGAGCAAGTCGGTCATAATGGTATCGTCTTCCCCTCCACTCGAATCCTCCTCTTTGTTTCGAAGGTCCATGCCTTCGAGGCAGGCGTCCGCAATCCGGACGGTAAAGAGTTTCAAGGAGCGAATGGCATCGTCATTGCCGGGGATCGGATAATCGATTCGGGTGGGGTCGCAATTGGTATCGACAATGGCGACAACCGGAATGCCCAAACGATTGGCCTCCTTGACGGTAATGTGTTGAATGCGGGTATCAAGGACGTAGATGCACCCGGGCAACCGTTCCATGGCCTTGATGCCGCTCAAATATTTCTCCAGTTTGGCCCGCTCTTTTTCCATCAGCAGGACTTCTTTTTTCTTCAACCGTTCATGGGTGCCGTCGGTTTGAGCGGATTCGAGTTTCTTGAGTTGGCTGATGCTTTTTCTGATCGTTTCGTAATTCGTGAGCATGCCCCCGAGCCAACGTTGGGTGACGTAAAACATGCCGCACCGCGTGGCTTCTTCTTCAACGATGTCCACGGCCTGCCGTTTGGTGCCCACGAAGAGGACCGATTCCCCGGCGGCAACGGTATCCCGGACAAAATGATAGGCGTCGAGAAAAAGCTTGGCGGTTTGTTGCAGATCAATAAGATAGACGCCGTTTTTTTTCTCCGAACAGATACGGCTTCATTTTGGGGTTCCAGCGATTGGTTTGATGCCCAAAATGGACGCCTGCC